>CATYDM010000014.1 GCA_958405195.1 uncultured Collinsella sp.
GCGAACCTCCAGTCCGGACCGCTTCACGGTCCAACTTTCTGTCCGCACCCCCTCTTGAGGGGTTAAACGGGAACTATTTCACCGCAACTTATCGATGGCGTGTTTGGTTGGTGCCAGTTGATTGCTTGGGCGTTGGGGAGGGTCTGCTCCGTTATAATCGCCTAGAACATTAAATGGAAACGGGACGGGAGCCATATATGCGGCAGGGTTTCGACAACGCGAAATATATCGAGCTGCAGGCTGCTCACATTAAGGAGCGCATCTCGCAGTTTGGTGGCAAGCTCTATTTGGAGTTTGGCGGTAAGCTGTTCGATGACTATCATGCGAGCCGCGTGCTGCCGGGTTTTGAACCGGACAGCAAGTTCCGCATGCTCAAGAGCATCGCCGACGATGTCGAGGTTATCATCGCGATCAACGCGAACCACATCGAGAAAAACAAGGCTCGTGGTGACCTTGGCATTACCTATGACGAGGATGTGCTGCGCCTGGTTGACCTGTTTCGCGGCAACGGCTTTGCTGTCGCGGCTGTGGTCATCACCCAGTACGCCGGCCAGCCCGCTGCCGATGTGTTCCGCAACCGCCTGAACGCGCTCGGTATTCCCGCCAAGCTGCACTATCCCATCGAGGGGTATCCGCACGATGTCGATCTGATCGTGTCCGACGATGGCTACGGCAAGAACGAGTTTGTCGAGACCACCCGACCGCTCGTCGTGGTCACTGCCCCCGGTCCTGGCTCGGGCAAGCTTGCCACCTGCCTGTCTCAGCTCTATCACGAGCACAAGCATGGCACGGCCGCCGGCTATGCCAAGTTCGAGACCTTCCCTGTCTGGAATCTTCCTCTGACGCATCCGGTCAATATTGCCTACGAGGCCGCCACGGCTGACCTCGACGACGCCAATATCATCGATTCGTTCCACCTTGAGGCCTACAACAAGACCACGGTCAACTACAACCGCGACGTCGAGGCCTTCCCGGTAGTCCGTGCCCTGATGGAAAAGATCCTGGGCAAGAGCCCCTACCAGAGCCCTACGGACATGGGCGTCAATATGGTCGGTTTTGCCATCACCGATGACGATGCCTGCCGCGACGCTTCCAAGATGGAGATCGTCCGCCGCTACTTTACCGCGGTCGAAAATGTGCGCCGTACCGGCGTGGGCGATGAGCAAGTCGACCGTCTCAAGATTATTATGAAGAAAGCCGGCATCGATAAGAACTACTCACCGGCGCGCTCGGCAGCCCTCACCAGGGAGCAGCTGACGGGTGGTCCCGTGGGTGCCATGGTCATGCCCGATGGCTCCGTGGTGACCGGCAAGACTTCCACGCGCCTGGGCGCCGCGAGCTCGCTCATCATGAATGCACTTAAGCATGTCTCGGGCGTCGACCTTGAGCTCGAGGTCATTAGCGATGAAGCGATCGAGCCCATCAGCAAGCTCAAGACGCATTTCCTGGGCAGCAAAAACCCGCGCCTCCACACCGACGAGACGCTTATGGCGCTGTCGATCACCTCGGCCACGAGTGAGACGGCCGCTCGCGTCCTTTCGGGCCTGGAGCAGCTGCGCGGTTGCGATGCCTTCTTTAGTGTGATTATCTCGCCGACGGACGAGACGGTACTGCGCAAACTGGGTATCAACGTGTGCTGCGAGCCCAAGTTTGAGCGCCGCGGTTTCTTCCATCGCTAAGTTTGAAGCACCGCGGTAATTGCATTGCATTTTGGCCGTATCGGGTTAGCGCCCGGTACGGCTTTTTGATCAATAAAGCGCCTATTTCGGCGAAAAGTAGCTGTTTACCTGCCTAGAAACAATTTGAGCGGTATACAATAACCGTAACTGTTTCATCCTTAGCGGGATGCCGCATGATGGATATTACCTGCCATCGTGAGGTGTGTCGGTCGCGCACGGCGCGTTAGATGCTCGTGCTCGGTTTGAGGAGGCTGCTATGGCGGGCAAGGGTCGTGCGAGTGTCAACGATATGAAGCGTGTCGAGGTGCTGGTATTGATGGAGATCGACCAGCAAACCGAAGACAATGGCGGGCCGTATGGTTTCTCGCGCAAAACGCTTGCCGAGCGCGTGGGGGTTTCGCCGTATCGTGCCCGCGCCGCAATCGATCGCTTGGATTCCGAAGGCATGATTGATGTCGTCTCGCGTTATAGCGACGACGGCGGTCAGCTTGCAAATGGCATTTGCCTCACCGAACGTGGCGAGTGGTATCTTGAGGGCGTCCGTACCGGCATGCTCGTTCAAGAAATGCTTGAGGACGAGGTTTCTGATCGATAGCAGCATGTAACCCTTGCCATAGCGACGCCGCCTGGGAAACCGGGCGGCGTTTTGTTTCAAGATTGAGAAATGCAATCTCACGCGAGAAAAATTGCGAACGGTCCGCGGCGCGAGTATTACAATGAAGACCCGTAAGATGTGGATAAACAACTTCTACGGGAAGCGCAGGTAACTCAATATGACCAAGCATGTGTTCGTAACCGGTGGCGTGGTTTCGTCTCTGGGCAAGGGTATCACCGCGGCCTCGCTGGGCCGTCTGCTCAAGTCGCGTGGCTACAAAGTAACGATGCAGAAGGCCGATCCGTATCTGAACGTCGACCCCGGTACCATGAGCCCCTTCCAGCATGGTGAGGTCTTCGTTACCGAGGATGGTTACGAGTCCGACCTAGACCTGGGTCATTACGAGCGCTTTATTGATGAGAACCTGACCCGCGATTCCAACTTTACGACCGGCGCCATCTATAAGAGCTTGATCGCCCGCGAGCGTCGCGGCGACTTTTTGGGCGGTACCGTGCAGGTGATTCCTCACGTCACCAATGCCATTAAGGACAAGTTCCGCCGCATCGAGGAGCAGACCGGCTCCGATGTAGTCATCACCGAGCTGGGCGGCACGATCGGCGACATCGAGTCCCAACCGTTTGTCGAGGCCATCCGTCAGTACCGCAAGGAGGCCGGCCCCGAGAACGTCTGCTACATCCACGTGTCGCTCGTTCCCTATATCGCCGCCGCCCACGAGGTCAAGACCAAGCCCACGCAGCATTCCGTCAAGGAGCTCCGCAGCTTTGGCATCCAGCCCGATATCATCGTGCTGCGCTCCGACCACCATATCGATGACGCTATCCGCGGAAAGATCGCAAGCTTCTGCGACGTCGACACCGATTGTGTCTTTACCAACGAGGACTGCGCGAGCATTTACGATGTTCCGCAGCTGCTTGCCGAGCAGGACTTTGACCTGCGCATTTGCGAGCGCCTGGGTCTGGACCCGCGTGAGCGCGACATGAGCGAGTGGAATGAGTTCCTGCGCAAACAGAATCACGCCAACCATCACGCCGACAAGGTGAAGATCGCCGTCGTGGGCAAGTACACGCAGCTGCCCGATGCGTACCTGTCGGTTATCGAGGCCCTGCACCATGCGGGCGTCTTCTACGATCGCCATGTGGACGTCCAGCTGGTCGACGGCGAGAGCCTCGACGAGCAGAATGTCTCCGAGGTTCTGGGCGACGCCTCGGGCATCCTGGTCCCCGGCGGCTTTGGCAAGCGCGCCCTGGAGGGCAAGATCCTCGCGGCCGAGTTTGCCCGTGAGCACAAGATTCCGTATCTGGGCATTTGCCTGGGTATGCAGGTGGCCGTGTGCGAGTTCGCCCGCAACGTCGTCGGCCTTGCCGGCGCCAGCTCCTCCGAGTTCGATCCGGACGGCCCGTTTAGCGTCATCGATCTGATGAGCTCGCAGGAGGACGTGACCGAGAAGGGCGGCACCATGCGTCTGGGCGCCTATCCGTGCAAGCTCGCCGCCGATACCCTTGCTCGCGAGGCATATGGCGAGGAGCTCGTCTACGAGCGTCACCGTCATCGCTTTGAGTTCAACAACGCCTTCCGTGACCAGCTCGAGGACGCCGGCTTGGTTATCTCGGGTCTGTCGCCCGACGAGCGCCTGGTCGAGATGGTCGAGCTGCCGCGCGACGTGCATCCGTGGTATGTGGCAACCCAGGCTCATCCCGAGTTCAAGAGCCGCCCGACCAACCCACAGCCGCTGTTCCGCGAGTTCGTGCGCGCTTCGATCGGCCAGCACGAGGGTGTCGACCGTCTGCAGGTGACGCCCATGAACCTCGCTACGGACTAAGGGTGCCGGCGAATAAGGAACATACCGAAGCTACTCCCTCGTCGCTCGCCGTGGCGGCGGGGGAGTATCTCGATTACCTCGCGGTCGAGCGGGGTTTGGCGCGCAACACGATTGCGGCCTATCGTCGTGACCTGACGACGTACTGCGCCTATCTGGAGCGGGCGGGTATTGTGTCTTTTGAAGAGGTGACTCGTCAGGTCGTGGAGGGCTTTGTTGCCGACCGTCGCGATGGGGGCTATTCCGATGCCTCAGTGGAGCGTGCGCTTGCGGCCGTGAAGGGCCTGCATGCCTTTTTGGTGCGCGATGGGGCTGTGGCCCAAAATCCAACGGCGGCGTTGCGCCTGCCTAAAAAGGCTGAGCGTTTGCCGGAGTATCTATCGGTGGAGGATGTCTCGGCGCTGCTCGATCAAGACTTTCCCGAGGGCGAGATGGGCTTGCGCGACCATGCCATCTTGGAAGTGCTCTACGGATGCGGTTTACGTGTGAGCGAGTTGGTGGGGCTCGATGTGGCCGATATCCATATCGACGATGGCTTTGTGCTCGTTCGCGGTAAGGGCTCAAAGGAACGCCTGTCACCGCTGGTGGGAAGCGCGGCGCGAGCTCTGACGCTCTATGTAACTGAGGGGCGTTCTCGCTTGGCGGCCCATGCCCGCGGAACCGAGACCTCGGCGGTCTTTTTAAATAAGAACGGCCGCCGTCTGTCGCGCCAGGGCATCCATGCCATCTGTGAGCGCTACGGGCGCCAGGTGGGACTGGTGGGGCTCCATCCCCATACGCTGCGTCACTCCTTTGCCACCCATATGCTTGCGGGCGGCGCAGACCTCCGTGTGCTACAGGAGATCTTGGGACATGCCGATATATCGACCACGCAGGTCTACACGCATGTCGATCGTACGCAACTGACCGAGGTCTATCTGGCGGCGCACCCGCTGGCACATCGTTAACACATCGCTGACCTGCATATTTATAGGTATTTGGGGACGGGCTCCAGATTGCCGCGGCGTGCTTTTGCGCGCGCATGGGCAATCTGGGGCCCGTCCCATTTTTCGCCACTTGGCGTCGCGGTGGTGGGCCGCATGTGCCTTGGGTGGGGGAGTTTGGGGGCGATGTGAACGGCATGTAAAGGGACGCAAAAATCGCCTCAAGGTCAACTTGAAGGTTGAGGTTGAACGGCGGGGTGCCACAGGTGGCATCCCGCCGTTGCTGTAAACACAACATATTGTGTTTTCGAACATATGCTTGGGGTGTTTTGCGATATATGGTGGGTGGAGTGGTGGGCGGAGTGGGGGAAGGGGTGGGGAAAGGTGTTGAAAAATGGGGCGGTTCCCCATATTATTAATGACGTCGACAGGCGGGGTGGTTCCCCGCGTACGTGCCATCTGAGTAACCGAGGGGAGGGCGCACATGGGAATGACTGGTGCATACGAGCGCAATCTCGATGCAAAAGGTCGTCTATCCCTGCCTGCACCCCTTCGCGAGGAGCTTGGAGAGCACGTTCGCGTGTTCAAAGCCCTGGATGTCGATGCTCTGTACGTGTTCTCTGCCGAGGCCTTCGATAAGTGGGTTGAAGGACTCTTCGCGGGTCGTGAGGGCCACGAGGGTTTTAACCCGCGTGACATTAATGACCAGAAGCTCATGAGGGCGATCAACAAGCGCACTACGTCGATGGATGTGGACAGCGCCGGTCGTATCGGTCTTTCCGAGTCTCTCCGCAAGCAGGCGAACCTCGACCGCGAGGTCACGGTTGTGGGCAACTACGACCACCTTGAGGTTTGGGATCGCGCCGCGGCCGATGAGGACGATGACGATGAGGCCCTGCTGGACCTCTTCTTCTCGTAAGGGCAAGGCACGGGTAACGGATGGAGCGTGGGATCTTGACACAAGAATATCGGCATGAACCTGTCATGCTCGGCGAAGTGCTTGAGTCGCTGCGGCTAAAGAGCGGCTCCGTTGTCTGCGATTGCACCCTTGGCGGTGCCGGCCATTCGGTAAAGATGGCCGCGCAGGTGGGGGAGACGGGCCTTTTGCTCGGCGTCGATCAGGACGACATGGCCCTCGAGGCCGCTGGCGCCCGTCTGGACCGCGAGGTTCCCGGCGTTCCGCACCAGCTGCTGAAGGGCAACTTCGGCGACTTGGACGAGCTGCTTTGCTCGGCCGAGGTGCCCGGGGTCGATGGCTTCCTGTTCGATTTGGGCGTTTCGTCGCCGCAACTCGATATCCCTGGCAGGGGCTTTTCGTATAACGAGGACGCCCCATTGGACATGCGGATGGATCCGGGTAATAACACCTTAAACGCAGCTGAGGTCATCAACACCTATAACGAACACGACCTCGCCCGGATTCTACGCGTCTACGGCGAAGAGAAGTTCGCCTCGCAGATCGCGCGCGAGATCGTGCGCCGCCGCGAGCAAGAACCGATCGAAACCACCGGCCAATTTGTCGAGATCATCAAGGCGGGTATCCCGGCTGCCGCTCGTCGGCATGGCGGACACCCGGCCAAGAAAAGTTTCCAGGCCATTCGCATCGAGGTCAATCACGAGCTCGATGTGCTCGAACGAGGGCTTGATGCCGCCACCAGGTGGCTCAACCCGGGCGGACGTATCTGCGTCATCTCGTATCACTCGCTCGAGGACCGTATCGTAAAGAACCACTTTAAGGAGATGAGCCAGGGGTGCACGTGTCCGCCGGAGATTCCGGTGTGCGTGTGCGGCAACGTGCCGATACTCAAGGTCATCACCCGCAAACCCTTGGTTGCCCAGCCTGATGAGGTTGAGCGCAACCCTCGGGCGAGATCAGCCAAAATCCGCGTGGCGCAGCGTCTGTAGGCGCGACCGCGCGATATTGGACCTCCCGCTCGCACCATAAACGAAGCTTAAACACACTACCAACGTACTCGGGATGGGAGGCGGCATATCATGGGCTACAACACTTCAAGCGCAGCACTCGCCTATGATATGAACGCCATGCCCGCCTATCGTGAGACGCCGCAGGCCCCCGTTGCTCCCCGTGAGCAGCGCGCGCCGCGCTTTGATGTCTACACGGGCGCGGGCCGTCAGGCAAACCAGGCGGTAAGCCCGGTTTTCATGAGCGTTCTTAAAACGTTTTGCATCATTGCGGCTATCTTCATGACGATCGGCGTCGCCCGCGTGGCGCTCGCCGGCGTTACGGCCCAGGTGCTCAACAGCAACGCCGAGCTTACCAGCACGCTCGAAAAGGCGACCGATGAGAGCTCCGACCTGGAGGTCATGCATTCGGTCTATGGCGCCGACACGCGCATTCGCGACCTTGCGGGCGCTTATGGCATGGTGGAGCCCAGCGAGAGCGTTACACTTGACTTTTCGCAGGATGCAGCCGCGGGCGCCAACGCGACCGCGACCGCTCAGTAGCAAGACGGTAGCTGAGTATGACAAATGACTATCGCCGCGGTTCCGATGGGGGCCGCGGTTCTGGACGTCCCTCGTCGCGGGGACGTTCTGGTTATCAAGGAACGGGTCGGCAATCTTACAACGCCGGGCAGTCCCGTGGCAACGACCCGGCGTCGCGACTTCGCGGCTCGGGCGGCCCTCAAGTGCATAACACCAGGTCGCGCAAGAGTTCGTCGACCGAATGGCTCACAGGCGCGCCTCTGCCTCGCCGCAAAGCTGTCATGGGCTTCATCGGGCTTGGCTTGGGCTTGGGCGTCTTTCGCCTTGCCGACTATCAAATTGTCGAAGCCGATAAACTGCGCGAGCGTGCCGATGCGCGCCGCCTGCTTGCGCAGACCCTCTATGCCAAACGTGGCACCGTCTACGACCGCAATGGTAACGTGCTGGCGTCGTCGGTCGAATGTCGCAACATCGCCGTGAACCCGCAGCTTGTCGAGGATGTCGACAAGACGGTGTCGGCGCTGGTCAAGGCAACTGGAATCGATAAAAAGACCTGCCGCAAACTCGTTGAGTCCGATGGCACCTGGGTGTATATCAAGCGCCAGGTGGACGAAGACGATGTTGCGGCGCTGGAGAAGAAGAACCTGCCCGGCGTGCTTTTTGAGCAGGCCATGAAGCGCGTATATCCATACGGCAATCTGGCATCGCAGGTGCTGGGTGTAGTGAATGTGGACAACGACGGCTTGACGGGTCTCGAAAAGCAATACAACAAGCTTCTGACAGGCACGAACGGTTCTCTCGTACGCGAGCGCGCGAGGGACGGCAGCTATATCGCGGGCGGTGCCTATAAAAAGGTGGCTGCGGTCGACGGCGTTGATATCGTGACGACGCTCGACGTCAATATCCAGCGTGCGGCCGAGGATGCCCTGGCAGAGGCAGTTGAGAAGACTAAGGCCAAGAACGGCTCGGCGCTGGTCACCGATCCTACGACAGGCGAGATCTTGGCAGCCTGCTCGTATCCGACTTACGACCAGACCGATCTGGAAAACGCCAAGACCGAGGATATGAACTTGCGCCTGGTCACCGACGCCTACGAGCCCGGCTCGGTCTTTAAGACGCTCGTGGCGGGCGCCGGCTTCGACTTGGGCGTCGTGCGATCGAGTACGTCGTTTGAGGTGCCGGCGAGCATCAAGGTGGGCGACGATACCGTCACCGATGCTGACAAGCGCGACTACGCCATGACCATGGATGTGCGCGAGATGATGCGCCGTTCGTCCAACGTGGGCTTTGTCCTGGTGGGGCGCAAGATCGGTGCCGACGACTTTGCCGCCTATGTGGACAAGTGGGGCATCGGTCATAGCTCCGGTGTAGATTTTCCGGGCGAGAGCCTGGGTATCGTCAAGGAGCGTGACCAGTATGACGGCGCCACGCTGGGCTCGATGAGCTTTGGACAGGCACTGTCCGTCTCGCCGATTGAGATCGCACGTGCCGTGGGCGGCATCGCCAACGGCGGTGTGATGATGACACCGCACTTCTATAAGTCCAGCAAAGGCGACGAGAAGGACTGGGGTGAAGGCGAGCGCGCGATTTCGGAGGACGCCGCATCCCAGGTGACATCGTGCATGCAGACGGTCGTGTCCGAGGGAACGGGCGTTGGCGGCGCGGTTGACGGCTATGACGTGGCGGGTAAGACCGGTACGGCCGAACGTGCCGACGAGAACGGCGGCTACCTCAAGGAGAACTACATGTCGTCCTTTATGGGCTTTGCACCGGCACAATCGCCCAAGGTGCTGTGCTATATCACGCTCGACGGAACGCCGAGCGGCTCAGATGCCGCTGCGGTGCCGTTCCAGTCCATTATGGCCAGCGCGCTCGACGTGCTGGGTATCCCGCACACGAAGTAGGGGGTTACAATCTTTGGGGCGTGGTTTGTTGTCCCATATGAGGGTGTTCACATGCCCTGCACCACGCATGTGCGGCGCTGGGATACAATACGCCGATAGCATTATTAGGTTTACAGGGGAGCTGCAATGATAGAGATCGCCGTCAACAACCTCGCGGCCGCAACAGGGGCCCGAACCGTGACGGGAGAAGCCGATCGGGTATGCCGCGGGTGCGTTATCGACTCGCGCCAGGTCGAGGAAGGGACGATTTTCGTCGCCTTTCCCGGTGAAAACGTCGACGGCAATGATTTTGCTTCCCGTGCCGTCCAGTCGGGTGCCGGCGCCGTCGTGATGACGTGTGAGCCCGAGGCCGAGCTGGTCTCGCTGGCACAGGACAGGGGCTGTGCCATCTTGCTGACCGATGATCCCGAGGAGTTTCTGCTGCGTTTGGCGCACACGTATCGCCTGGAGCTTGGCTGCCTGGTCGTTGGCATTACCGGTTCCATCGGCAAGACGACGACCAAGGACGTGCTCGCCGCTGTACTCGCCAAGCGCTATCGTGTCTGGGCCACCAAGGGCAATTTCAATAACCTGATCGGCATGCCGCTCACGGTGCTTTCCGCTCCGGCCGATACCGAGGTCCTGGTGCTCGAGATGGGCATGAACCATTTCCACGAGATCGAGCGCCTGTCCCAGTCCGCCAATCCCAACCTTGCCATCGTGAGCAAGATTGGTACCTCTCACATCGGCATTTTGGGCAGCCGCGAGAACATCGCCCGCGCTAAGGCCGAGATTGTCCAGGGTATGTGCGCCGCCGGCGACTTCTTGCCGCTGCTGGTTTTGGGCGGCGAGGACGACTTTACACCGTTCATTCGCGATACGTTCGCCCAGCCTGCTGGTATCGACGTGATGCTGGCCGGCGTCTCGGACGATGATGAGGTCCGCGCCCGCGACATTCGTGTTGATGACGAAGGCCGTCCGGTCTTTACGCTCGATTTTGGCCAGGGCGAGACGATCGATACCATGCTTGCCATCCCCGGCGTGCAGTCCGTCCCAAATGCCGTTAAGGCCGCCGCAGTTGCCTATCGCCTGGGCGTGACGCCCGAGCAGGTCGATGCTGCCTTTAGAGGCCTCACGATCACCGGTCACCGCCAGGAGATCAAGCGCGCCAAGAGCGGTGCCCGCGTCATTGACGATTCCTATAACGCCAGCGCCGAATCCATGGCCGCTGGTCTCGATCTACTGTGCTCGCTTTCGTGCACGGGGTCTCGCATGGCGATCCTGGGCGAGATGGGCGAGATGGGCGATGAGGCTCCTCGCATGCATGAGCTCGTGGGCGCCTATGCCGCCGCCAAGAAGCTCGACATGCTGGCGTGCGTGGGTGGTGAGCTGGCCCAGCTTATGGCCGATGCCGCGCGCATGATGGGTATGGACGAGGACCGCATCCAGGTGTTCTCCGATTATCAGCAGGTGCTCGACCGCATGGGCGGCGCGCTTGAAAAACATGATGTTGTACTGGTCAAGGGTTCCCGCTTTGTTGAGCTCGACCGCTTTGTGGAAGGTGTGTGCTAGCCCATGTTCGGCAATCCCTCGTATCCAACGTATCAGGCTTTTTTGGGGCTTGGCATCGCCGCTGCCATTGCGCTGCTGCTCATGCCGTGGTGGATCAAGCTGCTCAAGGTCGAGGGTATCGGCCAGCAGGTTCGTGCCGACGGCCCCAAGCGTCATTTGGTTAAGCAGGGAACGCCCACCATGGGTGGCGTTGTCATCCTCGTCGCGATCTCGCTGACCTGCCTGCTGATGGGCAAGCTCACCACCGAGCTCGTGCTCGTGCTGCTTGCCACGCTGGCGACCGGCGTGCTGGGCCTGATCGACGACCTGACCTCCGTTACGCATGGGCGCTCTCTCGGTCTGACGCCCCATGCCAAGATGATCGGCCTAACCATTATCTGTGTCACCTTTACGGTGCTTGCCGTCAACTGGTGCGGCGTTGCCCCCGAGATTCGTTTTCCCGGCGGCCTGACGATTGACCTCGGTGTTCTTTCGACCACCATCTGCGGCCTTTCGTTCCCGTGGTTCTACATTGTCTTTTGCTGGCTGATGATCGCCGGTCTTTCTAATGCCGTGAACCTGACCGATGGCCTTGACGGTCTTGCCGGCGGCACCTCCATGATTGCCATGCTCGCCATGGCTGCCATGGCGTTTTTGCACGGAGACGTGAACCTGTCCATCTTCTGCACCGCGTGTGCCGGTGCCTGCTTGGGCTTTCTGTGGTTCAACTGCTATCCGGCGAGCATCTTTATGGGCGATACCGGCTCGCTTGCCCTGGGAGCCGCGTTTGCCTGCACGTCCATCATGACCAACACCGAGGTCGTCTCCCTCATCATCGGCGGCCTGTTTATCGTTGAGACCTTGTCGGTCATGATTCAGGTTGTCTACTTCCACTTTACGCACAAGCGCGTCTTCCTTATGGCGCCCATCCATCATCATTTCGAAAAGAAGGGCTGGGCCGAGACCAAGGTCGTCATCCGTTTTTGGATTATCGCTGCGGCCTTTGGTGCCGTTGGCCTTGCCCTGTTCTTCCAGTTGGGATAGTGGTCTTTCATGTCTCTTGCTGATGTCTTTAGCCTGCTCGTTTTGGGTCAGGGCAAATCCGGTCTCGATGTCGCCCGCTGGGCGCTGGCACATCCCGAGCGCGTAAGTGCCGTTACCGTGTATGGCGGTGGCACCTCTGAGCCCAATGACGCCACGCGTGCGCTCGAGGCTGCTGGTGCGTCGTTTGTCTATGGGACCGAACAGGTCGAGGGCGCCTATGACGTATGCGTGACGTGCCCGGGTATCTCGGAGTTCTCGGGCTTCTTTAAGGCTGGGCGCGAGCATGCCGCCCAGATTATGGGTGAGCCCGAGTTTGCCTATCGCCTGTCGCCCGATAACTGGATTGCCATCACGGGCACCAACGGCAAGACGACCACCACGTCGCTGACTGATTATCTGCTTAAGGCTGCCGGCGAGGCCAGCGTTGCTGTCGGCAACATCGGCGAGCCGCCGGTCAACGAGATTGACGGCCGAGCCCACAACGAGTGGTTTGTGGCTGAGCTCTCGAGCTATCAGATTGCTACGACAACCGAGCTCCACCCCCGCGTGGCGGTGCTGCTCAACATCACTCCCGACCACTTGGGCTGGCATAAGAGCCATAAGAACTATGCGCTTGCCAAGATCAAACTGTTTGACAATATGGTCGATGACGATCTGGTGGTTGTCGACGTCGAAGACGCCGGCATTCACGAGTTCGATGAGTACATCTACACGCCGGGTCGTCGCATCTGCAAGGTTGCCTTTGACGAGCCTGAGGGCGAGGATGCCGCCTTTGTGCGCGATGGCAAGATGATCGTGCGTCTGAAGGGTGTCGAGACCCCGCTCATCGCTACATCCGAGCTCAAGATCTCGGGCCATCACAATGTTATCAATGCCCTGTGCGCTGCCACGGCTGCCTTGGCGGTCGGTGCCGATGTCGATGGTGTCTGCCGCGGTCTTGCCTCGTTCCAGCCGCTCGAGCACCGCGTGGAGCCGTGTGGCGAGATTGACGGCGTGCGCTACGTCAACGATTCCAAGGCGACCAACACCGATGCGGTCGAGAAGGCGCTGACGGCATTTCCCGATGACGATGTGATCTTGCTGCTCGGCGGCCACGATAAGGGCACGCCGCTCGCGGACTTCGCGCGCGTCGTTATGGACAACGTGCGCTCGGTCGTCTGCTTTGGCGATGCGCGCGAGCGCTTCACCGCCGCTATGGACGAGGCCGATGTCGATGGCGATGTGGATATCGCCCAGGCAGATGACCTACGCGACGCCGTGGACGTCGCCCGTTCGCTGTCGAGCCGTGGTGACGTGATCTTACTTTCTCCTGCCTGCTCTTCGTTCGATGAGTTCTCGGGCTATGAGGAGCGCGGCCGCGTGTTTAAGGACTACGTGGCCCAGCTTGCCGCTGCAGCGAAATCACAAATGGAATAGGGGTTGCGGTGAGAGAGGAGAGCCCCCGACAAGGTATGAGGAGGCCCGACTCGGACCGTGCTTCCTCACGTCGTATCACACCGCGTTCCAGCCGCGGCGGGCAGTCGTTTAGCGAACGCTATATTGCCGGCGTTCCCGCCCGTATCATGCGCCCCCGTTTGATATTCATGGCCTGCTTGTTTACCTTGGTATGCTTTGGCCTGCTGATGGTGTACTCGGCGTCTTCGGTCGAGGCGCTGCACGAGAATGGCTCGGCGACGTTTTTTCTGGGTCGACAGGCCGCGTTTGCCGTGGTCGGTGTTCTGGCGCTGATTGCCATCGTGCGCGTTTTGCCGGACAGCTGGTTTGGGGAGGATGTGCTCAGGATCTTCCTCATAGGCATGATAGGGCTACTGTTTCTGGTGTTCTTGGTGGGCAGCGGCAGCCGTGGCGCCACGCGCTGGCTTAACATCGCCGGTATTCAGTTCCAGCCTTCCGAGTTTTTAAAGCCATTTGCCATTGCGTATTCGGCCATCATGCTTGATCGCTTCTTTTCGCCCGGTGGCAACATCAACGAATTCCTTCGCAAGATGGGCATCTACTTGGGCATTTCGCTCTTTCTGATCTTTATCCAGCCCGATTTCGGTACTGTCCTGATCATCCTGTTGACCCTCATGTGCATGGCGTTGTTTGCGGGTCTCGACCCCAGATTTATCATCGGCGTGCTAATCTTCGGCATTCTCGTGATCGTGATTGCGCTTGTCGCAGAGCCGTACCGTATGGTGCGTATTCAGGTTGCCTTGAACCCTTGGGCCGACGAGTATGGTGACGGCTATCAGGCCACGCTTGCCATCATGGCCTTTGCCTCGGGCGGTCTGTTCGGCCGTGGCATCGGCAACTCAACCATGAAGTACTCGTATCTGCCCGAGGCGCACAATGACTACATCCTGGCTATCATTGGCGAGGAAGTCGGCTTTGTTGGAACCGTGCTGTTCTTCTTGGTGTTTGCGATGCTGATCTACTCGGCGTTTCGCATTGCCGAGCAGGCGACCGATCGTCGGGGCGCGCTCATGGCGTCTGGCTCCGCGGTCATTCTCGCGGTGCAGTTTTTGATTAACGCGCTGGGCATCCTCAACGTGTTTCCCATGACGGGCAAACCGTTGCCGTTTATTAGCTACGGCGGTTCGTCGATTATCGTGTCGCTCATGCTTGCCGGGTTGATCCTGCGCGTTTCGTACGAGAGCGCCCGCCGCGATGAGTATGACCGCCGACGTGAGAGCTTTGCCGTTATGGATGAGAGTACCGCCGGCGTGCCCCACGTGCGCGGCGAGCGATCTTCGCGTAACGGTTTTACCGTCCTGGATGGCTCTGCGACCGAGCCGGCAGCCCGCCCGCGTCAGCGAACGGCGCCGCAAGGTCGTCCTCAGCGCCCCACTCCTCGCAATGCGGGCGGCGGATATAATCGAATCGATTTGAACTCGGACCCGTCGGCACGTCTGCGTATCGACGACCAGGGACCGCGCGTACGAAGGGACTACCATGACCGATAAAATGACCGTTGCTATTGCAGCCGGCGGCACGGCAGGGCACATCAACCCCGCGCTCGCCTTGGCCGAAGAGCTGCGTGACCGCGGCCACCACGTTGTGTTCGTGGGCCAGTCGCGCAAGCTCGAGGGTCGTCTGGTCCCCGAGGCTGGGTTTGATTTTGTGCCCATTACGGTCACGGGCTTCGACCGCTCCCGTCCTTGGACGGCGCTGACCTCGCTGTGGCGTGTCAACAAGGCCAAACGTGCGCTCGCCAGTCATTTCTCAAAGGTCGGCAAGCCCGATGCTGCCGTCGGTTTTGGTGCCTATGTCGAGGTTCCGCTGCTGGGGTGGTGCAAGGGCGCAGGCGTTCCGTATCTGCTGCATGAGCAGAACTCTGTTCCGGGCCTGGCCAACAAGATGATGAACTCCCATGCCGCCCGCGTGTGTATCTCGGTGCCGGCAGCGCGTTCGGTCTTTGAGCGCGAAGGTGACCCTGACCACGTGCTCATGACCGGCAACCCCGTACGTCGCTCGGTAATCGAGGGCGATCGCGCTCGCGGCCGCAAGGCGCTTGGCGTTCCTGAGGACGCTACGCTGCTGCTCGTCTTTGGCGGTTCACTTGGCGCCCAGCACCTCAACGAGCGCGTGGTTTCGCTCAAAAACGAGCTGCTTTCGCGCAAGAACCTCTATGTGTTGCATTCGACGGGTGCCGACGGCTTTGAGGAGACCGAGCGCGCTTTGGCACTGACGCCCGAGGAGGCGGAGCGTTACCGCGTCCAGCCTTACATCGACAACATGGGCGATATGCTGGCTGCTGCCGATTTGGTGCTCTCGCGTTCGGGCGCATCGAGCGTGGCCGAGATCGCTGCGCTCGCCGTGCCCTCGGTGCTCGTGCCGTATCCGCATGCGACGGCCGACCACCAAACCACCAATGCCCGTTATCTGGTCGACGCCGGGGCCGGTGTGCTCTGCGCCGATGCCGATATCGACGGTTCTGCCTTTGCCGATGAACTGCTGTACCTGGTCGATGACGCGGCGGCGCGCGAGGCCATGCGTCAGGCGGCGCGTGGTCTGGCTCAGGATAGGGCCGCCGCTCTTCTGGCGGATGCGGTAGAGGGTTTGCGTTAGTTAGACGGGATATCGTCGGTCGCCCTCGCGCTGATGCAGTAGGTGCGGTACAGTTAACGGGTTACAGGCAGTGTTTACGCAAGGAGTACACGAGCACATGGCTGATTCCCAGACTGCAACCTCCGCGCCCGAGTTTAAGAGCGCCCACTTTATCGGTATCGGCGGCGCCGGCATGAGCGGCATCGCCCTCGTTCTGCACGAGCGCGGTTATGCCGTTACCGGCTCCGACCTTAAGACGTCACGTTATATCCGCCAGCTTACCCGCGCTGGTGTGAAGGTGCATGTGGGCCATGAGGCCGCCACGATCGACGAGGTCAAGCCCGACGTGGTCGTTGTCTCCACCGCTATTCCGGAGTCCAACCCTGAGCTTGTGCGCGCTCGCGAGCTTGGTATTCCCGTGTGGCCCCGTGCCAAGATGCTCTCTGCTTTGGGCCACGGCTACACGACTGTCGCTGTTGCCGGCACGCATGGCAAGACCACCACGTCTTCGATGTGCGCCACCATGCTCGACCGCATGGGTCTGGATCCGAGCTTCCTGATCGGTGGCATCGTCGAGGGCTATGACACGAACGGCAAGAACGGCTCGGGCGACTACTTTGTCGCCGAGGCCGACGAGTCCGACAGCTCCTTCCTGTTCCTGAACCCCAACGTGGTCATTGTGACCAACGTCGAGGCCGACCACCTCGATCACTACTCGGGTATCGAGGAGATCGAGGCAACTTTCGCCAAATTCATGAGCCTGGTGGGCGAGGACGGCACCGTCATCGTCTGCGGTGAGGACTCGCATCTGGTCGAGCTCGCCAAGTCGACGGGCCGTCACGTGCTTTCCTACGGCTTTGCCGAGAGCAACGACATCGTCTGCATGCACCCGGATGTCAAGGGCATCCAGAGCGACTTTATCGTTCGCTTTGAGGACGGCACTGAGCATGCTGTGGAGATCAAGAGCAATCCCGGTCGCCACAACATGCTCAACGCCACGGCGGTACTCACCGTCGCCCATGTCCTGGGCCTTGACATCGACGCCGCCGCCAAGGCGCTCTCGAGCTTTGAGGGCGTCCGTCGTCGCTTTACCCACGTAGGCGATATCGATGGCATCACCGTGGTCGATGATTACGGCCATCACCCCACCGAGATCAAGGCGACGCTTGCTGCCGCTTCGTCGCTGGGCTACAAGCACGTCGACGTCGTGTTCCAGCCGCACCGCTATTCGCGCCTGCAGGCCCTGTGCGACGACTTTGCCGATGCATTTGCCAATGCCGATAAACTGCTGCTGATTGATGTGTTCTCGGCTGGCGAGATGCCCATTCCGGGTGTCACCTCTAAGATGCTCGCCGATACCGTGCGCGCCAAGCATCCTGGCAAGGAGGTCGTGTACTGCTCCAGCCGTCTTGAGCTCAATCAGGAGCTCGAGCAGATGGTGGGCGAGGGCGACCTGCTGCTCACTATGGGTGCCGGTGACGTTACGACCGTCGGTCCCGAGTTCATTGAGTATCTGACTGCCAAGAAAGACGCTTAAGTCTAATGGGTCTGTTTAACGCCGTCATGGCGCTCTCGGGCATGATCGACACGGATGTGATCGAGGACGAGCGCCTTGCGCGTCATACGAGCTATCGTATCGGCGGCAAGGCCGACCTCTTTGTGACGTGCCATAGCTATCATGCCCTCCGCCGCGCCGTGGCGGTGCTCGATCGCGAGCAGGTGCCGTGGGTCATTATCGGCAAGGGCTCCAATCTGCTGGTTGCCGATGGCGGTTATCGCGGCGCCGTCATTTCGCTGGGACGTGAGTTTCAGCGCACGGTTGTTGCCGATGACGGTTGTACGCTGACGGTCGGTGCGGGCGTGATGTTTGCGCGCCTGGTCAACGATGCCCTGTCGCGTAGCCTCTCGGGCCTTGAGTTTGCCGTTGGCATCCCTGGTTCGGTCGGCGGTGCGATATCTATGAATGCCGGCACGCGGACCGAGTGGATTGGCTCGCTGGTTGAGGATGTCGTAACGTTTGACCCGGCATCCGGTATCAAGCATTATGCGGGGTCCGAGATCACTTGGGGCTACCGCGAATGTAGCCTTCCCCGCAATGAGATCATCCTCGAGTGCGTGCTCAAGCTTAAACCGGCGCCCAAGGCCGACATTCGCGAGCGCATGGAACGGTACCTGACGAGGCGCAAGCGTACGCAGCCCATGGGTCGCGCATCCTGCGGGTCGGTCTTTCGTAACCCGCCCGATGCGAGTGTGGGCAAGCTTATCGAGGATTGTGGATTAAAGGGTTTTTCGATTGGCGGCGCGGAAGTTTCGCCCGTTCACGCTAATTTTATCGTTAATAACGGAACTGCCTCGGCCGATGACGTTGCCGCGGTTATCAGACATGTGCACGGAAAGGTGAGGGAGGCGTATGGCATCGAGCTCAGACCGGAAGTTAAATTCCTCGGCTTCTAGAGCATCGAAACCCACCTTCCGCCGCGCCGGAGGGCGTTCCGGCGCGCCTGCCAAACCTCAACGCAATACCGTCGCGCATTCTAAGTCTGTCGGGCATGCTCGACAGACCAGTCGTCCGGTCGTCGGCTCGCAGCTCGGTAATCGTCCGGCCGCAAAAAAGTCCTCGCGTCCCTCGGTGACGTCAAAGCCTGTTATGGGCGCCAAACCTGCCCGTCCCATGGCAACTCCTAAGCCCTCGACGGGAACTAAAGCGCCGCGTCCAGGTCGCACGCTGGGCGCATCGAAACCGCGCTCGCTGACATCGGTGCCGGTTACCGTCAAGAAGCCTTCGGGTAAAAAAAGCGTCAACCCGTTGTCTTCACTTGGGGCGATGGTAAATAAAACATCAGACGCCGCTTCTGTCGTTACGGGCAAAGGCAAAATCGTGGGCGGCGTTCTGGCCGTCTTGGCCGTGCTCGTCGTCGTTGCCATCGTGGTGATTAACTCTGGATTGTTTACCGCCACTGATATTCAGATTCAAGGCAGCGAGCATGTGACGAAGCACGATGCTATCCAGCTGATCGATTTGCCCGAGGGAACGTCGCTTTTTAACGTCGATCCCGACCAGATTACCGAGGATCTCAAGCAGAACCCGTGGGTCTCGGGCGTGGATGTCCAGCGTCAGTTCCCGCATACGCTCATCATTACGCCTATGGAGCGCAAGGTCATCGCAATTGCCTATATCAGCTCCGATGACCTTGCCTGGGCCATCGGGGATGATGACACCTGGATCGCCCCACTGTCGACGTCGGTCGAAGTGGACGACCAGGGCAACGTCATCACGACAGGGCAGGGCTCAAATACCTTGACCGGAATCGATGCCGCGCTGGCGCTCGCTAAGCATTATGGCGCGGTGCTGTTGACTGATGTCTCGGCGGATGTCGCTCCGGTTTCCGGCCAGGCGGTGAACTCCAAAGCCGTTAAGGCCGGCCTGGATTATGTGCGTGGTTTTTCGAGCGAGTTCTTGGGACAAGTCAAGGATATTTCCATGCCTTCGGTCGAAGCCATCTCGGCAAACCTCAATAACGGCATTGAGGTGTCGCTGGGCGATTCGGACGATATCGCCAAGAAGGAACGCGTGGTCACCAAGTTGCTTTCGCAGGTAGAGGGCGTAACGTATATCAATGTGCGCTCTCCGGGCAACTACACATTTAGGAATGCTCCGACCTCGTAGCGCTGGTTGATGCTTTGTTGAGTGGCCATACCACGCCGTTTATCTGGTTTGTTTGGTTTTCACGGTCAATTATTTGACTGATACGTTCATAATGTGCAACCATAATACGGTTTACCTTTGCATTTACTTTCAACCTGAAGGTTAATGTGCGCAGGGGTCGACCCATGCTATGGCTATAACCTTTGTTCGGAGGACCGACATGCACGAGACAGAGATCAACAACTACCTTGCCGTCATTAAGGTGGTCGGCGTCGGCGGCGGCGGTACCAACGCGGTCAATCGAATGATCGAAGAGGGCATCCGCGGCGTCGAGTTTGTTGCCATCAACACCGATGCTCAGGCACTCGCGATCTCTGATGCCGATATCAAGGTGCACATCGGCACCGACCTTACCCGCGGCCTGGGCGCCGGCGCCAACCCCGAGGTTGGCCGCAAGGCTGCCGATGAGTCCCGCGACGACATTGCCGAGGCGCTCGCTGGCGCCGACATGGTGTTCATCACCTGCGGCGAGGGCGGTGGCACCGGTACCGGCGCTGCTCCCATCGTTGCCGATATCGCGATGAACGAGGTCGGCGCACTGACCGTCGCCGTCGTGACCAAGCCCTTCACCTTCGAGGGCCGCAAGCGCAAGAAGAGCGCCGAGGAGGGCATTAAGACCCTCTCCGATTGCGTCGATACCATGATCGTCATCCCCAACGATAAGCTGCTCGACATCGCCGAGAAGAAGACTACCATGCTCGAGGCCTTCGCGATTGCCGATGGCGTCCTTTCCCAGGGCACCCAGGGCATCACCGACCTCATCACCGTCCCCGGTATCATCAACCTGGACTTCGCCGACGTTAAGACCATCATGAAGCAGGCCGGTACCGCCATGATGGGTATCGGTACCTCTTCTGGGGATACCCGTGCCGTCGACGCTGCCCAGCAGGCCATCTCCAGCCCGCTGCTCGAGAGCTCCATCGATGGTGCCACACGCGTGCTGCTCTCCATCGCCGGTTCCAAGGACCTGGGCATCCAGGAGATCAGCGACGCCGCCGACGTTGTCGCCAACGCCGTCGACCCCGAGGCCAACATCATCTTCGGTACCGTTGTCGACGAGTCCCTGGGCGATCAGGTGCGTATCACCGTCATCGCTACGGGCTTCTCCGACTCCAACGTCAACCGTCAGGACGAGCTCTTTGCCGCTCAGCAGTCTCAGAGCAAGGCCGCTGCCTCCGCTGAGCCGCAGCGCACCGCTCCGGCCACCAGCCCGGCTCAGGCCGCTCCGACCCGTAACGTCGGTGGCACCGAGCTTCCTAACTTCGGCAACGATCAGTTCGAGCTTCCCGACTTCCTGAAGCGCGGCAGCTTCTAAGTCGTTCTTTGCATTGTTGTGCACAGGGGCGTGTCCGTATGGACGCGCCCTTTTTATTTCGACTTTGTAAACTAGAACCTCCAATCTCTTTACGTTCCCTTTACGATTGCCTCCAGCGCAGCAGGTATCCTTTTAGAGAAGTATGACAGCCGTATAAACGCGGGCTGTAGCGGCGATGCCGCGGTACTTGTGTTATTAGGAGGCTTTAGTATGGCAGCACGTGCGGACAAAGTTTCGCGTGTCGACCATGATGGAGTTACGTTGGTGGAGGGCGCGACATCCGATGTTCGCTTTGCCTTCACCGAGCGCGCCGGTGGTGTTTCCGAAGATGCGTACTCCTCACTCAACTTGGGCTCGCATGTTGGCGATGATCCCTTTGCTGTTCAAGAAAATCGTCGTCGCGCGCTCGAGGCTATGGGTGCCGCCGAGTGCGAGCACAACCTGCTCGTTCCCAATCAGGTCCATGGTGACCATATCGTTGCGGTGACCTCGAACGGCGCCGATGACCTTGAGGACGTCCGCGAGCAGATTGCCGAGGGCTGCGATGCCATCGTCTGTACGGCGCATAACGTACCCGTGCTGCTCTGCTTTGCCGACTGCGTTCCCGTGGTGCTGGTGGCCCCTGGCGGATTTGCCGTGGTGCACTCCGGTTGGAAGGGCACGATTGCACGCATTTCCGCCAAGGCGTGCCAGGCGCTTTGCGATACTGCCGGCTGCGATGCGAGCGGCGTTTCCGCCTATATCGGCCCCCATATCTTGGGTGACGAATATGAGGTATCCCAGGAACTCATGGATCGCTTTGCCGCCGAGTTCTCTTGCATCGATGCGAGTACTTCTCGCATGCTCGATCTTTCCGCTGCCATTCGCGAGGCGCTGGTAGATGTCGGTGTCGACGCGGATAATATCGTGGATACCCAGCTTTCGACCGTGCGTCAGAACGACCGCTTTTATTCCTACCGTAACGAGAACGGCACCTGTGGGCGCCATGCTGCGATCGGCGTGATGCTATGAGAAAGATCGTTTCGGTCCTGAGCGCCGCTGTGCTTACGCTTACGCTGTGTGCCTGTTCTTCGGGATCTTCTACCTCTTCCATTACCGTCGCCGGCTCCACGACCTGCCTTCCTATCGCTGAGATTGCGGCCGAGGGCTTTAAGGAGGAGACCGGCATTGACGTGCTCGTTTCCGGTTTGGGTTCTTCCGCTGGCATCGAGGCCGTCAGCGCCGGCACGGCCGATATCGCCAGCTCCTCCCGTGGACTCAATGCCGACGAACAGGATCTGGGCCTGACTCCCATCGTCATTGCCCACGACGGTATCGCGGTCATCGTGAACGACGACAACCCCGTCGATAACCTCTCGACCGAGCAGCTCCGCGATATCTACGCCGGCAAGATTACCAATTGGAAAGAGGTCGGTGGCGAGGACCTGAGGATTCAGGTCATCAACCGAGACGAGGCGTCCGGCACGCGTGAGGCCTTTCGCACCATCGTGATGGACGGCACGCCGTTCGATCGCCGCTCGGCCGTTCTTTCGGGTACGGGCCAGGTGCGCGACGTGGTATCTCGTTCGCGCGGTGCCATTGGCTATATTTCGCTGGGCTTCGTCGATAGCCTCAACGCCAAGACCTCGGTCAAGGCCGTCTCGGTCAATCATGTCGAGGCATCCGAGAAGACGGTCGCGACCGGCGGCTATCCCATCTCACGCGACCTTTATTTCTTTGTGAAGGGTGCGCCTTCGCAGCAGGCGCAGGATTACATCGACTACGTGACGTCCGAAAAGATGGACAAGCAGATTCGCGAGGCGGGCTTTATCCCCGTCACCAACGACGAGAAGGGGAGTGAGTAGCATGGAAGCACAGGAAAACTCCCAGACTGAGCAGAATGTTCAGACGCCCAAGAAGCGCGAGCTGGCGCTCGTATCGCGCAGTACCTATATCAAGGAGAAGGCGCTGCAGTGGATCTTCTTTGCCTGCGCGTTCTTGGCGGTCGTTACCGTCATCCTGATTTTTGTCTTTACCACGTACTCGGCGCTGCCCGTCTTTACCGACATCGGTCTGGCGGACTTCTTTAGCTTTACGTGGGCGCCCTCTGAGGGCCACTACGGCATCATGTCGCTGCTTGCCGGCTCAGGTCTGGTGACCGTCGGTGCGCTCGCCATGGGCGTGCCGCTAGGTGTGGGTACGGCCGTATACCTGGTCGAGATCGCCGGCAAGCGCGTGCGCAAACTCATCAGCCCTGCCGTCGACCTGCTGGCCGGCATCCCTTCTATCATCTACGGCTTTTTCGGCATGATCATCATCCGCCCGTTTATCGCACAACTGACCGGTGGTCTTGGTTTTGGTGCGCTGACAGCGTGGTTCGTGCTCGCCATCATGATCGTCCCTACCATCACGACGCTTACCATCGATGCCCTCAATTCCATTCCCATGGGCATTCGCGAGGCATCGTATGCCATGGGTGCTACTAAGTGGCAGACCATCTATAAGGTCGTGCTACCTGCCGCCAAACTGGGTATCGTGGATGCCATCGTGCTGGGTATGGGCCGTGCCATCGGTGAGACCATGGCCGTGCTCATGGTCGTGGGTAACGCTCCGGTTATTCCCGACAGCATTGCGAGCCCCATCTCGACGCTCACGAGCCAGATCGCGCTCGACATGAGCTATTCCTCGGGCCTGCACCGCTCGGCTCTGTTCGGCATGGGCGTGGTCCTGTTTATCATCTCCGCCATGCTGGTGGGCATCGTCCGTCTGATTTCCAAGAAGAAGAGGGGGTAGGCTATGTCCGATTCCGTTGACACGACGGTCGATACGACCTCGTCGCGCGAGCGCATCAAGCGTGCCCTTTCCCACGGTAAGAAGGGCCGTATCAACAAGGACCTGTCAAACAAGATCATGCTCGGCGTGTTCCGCGCCGCGGCCTACATCACCACGCTTGTGCTGGTCGCTATCATTGCCTACGTGGTTGTTAATGGCTTACCGCATATTTCGCTCGACTTTATCTTCGGTTGGCCCCAGGGTGTCAACGCCGAGGGCGGCATTTGGCCTACGATTGTCTCGACCATCTACGTGACGGCGCTCGCCATGCTCATCTGTACGCCGGTCGCCGTGCTAGCGGCCGTCTATCTGGCCGAGTACGCCAAACAGGGCAAGGTCGTCGAGCTCATCCGTTATGCTGCCGATGCTTTGGCCTCGGTGCCCTCCATCGTTATGGGTCTCTTTGGCTACGCCTTGTTTGTCGAGGCCATGGGCCTGGGCCTTTCGATGGTCTCGGCTGCCCTGGCGCTGGCGCTTCTGATGCTGCCTATCGTCATGCGCACCACCGAGGAGGCTATTCGCGCCGTGCCGCGCTATATCCGTTGGGGCGCATATGGCTTGGGCGCCACTAAGTGGCAGGTCGTTTCCAAGATCGTGCTTCCTTCCGCCTTTGGCCGCATCGCCACCGGCATCGTCCTTGCCATCGGCCGTGCCATCGGCGAGACCGCGGTTGTACTTTACACCATGGGCCAGGCCATCAATCTACCTATTTCGCCGCTCGATTCCGGCCGCCCCATGACGGTCCATCTGTACCTGCTTGCCAACGACGGCATCAACATGAACGCAGCCTACGGCACCGCGCTCTTGCTGATGGTGATCATTTTGGCCTTCAACCTGTTTGCGCGCTTCCTGTCGCGCAAGCGTCGCTAGTTAAGGAGTCCCATGTCCGTTTATCAGTCCGCTCCCACGTTGGAGCAAGCGGCCATTACGGCCAAGGATTTCAACTTTTGGTACGGTGACTTTCATGCGCTGACGGGGCTTGACCTCAACATCGCCAAAAACGCCATCACCTCCTTCATTGGCCCTTCGGGCTGCGGCAAATCGACGTTTCTGCGCTGCATCAACCGCATGAATGACCTGATCGAGGGTACGCGCGTCGAGGGCACCATGACGCTCGACGGCAATGATATCTATGCCGAGGGCGTCGACCCGGTCGATCTCCGTCGCCGCGTGGGCATGATCTTTCAGCAGCCCAATCCGTTTCCCAAATCCATCTACGAGAATGTCGCTTTTGGCCCTCGTCTGCAGGGCGTGACTAGCAAAAGTGACCTCGATGACATCGTGGAAGAATCGCTCAAGCGCGCCAACCTCTGGAAAGAGGTATCCAATCAGCTCAACAAGGATGGTTTGGCGCTCTCGGGCGGTCAGCAGCAGCGTCTGTGCATCGCGCGCGTGCTTGCGGTGCAACCCGATGTCCTCCTGATGGACGAGCCCTGCTCCGCCATCGACCCCACGTCTGTCTCTAAGGTCGAGGATCTGATGGCCGAGCTGGCGCCCGAGATGACGATCATCATCGTCACGCATTCAATGCAGCAGGCAGCTCGTATTAGCGACTACACCGCATTTTTCTTGCAGGAAGTTGCCGGCGAGCCCGCCACGCTCATCGAGTATGGTCAAACCGACGCGATCTTCACCAGTCCGGTGGACTCGCGGACGGAAGACTATATCACCGGCCGCTTTGGCTGATCGGTGCGACTAGTCCCAAGCCGATCGGATCTGGTCCGGTGCGTATTCACTGTGCGGGCGGCATGACCGCACCCAACTGATTGGAGTGAACCATGCGTAAACTGTTTTCCCGTCAGCTCATCGAGGCCCGCCACGAGATGCTGAGCATCTACGAGGCCGTCGATCTGGCCCTCCACGATGCCGTTAAGGCCTATGTGACCGACGACCGCAAGCTCGCCACCAAGACCAAGAAGCGCACGCTTTCGATTGACGCGCGCTGCGCTAACTTGGAGGCCGTGTGCTACAACCTGATCGCCACGCAGTCGCCGGTCGCCTCCGTCTTCCGCCTGCTTCAGACGATCATCTACGTCGACTTTAACCTGCAGCGCATGACCGATAAGGTCCGTCAGATCTGCCGCGCCACGCGTCATATGATCAAGGCCGACATCTCGCTGCCCAAGGAGCTTGTCGGCACGGTTGAGGCCGAGGCTGAGGCTGTCTACCAGGTGCTGGGCTCTTCGCTTTCCGCGCTCGTCACCAATGATATGTCCATCATCTGCAACTTGGCCGTCGAGGACGAGCCAGTGCACGCCGCCTACGAGAAGTTCTTCCGCACCTTTAACCGTATGGATACGGGCGACTTTATGGACGACGACAGCAACTATGACGACCTGCGCCGCGCCATCATGGTTTCGCGCTACCTCGATCGCATCGCCTCGATTTCCATCGATGCCGCCTGCCGTCTGACCTTCCTGTTGACTGGTCAGCGCATGAATGCCGGCGATATCGCCCGCACTGATGAGGATGAGCTCGAGAGCATGCGCGTGCCTTCGGGCGAGGGTGTTATCATGAGGCCCGCCGTCGACGCGCGCTACGTTGCCAAGGTGCCCGTTAACGAGGTCAGCGAGGGTCTTCGCTATCTGCTCGATCATCTTGAGGACGAGGACGATGGCGAGGACGACGAGGAGTAAGTAACCCCGTTCGTCGAAAGATTGTAAATACCTAAGTGAGCGCGGCCTTGCACATGCGGGGCCGCGCTCTTGCGTTAGCATGGGACTACTTGTTTGGCTGTCAGCGGAGGCGATTAGCAATGGATAACTATTTGGACTTGATGCGCGCTCGCCGCGAGCAGATTCTTGAACGTTTTTATGCGGCGCTCGATCGCGCAGGCCGTCCCCACGACGCCGCGCGCCTCATTGCCGTGTCCAAGACCGTTGGTGTCGATGAGACCGTTGCCGCCATCCAGGCGGGGTATCGCCATTTTGCCGAGAATCGCCCGCAGGAGCTGGTTCGCAAGCTCACGGGTCTGGCGGAGCATCCGGAGCTGCCCGAGGTGCGCTTCGATATGATCGGCAACCTGCAGACCAATAAGATCAATGCGGTGCTGGGCTCAGCCGAGCTGATTCACTCGGTGGGTTCGCTGCATCTGGCGCAGGCGATCTCGAGCCGTGCTGTCCGCAAGATTGAGGCAGGCGAGCTCGCCGGCCCCCAGCGTGTGCTCATTGAGGTCAATGTGAGTGGTGAGGAGTCGAAGGGAGGCTTTTCGCCCGATGAGATTCGCGCCGCCGCGGGTGAGCTTGCGGAACTTGAGGGAATTTGCGTACAGGGGCTTATGACTATGGCGCCCCGGGGGAATAAGGATGTGGCACGCCGCACCTTTGCGGGGCTTCGTGAGCTGAGGGATGAGCTGGAGGTGGCGCATCCCGATTTGAACCTGCCTGAGCTTTCCTGCGGCATGAGCGAGGACTTTGAGTCTGCCCTTGAGGAGGGCTCTACGCTCGTTCGCCTGGGCAGGGTAGTATTTAGCCCGGAGTTTGCAGTAAAATAAGGCTCTGAAGTGCGCACTGATTATCGGGGCGCCTGCACTAAACCGCGAGAGGACACAACCATGGGCTTCCTTGACGAGATTAAAAATAAGATGCACCTGGGCGGCCAGCAGGGTTACGACCAGGGTTATGGCCAGGACGACGACTACGGCTACGATGATGGTTATGACGATGGCTATCAGGGCAACGGCTACAGTGGTGCTTCGGGCGAGGGCTTCTACACCCAAGACGAGCCGAGCAACGGCCTGCTTGGTCAGACGCGCCGTGGCGAAGCTGAGTCGGTTGCCGTGTATACGCGCTCCGGTCAGCTGGTCGGCGATGACTCCCGCCATGCCACGACGTATAACCCGCCTTCGCGCTCGCAGGACAGTGTTGCGAGCGGTTATCGTCCTGGTGCCTATGACACGCCGTCGAGCTACGCCGAGAACACCCGCGCCCGTGCCGCCGCTGCGCCCGCGCCTGCACCGAGCGATGCCTCGGCCTATGCGAGCAATATCATCAACGCCACGCCGCAGCTGCCGGCCTATGTCCTGCGCCCCGAGAGCTATGACGACGTGGAGACCGTGGTGCGCCGCGTTCGCACCAAGCAGCCTGTCGCACTGATTTTTGTGGGCGTACGCACCGAAGTTGCCAAGCGCGTCTTGGACTTCTCTTACGGCTTTGCCTGCGGTCTGGGTGCCACGGTCAAGGAGGTGGGCGACCGCGTGTTCATGGTGCTGCCCGCCGGTTGCGAGGTCAAAGATTCCGATCTCAAGAAGCTTCGTGCCGACGGCTACCTCAAGTAAAGACAAGACGAGGAGATTCCCATCAACATCTACACTATCGTCCAGCTGGTCAACACGCTGTTCAACTTCTATTCCACGCTCATTGTCGTCTACTGCTTTATGACGTGGATTCCCATGAAGCAGGGTGGTTTGCTTCAGGATATTGCCGCGGTGCTTGATAGCGTGTGCGGTCCGTGGCTTAACCTGTTCCGTCGTTTCATCCCGTCGATGGGCGGTATCGATTTTTCGCCGGTCGTTGCGATTATTGCGTTGCAGTTGGTGCAGAGGCTGGTTCTGCAGCTTCTTATAGGTATACTCGTGTAGAACTGACTTAGTAACTTACGTCGGGCGTGTAGCGCCGAGGCGATGAAAAAGGAGACTTGTTATGGCTATTACCCCTGCAGACATCCAGGCTCAGACTTTCTCTGAGGCCAAGCGTGGCTACGATCCTGCTGAGGTCGACGTCTTCTTGGAGACGCTGTCCTCCGAGGTTGACGCTATGCTCGCTAAGATCGTCGACCTTAAGGGTCGTCTGACTGCTACCGAGCAGCAGCTTGCCGATGCGCAGGCTCAGCTTGCCCAGGCTCAGGATGCCACCGCCCAGGCCGCTCCTGCCGCCCCCGTGGCTGCTCCCGCCCCTGACTTCTCCGCTCAGGAGCGCCAGATTTCCGCTGCCCTGATCGCTGCCCAGCAGACCGCTGAGACCATCGTTAACGATGCCAACGAGAACGCTGAGCGTATCCGCAATGAGGCTGACGCCAAGGCCCGCGAGGTTATCCGCCAGGCTCTGACCGAGAAGCAGGCCGAGCTCGAGGAGATCGATCGTCTCAAGGCTTCCCGTGAGGAGTTCAAGGCCGAGTACCTCAAGCTCATCCAGCACTTTATGGACGATGCCCAGAACTCCTTCCCGGCCGACCTCATGGCCTCCACACCGGTCGGTTCTGCCGCTTCTCCTGCAGTGACTGTTCCCGCCGAGCCGCTGCCCGTCGCTGACCCGGTTGTCCCCGTGGCCGATCCCTTCGCCCCGATCGACAACTTTGCTGCCGACGACTTGGACTAACATTCGGCCTACAATTTAGTGCCTAGAAAGGACCCGCAGCTTGCGGGTCCTTTTTTATGACTGTGCCGGGGTGCGTAACATAAAAACCGAGCCCTGCACATAGTGGCGCAGAACTCGGCGAACGGGTGAGCGGTCAAGGGTAGGTTTTAAGGCATGTCCCAAAAATCTACTTGAGGAGGAAGTCGGGGAGGGGAATGGTGCGTGCCTCGCGATGCTTGGGATCGGCGATGTGGTCGGCAGGATAGCCACAGACGAGCATGTGATAGGGATAGACGCCCTTGGACAGATTGAACTGCTCCTGTGCCACCTCAGGCTTGAAATGGCACACCCAGCACGTTCCCAGGCCCTGCTCGGTGGCCTCCATCATCATCTGATCACACACGATGGACGTATCGATTTCACTGGAATTCATCTGATCATACGGGCGCACCCAAGCATCATCGGTAGCGCTGCAAATAAGGAAGACAAGCGGGGCCCCAAAGATAGACCCATCACGAGCAAACCGAGGCTGACAAGCAGCAGCCTTCTCCAGAAGCTCAGGCGTATCCAACACCATCACACGGGTTGGATGATTATTACAAGCAGAAGGAGCAATACGCCCAGCCTCAACAATGGCATCCACCACAGCCTGCTCAACAGCCCGAGCCTCAAATTCACGACAAGAATAACGAGAACGGGCCAGATCCAAATATCCCATAACCAAACCCTCCAAAGTCAGCAAATCAATCCAAAGTAAAACAAAAGGTACCCAGAGCCCCATCCAGCCAAACGCCCATCACCGCCCCAAAGTATCCAATCGGGCATAAAAGGTCGCATCGGCCAAGTCCCCATC
The DNA here is from genome assembly GCA_958405195.1 of uncultured Collinsella sp. Classification (GTDB taxonomy): domain Bacteria; phylum Actinomycetota; class Coriobacteriia; order Coriobacteriales; family Coriobacteriaceae; genus Collinsella. The sequence continues at coordinate 29,966 of CATYDM010000014.1, forward strand.
GCATTCTAACTATCAGCCAAGGTTCCCAATGGTGGTACATAAGGGAGCGGGCCCGACCACTCATAACCTTTTGAACGACTCTGCTTGCAGCCGGAGTGAAAAAGGTTATGAGTGGTCGGGCCCGCGACCGGTGGGACACGTACCCCCAATTAACTGTTCTTCATGACAATCGAATCCACGACATCGGCCACATTTTCGCAGCAGTCGGCGCAGTACTCCAGGAAGGCGTACACGTCACGCCAAGCGATGACCTCGAGCGGGTCCTTGCCGTTAACGTGCAGGTTGCGCATGGCGTTGATGTAGAGCTCGTCGGCCTCGGACTCGATGGTGTTGATCTGGATGACGAGCTCGCGCAGGGTCTTGGACTTGCGGTAGTTGGGCAGCTCGACCATCAGGTCCTTCATGGCGCGGCAGGCGTCGGTCACCTTGTGGGCGATGACGATGGCATCGGGGTGGATGCTCTGGATGTTGGTGAAGTAGACGCGTTGCACGACGCCCTCGATACGATCGAGCACGGTGTCGAGCGAGCAGCTCATCAGGTCCAGATCCTCGCGCTCAAGCGGGGTGATAAAGGCAGTGAGCAGGGCGTCTTCGAGCTCGTGGTGCTTTTTGTCTGCCGCATGCTCAATCGCATGCATCTTATCGAGCATGTCGTGGATCTGCGCAGGGTCAAAGTTCTCAAAAATCTTGGTGAGCAGCTCTGCGGCCTGGACGGCTAGGTCGGCGCAGGCGACGTAGTTGTCAAAGTAGAACGAATCGGGTTTCTTTGCCATGGGTGGTCCTTTCGAGGTGAAGATGGGCGGGCGAGGTAATGCAGTCCGGATGGACGTTCGGTTTGACTAGAGGAACATCATGAACAGCTTGGCCATGACAAAGCTGATGAGTCCGCAGGCGGGGAAGGTGAAGAACCAGGTGAACATCATGTCCTTGACGACACCGAAGTTGATGGCCGAAAGGCGCTTGACGGCACCGACGCCCATGATGGCGCAGGTCTTGATGTGGGTGGAGGACACGGGGATGCCGGTAAGGGTGGCAAGCAGCAGGTTTGCGGCGCCCGCCAGGTCGGCGGAGAAGCCCTGGTACTTTTCGAGCTTGACCATGCTCTGGCCGACGGACTTGATGATGCGCTCGCCGCCCACGCTGGTGCCGATACCCATAGTGGCCGAGCACAGCAGCATAATCCAGATGGGGATGCCTGCATCGCCGACGCTCGTCTGGCCGCTGGCAAAGGCCACGCCTAAAAAGAGCACGCCGATGAACTTCTGTCCATCCTGCGCGCCGTGCATAAAGCTCATGGCCGCAGCGCTCGCGATCTGAGCGTATTTAAAGAAGACATTGGCACGTCGCCTGTTGGCGGCGGCGAAAAGAATCGAGACGAGCTTGCACAGGACCCAGCCCATGACAAAGCCCAGGCCGATGGAGAGCGCCAGGCCGTAGATGACCTTCATCCACTCGTGGACGTTGACGCTGCTCGCACCGCCGAGGGCGATGGCGGCACCGGTCAGGCCGGCGATAAGGCTGTGGCTTTGCGAGGTGGGGATGCCAAAACGCGACGCTGTGGCGCCGTAGACGACGATGGAGAACAGCGCCGCGCATAGGCAGGCGAGCGCCATGGTGCTGTTTCCGCCAAAGTCGACGATATGTGAGATGGTGTTGGCGACGCTCGCGTTAAAGTGCGTCATGATGAGCACGCCGAGGAAGTTGAATGCGGCGCTCATGAGAATGGCGGCGCGGGCGGGCATGCAACGCGTAGTGACGCAGGTCGCGATGGCGTTGGGCGCGTCGGTCCATCCATTGACGAAGATGGCGCCCAACGCGAGGATCACGGTGACGGCAAGGACTGGGTTCGACACAATTTGGCCGAGGAAGGTTGAGAACGTTACGTCCATATATGGGCTTTCTCGAAGTTTGCAGACACGTTACAAAAACATGATAAATCGTATCACCTCCTGCGGGTCTCTTTACCGAGTTCTGATGGGAGAAGTGAACTTTTTGGCACTAAAATTGAATATTAGCCCTGTTGACCGCGGGTGTTCTTTTTGCTAACACGCCATGCGGACACGTGCGATTACTACGACACTCCAAAACCACAGTCTGTTCGCTTTACAACGTGCAAACATGCGTTCGATAATAGGAGGCATGGAATATCGACAGACAGACGGCAAAACTCGGCGCGTACACAAGCAGTATGTGGACGTCGTGGCTCGCATCCTCGCGGGCGGACAAGTCGTGCCGGTTACCGTCTGCTGGGTCGACGGTCGCTGCTTTACGATTGACGAGATTGTCTCGTCCACGGGCTTTGGCTTAACGGTTCACGGTGTTCGTACGGCGACCTATAAGGTGCGTTTTGGCGGGCACGCGACCGAGTTGTATCTGGAGGACCAGACGCGCGAGCGGGCGGACGGCTCGCAGGCACACGTGATGCGTTGGTGGGTCTGGGCCTTTGATCGCACGCTCGAGGGCGAGCGCCGTAGGTAAGGACGTACGGCATTCGGGTACAATGACAGGAATCTTGTCAGCTACTGCGCTGTCGCGGCGCTTTTGAAAGGACGAAATAATGAACGATATTCAGGGCTATCAGAACGGCCCCATCGAAACCGGCGCAAGCCGTGCCAAGGAGATGTCGCCGCGTGCGTATAATCTTGCCATGTCTGCCCTCATCTTCTTGGGCTTTTGTGCCATGGGCGCTGGTGCTTACTTTACGAGCACCATGGCGTTTGCCCGCATGATGATGAGCGGCGCCGCCCTGCCACTGGTCTTTGGCTCGTTTATTTTGACCATCGTCGGCATGGTCATGATGTCGGCCGCCGCCAGTAAGCAGTCCGTGGGCCTGTCCCTTGTGGGCTACGTAATCTTTGCGAGCACCTTTGGCCTGACCGCGTCGTTTGGCCTTGCCAACTACGACCTGCCCACCATCAACACTGCCTTTATCGCCACGGCCGCCATCACCTTTGTCTTTGGCGCCTTGGGCGTGACGTTCCCCAAGTTTTTCCAGCGCGTATATGGCATCGGTTTTGGCATTCTGCTCGCCACTATTCTGGTTGAGATCGTGCTGATGTTCATGGGCGTCTCGCAGACCATCACCGATCTGATCGTAATCGTGGTGTTCGCCGGCTTTATTGGCTACGACACCTATGTTGCCACGACGGTGCCGCCTACGCTGCCCAACGCCGTGCTCATGGCGTCCAATCTGTTCGTGGACATTATCAACGTGTTCCTGCGCATCCTGAACATCCTTGGCCGTCGCGACTAGTGGCGAATTGCGGCGGTGCTTGCCGTACGTGTAAATCGATGCGAAAGGCGGTCCTTCGGGGCCGTCTTTTTTGTGCGCGGCGGGGTATCATGGATGGGAAAAAGCCGATAGCGGCAGCGACAGGAAAGGTGGCCACGTATGGCAGACGTCGACAACAGGAACCGTAACCGCAGGTCCAACCGAACGGGTCAGCCCAATCCCAAGCGCGAGGCGCGTGCCAAGGCCGCCGCGTGCCATGTGGCGGCTATGTCCGAGGCCTGCGCCAAGGACATCGAGCGTTCGCTTGCCGGCGTGTGCGAGTTCGATGGTATGCCTGCTGGTTTTGTCGCGGCGATGAAGGTCAAGGTTCAGAGTGCTGTGGCCGCCGAAGAACAGGTTGCCGAGGACGTCGAGGGCGCGGAGGCTGCCGAGACCGAGACAGCGCCCGAGACCGTCGAGGAAATCGACGAAGCTGAGTCCGCGCCTGCAGAGGAGCCCGCTCCGGTCCTGCCCGAGGTTACCGTGCTCGACGCCTCTGCCACGCAGGCCATTCTGGATAACGGCCGAGGCTACGCGCAATTCTGCGACATGGCCGTGCTCGCCTTTGCCTCGTTCACCAACCCGGGCGGCGGCTACATCCAGGGCTATCTGGGTCAGGAGGCCACGCTCTGTGCCGATTCGTACCTGTACAACGTGCTCGATAAACAGCGCAAATGGTACGGCGAGAACCGTCGCCGCAACATCAACTGCGAGCTTTACCGCAACCGTGCGCTGGTGGTGCCTGCGGTGCGCTTCGACCGCAACCACGTGCATGCGTATGCCGACGTGATCGTGGCCGCCGCGCCCAACGCCAAGCGCGCTCGCCAGGAGTATCGCGTGGGTGACGATGCCCTGCTGGACGCCCTGCGCGATCGCATCCGCTTTGTGCTTGCCATCTGCGACGAGCTGGGTCGCGAGAAGCTCGTGCTGGGCGCTTGGGGCTGCGACAACAACGGCTTTGACGCCGAGGCTGTGGCCGAGCTCTTCCGCAAGGAGCTCGCATCGGGCGACTTTAAGGTCAAGCAGGTCTTTTTTGCCGTGCCCTCTACGCGCTGGGACGAAGATTTTGCCAAGTTCGAGCACGTGCTGGCAAACTTCCCCGAGCGCAACGAGGAGTCCTATGCCCAGGTTGCCGCTCGCGCTGCGGCTGCCCGCGCCGCCGAGCAGGCCCAGGCTGCCGCCGAGGACGATGAAGACGATGACGATTGGCGCAAGTACCTGTAATCGGTATGTGCTGACAGATAGGTCGATCCGGCGGGAGAGACTGCTCCCGCCGACTTTTTCTTTTTACTAGAGGAAGGGCTTACGATGAAAAACGTTCTGTGCTTTGGCGACAGCAATACCTACGGCTATGATCCGGCGGGCATGCGCGACGGCACCGCGGTACGCTATACGCACGATGTGCGCTGGTGCGGCGTGGCCCAGCGCGACCTGGGCGAGGGCTGGCACGTGATTGAGGAAGGCCTCAACGGCCGCACGACGGTACGCGACGACATGTGCCATCTGGACACTAATCTCAACGGCATCCGCGCGTTGCCGATGCTGCTCGAGGCTCATAAGCCGCTGGATGCGATCGTGATTATGCTGGGCACCAACGACTGCAAGACGGTCTTTAGCGTGGGGGCCGCCGATATCGCTGACGGTGCCATGGCGCTGATTCGCACCGTCCGCGCGTTTCCCTGGACCGAAGCCGCGCCCTGCCCGCGTATTCTGCTGATGGCGCCTATCAAGATTAAACCGCAGATCGCCGATGTGTACATGACCGACTTTGACGAGCGCTCCGTCGAGGCCTCGGAGCATTTTGCCGAATACTATGCGTATGCTGCTAAACAGTTTGGCTGCGACTTTTTGAATGCCGCTGATTTTGCCGAGCCGGGCGATATCGATTATCTGCACATGATGCCCGAAAGCCACGAGAGCCTGGGCCATGCCGTGGCAGCCAAGCTCCAAGAGATGCTTGGTGAGTAGCGCGACCCAAAGCAGTACAGAAGTTCCCCTTGCGACGGCTTGTTTCGTTGGTTTGTTTTGATCTGTAACAGTTGTAAGGCCGAAAACGGGCTAGATGTTACAGATTGAGATTATTTAGGTCGATATCGGTCGTTTGTCTCGATCTGTAACATCTAGGGTCGATTTCGCCGAGTTGCTGTTACAGATTGAGATTATCGTTTCAGCGGAATTTGAATGTCTCGATTTGTAACAGGTGGGCCGAAAAATGGACTCTAACTGTTACAGATCGAGATGTTTGTGGGAACCACCGCAAGGGTGCCTGTCCCCTTTGCGGTGGTTTTGGACTGCGAATCTTAATATTGCCACATGTGGTTGACAGGGCCGGAGCCTTTGCCCATGTTCAGGCCGGCGGCCAGAGCGCCGGTTAGGTAGGCCTTGCCGGCGTTGACGGCGTCGGCAAGATCCATGCCCTGAGCCAGCGCGCAGGCGATGGCGGACGAGAGCGTGCATCCGGTGCCGTGCGTGTTGTCGGTCTCGATGCGCTTGTGGCGGAACCACGTGGTGAGTGGATCTCCCAGATGGTTGCCCTCGTCATCGAGTGGCGCGGGTTCGGCCAGTACATCGTTGGCCTCGTTGACAAGATGCCCACCCTTAACGAGGGATGCGCAACCAAAGCGGCGGGTGAGGAGCATGGCAGCATTTTGCTGCGTGCACTCGGAGTCGACCTCATAGTCGAGCAGTGCCATGGCCTCGGGAATATTGGGCGTGATAACCGTCGCTAGCGGGAACAGGCGGCGGGTGAGCGCCTCGGCGGCATCTTCGGCAATCAGCCGCGCGCCCGAGGTGGCGACCATGACGGGGTCGACGACCACGTTCGTTGCGTTCCAGGCGCTCAAGCGGTCGGCGATGACTTCGATAATCTCGACAGAAGAAACCATGCCGATCTTGACGGCGCTGGGGCGGATATCGTCAAAAACGGCGTCAATTTGCGCGGCTACGATATCTGGCGAGATATCCTGCACGGCGGTAACGCCCAGGGTGTTTTGCGCTGTGATGGCGGTGATGGCCGTCTCGGCATACAGGCGGTGCGCCGTGATGGTCTTGATGTCGGCCTGAATGCCGGCGCCACCGCTGGAATCGGATCCCGCGATGGACAGGACGGCAGGTACCTTACTACGATCCATGTTCGCTCCCTTGTTCGGTCGGAATCAAATGGGTCTTTAAGCCAGCATTATAAAGATGCCCGGGCCGACTCTATGCCGAACCCGGGCGGGCGATGCAATCTCTACGCAAGTGTAAGTAAATGTTCACAAGTCAACAATTGACAGGCACCAGCTCGCCGCCAGAAGCGGCCGCGGCGACAGGGTTAGTCCTCCATGCCGAGGTCGATCGTGGTGCCCTCGAAGATCTTGTTGACGGTGCGGACGGCGCACATCTTGCCACACATGGTGCAAGTGCCCTCGGTGGCGGCGGGGGACTCCTCGTAGCGCTTCTTGCCCGTAACCGGGTCGAGCGCGCACTTCCACATGGCGTCCCAGTCGAGCTTGCGGCGTGCCTGGCCCATCTTGTCGTCCATGTCGCGGGCGTGGGGCACCTTTTTGGCGATGTCGGCGGCGTGTGCGGCAATCTTGGTGGCCATGAGGCCGTCGAGCACGTCCTGGGCGTTGGGCAGGCACAAGTGCTCGGCCGGCGTCACGTAGCACAGGAAGTCGGCGCCGGAGCTGGCGGAGATAGCGCCGCCGATGGCAGCGGTGATGTGGTCGTAGCCCACGCCGATATCGGTCACCAGCGGCCCGAGCACATAGAACGGGGCGTTGTGGCACAGGCGCTTCTGCAGTTTCATGTTGGCGGCGATCTCGTCGAGCGCCATGTGGCCCGGACCCTCGACCATAACCTGGACGCCGGCGGCCCATGCGCGCTTGCACAGCTTGCCCAGCTCGATCATCTCGGCGGTCTCGGTGGCGTCGTTGGAGTCGTAGAGGCAGCCCGGGCGACAGGAGTCGCCGAGCGAAATCGTCACGTCGTACTCGTGGCAGATTTCGAGCAGCTCGTCGTAGAACTCATAGAACGGGTTCTCGTTACCGGTGACCTCCATCCAGCCAAACAGCAGCGAGCCGCCGCGGCTCACGATGTTCATGAGGCGGCCGGTCTCCTTAAAGGTCTTTGTGACCGACTTGTTGATGCCGCAGTGGATGGTCATAAAGTCCACGCCGTCCTCGGCGTGCGCGCGCACGACCTCGAACAGGTCGTCCTTGGTAAGCTTGACCAGCGGCTTTTCCATGTAGCCGATGGCGTCGTACATGGGGACGGTACCTACCATGAGCGGCGTCTCGTCGATGAGCTGCTGGCGGAACTGGCGCGTCTTGCCCGAGTTGGAGAGGTCCATGATGGCGTCGGCGCCAAAGTCCTCGGCGATCTTGACCTTCTTCCATTCCTCGGCGGCATCGGCCTTGTCGCCCGAGATGCCCAAGTTCACGTTGACCTTGGTGGACAGGCCCTCACCGACGCCAAAGGCACGCATGCCTTTTTTGATGTGCACGATGTTGGCGGGAATGGCGATGCGGCCGTCGGCCACGCGCTCGCGGATGTACTCGGGGTCGCGATGCTCGCGCTCGGCGACCTCCTTCATCTGCGGTGTGATCTGCCCGGCGCGGGCGAAGTCGATTTGCGTGACGAGCTTGGGCTCGGTCTGTGTGCTCATTGGCACGGCTCCCTTCGTTGGCATTACCCATATCAGGTTTGCGGGTCAGGGCGGGCGCGCCCAATCTCAGCCTGCCGTCTTGTCCTGCAAGCCCCCCGTTTATGTAATGGGCTCAAGTATAGCTCGAATGGGTACGATTGGCCTAACGAGCGTGCCTGTGGGGAGGCGTACATGGAAGACAAGCATCTATATCGAGAGACGCAATGGGATGTATCGGCCGAGGAAAGCCGTGCGCACCATGGCCTTGTCGCGATCGGTTTTGCGGTGCTTGCCGTGCTGGTGATTGCCTTTTGTATCTGGACGTTTGGTGGTCGCGGCGGCGCTGCATGGGAGTTCGAGGCTGATGATAGCCTACCGATTATGACGGTGAGGAGTACTGGCGGTAATGCCAATACGCTCGCCGTTCCGGGCGATTATTGGTACCCGTGCGATGAGTTTGTGCAGTTGCAGCTGAGTGGTGGGTCTATTCCTGGTGAGGAAATCGAACGCGTGACGTATGATGCGACGTTCAAAACGTTGACGGTGAAGCTCAAAGATCAAGGGGATGTGCCCACGACGATGGATATCGCGCTGACGGAATGGCGCCTGGAGCCCCCGTCGGGTGTTGCGGTGTCCGAGGTCGAGCACGTCAAGATTGTCTATCAGGACGGTTCGACAAACGGGATTGCAAAGGCCGACGGTCTAGCAGAATAGGTGTCGAGCCTAGCAGCCAATTCATAAAAGTTGCGGTGGAATAGTTCCTGATTGTGCGAAAAAGGCTCAAATAGGAATTATTCCACCGCAAGTTATATAGAGAAGGCTGAGCGGGTCAGTGTTGGGTGCCGGCTCTAGAGCATCTGTTCGTTGATGAACATGAGGGTGCCTAGGTATGAGAGCTCGGGGACGTGGCGATAGCCGATGTTGAATGCGGTAAGTTCGCTTGCATCCTCGAGCTTGTTTTCTGCCATCCACCGCACCATGGAGCCGCGCGCCTTTTTGCTGGCGGTCGACCGTTGGATGGGCTTCCCGTTGCGGATACCCTCGCCAAAGAGGCACGTGACGGCTGTGGCGTCGCCCGCGAGGTGGGGCAGAACGGCTTTGGCATACTCTACGCTGGCGAGGTTGACGATCGTGGTGTTTGAACCTGCCGGGGCGATAGCCCGCGCGAGCTTATCGCTCCAAAATGCGTAGAGGTCTCGGGCACCGTCGACGACAAGCTTCGCGCCCATCTCCAGCCGATACGGTTCGACGGCATGAAAGGGACGAACGCACCCGTAGAGGCCGGAGAGGATCCACAGATGGTCTTGCAGCCATGCGAGCTGCGCGGAATCCATCACCTCGGGTGCCATGCTCTGGTATTGAATGCCGTGATAGGACATGGCGGCAGGGGAGAGGTGACGGGCGAGTGCGGGATTGTCGAGATCGCCGCTTTTCAGGATGGGCCCGAACTCATGCAGGGTGTTGAGGCAAGGTCCCAGCAGTTTGTCACTCACGTTCCACAGCGCCTGCAGGCCGCCGCTGCCTTCATTCCGCTCGATATCTAGCAGTGCGCGGTGGAGGCGAGCCGTCTCGCGCACAAAGGGTGGGATGCCCAGGACTTCAAAAGCATCTTGGGCCGCGCGCATCTGCTTGGCGGGCGAAATGATGACCTGCAGCATGGGCTCTCCTCTGCCAAAAAAGTTGCGGTGGAATACGGTCTGTTTTGGCTGTTTATGGGCCAGTTTAGTCCGTATTTCACCGCAACTGATGAAGGGTTGGTTAGGCTCGCTCGATGAAGGCCTTGTAACCGCGATATGCCTCGTAGATGTCGGCCTTGTTGGCGACCTCCCACAGGGCGTGCATGGACAGGACGGCAACGCCGGAGTCGATGACGTTCATGCCGTACTTGGCCATGATGTAGGCGATGGTGCCGCCGCCACCAGCGTTGACGCGGCCGAGCTCGCAGGTCTGGAAGTCCACGCCGGCCTCGTCCATGATGTCGCGGACGAGGGCCACATACTCGGCGTCGGCGTCGTTAGAGCCGCCCTTGCCGCGGCTGCCCGTGTACTTGTTAAAGCACAGGCCGCGACCCATGAAGGCGGCGTTCTTGGTCTCGAACTTGCCGGCATAGCCCGGGTCGAAGCCGGCGGACACGTCGGAGGAGAGCATACGGCTGCGGGCGAGCGCGCGGCGCAGAGCCAGCGGGCTGTCCTCGCCGGCGAGCATCATGATCTCGGCGACGGTGTTCTCGAAGAAGCGACTCGTCATGCCGGTGGCACCCACGGAACCGATCTCCTCCTTGTCGACGATGAGCGTGATGCTCGTGCGCTCCACGTTGGCGACGTCGATCTGGGCGAGCATGGAGGGGTAGGCACAGACGCGGTCGTCGTGGCCATAGCCCAAAATCATGGAGCGGTCGAGGCCCATGTCGCGGGCGGGGCCGGCGGGCACGACCTCGATCTCGGCGGAGAGGAAGTCCTCCTCCTCGACGTCGTACTGCTCCTTAAGGATGTCCAGGAACATTTGCTTGACGGGCTCCTTGGGGGCGTCCTTGTCGTCCTCATCGAACTTGACGGGACGGCCGCCCACGATCACGTCGAGGATCTCGGCGTCGACGGCGTCCTTGGCAGGCTTAGACATCTGCTCGCTCGAGAGATGGATCAGCAGGTCGGAGATGGTAAAGACCGGGTCGTCGGCCTTGTCGCCGATATTGATGTCGACGGTGGTACCGTCCTTTTTGCAGATGACGCCCACGAGTGCGAGCGGGGAGGCCACCCAGTGGTAGCTCTTGACGCCGCCGTAGTAGTGCGTGTCGAGATAAGCCATGTCGCCGGCCTCGAAGGCGGGGTTCTGCTTAAGGTCTAGGCGCGGCGAGTCCACGTGGGCGCCCAGGATGTTAAAGCCCTGCTCGAGCGGGGCGGTGCCCAGGTTGACGAGCATGAGGTCCTTGCCGTGATTGGCGGCGTACACCTTGTCGCCTGCCTTGAGCTCGCGGCCTTCGGCGATCACGGTCTCCAGGTCGACGTATCCCGCCTCCTCGGCCATCTTGATGCCGGTCTTGACGCACAGGCGCTCGGTCTTGTTTTCGCTCAAAAACTGCTTATAGCCGCGGCAAAGCTCCTCGAGCTCCTCGACTTGCTGTGGCGTGTACTTTTTCCATGCGCAGGGACGCTCCATGACGCAGGCTCCTTTCGGATCGATCGTGCTGGTTGATGTACCGTGAGCCATCGTATCACGCGCGGGCTCACGGTGGCGGGGGAGCTTGATGTGAGGTGGCCGCGGGGCGGGGAGCGTGTAAACTGGAGTGAGCAAACCGTGCCCAGCCTAAAGCGAGGTATTCAATATGTCTGACAAGCGCCGCACCTTTGCCGTTATCGACGGCAACTCGCTCATGCATCGCGCCTTCCACGCCGTGCCGCCGACTATGAACGCGCCGGACGGTCGCCCCACCAACGCGATCTTCGGCTTCCTGAACATGTTTCTTAAGATGATCGATGCCTTTAACCCCGACGGCGTGGTCGTGGCGTTTGATAAGGGCAAGCCGCGCGTGCGCATGGAGATGCTGCCGCAGTATAAGGCGCAGCGCCCGCCCATGGACCCCGATCTGCATGCGCAGTTCCCTATGATCAAGGAGCTGCTCGGTGCGCTCAACGTGCCGATTCTGCAGTCTGAGGGCTGGGAAGGCGACGATATCCTGGGAACCATGGCGCGCCTGGGTGAGGAGGCCGGCTGCGACATGCTGCTGGTGACCGGTGATCGCGATATGTATCAGCTCGTGACCGAGCACGTCAACGTGGTCTCGACCCGCAAGGGCCTGTCCGACGTGGCGATCATGACGCCCGAGAGCGTGGACGATCTGTATCACGGCATCACGCCGGCGCTCGTGCCCGACTTTTATGGTCTGAAGGGCGACACGTCCGATAACATCCCCGGCGTGCCGGGCATCGGCCCCAAAAAGGCGAGCGCGCTCATTGCGCAGTACGGTAGCCTGGACGAGGTCATCGCGCATGCCGACGAGGTCAAGGGCAAGATGGGCGAAAACCTGCGCGCACACATCGACGATGCTCTGCTGAGCCGCAAGGTCGCGACCATTCGCACCGATGCGCCCGTCGAGCTCGACTTTGACGAAACGTCCTTCCCGGCGTTTTCTGCCGACGAAGTGTCCGCGGCGCTGGGCACGCTTGGTATCACCGCCATGCAGAACCGTTTCTTGGCGCTGATCGGCGGCGAGGGCGGGACTGCTGCCGCTGCTAGAACGTTTGAGATGCCCACGATTGAGCGCACCGCTGCCGGCGATGCCGAGGCGCTTGCTGCCGTGGCGTCCGAGGTTTCGCGTGCGATCGAGGCGGGCGAGTGGGTCGCCGCCGTGGTGGACGACGACAAGGAAGAGGGCGCGCTCTTTGGACTGACGCGCACGCTGTGGTTGGCGACGTCCAAGGGTCTGTTCGCGCTCGAGGAGGGCGACAGCTGTGCGGCGGCTGAGACTGAGGGCTTCAACTTCGCCCACGGCGTGATTGCCGGCGTGCTTGCGCGCCTGTTTGTGGCGGGCCGCGTGGCGAGCCCGGATATGAAAGCGCTGCTGCATGAGCTTTCGCCCATCGATTCTTCTGAGCCCGAGCTCATGGATCCGCTCGCTGCCGATTCCACGCGTATCTTCGATACCGTGGTCGCTGCCTATCTGCTGGATTCCGATCGCTCCGAGTTCGATGAGGCATATCTGGCCGATACTTATCTGCAGATGGCGCTGCCTGCGACACGCGGTGCAGAGGGTGCCGGTGAGGACGCTCCGGCGCCCGCCGCTCGCACGGCGGCCTTGACGCTGGCGCTGGTCGCACCGCTGCGCGACCGCATGACCCGCGAGAACGCCGTCAACGTGTTCGATGGCATCGAGATGCCACTCGTGCCGGTGCTTGCCAAGATGGAGCGCGCGGGCATGCTCGTGGATCCCGATCGGCTGCGCAGTCTGTCCGAGGGCCTGGCGACCCAGATCACCGAGGTCGAACGAAGCATTCGCGACCTTGCCGGTGACGAGACCTTTAACATCGGCAGCCCCATGCAACTTTCGCATGTGCTCTTTGATGTGATGGGCCTTCCGACCAAGGGTCTCAAAAAGACCAAGCGCGGTTACTATTCGACTAATGCCAAGGTACTAAGTGATCTTGCCCGTGACCACGAGATTGTTCGTTTGATCTTAGACTGGCGCGAGAAGTCCAAGATCAAGTCAACCTATCTGGACACGTTGGGCCCGCTGCGCCGCGGTGACGGTCGTGTGCACACCACGTACAACCAGACCATCACCGCGACGGGGCGTCTGTCTTCGAGCGATCCTAATCTGCAAAACATTCCGACGCGCTCGGAGCTGGGTCGTACCGTCAAGACGGCGTTTTCGGCAGGCGAGGGAAGCGTCTTTTTGGCGGTGGACTACTCGCAGATAGAGCTGCGTCTGCTGGCACATCTCTCGGGTGACGAGCACTTGGTGCGCGCCTTTAACGAGGGCGAGGACTTCCATGCCGAGACGGCGGCGCGCGTATTTGGTGTGCCGGTGTCCGAGGTAACGCCCGACCTGCGCAGTCGCGCCAAGGCCGTGAACTTTGGCATCGTGTACGGCCAGCAGGCCTACGGTCTGTCGCAATCGCTGCATATCTCGATGGCCGAGGCGCGCGACATGATCGACCGCTACTACGAGGCCTACCCGGGCGTGCGTACGTTCCTCGACAACGTGGTGGCGCGCGCCAAGCAGACGGGCTACGCCGAGACCATGTACGGCCGCCGTCGTCATATTCCGGAGCTCAAGGCCAAAAACCCGCAACTCCGCGGTTTTGGCGAGCGCACGGCCATGAACCACCCCATGCAGGGAACCGCCGCCGACATCATCAAGATCGCCATGGCCCGCGTAAGCCGCCGCCTGGAAGAAGAAGGCTTTGCCGCCCACATGATCCTGCAAGTGCACGACGAACTGGACTTTGAGTGCCCCGTCGACGAAGCCGAGCGCCTAACCACCATGGTCCGCGACGTCATGGAACACGTAGTAGACCTCCGCGTCCCCCTAATCGCCGAAGCCAGCACCGGCATAACCTGGGCCGACGCCAAATAGGGAAGCAGCCAAAGTTCCAAAGTAACCAAAAAACAGAAGGACGCCCCTCATCAACAAGGAGCGTCCTTCGTTCAATTAAATTCAGCCAAAGTATCTAGGCGCCAAGACTCCAGCCAGGCGGCGAGCAAGTCACCAAAGGACCTGGCCGGGCGAGGCGGGTAAGTTTTTCGTAGATTCCGCACGAGCCGGAAAGCACTTAATGTGCTTTCCGAGCGAGCCCAGGATCTGACCGAGCGAAAAACTTACCCGCCTCGCCCGGCCAGGTCCGACGAGCCACGTTAACGAGCCGCCAAGATGGCGTCGATGAGCGTCAGTACGCCCCCGTCGTTGTTGCTCGGAATGCGCCACTTGGCGTGCGCGTTCATGTGCTCCTCGGCATTGTCTACGATAAAGCTGTGACCGACGCGCTCCAGCATGGGGATGTCGTTGTACGTATCGCCCACGGCGGCGGCGTCGGCGATATCGATGCCCAGGTGTTCGCACAGGTGCGCGACGCCGGCGCCCTTGTCGACGCCCAGGTTCATAAAGTCGATCCACTCGCGCCCGGCGTTGGTGACGTAGAGCTTGTCCGAGAACTCGGGACTATAGGTCTCGCGGAAAGCGGGCTCGGCGTCGTAGCCGGGGAAGAAGACCGAAATCTTGTTGGACTCGAAATCAATGCCATCAAAGCTGTCGACGTAGTTGATTGTGTTGTAGTAGACGCTGATCTCGTCGTGGTATTGATGGTCGCGGGCAAGCACGTAGAACTCGTCGAAGCAGCACAGGACGGGGACAGCGCGCGGATCCTCCGAGGCACGGCTCAAGACCTGCTGATACAGCTCCACGTCGATAGTGCTCTTATAGATATAGCTGCCGCGATAGATCACGCACGCTCCGTTGTCGGGACAAAAGGCGAGGCGGTTCTTGACGCCCTCGAACATCTCCTCGAGCTTGGGGGCGGGACGTCCGCTGGCGGGGCAGAATACGATGTCGGCGTCGGCGAGCTTGTCCAGGCGCTCATCAAGACCCTGGGGCAGCACGCGCTCGTCGGTCAGCAGCGTCTTGTCCATGTCGACGGCGAGAATCTTAATGTTTCCGATATTGGCGTCCGATTCGTAAGTTTGCATAAAAGCGAGCCTTTCGTTTCGAGATTGTTTCAGACGTTATAACCATCAATTCGTAGTCGGGCGTATTTTCGCAGGAACGGAGCGTATTTGCACCACGCTTCACAAAGTAATGAAAAAACTTTTCAGAAATTTGAATTTGTCGCTTGTGCTGCGGGCACTTTAGCGTAATATAGCGACCATCGAAAACGAAGACGGAAAAACAACCGCTTACCGAGGAAAAGGTACCGTTTACGATATTAGAATTGCGCCCGGCGATAGGTGAAAGGAGAGGCAGATGCAGTTCGTAACGATCATCACCACTGCAGACAATGCCATCCGACGCCAGCGCGCAATTTCCCGACGACGATAACAATCGTCTCTGTCCGCATGGGGCGAATTGCCTCAACAGAGTCATTTTGAGGTCGTTGGGTTTTAGCACGACATTGCTGCATGTTTCTAGGGCATGTATGTGCTGATTTTTGCTATTTAACCTGATTTTGCACGGTATATGACCTTGAAATGACTTGCAACTGACCGATGTTCTAACTAGCTACCAAGGGCGAAAGGAAACAGCCATGAGCAAGGAAAAAGTCGTTCTCGCATATTCCGGTGGTCTTGATACATCCGTATGTGTCAAGTGGCTCCAGGACGAGAAGAATCTCGATGTCGTTTGTGTCTGCGGCAACGTGGGCCAGGAAGAGACCGGACTGGATGCCAAGAAGCAGAAGGCGCTCGACCTGGGCGTTCTCGATTGCCAGGTGCTCGACCTGCGCGACGAGTTCTCCGATGAGTTCCTGACTAAGGCCATCGCCGCAAACTCCATGTACGAGAACAAGTATCCGCTGCTCTCCGCCCTGTCTCGCCCACTGCTTGCCAAGAAGCTTGTTGAGGTCGCCCACGAGTTTGGCGCGACCTACGTCGCCCACGGCTGCACCGGCAAGGGTAACGACCAGGTCCGTTTTGAGGCCGCCGTCAAGGCCCTCGACCCCGAGCTCAAGGTTATCGCCCCGGTTCGCGAGTGGGACCTGAAGTGCCGTCCCGACGAGGTCGCCTATGCCCACGCCCACAACGTGCCGGTTCCCGAGGGTGCCAACGACAACCCCTACTCCATCGACGACAACCTGTGGGGTCGTGCCATTGAGTGCGGTCACCTGGAGGATCCCTGGAACGAGCCGCTCGACGACGCTTGGGTTATGACCAAGAACCCCGAGGACACGCCGGACACCCCGACCTACACCGAGATTGAGTTTGAGGCCGGCAAGCCCGTCGCCGTCGACGGCAAGAAGATGAAGCTCTCCGAGATCGTCATCGCCCTCAACAAGATCTCCGGCGACAATGGCTTTGGTCGCCTCGATCTGGTCGAGGATCGTCTGGTGGGCCTCAAGAGCCGTGAGTGCTATGAGGTTCCCGGAGCCCTGACGCTCATCACCGCCCACAAGGCGCTCGAGGACATCTGCGTCGAGGGCGACCTGCTCAAGACCAAGATCAAGCTCGAGCAGGATTGGGCCACCGCCGTGTACAACGGCCAGTGGTACAGCCCGCTCAAAAACGCGCTCGATGCCTTTATGGCCGATACCCAGAAGTTCGTGACCGGCACTGTCCGTCTGAAGTTCTTTAAGGGCAACTGCCATGTCGTCGGCCGCAAGAGCCCCTTCAGCCTCTACGACTACGGTCTGGCTACCTACGACCGCGACACCACGTTTGACGAGAAGGCCAGTGCCGGCTTTATCGAGATCGATACGCTGTCGCTCAAGACGTGGGCAAAGGTCCAGGGCCCCAGCTCTGCTGCCGCCCAGGCCTAGCGCCTCCTTCCCTTGGTATCCGCGCGGCCCATCCGCGTGATACATAACGGGCGCACGGGGTCCCTACCTTTCGTTATGCTTGCTGACACTTCTTAACATCGGTGGCCCCTACGTTCCGCCCGCATATATGATGCCGCGTCTGCGGCTGAGTCCGAGCCCCGCCGGGGTTGTCCGGCGGGGCTCCTTCTATCAATTTGGCGGCTCTGTGCCTATATATATGAGGAGTATCCATTATGTTCAATGCTATCGCGCATGCTTTGCTTGCCCTCGCGCCCGAGTTCGATGCTGTAAAGGTCGAGGACGTCCCTATGAGCCTGAAGGCCTGGATCGATGGTTCGCAGGGCAACATCCGGAGGGAGACGTTGGGCGCCAAGTGCATGGCGCGTCACTTCTTTGCAAATTAGCTACATGGCTCCGCACACGGTGGGGAATGTGTAAAACTAGCGGTTGAAAAATCGCTTTAGCGATATGGCGCATTGCTTTGGGCGCTTGTTTTGGTATTTGGAGAAAGGGGACGGTTCCATGGCTCTTTGGGGCGGTCGTTTTGAGGCGGGCGTGGCCGAGGTCACGCAGGAGTTTGGCGCGTCGCTGCCGGTCGACAAACATCTCTATAAGCAGGATATCGCCGGCTCTAAGGCGCATGCCAAGATGTTGGCCGCCCAGGGCATCATCAGTGCCGAGGACGAGCAGGCGATTGCCAAGGGCCTGACCGGAATCGAACAGGATATCGATGCCGGCAACTTCACCTTCGATATCAACGATGAGGACATTCATATGTCCATCGAGAGCGAGCTGACGCGTCGCATCGGCGAGGCCGGTAAGCGCTTGCATACCGGACGTTCGCGCAACGACCAGGTGGCGACCGATACGCGCCTGGGCATCAAGGCGCTGGCCAAGGAGCTCATGGAGGCCAATCTTGAGCTGCGCCATGTGCTGGTGGATGCGGCCAAGAAGTACGACAAGGTGATTCTGCCGGGCTACACGCATATGCAGCACGCTCAGCCCGTGCTGCTCTCGCATCATCTGCTGGCGTATTCCTGGATGTTCGCGCGCGACTTTACGCGCCTGAAGGCCGCCTTTGATGCCGCCGACAACTGCCCGCTGGGTGCTGCCGCGCTTGCCGGTACGAGCTATCCGCTCGATCGCCAGATGACGGCTGCCGAACTTGGCTTTGCGGGCGTGATTCCCAACTCGCTCGATGCGGTTTCCGACCGTGATTTCCTGCTCGATCTGCATTACGCCGGATCCGTCATGGCGATGCACCTGTCGCGTCTTTCCGAGGAGATCGTGCTGTGGTCGAGCTCCGAATTTGGCTTTATCACGCTTTCCGACTCGTACTCCACCGGCTCGTCTATCATGCCGCAGAAGAAGAACCCCGACTTTGCCGAGCTTATCCGCGGCAAGAGCGGTCGCGTGTACGGCAACCTGGTGCAGCTGCTGGTAACCATGAAGGGCTTGCCGCTTGCTTATAACAAGGACTTGCAGGAGGACAAGGAGGGCGCGCTCGATACCGCCCATACGCTCATGCAGTGCCTGTCCGTTATGGCCGGAATGATTTCGACTTGGACCGTCAACGAGGATGCCATGGCGCGCGAGTGCGGCGTGGGACACCTTGCCGCTACCGATGTTGCCGATTACCTGGCCAAGCGTGGCCTGCCGTTCCGCGAGGCACATGCCGTGGTGGGGCATCTGGTTCTGATGTGTGAGAAGCGCGGCTGCAATCTTGAGGACCTGCCGTTTGAGGTGTTCCAGGAGGCAAGCCCGCTCTTTGAACGCGATATTACCGAGGCGCTCGACATCCCGTCGATTGTCGCCGCGCGTACGACCGAGGGCGGTACCGCTCCTGCCGCCGTTGCCGTGCAGCTTGAGCGTGCCGAGGCGCAGCTCGTGGCCGACGAGGGCGTGTTTGGATCGCTGACCAAGGTCGTCGAGATGGGTCACGGGGCAAAGTAGAGGTTTGGCTGAAGCCGTTTTGGCCATGTATTGGCAAATCGTTTTTGCTTTACGGGCGCCTGCTGTTGCGGGCGTCCGTATTTTGTTGCTATGGGGGAGGGGCTTGTCGAGAACTTCTGTAGGACCTTTGGGCAGGTTGTGAAGGGGGTACGTTCGCGGGTGGCAACCGACCGTCTGCTCTGTTCGATGCGGTTGATGGGCAGTCGGATGGTACTCTAATCGGGCTTCGAAACAGAAGTGACACATATGAAGCGCTTTAATAAATTGTAGCGATTCAATAAACGGCTTTTTGTTTAACTGCAGCTAAAACTCTGTTACGATGCAGTCCAGGCGGGTGCCGGAATGGGACTTGGGCACGCGCGAACCTACTTGAAAGGCTACCTTATGGCTATCGAGAAGACCTTCATCATGATTAAGCCCGACGCGGTGCGCGACCGCAAGATCGGCGAGATTGTTGCCCGCATTGAGCGCAGCGGCCTTGTCATCGAGCGCATGGAGATGACCACGCTCGAGCGCGCTACCGTCGAGGAGCACTACGCCCATCTGGCCGACAAGCCCTTCTTTGGCGGCCTCTGTGACTTTATGACGAGCGGTCCTGTCGTCAAGATGGTCGTTTCCGGTCTCTCCGCTGTCTCCAAGATGCGCACCCTTATGGGCGCTACCAACCCGCTTGATGCTGCCCCCGGCACCATTCGCGGCGACTTCGCTGTCGATGTCAACGCTAACGTGATTCACGGCTCCGACTGCCTGGAGAACGCCGAGATCGAGATTAAGCGCTTCTTTGGCTAAACCAGCTTTGACTCCTTAAAGCTGTTAGCGTGTGGCTTGGGCGCCGCGGAACTCCATCCGCGGCGCCCTTTTATTCCAAAATCTATGAAGGGGCCCGCTCGGACATGAGTTCCGAGCGGGCCC
>CATYDM010000015.1 GCA_958405195.1 uncultured Collinsella sp.
CATCGGACTCCCTCCTGGACCCAGATTGGGTCCGAGATTTTGTCCGAGGTCCCCACTTTCCCAAAGGCGCTCCAACGGGAAATTGCGTCCCATTATTCGGTCAAGAAACGGGATGCATTTTCCCAATGAGAGTAAAACCGGAAAATGCATCCCACAATCAGCCCTCAAAGTGGGACGCCGTTTCCCAATGAGGCTCAAGCGGAAAATGCATCCCGGAATTTGCGCTCAAAGTGGGATGCGGTTTCCGGTTGAGGGTCTAAGGGGAAAGTGCGTCCCAGAATCGACGCTTGAAATGGGATGCAGTTTCCCGATGAGGCACTCGACGGAAAATACATCCCAGAAATGGCCTTTGAGCTGGGATAAGATTTCCGCGGCATCTCGGATTCTCAAAAATGAGACACGCCGTTGGCGAAAATGAGACACGTGATATCGGGCATCGGATGTATCATTTGCAAAAATGAGTCCACTCCACTCGAATAAAGCGAGGTCCCTCATGTACGTTCCACACCCCCGTATCCGTAGGCTGTCGAAAATCCCGCTTGTTGGGACGGCGGCGCTTGCTGCGTTGATCGCCACGAGCGTCGCCTGCTTCACGGCCACGCCCCAGGTTGCCCAGGCGGCAGACGCGCCCGCAATCACCGATATGACCGAGCAGGATTATCAAGCCCTGGGTCTGGGCACGAGCGAGGACATTCCGGCCGATACCGTTGGCCCCTATTCCACTGATACCCCCACGACGTTTGCCACGCGCAGCGAGGTCTATATGGCAGCTAACGGTAGCCATGGCAATCGCTACACTCTGCGCGACAAGCTCGAGAACGTTGAGCGCGGTGACATTGGCGGCAGCAGCAAACTCACCGATGGCTATGGAAGTGTGTGGGGCGCCGCAAAGTTCTGGCAAAACGTCAACAACTTCGATACGAACAGCGATCTCTACAAGCATAGCGACTACGGTGGCGGCACCTGGTCGTACCTAAGCAACAATGAGTCCTCAACAGTACTCGCCAACGACAACAACGGTTTCTCGGGCATTCACGCCACGAGTGTTGAGTTCTGCAGCGACGCCAGCACGGGCAAAAAGAGCCGCGTTGCCGAGCTCCGTGCCTACGGCGACAGTTCCTCCACGACGATTGACGGCAAGTCATACGCCGGAAAGGTTGAGCTGGTCCTCTACTCGTTTAGCAACGGGCGTACGCGCACTCTCGACACACACCTGCCGGTGACGGTCAACACTAATATGATGTACGAAGGCCGTTTTAAGTACCTGGATGCCGGTTACCTGCAAGAGCACGACGCCGTCTTTGATGTCGAGGCGGGCGATGTCGATGGCGACGGCGTCGACGAGCTTTTTGTCTACGCGGGCTGCTATGTCGACGAGAACGGCGTGCGCAAGGCTGTAGTCGACATGTATGACTTGGAGGGCGGCAACTGGAAGCAAAGCGTCGTCAAGATCGATGCCGGTAACGCCGCGGACTACACCACGCACAACAAGGGCGGGAACGACTCCTGGACGCAGCTTCAGTCAGCTCCTGTCGTTTCGCTAGCGGCCGGCGACCTCGATCGCGATTTTTGCGATGACCTCGCCATCGTGGTCTCGGCACCCTACGGCAAGAAGAATATTGATAAGTCGACGCATTGCGAGCTGTTTTCGTGGGATGCATCCAAGGGTGCGCTCGTCCATGTCGATGCTCTGGGCGACGCGGGCGCAATCTCCCTCTCCGCGAACGGCAAGACCATGGTCGCTGCGAATGCGACGTTCGGCACGTTTGCCGCCTACGATGAAGAAGGAAAGAAGACGGGTGAAACCGTCACGGGCCTTATTCTTGCGGGCTATGACTGGCAACGCAGCGCTTTTGATTACGGCGCTTCTGACGGCAGCAAGGGGCTGTACGGCGCGCTGTACCGCTACGCGTATTTTGACTCGGAGTCTGGCGAGTTCAAGCTTTCCGATTGTAAGGAATACAGAGACGGGCTCCTCGCCTCCTATGGGCTGATGCATGTGCCCAACAGCGCATGGAAGGATAGCGCTCAGGATAAGCGCTATCCGTGCACCTTGGCGCCTATTGCCCTTGCCACTGCCAACCTTGACGGCCTGTCCGAGCAGCTGGCGGTCGACGAGGTGCTCGTGGGCGGCGATGTGTTCCGCGACTTTGCCTGCAACACGGCACAGAGCGGGGCTCAGGGCTTGGGGTCCATGGTCGGAACCATGAGCATGAGCGGTCAGCAATACAACAGCAGCAACAAGCATGACCACAAGGGTATAGAGCAGGTGTGGATCAGCGACGTCAAGGCGGGCAGCGTCTCGGGTTCGGACCGCTATAACGAGAGCTTTATCGCCGTGGTGGGCAAGCACCGCGACGAGGACCTGCGCAAGAACGATGACTACTATTGGATGACCGCCTCGCATTTTTCGCTCGACGAGAACGGAAAGGTGCGCCGCGGCGAGGAGCAGGTGATTAGCGAGAGCAACCGTCGCGGCACTACCTACGGCACATTTATCTCGCTCGCGCTGCCCGATGTCGACAACGACAGCGTCAAGATCACGTACAAGGACCGCTACAAGGTCTATACCAACCCGCGCGTGCTTGCCGTGCTGCAGGATGCGCCCTATGTTGAGGATCTGGAGCAGGCATACGGCTATCTGGTGTTGGGCGGCACGTCATACGGAGAGGAAAAGGGCACGGGGACATCCCAGGGCTATACCATTGGCGCCGAGTTGGGCGTTGCCGTCGAGGTGCAGACCGGTCCGCCCCTGGTCGCGATGAATGCTTCAGTCGATTTTGCCGCCGAGGGATGCTATGACTACCGGAGCGAGCGCACGGTCAGCGCAAGCGTAAGCTATGAGTCGCATGCCGGCGAGGGTGACAAGGCCGTGCTCTACACGATTCCGATGGTCTATTACGAGTATGAGATCGAAAATGAGGAAACTGGTGGCAAGGGCGTGATGGCGGCGCCCGTGTCGCTCGGCGCGCAGACCTCGGTCGTTAATGTCGAGGCCTATGACCGCATTGCCAAACAGCACAATATGACGCCGCTCAGCTACTTTTTGACCAACCGGTCGGGAGAACCCGGAACCTATCAAACGACGCTCAACGGCGAGACTCCCGTTGGGGATTCCTTTGGCCTGGGCAAGCCTGGCGTAACGCGCGCCTACACGCACGATGGGTTTAACGGCGCCGCCGCGCAGTCGGGGGCGAGCATTGAGCAGACCATCGAAGTCGAGGAGGGCAAGGAGCAGGAGCTCGAGCTCGGCTTGACGCTGAACGGCAGCGTTGTCATGGGCGCGAAGCTCGCAAAGCACGAGTTGTTTGGCGGCCTGTGCTTTGGTGCCAACGCCGGCTTTACTACGGGTAACTCCTCGAGTGAATCGACCGAATACGGCGGCACCGTCGACAACCTGCCCGAGGCCGCGCAGGGCAAGTACGGTTTTGTGTGGCGTCTGGGCGTCAACGCGGTGGATGTCGACAAGTTCGAGGCAGACTCGGGCGACAAGCTCGGCACCAAGGACACCGACCAGTTCTGGATCGTGGGCTATGACGTTAAGGACGTCGAGATGCCCGACGCGCCGGCCGTGACGGGCTTTACGGCAAACGCCGTCGATTCGACCAGCGTTACGTTTAGCTGGGACGATGTACTCGCAAACAAGAGTGGCTTTAGCTACGGCGTGGGCATGCTGCAGAGCAATGCGGCGGATGCGGTCGTCAATAGCTGGAAGATTGCCGACAACACGCAGACCTCGCTCAAGTGGGATGGGCTGCAGCCCAATACGGAGTATCGATTCGCCATCGCCGCCGTTAAGAATGGATCCACGACCGAAACAGGTATTCGCTCGGCAATCATCACGGTCAAGACCATGCCCGATGGCATGACGATGACCGTGAGCGGACCTGCGGCGGATGCTGCGGAGGGGTCGGATCTTGGATACGACTCTTCGGTTGAGCGCGCGGCGGGAAGCCACCTGACGCTCTCGGCGATTGGCCATGTGAAGCAACTCGGTGCCGACGATAGCGAAACAGGGCTGGCACCGACCTATATGTGGTACCGCAAGGGCCGCGGCGAGACAGAGTTTAAGCTCGTGGGTGCCGATGGCAACCTCGCGGCTGGAACGGCCTCAAAGCTCGAGATTGACCTGACCGCAGACGATGACGGTGCGCAGTATTACTGCCACGTGGGATACAACGACGTGGGCCTCGACACCGGCACGACGCTCGTGAATATCGAGGCCGAGGAGACGGCGCCCACAACGGTGAACGCCACCCCGATCCGCACGCGCCGCCTGTTCTCACAGGCAAGTGCGGGCGCCAAGAAGTTCCTGGACCATACGCTGGTAAACACCGCCGGCCCAACCGATTCCGAAGGCTCAAAGGACCCCGAGACTCCTGAGACCCCGACGAACCCGGACAAGCCCAAGTCCGACAACGGAGCTAAGACCGACACCAAGGTCAAGACTACGACCACAGCGAAGAACCTCGCAAACACCGGCGACCAAACATTCGCCCTAGTCGCCACCGCAGCAGCAGCGGGAGCAACGCTCGTAGTGATAGCCCTCATCATGCTGATCAAGCGCCGCAAGACCCACTAGTAGCCAGTCGAACATATCGACAACCCAAAAAGCCGGGTAGCCAAAAAACAGGCCACCCGGGTTTTCTGTTGAGTGGAGACTCCGCAAGCGGAAACTGCATCCCACAATTAGCGCCCGGAACGGGACACATTTTCCGTCAAGCCCTCATCCGGAAAATCCATCCCAGTTTGAGCGCCCAGACCGGGACGCACTTTCCCAAAGGGTCCTCAACGGGAAACTGCGTCCCATAATTAGGCCGAGAAATGGGATGAACTTTCCCAATGAGAGCCAACCGGAAACCACGTCCCAGAATCAGCCCCCAAAGTGGGACGCACTTTCCCAATCGGGTCCCAAGCGGAAACTGCATCCCATTCCAGACAAGAATTCCGGGACACACTTTCCGCAAACAAAGAAGGCCACATAACGTGGCCTTCAACTTATATATGTTCGGCGATACACCCAAGACAAGCCACGCCCCAACATCAGGGCGTCTGTCCAGGCGGAGGCATATAAGGTTCATCGCGAGTTCCGCACGCAAAGAAGGCCACTTAATGTGGCCTTCGTCTTGCGCAGGACTGTCCGAGCAGGGAACCTTACGTTCCGCGCCGTCCGGGTAGACGAACCGGGATACAGGCTCGCTACTTGATCTTGGTCGTACCCGGTGCCAGGTTGGGGTCGGTCTCGTTAGCCTCGGTCTGGAAGTGCTCGGTGTACACGTTCTTGCCGTCGCGGAACATCTCGTAGTACTGCATCTTGGCGTAATCTTCGCGCGCCTTGGTGGCGGCTGCGGCGGCGGCATCGTCACCGGTGACGTTGGAGGAAAGCGCCCAGCGCAGGCTGGCGTCCTCGTAGCCCACCGAGTTGATGGCGGGCAGCGACTCGCGCAGCGTCATGTGCGCTTTCTGGTAGTCGGTCAGCGGTGCGCCGATCAGCTGCATAAGCTGCGTGGACAGGTAGTTGGTGGACAGGTCGTCGACCTCGCTCGTCTGGTCGCAGCCGGCAACGTCGTAGTTGGCCCAGATGATGTAGTCGGTCTGCCACAGACGTTCCTGGTGCGTGGCATCGTCCTCGCCGGTAAACCACTTGTCGTTGAACTTGGACGGGAAGAACGGCTGGTGGTCGCCCCAGAACACCACGACTACCTTACGGTCGAGCTTGCTCAGGGCGTTGAGGAAGTAGCGAAGCGCCTGGTCGGACTGCTCGATGCACGAGACATACTCGTCGACATCGGAGAGCGTGCCGTCTTCGACGGTCTTGGCGTCCAGATCGGTCGTGTCGATATTCAGGTGCATCTGCTTATCGACCGGCAGCAGGCCCGTATCGTAGCCCGAGTGGTTCTGCATGGTCACGTCGAAGATAAACTGCGGATCGGCGTTCTGGTCGAGCAGCTCAAGAATCTTGTCGTAGGTAGCCTGGTCGGTCACCATGCCGCGCAGGGTGTCGGCTCCCTGGAAATCGTTGATGGACAGGAACTGGTCAAAGCCAAAGTCCTTGTAGACGTTCTCGCGGTTCCAGTTGGTCGCGTGGTTGGGGTGCATGGCCGTGGTGGAATAGCCGAGCGATTTGAACTGCTCTGCCAAGTTCCCGGTCGTTTCCATGTTGTAGATGGTGTAGGGGTACACGCCCGATCCCAGGTTGGCCATGGAGTTGCCGGTCATAAACTCAAACTCGGTATTGGCGGTACCGCCGCCGTAGGCACTCACGTAGAGCTTGCCGCGGCTGAGGCAGTTGGACAGGCTCTTAAAGTACTGCGGGCCCTCGTAGCCGGCGCGCATGTTCTGGTAGATCGACAGATCCGAGAAGGTCTCGTTCATGATGGCGATGACCGTGGGTTTCTCGCTGTCGAACTGCTCCTTTGCGGCGGCGCGCTCCTCGCTCTTGGCCGCGTCGGACTTGTCGTAGGCCTTGGCGTACTTTTTGAGCGTGGCCTTGGCATCGTCAACGGAGTAGTCGGCGGGTTTGGGCGGCTTGATGGACTGCGCTGCACTAATAAAGGCAGGCAGGTAGCCCTCGCGCCAGTAGCTCTCGAGCGGGCGCCAGGTGTAGACAGTGATGCCGAGGGTGCTGTAGTAGTCGATAAGCGTGACGTGCGCGGTCACGCCGCCCAAGCACAGCACGGCGACGAGCAGGTTGGTGAGCAGCATGCGCTTGGCATTGACAGCGCCCTTCTGACGGTGCGGTGCCACCAGACCGGCGTACTCGCACAGCAGCATGGCGATGGCGGTAAAGCCCATGGACAGCACGCAGAACAGCGAGATGGAGAAGGTGTAGCCGTTGCCGGCGACCGCGGCGGCGGTGGAGATGGCCGAAAGGTCGCCCGGCTGGATGGGCATGGATTTAAACGTGATGACGAAGAACTCGGCAATGCCTAGGACAAAGAGGGCAAAGGCCAGGACCGCGGGAGCTGCGCCGTGGCGCTGGAACAGGAAGAACAGACCGACCATGAGCGTGGTGATGATGGCCCATTCGAGCAGGATGCACAGGGGGTAGACCCAGGTAAAGTCGTGGTTGGACGAGACCTCCATGCCCAGCAGCGCAAAGACGCCGGCGAGCAGCAGGCACAAGACGGCCGCGACGAGCGGTTTGCCCACGAAGGCGCCGCGCAGGCGGGCAAGCTTGCCGGTGGGGGCGGGGGCGTCGGGCTCGGCGAATGCAAAGACGCGCGGAGCGATGCGGTCGCGGGCGATGCTGGCCCAGGCGCAACCGGTGAGAATGGCATTGGTCAGGATGAGCATCACGAAGGCGAGCGGCTCGTTTTGGGCGACGAGACCAATAGCGCCCCAAATGGTCAAAAAGAGCTGGAACAGGCCGAAGGCGACGCTCCACCCAAGAGCGCTTTTGGCAACGGTGCCCGACTGAGCGCGAATGGCCTTGGCCTCGCGCAAAACAAGGTAGACGGTCGCCGCAAGACCGACGAGCGAGATGGCGGCAGCGAACATGCTGAGACTCCTCACAAACTAAAACCTACGAAAGCGGGGGTTTACCCGATTGTTACCAAGATATGCGCCGCAATTGGTGTCTGCGCACAACAACCAGCCATATTAACGCGCACGTGTGGCGGTGTGGCGCAATGTAGTGGCGACCTGCGCGATAATGGACGGGAATTACACGGAAACGTAAAGGCTTCTTAAAGAATTAGCGAGGATGAGGCGATGAACGAGCAGGTTTGCACCAAGGCTGTGGATACGTGTGGCTATCCGGTCGAGACCACGGGCAATGCGGTGCTGGACACGTTGGAGCACCGTTCCTCCACGCGTGCCTTCGCGCGTGATGACGACGATCGTCCCGTGGCGGTGACCGACGAGCAGCGGGCGGCGATTCTGCATGCGGCGAGCCGTGCGCCGTCGGCAGGCGCCATGATGATGTATTCCATCGTGAGCATTCGCGAGCAGGCTACGCTGGATCGTCTGGTCGACCTGTGCGACCACCAGCCCATGATCGCCAAGGCGCCCTGGGCACTAATATTTGTGGTCGATTATGCCAAGTGGATCGATCTGTTTGAGCACGTGGGCTGCTTTGAGCCCGAGTTTGTCGAGCGCACGGGTAAGGCGCCCCGCCGCGCGCCGGGTTTGGGCGACTTTGCCATCGCGGCCCAGGACGCCGTGATCGCCGCACAAAACGCCGTGGTTGCCGCCGAGGCTCTGGGCCTGGGGAGCTGCTATATCGGTGATATCGTCGAGAATGCCGAGGAAGTTGCCGAGCTGCTCGGTCTGCCGCTCTATACCATGCCGCTGTCGATGCTCATCATCGGCACGCCCCGTAAGGAGCGTCCGGCCATTGCGCATCCTGTGGTGAACCTGGTGCACGAGGAGCGCTACTGCCGCGCCGATGCTGCGACCATGGACGCGCAGGTGGCCGAGATGGACGCGATGTTTCGCCCGCATGCCCGCGAGGTGGGCGAGCGCGTGGTGGATATCTACACCCGCAAACACACGAGTCCCTTTATGGCCGAGATGAGCCGATCCATGGAATGGTGGTTCAAAAACTGGCTTGGAAAATGACGAATGTGACAAAGGGACAGTTCCTTTGTCACATTCCATATCGCGGCGGTGGCCTAAAGGCCGTATAAATGTTTATCTAGCTGGGAAAACAGTGCATTAAAACATGGACCGATTACCTATAATCCCTTCGAACATTAAAGTTGGGAGGAAACCGGCTTATGGAACAAAAGGCCAAGGAGGCAGCCTCGCACGCTGCGATTCCTGTGAGCATCTCGGCGATGCTCGTCACGCTGGGCGTGGTGTACGGCGATATCGGCACCAGTCCTATGTATGTAACCAAGGCGCTCGTTGCCGGCAACGGCGGCATCGGAAGCGTCACGGAGGAGTTCGTGCTCGGCGCGCTCTCCCTTGTCGTGTGGACGGTCACGCTGCTGACCACCATCAAGTATGTGCTCATCTCGCTGCGCGCCGATAACCATGGTGAGGGCGGCATCTTTGCCCTGTACAGCCTGGTCAAGCGCTGCGGCAAGTGGCTTATCATCCCCGCCATGCTGGGTGGCGCCGCGCTGCTCGCCGACGGCATCCTGACGCCGGCCGTTACCGTTACCACGGCCATCGAGGGCCTGCGCACCATCCCGGCGGTCCATGCCGTGCTGGGCGATGACCAGGGCCGCGTCGTCGCCATTACGCTCGCCATCATCATCGTGCTCTTCTTGGTACAGCGCATCGGTACGGCCAAGATCGGTCACGCCTTTGGCCCCATCATGACGCTGTGGTTCCTGTTCCTGGGCGGCACGGGTCTGTTCTTTGTCTTCCAGCACCCCGCCGTGCTGCTGTGCCTCAACCCGGTGCGCGGCATCGCCTTTTTGCTGAGCCCCAACAACCACGCGGGCATCATGATTCTGGGCAGCTGCTTCCTCGCCACCACCGGTGCCGAGGCGCTCTACTCCGACATGGGCCACGTCGGCCGCGGCAACATCTACGCTACCTGGCCGTTCGTTAAGTGCTGCCTGCTGCTTTCCTATATGGGCCAGGGCGCTTGGCTTATGAACAACGCTGCCAACCCCGAGCTCATGGGCATTGCCGATCTCAACCCGTTCTACCAGATGCTCGCCCCGGGCCTGCGCCCGTTTGCCGTCGGCCTTTCCACCGTTGCGGCCATCATTGCCTCGCAGGCGCTCATCACCGGCGCATTTTCGCTGGTGTCCGAGGCCAGCCGTCTGGACCTCATGCCGCACATGCAGGTCTTCTACCCTGCCGAGACCAAGGGCCAGCTCTACATCCCCATGGTCAACAACGTCATGCTTGTCGGCTGCGTCATCGTGGTGCTGCTGTTCCAGAACTCGGCGCATATGGAAGCCGCCTACGGCCTTGCCATTACGCTGACTATGATGTGCACCACGCTGCTGCTCTTCTTCTACCTGCACGAGGAGCGCGAGCTCAAGGTCGCGCCGTGGATCTTCGCGGCCTTCTTCCTTTTGCTCGAAGGCTTCTTCTTCGTGAGCTCGCTCACCAAGTTCTTCCACGGCGGCTACTTCACCATCCTCATGGCCGCGCTCATCATGGGCATTATGGTGTGCTGGTACAATGGTACGGCTGTTGAGCAGCGCCAATTTACGCTGCTGCCGCTGCGCAGCTACCTGCCGCAGCTCAAGCGCCTGCGCGACGACGACCGTTACGAGCGCATGAGCGACAACGTCGTGTACCTGACCAAGGACACCCATACCGACTACATCGACCGCGATATCGTCTATTCGATCTTGGACAAGCATCCCAAGCGCGCTCGCGCCTGGTGGTTTGTGAATGTCGAGACCATGGACGAACCGCACACCTTTGCCTATTCGGTCGAGACGTTCGGTACCGACTACGTGTTCCGCGTGCATCTGTACCTGGGCTACAAGATCAACCAGCGCGTCAATGCCTACCTGCGCCAGGTCGTTCAGGACCTGGCTGCCACCGGCGAGCTGCCGCCGCAGACGCATGACTACTCGGTCTACAAGGATCCGGGTAACATCGGCACGTTCAAGTTCGTCCTGATTCGTAAGCTTCTGGCGCCTGAAAGCGATGTGGAGCCGAGCGAGCGTACGGCCATCACGCTCAAGTACATCATCCGCCGCGCCGCCGGCACGCCCGCGCGCTGGTACGGCTTGGAGAACTCCAACGTGAGCTTTGAGTACGTGCCGCTGTTCACCAAGTTCAAGGCCGTGAACAAGATGCAGCGCCTGGCTCCCAACGAGCGGCCGTAGGCGCCGACAGGTTGCATGGAGTTGGTTTTCGATGGACAAGATTGAGACCGGGGAGGCAAACATGGATGCAAAGATGCTTGATGGCCGCGAGGTGGTTGCCGAGCTGGTACGTGAGGCACGCGCCGACGCCGCCGAAGATCGGTTTTTGACGAACCGTGCCAACATGGATATGGCCGACCGCGTGATCTCGATCGTGGCGCTGGTATTTGGAGCGGTGTGCGTGTGTGCCCTGCTCGCGCACGTGCTGTTTGTCTAGCGACCGCCGGTTGCAAAGGCTATACACTTGGAACCACCACAAGGGAAACCACCACAAAGGTGCCTGTCCCTTTGTGGTGGTTTTTGTTTTTGAGAGAGGGGCGGGGCACTGATGGACGTCCGTACGGACGGTGATATTGCCGATAGCTTTTGGTGGCGGCGCACAACGCTGACGCGCCGCACTCCTCTGTATGACGCCTGCGTATCGGTGGGGCTGCTGGTCGCGGCGACGATTGTGGGCGCGCTGCTCGACCATCCGGGCCTCGCGCCGAGCATCATGATCGTCTATGTGTTCGCCGTTCAGCTGTGCGCATTCTTTACCTGGAGTCGCCTGTATTGCTTGCTGAGCTCGGCTGCCGCCGTGGCGCTCTACAACTTCTTGTTTGTCGACCCGCGCTACTCGCTGTCGCTTATCGACCGCGGCTATCCCGGCATGTTCTTCATCATGTTCGTGGTCTCGCTTGTGTCGAGCTCGATTGCGTTGGCCCTGCGCCGCGCCTTGGCACAGGCTGCCGCCAGCGACCGCCGCACGCATATGGTGCTCGAGACCAATCGCATGCTGCAGCGCTGCGCCGACGAGCAGCAGATCGTTCACGCCATGGCAACGCAGCTGGCGCGTCTTTCGGGCTGTCCGGTCGTGTGGTACAGCGCCGACGCCGAGGGCGATGACCTGCTGCCGCGTGCGACATACACGGCCGTGGGCGATGCCGCACCGGTGCACGAACTGGCGCCGCAGATGCCGCCGCGGCTCTCGGCGTCCGCCTATGTGGGAACGCCGCTCGACGCCACGTTTGGCGGCTCGGCGTTTTATGGCATCTACCTGACGGTTCGCACAGGCGACGGCTTCGCGCGCTCGGGCGACCCCGCCTCGGTGGTGGGCGTGCTGGCTATCGTTGCCGAGCCCGACGTGCTGACGCACGAGGAGCGAACACTTGCCGATGCTATCGTGAGCGAAGGCGAGCTGGCACTCGATCGCGCCCGCGCCATGGAGGCCCGCGAGGAGGCGGCGGTGCTCGCCAAAAACGAACAGCTGCGCGCCAACCTGCTGCGCTCCATCTCGCACGATCTGCGTACGCCGCTCACCAGTATTTCGGGCAATGCCGATGTCCTGCTCGATCAGGGCTCGACCGGCACCGCGGTGCTCGATGCCCAGACGCGCCGCGGCCTGCTCCTTTCCATTCGCTCGGATGCGCAATGGCTCAACGCCACCGTCGAGAACCTGCTCGCCATCACCAAGCTCGAGGGTGGCGGTATGCGCCTGTCGACCACACTCGAGCTCATGGACGATATCGTCGAGGAGGCGCTGCGCCACGTAAATCCGGCCGTGCGCGAGCACGACCTTAAGGTGGTGGCGTGCGATGAGCCGGCGCTCGTCAATGTCGATGCGCGCCTGATGGTGCAGCTGGTGGTCAATCTGGTGAACAACGCCATCACCTATACGCCCGCGGGTTCGCATATCGTGATTTCGATTAGCGTCGACGATGGACGCGTGGCGTGCTCGGTGGCCGATGATGGTCCGGGCATCGCACCCGAGGATCGCGAGCGGATCTTTGAGTCGTTCTATACCGCCAACCATGGTCTGGCCGACAGCCACCGCAGCGTTGGCCTGGGTCTTTCGCTCTGCCGCTCCATTGCGCTGGCACATGGCGGTAGCATAGAGGTTGCCGCGGCGGACCCGCACGGTTCGGTCTTTACGATTGAACTTCCCGCCGCCGACGTTTCGTTTGATAAGGAGTAGCGTTGTGCCGAACTCTGCCGTAAAACCGCTCATCTTGGTCGTTGAGGACGACCCCGCCGTTCGCAACCTTATCGTTGCCGCGCTCGAGACGCACGGCTTGCGCCATATGGCCGTGGAGACCGCCCATGCCGCCATCGCCGCCGCCTCGTCGCAGGCGCCGAGCATCGTGCTGCTCGATCTGGGGCTGCCCGATATGGACGGCGTCAAGGTGGTGGAGTCGGTGCGCGCATGGTCGGGCATGCCGATTATCGTGGTCTCGGCGCGCAGCGAGGACGCGGACAAGATTCGCGCGCTCGATGCCGGCGCCGACGACTACCTGACCAAGCCGTTTTCGGTCGAGGAGCTGCTCGCGCGTATTCGCACGACGCTCAGGCGCCTTTCGTATGCGCAAACGGGCGGCGTTGTCTCCGAGGGCTCGTTCGATACCGGTGATCTGCATATCGATTTTGATGCCGGCATTGCCACGATGGATGGCGAGGAGTTGCACCTGACGCCGATTGAGTACAAGCTCCTGTGCCTGCTGGCGCATAACGCCGACAAGGTACTGACGCACCAGTTTATCCTGCACGAGATTTGGGGCACGGCAACTAAGAGTGACCTGGCAAGCCTGCGCGTCTTTATGGGTACGCTGCGTAAGAAGATCGAGTCCGACCCCGCGCATCCGCGCTATATCCAGACGCACGTGGGTATCGGCTATCGCCTGGTCACCCAAGGGTAGGATGACGTCCGCCATCCTACTATGAGTTGCGGTGAAATAGTTCTTGTTTGGGCCTTTGCCAGGCATTTTTAGGAACTATTCCACCGCAACTTTGTCTATTTGCCCTTGGGCTTGCTGGCGTAGAACTTCTTCTTTTTGGGCTTGCCGGCAGGGGAGGGTTTGCCGGCAAAGTTGGACCTGCCGTTGCCGGCCTGCGCGTGCGCGGGCGCCGTTGCGCGAGGCTTGCGGGCCTCGGGGTTGCGCAGCTCCTCGACGCGCTCGGCAATTTCCTCGGCGCTAAAGCCGACCTCGGCCATGGCGTCCTCGATGGGCAGGCGGCGCACGATATAGCAGTGGTGCACCTTCTGGTTGCGCGCGAAGTCCTCGGGGATGGTCTGTGCCGTAATGTCCTCCAGCACTACGCCCGCGCGTGCGAGCTTGCGCGTTTCGGGGCGGAAGCCGCGCAGGTTGCAGCTAAAGATGGCATGGCCGCCCTGCGCGAGCAGGCGCGATACGCCGGCCAAAAGCTCGACATGGTCGCGCTGGACATCCCAGGTACGGCGGCCCATCTTTGACGAGTTCGAGAACGTGGGCGGGTCGACAAAGATCAGGTCCCAGCGGTTGCGCGTCTGGCGCTGGTCGCGAATCCAGGCGAGCACGTCGTCGCGCACAAAATGATGCTGCGGACCAACAAAGCCGTTCTGGCGCATATTGCGCTCGGCCCAGTCCAGGTAGGTGTTGGAAAGGTCGACTGTCACGGTTTCCTCGACGCCGCCGTCGGCCGCATAGCAGGTGGCGGTGCCGGTGTAGGCGAACAGGTTGAGGAAGCGGCGCGCCTGTTTGGCGTGCTCGCGCACCAGGTTGCGGGTGACGCGATGATCCAGGAAGATGCCCACATCCAAATAGTCGTCAAAGTTGACGGCAAAGGTAAGGCCGCCCTCTTCGATGAGCGGCAGACGACGGCGCGCGATGTTGGCGCGCTCGCCCGAGCCACCCTTGCCGGCGCCCTGTTTGCCGTACTGCGAGCCGCCGCGCGAACGCATGCGGGCCTTGGCGTGCACGTGCTCGGCCGGAACATCAAGAATACGCGGCGCGATGGCCAAGATGTCGAGCATGCGGGCCTGGGCAAGCGCGGGGTCGATGGTCTTGGGTGCGGCGTATTCGGCAATGACGAGCCAGCGGCCCGGCGTCTGCGGGCAGCCCTCGTACAGGTCGATGGCGGCGGAGTAGTCGGGCAGGTCGGCATCGTAGACGCGGTAGCAGCTCACGCCCTCGCGCTTGGCCCACTTGCGGCGCAGGCGGGCATTCTTGCGCAGGCGGTTGGCGAACTGCTCAGACTCGGGAATGAGCACGGGCAGCGGCTTGCCGTCGCCCAGGTCGAGCGTGGCGGCAGGTTCGGGCGTGGGAGTATCGGCGGCTTCGTCATGAGCGCCTGCGGTCTGTTCCTCGGCATCTGCGCTGATCGCTGCTTCAAATGCCGCGGCGGCGTGGTCGAGCGAGGGCCAAATCTCAATAGCCGCCTCCTCGTTGTTGGGCATGACGGCGATCGAGCGCTTGGGCTCGGCGTGGAGCGCGCGGGCCAGCAATCCGTCGCGGGTGAGCGCGGCGACCGGTGCCGAAGCGAGCTCGGGCGCGCGGCGCAACTCGCCGACCAGCGTCATGGCGTCGTGCATGAGCGAAAGCGGGGTCTCGGTGATGTCTGCGACCACGGCGGCACCGGCGACGGCGCCCGCATGGTCCAGCACGGTGGCGGGCTTGGCGGCACAAAAGTCGACAAAACGCTTGTAGCCGGCGCACTTGGCCATGCGCTCGGCAGTCTTGCGGGCGGCGGGGTCGATGTCTACGGCCACGATGCGCGCCTGGCGCTCGCGCGCTGCCGCCTCGCGCTCGCGCGCCTCGGCAAGCAGCTGCTCCCACAGAGCGGCGTCGTGTAGCTGCCAGCCCTCAAAGCCCCAGCGCTCGCGTGCGGCGCCCGGGGCGCGGTCGGTCAGAATGTTCACGGCTTCCAGCAACAGGCCGCCGCCGGCGCACGAGGCATCGATTAGCGTGGGAAGGGCTTCATTCTCGTAATCGTCGGCCGTCAACTCGCGCTCGCACAGTGCGGTCCAGCCGACCTGCGCCAGCACCAGGGCGGCGTAGTCGGGGCGCAACACGTGCGCACCCTCGCCGGCACGGGTCGCCGCGGGCGGCAGGCGCTTGAACAGTGGGTCGCCCGAAAGGTCCAGGCTGATGCTTGCGCGGCGCTGGCGCAGCGAAAGCAACAGGTGAACGTCGGGATCGGCAGCGTCGACATCGGCGCGACGGCCCGTGGTCTCGGCCAGACGGTCGCACAGCGCGTCCTTGGCGCGCAGGGCCGAGAAGCGCGTGTTGCGCAGCTGCTCGGTCACGCCGCGGGCGGTGATGGCAATGGTGGCGCCGGGGCGGACGATGTTCTCCCAGGCGATGTCGTAAACGCTATCGTACAGCTCATCGGCATCCTGCGCCTCAAAGCGCCCGAGTACCACGAACACACGGCTCGCCAGGCGCGACCACAGACAGGCGCGGTAGCCTTCTTCGAGCTCGCCCTCAAATGTAGCGCGGCCCTTCAGCCGGCGAACATGCGAAAGCCCGAGGCGTTTAAGCTCATCGGCGAGTGCGGACTCAAAGCCCTCGGGGCAGCTTGCGTAAAATTCCATGGGTGACCTCTCTGGTTGCGTCGCTCCATTATATGATGGATACTTCGTTTACTCTCGCCCCCGAAAGGAACCCATATGATTGATGCGTGCCCCGATTCCGCCGTGCTCTTTTTTGACGTGGACGGCACGCTGACGTCGTTCGATCCCGACAACATGACCGACAAGGACTTTTCGGCGGTTCACCCCTCGCAGGCGGTCGTCGAGGCGTTTCATCGTCTGCGCGACGCGGGACACCATGCATTTATCTGCACGGGTCGTCCCTTGTGGCTGATTGCCGATGGCCTGCGCGCGCTGAACCCGGCGGGTGTCGTTGCCATGGCGGGAGCCACGCTCGAGGTCGAGGGCCGCGTGGTACACGAGGACTGCTTTGACGAGGACGTTGTCGAGGAGCTTGCACGCCGTATGGCCGCGGCAGGGATTGAGGCCTTTTTCGAGACCAACGTGGCTACTTTTGCCCTGGAACCCGCGGGTGTTGAGCAGTCGTCTCTGATCGGCACTTCTGTGGTGCACAGCACCGAGGAAATGCGCGTCGACGGCAGTCTGCGCGTGGGCAAGGTATGCCTCAATGTGCCCAGTTTGGCTCGCGTAGCCAATGATGACGGCTTTATCGATTGCGAGTTTGAGCTGTGCAACACCGGTGGCCAGAATCGCGAGCTGAGCCCCAAGGGCATTGACAAGGGCGTGGGCGTGGCGCGAGCGCTGGCGTATCTGGGCCGCGAGGGAAATGCGCGCACCTTTGGCTTTGGCGATTCGGGCAACGACCTGGGCATGCTCGCCGCCGTCGAGACAGCCGTGGCCATGGGCAACGCCATGCCCGAGGTCAAAGCAGTCGCCGACTACGTGACCGACGATGTCGCACACGACGGTACCGTCACAGCGATGCAGCATTTCGGCCTCATCTAATGAATCCCGCGTTCTGACGTTTGCCCAAACTGCGACTCTTTGCTTTTGCATGCTCAATCGATTTATCAATCCAAACACTGAGGTGTTTATACCGTTCGCCGAGAAGATAAAAACCCGCAGCTCACGCCTTGATAAACATAGGTAAAGTGTTTAGCAGTTTAACGCCCATGTGCAAGCGAAAGGAATCAGGCAGATGGCAATCAAGGTGTTCGCTGACGGTGCAAACCTCGAGGGCATGCTCGACATGTACGAGAACGGCAACGTTCAGGGTTTCACGACCAACCCGTCCCTTATGAAAAAGGGCGGCGTGACGGATTACCGCGCGTTTGCCAAAGAGGTCCTGGCCCACATCACCGATGTATCCGTGTCGTTTGAGGTCTTTGCCGACGACGTAGAGACCATGGAGGTCGAGGCGCGCGAGATCGCTACCTGGGCCGAGAACGTCTACGTCAAGATTCCGTGCGTGACTACCAAGGGCGAGTCCACCGCCGAGCTGGTGCGCAAGCTTTCGGCCGACGGCATCAAGGTCAACGTCACCACCATCTTTACGCCTACGCAGGTCGATGAGATGGTCGAGGCCGTTGACGCCGAGACGCCGTCCATCATCTCGCTCTTTGCCGGCCGTATCGCCGATACCGGCGTCGACCCCATTCCGTTTATGACGGAGTCGGTCAAGAAGGCCGCCGCCAAGCCCAACTGTGAGGTCCTATGGGCGTCCACGCGTGAGCTTATCAACATCTACCAGGCCGAGGCCTGCGGTTGCCAGATCATCACGGTACCCAACAGCATCCTGGCCAAGCGCAAGAACATCGGTCGCGACCCGTACGAGGTCTCGCTCGATACCGTGCGCGGTTTTGCCAAGGATATCGCCTCGCTCGGTTTCCATATCCTGCCGTAGCGCGAACACCGACTGTACCGTGGGCTGTTCGCCCCGGCCTTTCCTTTCCCTATCGCTCACGCGCTCCGCGAGGGTCGCGCTAGGCAAAGGAAAGGCCGGGGCTGCCGGTACGAGCTTGCCAGCAAGTTGGCGCTTGGCTTCCATATCCTGCCGTGGGCAAAGGTACCCCCGCCTGCGCCGTGCTAAATTGAGAATATTCAGCAAGGTAAAGGTCTTTATCAGTTAACCGAAGCAAAAAACGGCTCCCGTTTTGGCTCTGACGACGCTAAAACGGGGGCTGTTTTTTGCTTTTTCGTCTCTGAGGGGCATCCGGAACGGTGGAATTTGCAGAATACTCGCGATTTTGCACATCGCTACAGGGGGTACCTTTGCTTTGGCGGTTTACTTGCCCTGCACCATGGTGAGCGAGATCTTCTTGCGGTCGCGATCGACCTTTTCGACCCACACCTTGACCGTGTCACCGACGCGCACGACGTCGCTGGGGTGCTTGACAAAGCGGTTGGCCAGCTTAGAGATGTGTACGAGGCCGTCCTGGTGCACGCCCACGTCGACGAAGGCGCCAAAGTCCACGACGTTGCGCACCGTGCCCTTGAGCTCCATGCCGGGTTCCAGGTCGTCGATGGAAAGCGCCGAGCGGCTAAAGACCACCTCGGGCGCGTCATCGCGCGGGTCGCGACCGGGCTTCTTGAGCTCGTTGACGATGTCGATGAGCGTGAGGGTGCCGCAGTCCAGGTCGCTTGCCAGCGTCGAGATGCTGCCCAGACGGCGCTCGATGTCGGGTACGCCGCCGCGGCTGAGCTCGCTGGCTTTAACGCCGGCGCGTTCCAGGACGGACGTGGCCACCTCGTAGCTCTCGGGGTGGACGCTTGTCGCGTCGAGCGGGTTCTTGCCGCCGCTGATGCGCAGGAAACCCGCGGCGTTGAGGTATGCCTTGGGTCCCAGTTTGGGGACCTTCTTAAGCTGGCGGCGATCGGTAAAGGCGCCGTTTTCCTCGCGGAAAGCCACGATGTTCTTGGCCACGCTCGGCGTGATGCCCGAAACGTATCCCAGCAGGCTCGCGCTCGCGGTGTTTACATCGACGCCCACGCGGTTGACGACGTCCTCCACCACGTGGCCCAGGGTGCGCGAGAGCTCGGCCTGGTCAAGGTCGTGCTGGTACTGGCCCACGCCGATGGACTGGGGCGGAATCTTGACGAGCTCTGCCAGCGGGTCCTGCAGGCGGCGGCCCAGGCTCATGGCGCCACGTACGGTGACGTCCAGGTCGGGATATTCCTGGCTGGCAAGCTCGGAAGCGGAGTACACCGATGCGCCGGCTTCGTTAACGATGGTGTAGCGAAGGCCGGGTGCCTGCTCGGCAATGAACTCCGAGACGACTTCCTCGGTCTCGCGGCTGGCGGTGCCATTGCCGATGACGATGGTGTTGACGCTGTCCTTTTTGACGAGGCGGGCGAGCTCGCGCTTGGTGCCGGCGACGTCGTGGCGCGGCTTGGTGGGGTAGACCACGCCGTGGTCGAGCAGCTTGCCGGTCTCGTCCATGACGGCGACCTTGCAGCCGGTGCGGTAGCCCGGGTCGAGCGCGAGTACGCGGGCGCCACGGACGGGGCGTGCCGAGAGCAGGCCCTCGAGATTCTTGGCGAAGACGTTGATAGCCTCGGTCTGGGCGCGAACGGTGAGTTTGGCGCGGGCCTCGCGCTCCAGCGAGGGGGCCATGAGACGCTTGTAGCCGTCGGCGATGGCGGCATCGAAGACGGGCGCGAACACGCCCTGGCGACGGGGCCAGCGGCTGCCGAGGCGCGTCGTGGCGGCGGCGCCGTCGACGTTCACGCGCACGCGGAGCTTGCCCTCGCGCTCACCGCGGTCGATAGCCAGCACGCGGTGGTTGGGTATACGGCGCAGCGGCTCATCATAGCTGTAGTACGGCTCGTAGGGGGTCTTCTCGGCGGGGTCGGTCGCCTCGACGACGATGTCGGCGGTGTTTTGCGTAAAGGCACGCAGATCGGCGACGTTCTCGGGGTCCTCAGCTACCGTCTCTGCCACGATGTCGGCGGCGCCGGCGAGCGCCTTTTCGGGCGTGTCAAAGCCGGCCTCCTCGTTGACGTAGTCCGCGGCGGCGTCGAGTGCGCTGCCCTTGGCCGAGGCCTGCATGATGATCATGTTGGCGAGCGGCTCCAGGCCTGCCTCGCGGGCCTTCTGCGCGCGGGTCATGCGCTTTTTGCGGTAGGGCTTGTAGAGGTCCTCGACACGCTGGAGCTGCGTGGCCTCGCGAATCTGCTGCTCGAGTTCGGGCGTGAGTTTGCCCTGGGCGTCGATGAGCAGAATGACGTCCTCCTTGCGCTGCTCAAGATTGCGCAGGTAGGACAGGCGCTCGTCGAGGGAGCGCAGGGAGACGTCGTCCATGCCGCCCGTGGCTTCCTTGCGGTAGCGCGAGATAAAGGGGATGGTGTTGCCCTCGTCGATGAGCTTGACGGCTGCCTCGACGTTGGCGGCTTTAAGGTTGAGCTCGTGGGCGAGCCGGGCGATAAGATCCATGGAACTCCTTGCGTTTAAGGTGCGTTTGCAGCACAGAGCTACCAAGGATACCACCCGCGATGTGACAAAGGGACTGTCCCTTTGTCACATGCCACTGCACAAAAGCCCCGCGGGCAGGAGGTTGCTCGCGGGGCAAAGAAGAGGGGCTTAATTTGTGGCGGACCGAGGGACTCGGCATGGGGTTTCTGCCGCGGTCGCTCTTAAGGCATTACAGCTCGACGAGCTGGCCGGTCTCGGCGGCCTCCTTGATGGCGTTGAGAAGCGTGAGCGTCTTGACGTTATCGGCGGGGGTCACGACGGGCTCGACCTCGCGGCGGACAACCTTCACAAAGTGCTTGAGCTGCATCTTGTGCGGCAGTGCCGGGTCGACGGCCGGAATCTCCATCTGCAGCGGCTTGTGCCAGTTAGAGGCGCCGTCGTAGGAGAACTGGTGCAGGCGGGGCAGCGACAGGGCGCCCTTAGTGCCGCCGATAAAGTAGGCGTCGGCGTCGAAGGGGCGGTACTGCGGATCCTCGCGAGCGGTTGCCTCCCAGTTCCAGGGGCTGGCGGTGGCGTCGGAGATGGTCATGCTTGCGAGCGCGCCATCGGCAAAACGGACGTTGACCACGGCGGAGTCCTCGGTCTCAAAACCGCGGGCGGCGCTGGACTGCATACCCTGGACGGCAACGGGCTCGCCCAGCAGGTAGCGGAGCAGGTCGACGTCGTGCACCAGGTTGACCAGGATCGGGCCGGCACCCTTCTTGCGGCGCCACTCGACATCGAAATACTCGTCGTTCTTATAGATCATGTAGTGGAAGCTCGACACGGTGAGCTTGCCCAGCTCGCCGGACTCGATGATCTCCTTGGCCTTGTTGACGAAGGGGTTGTGGCGACGGTGCTGGCCCACGAGCACGGGCACGCCGGCGGTCTCGGCCTCGGCAGCGAAAGCCTGG
Organism: uncultured Collinsella sp.; assembly: GCA_958405195.1. Lineage (GTDB taxonomy): Bacteria > Actinomycetota > Coriobacteriia > Coriobacteriales > Coriobacteriaceae > Collinsella. The sequence continues at coordinate 21,376 of CATYDM010000015.1, forward strand.
GCATCCTCCAGGTCGTTGGAGATCGGCTTTTCGACCAGCGGAACGATGTTGCGCTTTACGGCCTCGCGGGCAACGCCCAGGTGCAGGTCGTTGGGGGTGGCGATAATGACGGCCTCGGGCTTGACCTCGTCCATCATCTGGGCGGGATCGGTGTAAAACGGCACGCCGGCGGCCTCGGCCGTGGCGCGGGCGCCCTCAAAGGCGTCGGCGATGGCGACGAGCTCGGCCTCGGGCTCCTCGGTGACAAAGCGGATGTGGTTGCGGCCCATGGCGCCGGCGCCGATAACGGCAATGCGGACGGGGTTGAGCTCAGACATTTCGACTCCTTAATACTGGTGACCGGTGGAATGCGACAAAGGGGCTGTCCCTTTGTCGCATCGGTAAAACTAGGCGGACTTCTTCTTGCTGTCGGAGACCATCATGTAGACGGTGAGCACGACGGCGATGGCGGCGATCACGATGGCGCCGTAGAAGGACTGCTGGTAGGCGGCGCTGCCGGCCTCGGCGTGATACAGCACGGCGGTGATGGGCTGGCTGATCCAGGTGGAAGCGGCATAGCCTAAAAACATGATGCCGTAGTTGACGCCGATGTTGCTGGTGCCAAAGGCGCCACCGGTGAGCGGCGGGTAGATGACGAGCAGGGCGCCAAAGCTAAAGCCGAGCAGGGCGAGCGCCACAAAGAACATGCTCTGCGTAAAGCTCATCGACATGATGACGAGTGCGACGATAGTGACGACAAGGCTGATGAGCAGCGACTTATAGGCGCCGAGCTTGTCGATGATCTGGCCAAAGGACAGGCGGCCAACCAAGTTGGCGCAGGTGTTGACGGAGACCACCACACCGCCGAGGGCGACGGCCGCGGCGCTCGTGGGGTCGGCGAAGAGCTGGACGGCGGCGATGGAGGCAACCTTGCCCACGAGCAGGGTGCCCGCGGTGGCGGCAAAGGCGAAGGTGACGATGAGGACCCAGAAGCGCGGGGTCTTGACCATCTCGCCCGGGGTGAGGTCGCCGAAGGTGCCGGCGTGCGCGCCGCCCTTGGGGGCCTCGAAGCCCTCGGGCAGCCAACCGGCCTCGGGGGCCTTCAGGAACAGGGCGGAGGCAGCAATCGTCACAAAGAAGATGACGCCGAGCGCCTTAAGGGCGCCAAAGATGCCCAGGCTCGGGATGAGCAACGAGGCGAGCACCGGGGACAGCACGGCGGGGCCGGCGGTCGAAGCGGCCAGGGTGATGCCGGAGGCAAGGCCCTTTTTGTCGATGAACCACTTTTGACCGGTGGTGAGCGCGGGGTTGTAGCCCAGGCCGTTGCCGATGGCGGCGACGAGCGAGAACCACAGGTAGAACTGCCATGGCTCGGTGACGGTGCCGGACATGAACCAGCCCAGGCCGTAGCACACGGCGGCGGCGATAACGACGTTGCGCGGGCCGATCTTATCGGAGATGCGGCCGGCGAAGATGCCCGTCACGGCCATGATGGTCTGAAAGACCGGGAAGGCCCAGGTAAGAGCGCTGGACCACTCGGGGTAGACGGCGAGTAGGTTCTTGCTCACGACGGAATACAGCGCGATGGAGCTGATGAAGAACATGGTGACGCACGCGGCGGAAAGCACGACGGCGCGACCCTTGTTGGAGTTGGTGGAAGCCATTGGACTCTTTCTAATCGATACGGGGGAGGAGCGGGCGTGTCCGCGGGCCTCCCTGTCAGGTTGGTTTACTGGTCAGTCGGCTTGGCGACGCCGGACTCATCGGACCAGAGCTCGACACCCTTGTTCTTAAGGTAGTTGTCGGCATAGGCGCGACGGCCGCCGGGCTTGGCGGTGAGGTCGCCCATCATGTTGGAGAAGCCGCCATCGACCTTGATGGCGTCGCCGGTGGTAAAGTCCGAGCGCTTGGACGCCAGGAACATGACGGCGTTGGCGATATCGCTGACCTCGCCGATGCGGCGCGTGGCGATGAGGCGGCTGCGGCTCTTTTCGACCTCGGGGTCGGCGTAGAAATTGGCCGACATCGGGGTCTTAACGAAGCAGGGCTCGACGCAGTTGGAGCGCACGCCGTAGGGGCCCCACTCGGCAGCCAGCATCTTGGACATCATGTTGACGCCCGCCTTGGTGGAGCTGTACACGCCCGAGAACGTCTCGGGGGAGTGGCTGGCGACGGTCGAGATGTGAACTAGGCGGCCCTGGCCGGCCTTGATCATCTCGCGACCAAAGCGCTGCGAGGTGATGAAGTAGCCGGTGAGGTTGACGTTGAGCACCTGCTCCCAGTCGCTCAGCGGCAGGTCCTCCATGGCGGCGAAGCGCAGGATGCCGGCGGTGTTGACGAGGACGTCGACGCGGCCGAAGTCGGTGATGGTGGCGTCGACGGCGGCCTGAACCTCGGCCTCATCGGTGGCGTTCATCTTGTAGCCCTCGGCGTGGATGCCAAACTCGGCGGCGAGGTCGGCGGCTGCGGCCTTGACCTTTTCCTCGTCCAGATCGAGCAGGACGACGTTGGCGCCGTTGCGGGCGAACTCGCGGCAAATCTCGACGCCCATACCGCCAAGCGCGCCAGTCACGGCGCAGACATCGCCCTCGAGCTTAAGCCAATTGCTCATAGGAACTTCCCTTCTTGTGCCTCCCGGTGGGTCGCTCCCATTAATCGACCCACGTGGTTTTCGCTGGTTATCGTATGCTTTACATTTGCGCAGGTGAATTGCATATTTGTTAGAATGGCGTTAACCAATGGTTTATAGCTCGCAAGACAATGCGCCTTTAATTGAGTGTGTGACCTGCCAAAAAGACCCCCTTCGGCAGTGCATGGGCATACGTCTGGAAACAGGAGATTGACGTGTACGATCGACGACTCGAGGCCATATCGGCCGCCGCTGAGTTGGGAAGCTTCTCGCGGGCGGCGGCAAAATTGCGCGTGTCGACCCCGGCGCTCGTCAAGCAGGTGTCGGGCTTCGAGGCCGAGTTTGGCATCACGTTGTTCGAGCGCTCGCATTCTGGTGTTAAGGTGACGCCGGCAGGTGCTCTGCTGGTGGACGATGCACGTTCGATCATGCGGCAGTCCGAGGACGCGCTACGCCGTGCCCGACGCGCGGCGGGCGATGGCGGGGCCGTGCGCCTGGGCGTGTCGATGATGTGCCCGGGGCGCCAAACGCTGTCGATGTGGTCGGACATCCACGATCTGGAACCATCGCTGCGATTTGAGATCGTGCCGGTAAGCGACCTCTATGACGAGCGCGAATCCGTCATGCGCAGCTTGGGCCGCGAGGTGGATGTAGTGCAGTCGAGTTTTTCTACTCCACGCTGGGGCGACGCCTGCCAAAAGCTTCGCATCGTTAACGTGCCGTTTTATATCGACCTGCCGCGCACGAGCCCGCTGGCGCGCAAGACGCGCATCACAGTTGCCGACTTAGAGGGCATGCGCCTGCGCGTGCTCCGTCACGGCAACGACGCTATGGACAGTCTGCGTATCGATCTGTTGGCCGACGGCGGCGTAGACGTGATCGACGTGGACAGCTTTGACTTTGCGCTCTTTAACGAGGCAGAGGAAAAGGGCGACGCGGTGCTCACCTGCGGCGCATGGTCGGGGGTGCACCCGGCCTTTGTGGGCGTGCCGTTCCTGTGCGGGCGAGAGGTGCCGGTCTTTCTGCACTACCCGCTCGAGCCCACCCTCCAAGTCCAAAAATTCGTCAACGCCATGGCCCAACTCCTCAACTAGCTCATTTGGGACGGGTTTAGCGGTCCTCGCGTTGCAGCCCGGCTGCCTCGGCTGTCTTTACGCGGTTCTTGTCGATGTACATGTTTTTGTCGGCTTGGGAAAAGAGCTCGCGCATCGTAGGCGGTTCATCAAAATCGCTGGAAAGCGCGTAGCCCACCGCGTAGCTGATGGGCATGTCGGGGTGAGCCTCGGAATACTCGTTCACGTTCGCACGAACCCGAGCGAGACAGGACTCCACGGCAGCTCGATCGGTATCCCGCAGCACCGCGATAAACTCATCGCCGCCGTCGCGACCCACAAAGCAGGTCTCGGACGCCACGTGCCCCAGCTGCTGGGCAAAAGAACGGATGTATTCGTCGCCCTTCTCGTGGCCGAAGCTGTTGTTGACCGTATGCAGATTGTTAAGGTCGAAGACGCACACCGCAACGGGCGCCTCCGCGGAGACAGGCTGCTCCTGCCCCAAGATCTCCTCGCACTTGTTCTTGTTGGGCAGTCCCGTGGCTTCGTCGAGATAGACTTTGCTCTGCAGCTCGCGATTGAGCGCGGCAGTTCGCACCGCGCGAACAAGTTCAACCGCAAAGGCCGCCACCAGGCCCACGATGTCGATGATCACCAAGCCCTCGAGATAGTTGAGCGCCGACGCCTTCTCCTGAGAGTAGTCCTCTGCGAGTCGCGTAGCATCGTCGCAAATGCCAAAGAACTCCTCGCTCATGGAGATGATGTCGGTGTTCTCATAGCCGACTTCGCGCACGCGGATGATCTCGGCGCAAAGCTCATCAAAATAATTAGCAAGCTCGGTCATCTTTGTCTGATACTCGTCGTCGTTGAGACGGACGAGGTTGAGGTCGTCACTTCCGTAACGCAAACCGTTAATGTATGAATCCACGGCTTTGAGCAGGTCATCTTGAGGCTGGCCCGCGTCCTCGAGCTTAACGATTCGCTGCGTGGTGCCGCGCACCAGACCGGCGTAGTTGACCACGCGAGCCGTGCCCTGGATATCGGAGACGAGCAGCATAACATTGATAAAGAAGAAGATGAGAACTGCCGTGAGCACCATCATGAGCAGGCGCGCCGCCTGGCCGGCCTTCTTGGCGACAGAAGTATTCACAAGTTCACTCCCCTAAATGACAAAAGAACAGGTAGCACGCAGTGTGCTGAAATTCATGGGTGGTTAACTCTACCATATGGGCCAGCAGCCTCAAACTGCAGCAGACGCTCGTCCAAATTGGCGTGACGCTTGCCTTGTTGTTCTTGACCTGGCCGCGCTATCGGACATGCTTCTGGTCTTGGATCACCATGGGAAAGCTCATCCCGTTTTGTGCGTCTAGAGTGGGATGCGGCTTCCCAAAGGTGCCGTTAGGGGAAACTACATCCCGGTTTACGCCCTTGAAATGGGGTGCCGTTTCCCGGAGGGGACCCAGCGGGAAACGGCATCCCATTCTGGGCCCGAAAAGTGGGATACGGTTTCCGGCCGGCATGAAAAAAGCCTCCGCAGCTCGTGTGTGCTGCGGAGGCTTTATTCGTTGCGGCGCATTGTGTTTGGGTCGTTGAGATGAGTCGATTTGCCCCGAAAGAGGAGGGCATTGACCTTAGGGTCATGCCCGACGAATGAGCGACAAATCGGTCATCTCGGCGGGCCGAACTACTCCAGCTCAAACGCTCCGGTATAGAGCTGATAGTAGTATCCGCGCTTGGCGATCAGCTCGTCGTGGTTACCGCGCTCGATAATGCGGCCATGGTCCAGACAGATGATCGCGTCGGAGTTGCGCACGGTGGACAGGCGGTGCGCGATGACAAACGTCGTGCGGCCCTCCATGAGCTTATCCATGCCTGCCTGCACGATGGCCTCGGTGCGGGTGTCGATGGAGCTCGTGGCCTCGTCCAGAATCATTGCCGGCGGATCGGCGACGGCAGCGCGTGCGATCGAAATCAGCTGGCGCTGGCCCTGCGACAGCTGTGCTCCGTTGCCGGTGAGCATCGTGTCGTAGCCGTCGGGCAGGCGGGTGATAAAGTCGTCCGCGCCGGCGAGCTTTGCTGCCGCGATGCACTCCTCGTCGGTGGCATCCAGATTGCCGTAGCGGATGTTATCCATCACGGTGCCGGTGAACAGGTTTACGTCCTGCAGCACCACGCCCAGCGAGCGGCGCAGGTCTGCCTTGCGGATCTTGTTGACGTTGATGCCGTCGTAGCGAATCTTGCCGTCGGCGATGTCATAGAAGCGGTTGATGAGGTTGGTGATGGTCGTCTTACCGGCACCGGTGGCGCCGACAAACGCGACCTTCTGGCCCGGCTTGGCAAACACGGACACGCCGTGCAGCACCTCGTGGTCGGGCGTGTAGCCAAAGTCGACGTTGTCCATGACCAGGTCGCCACGCAGCGGCACGTACTCGATCTCGCCGGTTGCGCGGTGCGGATGTTTCCACGCCCACATGCCAGTGTGGTGGTCGGCCTCCTCGAGCTGCCAGGTATCGGGGTTCACCTGAGCGTTGACAAGCGTCACATAGCCTTCGTCGGCTTCGGGCTCCTCGTCGATGAGCTCAAAGATACGGTCGGCGCCGGCGAGGCCCATGACCACGGCGTTGATCTGCTGCGAGATCTGGCCGATCTGTCCACAGAACTGCTTGGTCATGTTGAGGAACGGCACCACGACGGCGATGGACAGCGCCATGCCCGAGATGCTCAGGTTGGGCACGCCCAGCGCTAGGAAAATGCCGCCGGCCAGTGCGACCAGCACGTAGAGCAGGTTGCCCAGGTTCATAAGGATGGGCATGAGGATGTTGGCGTACATGTTGGCCTTCTGCGAGACCTCGAAGAGCTTTTCGTTGCGCTCGTCAAAATCGGCTTCGGCGGCAGACTCGTGGCAGAATGCCTTGACGACCTTCTGGCCGTTCATGACTTCCTCGATATGGCCCTCGACAACGCCGAGCTCGGTCTGCTGCGCAATAAAGAAGCGCGCGGAGTTGGAGCCGAGCAGCTTGGTCATAAAGGTCATAAAGGCGACGCCGGCAATAATGACCAAGCACATCCACACGCTGTAGTACAGCATGATAAAGAACACCGTGACGATGACGATGACCGTCATGAGCAGGTTGGGCAGCGACTGGCTGATCATCTGGCGCAGCGTGTCGATGTCATTGGTGTAGTGGCTCATGATGTCGCCGCGCTGGTGCGTGTCGAAGTAGCGGATCGGCAGGTCCTGCATGCGGTTGAACATCTTCTCGCGCAGCTTCTCCAGCGAGCCCTGCGTGACGATGGCCATGGCGCGGTTCCAGAAGAGCGAGGACAGGATGCCGATGCCGTAGATGCAGGCGAGGGTGGTCACGAGCTGTGCGATCTTGGGCTGCGCGGCTCCCCAATCGCCCGACTGCCACGATTCGCTAATAATCTGCAGGGCGCTCTGAAGGAAGGTCGCGCCGATGGAGTTGATGATGGCGCAGAGCACCACGCCGGCGACGACGAGGGGCAAAAGCACGGGGTAAAAGCCAAAGAGCGTCTTGATGAGGCGCGACATGGTGCCGCCCTTGCGGTTGAGCGCGCGCTCGGCGGTCGTTGCCTTACTCATGTGCCTCGCCTCCTTCCTGGGTCTGAGCTTGCGTTACGGATGCTTCGGTGTCGGCCTCGACGGCCTCTTCGCCCTCGGCAGACATCTTGTTCTGCGAGGTAAAGGTCTCGCGGTAGATCTCGCTCGTCTTGAGCAGCTCGTCGTGGTTACCGATCTGCGCGATGCGGCCGCCCTCCATGACGATGATGCGGTCTGCGTCCTGCACGGAGCTAATGCGCTGGGCGATGATGAGCTTGGTCGTGTTGGGCAGATAGCTTGCCAGCCCTGCGCGAATCTTGGCGTCGGTCTTGGTGTCGACGGCGCTCGTGGAGTCGTCCAGGATCAAGATCTTGGGGCGACGCAGCAGGGCACGCGCAATGCACAGGCGCTGCTTCTGACCGCCGGAAACATTGGAGCCGCCCTGTTCGATCCAGGTGTCATAGCCCTTGGGGAAGCCGTCGACAAACTCGTCGGCGCAGGCCAGATGCGCGGCCTCGCGGACCTCTTCGTCGGTGGCGTTCGGGTCGCCCCAACGCAGGTTCTCGGCAATCGTGCCGCTAAACAGCACGTTTTTCTGCAGCACCATGGCCACCTGGTGACGCAGGGCGTCCAAGTCGTAGTCGCGTACATCCACGCCGCCCACGCGCACGGTACCCTCGGTGGCGTCGTACAGGCGGGCGATGAGGTTTACGAGCGTGGACTTGGCCGAGCCGGTGCCGCCGATGATGCCGATGGTCTCGCCGCTCTTAATGTGCAGGTCGATATCGTCGAGCGCCTGGCGCTTCGCATGCGCGGAATACTTAAAGCTCACGTGGTCAAAGTCGATGGAGCCATCGGCGACCTCGAGCACGGGCTCGGCGGGATCGGCGATCGTGGGCTCGGCGGCCAGCACCTCGGTGATGCGGTGCGCCGATTCGTCGGCCATGGTCACCATGACAAAGATCATCGATAGCTGCATCAGGCTCATGAGGATTTGGAAGCCATAGGTAAAGATCGAGGAGAGCTGGCCCACGTCGAACAGCGTGCCCTGGCTCGTGATGATGAGCTTGGAGCCCAGGTAGATGATGACGACAAACGCGCCGTTGACGCAGATGTTCATCATGGGGTTGTTAAAGGCAAGCAGCTTCTCGGCGCGGGTGAAGTCCATCTGGACGTCGCGTGCGGCGGTCGCGAACTTCTCCTTCTCAAAGTCTTCGCGCACGTAGCTCTTGACCACGCGCATGCCGGTGACGTTTTCCTCGACGGACTCGTTAAGGGCGTCGTACTTGTGGAACACGCGCGAGAAGATGGGACGCACCTTAAAGATGATAAAGAACAGCCCAAAGCCCAGCAGCGGAATGATGACCAGGTAGACCATGGCGACGCTGCCGCCCATGATAAATGCCATGGTAAAGGCGAAGATCAATACCAGCGGCGCGCGCACGGCGATACGGATGATCATCATAAAGGCCTGCTGCACGTTGTTGATATCGGTGGTCAGGCGCGTGACGAGCGAGGAGCTCGAGAACTCATCGATGTTGGCAAAGCTGAACGTCTGGATCTTGTAGAACAGGTCGTGACGCAGGTTCTTAGCGAAGCCGCAACTCGCATGGCTGCAGGTGACGCCGGCAGCGGCGCCAAAAGCAAGCGACGTCAGCGCGATGAGCACCAAAAAGCCCGCGGTGGGAAGCATCTCGGCTACGGTGGTGCCATCTTTGATGGCGTCGATCAGGTTGGCGGTGATAAATGGAATCAGCATCTCGCAGAGCACCTCGCCAAGCACGAGCAACGGCGTGGCAACGGTGACTTTTATATAGTCGCGGATGCTGCCCATGAGGGTTTTAATCATCCAGTTCCTCCCAGGTTACACGGATTTTCTCGAGCATTTCGGCGAGCTGCTCGCGCTCGTCGTGGGTGAGGGCACCAAAGGCCTGCTCTCTAAAGCGAATGCGGGCTGCCTGGTCGATGCGGGCGTTTTCCCGGCCGGTTTCGGTCAGGCGAATGGTGAGCTGCCGTCGATCCTTGGGGTTACGGCTGCGCTCGATGAGGCCGTTGAGCTCGAGTTTGGACAGGATCTCGGAAAGCGACCCCGGCTTGAGGTCAAAGTGCATGCCGAGTTCCTGCTGCGACATCTCGCCGCCGGGTTGCTTGGCCAGCAGGCAGATGATGGGCGCCTTGCCGGACACGCCTCCGCCATGAAAATGCATGTAATGGCCGCAAAAGCCCAGGCCATTGAGGATGCGCTTGGCAAGCTTGTCTTCTGAGCTAACCGCTTCGGGTGCATCCGCCGGCTGTGACGGGTCGCCGCCGGGCTCGTGCGAACAAAGGTTAAGAGGTTCATCGCACATGAATTAGTGTTGCTCCTTTCTTTAGTTAGGTAGTGGAATTGTTTTGTGCCTAACCAATCTAGGAGCATGAGAAATGAATGTCAAGGTACCAAACTTATTAAGTTACGGCGTTTTGCCAAACGCCGTAACCGCTCGACGCTGCAAACGCTCCCTGCGCTACACTTAGTCGCACTGTGGCGCTGCTGCGCCGTGCCCGAACCAAGGGAGACCCTCATGAAGAACACTCAGCTGCTGCTGATCAACGATATGTGCGGCTACGGCAAGGTCGCGCTTTCTGCCATGCTGCCGGTGCTGTCGCACATGGGCTACCGTATCCATAACCTGCCGACGGCGCTTGTGTCCGATACGCTCAACTATCCCAAGTTCTACATCCACGACACCACCGAGTACGTGCGTCAAAGCCTCGCTATCTGGGAGGAGCTCGGCTTTGAGTTCGACGCCATCTCGACCGGCTTTATCGTGACCGAGGAAGAGACGCGCATCATCTCGGACTTTTGCCACCGCCGTGCGCAAAAAGGCACCAAGGTGTTCGTCGACCCCATCATGGGCGACAACGGCAAGCTCTATGCGGGCGTGCCCGAGTCCACGATTGGCCTTATGCGCAGCCTGCTCGAGTGCGCCGACTACGCGGTGCCCAACTACACCGAGGCATGCCTGCTCGCCGATACGCCTATTGCCGAGCAGATTTCGGTCGACGAGGCCCACGCGCTCGTGGACGCCGTGCGCGCGCTGGGCGCCAAGTCGGTGGTCGTTACGAGCGCTGTGGTAGATGGGCAGAATTCCGTTATCGGCTATGACCATGTGGCGGGGGAGTACTTCACGATTCCCTTCGAGCTGATCCCGGTCTATTTCCCCGGCACGGGCGACACGTTCTCGGCGGTGCTTGTGGGCCGCGTTATGGCCGGTTGGAGCCTGCAGCGTGCGACGGCCGACGCCATGCGCGTGGTGGCCGAGCTTATCGAGCGCAATGCCGACCAGGAGGACAAGTCGGCCGGACTTCCCATCGAGGCGTGCCTGGACGTGATTGACCATGAGTAGCGCGGCCGAGAGCGGCTCCGCCGAGCCTTCGGGCGAGAACAAGCCGCTCGGCGCTCCGCGCGGCAAGCGTCCGCGTATCCGCATTAGCTGCGTAGACCAGCTGGGGACGTGCCGCTGCCATCATGGCCACAAGCCGGGCGACGTCTTCGACTTCGACCGCGATCGCGGCAAGATGTGCGCCATGGCCTGCCACGTGGGCTTTCCCTATATCGACATCCTGCGTTACGGCGGCACCGTGCCCGGCAACGAGCCCGGCACGGCAAAGTTCTGCTGCCCCGAGGTCGATACACTGAACGTCTGGCTTGCCGAGATCGTTGACGAGTAGTCGAGCGCAATGTGTCAAAGGGACAGCCCCTTTGACACATTCGCCGGTGGTGCCCCTTCTTTTGCTTATAATCTCAAATCTCTGCATTTCATCCGATTTTAGGTTCTAAAAATTCTGCGTTTCATCGATAATCAAGCGTATAAAACTTTGCATTTCATTTGATGACACTGAGGGGAGAGCCTATGCTGCGTAGGAAAATAGCGGCAGAGCTGGAGCGTTGGCTGAAGTCTTCCGAGCAAAAGGCCTTGTTCATTACGGGTTCTCGCCAGATCGGCAAAAGCTATTCGATTCGCGCATTTGGCAAAGCCAACCATGCAACCTACATCGAGCTTAACCTCATGGAAAATCGCCAGGCAAAAGATGCTCTTCTCGAGGCGCGGGATGCCGATGATTTCATCAGCAGGGTGACGCTTCTTTCGGGAAAGTCGATTGCGCCAGGCAAAACGCTTGTGTTTATCGATGAGGTCCAAGAAGCCCCCGACATCATGACGATGGCAAAGTTCCTTGTTGAGGACGGGAGGTGCCGCTGGGTGTTTTCGGGGCCAATGCTCGGGACCCAGTTCAAGGGCGTCAGGTCCTATCCCGTGGGGTATGTCCACGAGCTTAGGATGTTCCCGCTCGATTTTGAGGAGTTTTGCTGGGCAACCGGAGTGAGCGAGGGGGCTCGCCAAACGATACGTGACGCGTGTATCAGCGAGAGGCCCATTCCTGATTACATTCATGACGCGATGATGGCAAACTTCAGGACCTATACCGTTGTCGGCGGAATGCCGGAGGTCGTGCAGCGTTTCCTTGACACGCAGGGCGACCTTGCCTCTGTTCGTCAGCTACAGTCCGAGCTCAACGAACAGTACCGACGGGATATTTCCAAGTATGCAAGCGGGCGTGCCCTTCAGGTGCAGAGCATCTACGATCAGCTCCCCATTATGCTTGAGGGCGAACACAAGCGTTTCGTGCTCAATTCCATTGACCCCAAGGCGCATTATGAGAAGTACCAGCGAGATTTTGTCTGGCTTGTCGATGCCGGCGTTGCTCTCAAAGCCGATATCGTAACCGAGCCAAAGTCGCCCCTGCTCAAGACGGCACGGCCATCGCAGTTCAAGCTATACCAATCGGATACGGGCATGTTGATGGCGCGCTACCCCGTTGGAGTCGCCCAAGCGGCGTATCTTGATAGCAAGGAGCCCAATCTGGGCGGCATTTACGAAAACGTGGTGGCCCAGCAGCTGGCTGCCCAAAATCGCCAGCTTTACTACTATCAGACAAAAAAGCGCGGTGAAGTGGACTTTGTGGTCGACGGACCGGATGGGACGGCTGTTCCGATCGAGGTTAAATCGGGCTCCTATTACCACGCGCACGCTGCGCTCGGTCATGTGCTTGATACGGCTGAATATGGCGTAAGGCTCGGGATTGTTTTCTCGAGAGGCAACGTTGAGCGCAACGGAGCGGTTCTCTATTTGCCGCTATATGCGACCTGGGCCCTTTCGGATGTTTTGGGCGACTCCTGCGCCGAGGGGATAAAGCTGGAGGTCAAGCCGGTCTAGGGCCAGTCCCGGATGTGACAAAGGGACAGTCCCTTTGTCACATTCATGAGTGTGGATTTTCTCCCACCGAGATAACGAGCGTGGATTTTCTCCCGTTTAGAGCGCACTCGAACGCTCAAAGTGGGAGAAAATCCACGCTCGTTTTATGCCGGTGGCGTGGCCCGTGTGCCCGCGCCGCCCGAGCGCCTACAGCTGCTCGAGCATGGCGGTGCAACCGGCGAGTACATCGCGGTAGGTGGCGTCGAAATTGCCGGTGTACCAGGGGTCGGCCACGTCGCCGGGGCGATCGGTCCAATCGAGCAGGCGCGAGATCTTGCCATCGGGGTCCTTCCCAAAAATTCGGTACAGGCCGCGGGCGTTCTCGTCGTCCATATAGACAATGTGGTCCCAGTCGCCATACTCCGCGCGACGCACCTGACGTGCACGATGTGCGACGACGGGAATCCCGACCTCGCGCAGCTTGGCAACGGTACCGTGGTGTGGCAGGTTGCCGATCTCCTCGGTCGAGGTCGCAGCGGAATCAATGACAAACTCGCCCGCGCGCCCGGCGCGCCGCACCAGCTCGGTAAACACCGACTCAGCCATCGTCGAGCGGCAGATATTTCCATAGCAGATAAACAGTACACGTTGCATATGCGGTTTCCTTTCGATCGCCATCATCGAGCTCGAGTATCGCATCTACGCCTGCGCCATCGCCCTCTTGCGTTCCCAGCGAGCCAACTTAATCGTCACCAGCGTGAGTGCCCAGGCCACAAGCGAGAACGCGGCGCCCACTGCGCCCACGTACGCAATGCCAACGCTGCTTACCACGGCGCCGCCCACTGCGGTGCCAAACGAAATGCCGACGTTAAACGCCATGGGCTCAACCGAACTTGCGAGTACCATCGACTTGGGATGGCGGCTGCGTGCCACGTCCATAAAGTGCGTGATGCACGACACCGAGAACAGGTACATGAGCATCGCCAGGCTAAAGACAAAGACAAGTGCGAGCGGCATGGCAGCGCCCACGGCAAACAGCCCAAACAATGCCGCTGCCTGCAGCACAAACGTAACCAGCAGTGCCTTCATGCCAAAGCGCGCATCGATCCATCCGCCCAGGATGTTCGAGATTAGGCAGAACACGCCGTAGGCCATGAGCGTGGTACTGGCTTCGACCGTGCCCATGCCCAGCACCTGCTCAAGATAAGGCGTCACGTAGCCATAGAAAACGTAGACCGACCCCACGCCAAACAAAAAGATGAGCATGCCGGTGACGATGCTCGGCTCGCGTAGCAGACCCGCCTGCTCGCGAAAGGTGGCGGGCTCGTCGGTTTGCCCAGCGCGCGGCATAAACATCACGAGCGCTCCGCAGATCAGAACGGCAAAGGCCAGCGTGCCGTACATGGCCACGTGCCAATCGAGCGTGTCGGCCACAAACTTGCCGATCGAAGTGACAAAGACCATCGCCACGGAAAACGCGCCGTACACCACCGAGATGGCAAGCGAAGTTTGCTGCGGGGACAGCAGCTCGGGGATATACGTCACGCCCACGGCGAGCAGTGCGCCCGAGACGGAGCCCAAGATGATGCGCGAGGCGAACAGAACTTGAAAGTTGGGTGCCAGCGCCATGACCAGGTTGCCGAGCACAAAGACGATGCTATAGCACACGAGCAGCTGGTAACGACGGAAGCGCCCCGTGCTGAGCGCAAGCACTGGCGTCGCGATGGCGTAGACAAGCGCAAACACGCTAATAAGTTGGCCTGCGGTGGCAAGTGATATGCCGAGTTCCGTCGCCAAGTCACTTTCGATGCCGATGACCACGAACTCGGAGCAGCCGAGCGAGAATCCCAACAGCACGAGCAGCGCCAGGCAGAGCTTGGTGCGCGCGGGGGAGAGCGCGGCGGCGGTTGACTTACTTTTTGGCGTGGTTGCGGCGGTCAAGGTTGTCACTCCAATGTCGCATGAATAAGCGGGATTCAATCCCTGCAACTCTAACAGAATGTGACAAAAAGGGACAGTCTCTTTGTCACATGGAGGGCTTGCCTGTATAGTCGCAATACAGGCGAAGATGGTCTCAGGTACATCGCGGGCGGCAGGAGATCCCATGGGTATGCACACGACAAAGGTTGCAGTGGGCGAGGGCAAGTTTGCGCTCGAGGCCCAGCTGACGGTGACGCCGCGAGGCATGGCGGTGTACGCCTGCTCGCCGGAGTTTGCGCACCTGGGCGCCACGGCGCAGGCCATTCCGCGCCCCGAGCCCGGCCGTACGGCAACGGTGAGCATCCTGGCCGTTCCGTGCCATCGAGACGAGATCCCGGCGCACGATATCGCGGCGGCGCTGGCCACGCGCTTTGGCGTGCCGGTAGTTGCAAGCACGGGTTTTCATGTTGAACAAGCGAGCGGTGACGACCTGCAGCGCGTGCTCGACACCACCAAGGAGCTCATCGCCGCGCTCGAGGAAGCCGCAGCCCGCATTCTGCGCGCCGGCTGGGATGAGGGCGGTGCGGGCGCCGAGGTCGTGGCGGTCGATGCTGCGACCGGCGAGGCGCTTGGCCCCGTCGACCGCATCGAGGCCCATGCTGGTGAGGGCATCCTGCATCAGGCATTTCTGACGCTTTTGGTCGAGGGCCGGGGCGAAGACGCACGCCTGCTGCTCTGTCGCCGCAGTCCGCTCAAGCGCCTGTGGGGCGGGGTGCTGGCCGATGGCTGCGCCGGCCATCCGCTCCCCGGGGAAGACGTCGCGGCCGCCACGGCGCGCCGCATCAACGAAGAGCTCGGCATTACGCGCGAGCCCGATCAGCTCAAGCACCTCGGACACGTGGTGTACCGCGAGGACCACGGCGACGGTCGCTGCGAGTGCGAATGGTGCGAGGTCTACCTTGCCCATGTTGAGCCGGGCGAGCTGCATATCAACCAAGAGGAGATCTCGGAAGTGCGTCGCGTGGCTCCGTCCGAGCTCAAAGGCTACCTGCAGGGTCACCCCGAGCAGCTGGCCCCCTGGCTCCGCGAGGCCCTCGGCGACCCATTCATCCGCACGGCCCTCGCTATGTAAAAAAGACAGTCCCTTTGCCACATCCAAACCGTCACAACATTCGGCGAAAATCTCGAAAACGAGGAAAAGCGTCGAATGTTGTGACGGTTTTTGTCTAGGGAATCGCTTCTCATCCAAAAAATCCGCTTGACTGTATTGCCGCAACACAGCGCAACGTAAGGGGTGTCCGATAACGGGCGCCCCTTTTTAAGCGGCAACATGGCTGCGAATTCGGAGCGCCCCCAACAAGAAAGGTGGGGAGATGGAAGCGGAAAAGAAGGCGTTTAAGATCACCAAGCGCGAAATTGGCTTTGTGCTGGGTATCGTTGTCTTTTTGCTGGTGAAGTTTCTTCCTTTGGCGGAGCTGAGCTCGACGGTCGAGCTCACGGTCGGCGGTCAGACCTGTCTGGCACTGACGCTCGCCACGGTGGTGTTCTGGGCATGCGGCGTGGCACAGCCGGGCTTTGTGGGCCTGCTCTACTGCGCACTGCTCGTCCTGTTCAAGGTGTGCGTGGACGACACGGGCGCCGCGAGCATCTCGGCGACGGTCGCCTCCACGTTTAGCTCGTGGACCAAGGCCACCATGTGGCTCGTCATCGGCGCCTACCTCATCGCCAGCGCGGTCAAGGAGTCGGGCCTGGGCGAGCGCATCGCCTACGCGTTCATGCTCAAGTTCGTGCGCGACGCCAAGTCGCTCATCATCTCGATCTTCGCGCTCACCTTTGTGCTGTCGCTGCTGATCCCGCATCCGTTCCCCCGCGCCTTCCTCATCCTCGCCGTCGTCTCGGTCATCGCCGAGTCCGCCGGCTACGGTGACGACGACAAGGGCAAGCTCGGCTTCCTCGTGTTTGCCGCTGCCGCCCCGGGTTCCATGTTCTTCCTGACGGGCGACTCCACGCTTAACCCGCTCGTTGCGCAGTACAGTGCCGAGGCCGGCGGCATGAGCCCGTCCTTCGTCGACTGGTTCCTGTACATGAGCGTGCCTATGCTGGTTGCGCTGCTGTGCACCCTGTTCCTGGGCCTTTTCCTCTTTAAGCCCAGCAAGGAGCTCGTCTACGATCGCGAGCAGATCGTGGCCAAGCAGGCCGCGCTCGGCAAGCTCTCCGTCAAGGAGATCCGCACCATCGTGTGGCTTGTCATCGCCATCGCGCTGTGGCTCACCGTCTCGGGCGACTATATCGGCTGGGTCACCCTGGCCATTGGCGTTGCTCTCGCCATGCCCATCATCGGCGAAGTCCTCACTCCCGCCAGCTGGAACGCTGTCGACATCAAGTCCCTCATGTTCCTGACGGCCGCCATGGCCGTGGGCTCCGTGGGCGGTGCCACCGGCATGAACGCCTGGATCGCCGACGTCGTGCTCCCCAGCTCCGTGCCTGAGAACATCTTCCTGTTCGCCCTGCTCGTCGCCGCGCTTTCCATGATCATCCACATGTTCATGGGCTCGGTCATGGCCGTGCTCGGCGTGTGCGTGCCGGCATTTATCAGCTTTGCCGCCGGCTCCAGCGTGAGCCCACTCGCCGTGGCGCTCATCGTCTTCACGTCCATCAACATCCACTACATCCTGCCGTTCCATAACCTGCCGATCCTTATCGGCGAAGGCAAGGACGCCGGCGGCTACACCTCCAAAGAGGCTATGCGCATGGGCATCCCCCTCACCGCGGTCGTCTTTGTCGTCGTGCTGGTCGAGGCCGCCTGGTTCCACCTCTTTGGCCTGATGTAAGCGGTCGAGCGCCCCGGCTGTAAGCAGCCAAGCGCTTGAACTTCGAGTGGTCGAGCGCTCCATTTGTGAGCGCCGCGGCCCCATTACGTTACCCCGTCCGGCGGCACCCCGTCGCCGGACACTCTCCCGAAAGGAGTACGCCATGTCCACTACCGATGCTTCCCAGATCCACGACCTGCGTTCCGCGCTCGACTTTTTGCGTGAGATGCCGGGCCAGCTGCTCGAGACCGACACCCAGGTCGATCCCGATGCCGAGGTCTCGGGCGTCTACCGTCACGTCGGTGCTGGCGGCACCGTCATGCGCCCGACCAAAGAGGGTCCGGCGATGGTCTTCAACAACGTCAAGGGCTTTGACGACGCCAAGGTCTGCATCGGTATGCTTGCCAGCCGCAAGCGCGTTGCCGCCCTGCTCGACCTGGACGAGGAGCACCTGGGCCTCGAGATCGGCAAGCGCTTCGAGAACCTGATCGCCCCCGAGCAGATCGCCGAGGGCAAGCACGTCGACTGCCAGGAGGTCGTGTACAAGGCGACCGACGAGGGCTTTGACCTGCGCAAGATCGTTCCCGCTCCCACCAACACGCCCGTTGACGGCGGCCCCTACATCACCATGGGCCTCGCCTATGGCACGAGCCCCGATGGCACCCAGTCCGACGTAACCATCCACCGCTTCTCCTGCGTCGACAAGGACAAGCTCGCCATGTGGATCACCCCGGGCAGCCGTCACCTGGGTGCGTTCTTTGACGAGTACTGCCAGCGCGGCGAGGATATGCCCATCTCCATCTCCATCGGCCTGGACCCCGCCGTGTACATGTGCTGCGGCTTCGAGGCTCCCACCACGCCGCTCGGCTTCAACGAGCTGCAGATCGCCGGCGCCCTGCGCGGCCGCGCCGTCGAGCTTGCCGACTGCGTCACCGTTCCGCAGAAGTGCATTGCCAATGCCGAGTACGTGCTCGAGGGCTACCTCATGCACGACGAGACCATCAACGAGGATGTCAACGGCCACGGCTACGCCATGCCCGAGTTCCCCGGCTACACCGGTGGCGCCAAGGTCTGCCCGGTGATCAAGATCACCGCCGTCACCACGCGCGTCAACCCCATTATGGAGAGCTGCATCGGCCCTTCGCACGAGCACGTGTCCATGGCCGGTATCCCCACCGAGGCCTCCATCTACAAGATGGTCGAGACCGCTATCCCGGGCCGCCTGCTCAACGTTCACGCCGCTCCCTGCGGTGGCGGCAAGTTCGTTGCCATCATGCAGTTCAAGAAGTCGAGCAAAAATGACGAGGGCCGTCAGCGCAACGCCGCCATGCTCGCCTTCTCGGCGTTCTCCGAGCTCAAGCACGTCATCCTTGTCGACGAGGATGTCGACATCTTCGATATGAGCGACGTGATGTGGGCCATGACCACGCGCTTCCAGGCCGACGTGGACCTCATCACCATCCCCGGTTGCCACTGCCACGTGCTCGATCCGTCCAACGACCCCGCGTTCGATCCTTCGATCCGCGAGCACGGTATCGCCTGCAAGGCCATCTTCGACTGCACGGTTCCGTTTAACCTCAAGAAGAACTTCATCCGCTCGCAGTTCATGGAGATCGACAAGGACAAGTGGGCCGCCGAGCTCGCCTTCTAGTAAGTAGCCCTACCAAGTAGTTAAGGAGTTGTCATGCCTGAGTCTTCTGTTCGTCCCCGTCGCATTGTCGTTGGCGTGTCTGGCGCCAGCGGTGCGGCACTGGGCCTTGAATGCCTCAAATGCCTGCGCCAGGCCGGCGCTGAGTCGGCGCTTGTCGTCACGCGCGGGGGAGAGATCACCATCGAGCAGGAGCTCGGCATGACGCTCGACGAGTTTGCGTGCTATGCCGATGTGGTCTACGACAACAAGAACATTGGCGCTGCCATCGCAAGCGGCACCTATCCGGTCGACGGCATGATCGTGGCTCCCTGCTCCATGAAGACGCTCGCCGGCATCGCGAGCGGCTACAGCGAAAACCTGTTGCTGCGTGCGGCCGATGTGCAGATGAAAGAGCAGCGCCGCCTGGTGCTTATGGTGCGCGAGACGCCCTTCAGTGCGATCCATGTCGACAACATGGCACGCCTGGCGCGCGTGCCGGGCGTCATGCTCATGCCGCCCATGCTCACGTTTTACAACGGCCCCGCCACGCTCGATGAGGCGGTGCATCACATCGCCGCCAAGGCACTCGAGGCCGTCGGCGTGTCGTGCGCCAACTATAAGCGCTGGTCATAGGCATCTTTAGGGTAGGATACGAGTAGTGTTTGAGCCCGCTGCCCCTGTGGGCGGCGGGCTTTTCGTGTCAAAGGGTGTGTCGGGAGGACCTATGCAGACGGGTATGTATGCGATTAGCGAGATGGCGAGCTTGTTTAACGTTTCGCGCCAAACGCTCATCTACTACGACAAGATCGGTCTGTTTAAACCCGCCGTGGTTAACGAAAAAGGCTACCGTTTCTATTCGCCCACGCAGATCCCGCTCATGCGTCTGATCTGCATGCTGCGCGACTTGGGACTGGAACTCGATGAGATCGATCGCCTGACCTCGACGTTCGACATTGGAGAGATGACCGATCACCTGCGCTCGCGGGTGCAGGCGCTCGACGAGCAGATTGCCGGGCTCAAAGCCGAGCGCGCGAGCGTGCAGGAGCGGCTGAGTTTTTACGACGAGGCGGTCTATTGGCGCGAGCGCGAGGGCAAACCGGAGCTCAAGCAATTCGAGCGCCGCTACGTGGTCTTTGAGGAGTTCCCGAGCGATATCGAGCGTGGCCGCTCGATGCTGCACCCCACGCTCATGCGGGCGATTCTGCGCATGCGTGCGCTCACGGGCACACGCCCCATGCGCGGTTGGGGCGCCATGCTGCGTCGCGAGGCGCTGCATTCCGACGACCCCATCGCCGGTGCCGGTTCCTTTGCCGTGTTGCCGCGTGGTGCCGAGGAAATACTGCCGAGCGATCCTGCCGAGCTGGCGGAGATTGGCGTCGAGGTGCTGCCCGAGGGCACGTACCTGTGCATGAGTCGCTGGGGCATGCCGTACGAGCCCGAGGGTATCCGCGCCATCGTGGCCTGCATGGACAGGCACGCGCTCCAGCCCATCGGCAATGCTATCGATTTTTGCTACCTGGACACCACGAGCTACGACGAGTCTCACCAAGAGGACTTCTGCTGTATCCAAATCCCCGTCGCCCTCAAATAACTTGCGGTGAAATAGTCCCTAAATAG
>CATYDM010000016.1 GCA_958405195.1 uncultured Collinsella sp.
ACCGCGCCCGCGATGCAGCGGCCTCGCCTTATCCGGCAGAACCCACCGCGGCCGCCCTCAATAAGTTGCGGTGAAATAGGGACTGTTTGGCGGTTTTAAACGCTTAAACAGTCCCTATTTCACCGCAACTTATGAAGGGGATGGGGCTACTTGATGGCTGCCGTAACGGTGCCGCCGCCGAGGACGATGTCGCCGCGGTAGACTACAACGGCCTGGCCGGGGGCGATGGCTCGCTGCGGCTCGTCAAAAGTTAGCAGCATTTGCCCGTCTTCGTCACGCGTAAGGGTCGCTGCCTGGTCTTTCTGACGGTAGCGGTACTTGGCACCTACGCGAATGCCGCCGGCGTCGAGCTCTGCCTCCATGCGTGCGTCCGGCGCGCTCCAGATCCACTCATCGGCCGTGAGGACAGCGGCGGTCAGGTCCTCGGCCTCGCCCAGATGAACGGTGTTGTTGGCGGCGTCGACGCCCGTTACATACACGGGATGCGCCATCGCGACGCCCAAGCCCTTGCGCTGGCCGATGGTGTAGCGCAGCGCGCCATTGTGGCGCCCGACCACGCTGCCGTCGCGCCACACAATGTCGCCCGGTGCAGCGGGATGTCCGCAGCGACGCTCGATATAGCCTGCGTAGTCACCGTCTGGAATAAAGCAGATGTCCTCGCTTTCGGCCTTCTGGGCGTTGGTAAAGCCCTGCTCGGCGGCTATGCGGCGCACGTCGCGCTTCTTGTCCAGGCCTGCCAGCGGAAAGATCGTGTGCGCCAGGCGCTCCTGCGTAAGCGAATACAAAAAGTAGCTTTGGTCCTTTTTGGGGTCTTCGCCGCGATGTAGCTGCCAGGTGCCGTCTGCCGCCTGGCTTGTTTTGGCGTAATGTCCCGTTGCGATGTAGTCGCAGCCCATGTCCAGCGCCGCATCGAGCAGCGCGCCAAACTTAATGTGGCGGTTGCAGATAATGCACGGATTGGGCGTCAGCCCCTCTTGGTAGGCGTTCACAAAGCGCTCGATAACACTGCGGTCGAAGGTCTGCTGCAGGTCGAGCACATGGTGGGGTATCCCCAGTCGCTCGGCGACGGCCTTTGCATCGGCGATGTCGCGGTCGACTTTGCTCATGCCCGTGGCGGGGTCGGGCGCGGGGCAGGTGAGGCGCATGGTGGCGCCGACGCATTCGTACCCCTGGCGCTTGAGCAGGTACGCGGTCACGCTGGAATCGACGCCGCCGCTCATGGCGACGAGCACGCGCTTGTTGTGCATGGGGAGGTTCTCCTTGGTGGCATGTGGCCAAAAAAGAAAAGCGGCGCGGGAGGCTGGTTCCGCGCCGCAGACATTGTAGCAAGTTCGGACGTCCTGTGGGACACCCTGTTGGGATGAGCTCAGGCCGCCAGAAGAGAGGGTAGACCGGCGTGCCTTGGGCCTATCGACAAGTGACGGGCCCTTAGTCCTGGAACAGTGCCGTGGACAGGTAGCGCTCGCCGGTGTCGGCGAGCAGCGCCACGATGGTCTTACCCTCGTTCTCGGGGCGCTTGGCCAGCTGCAGCGCGGCCCACACGGCGGCGCCGGACGAAATGCCCACGAGCACGCCCTCCTTGTGGCCCACGGCGCGGCCGGTGGCAAAGGCGTCGTCGTTCTCGACGGGGATGATCTCGTCATAGACCTGGGTGTCGAGGACGTCGGGCACAAAGCCGGCGCCGATACCCTGGATCTTGTGCGGGCCGGCCTGGCCCTTAGAGAGCACCGGGGAGGTAGCGGGCTCAACGGCGACAACCTGAATCTCGGGGTTCTGCTCCTTGAGGAACTCGCCCACGCCGGTCACGGTACCACCGGTGCCAACGCCGGCGACGAAGATGTCGACCTTGCCGTCGGTGTCGTCCCAGATCTCGGGGCCGGTTGTGGCCTTGTGGATGGCGGGGTTGGCGGGGTTCACAAACTGGCCGGCGATGATGCTGTTGGGAGTCTCCTTCTGCAGCTCCTCGGCCTTGGCGATAGCGCCCTTCATGCCCTTGGAGCCGTCGGTGAGCACGAGCTGCGCACCGTATGCCTGCATCAGCTTGCGGCGCTCGACGGACATGGTCTCGGGCATGGTGATGATCACCTTGTAGCCGCGGGCGGCCGCTACCGAGGCGATGCCGACGCCGGTGTTGCCGCTCGTGGGCTCGATGATGGTGTAGTCGCCGCCGCGCACGAGCTTGCCAGCCTTCTCGGCCTCGTCAATCATGTTCTTGGCGACGCGATCTTTAACGGATCCGGCGGGGTTGAAGTATTCCAGTTTGACGAGCACGCGAGCCTTGAGGTCCTCGTCGGCCTCAAAGTGAGTGAGCTCCAGAAGCGGGGTGTGGCCGATAAGCTGATCGATGGACGTGTAAACCTTGCTCATGGTGAACCTCCAAAGTGTTCAAGTTGCTGGTTGCCGTGTGGTTTTACGGCGTGTTTAGCAGCGAAACCCATAAACCTTATAGGTTGTTCGTTTGGCTGTTGGCAAGCATAGTAGACACTAAAGCCTAGTAATGCAATAGGAAATAGAAGATTATTACGAGTCGATTAACCATCTTGACCGGAACGGGTATTTCCAAACCCATTTTTTCGGCTAGAATTTCAACGGACTAAAAGACCGAAAGGCAGCACTATATATGTTGGTTTCTACTAAGGGCAGGTACGCCCTGCGCGTTATGGTTGACCTGGCCGAGCACCAGGCGGCCGGTCGCATCCCGCTCAAAGAGATTGCGGCGCGACAGGGGATTTCCGAGAAATATCTCGAGAACATCTTGGCTACGCTCGTGCGCGCCAACATGCTTTCGGGCATGCGTGGCAAGGGCGGCGGCTATGTGCTCACGCGCCCGCCCGAGCAGTACACGGTGGGCGAGATCCTGCGCCTGACCGAGGGTAGCCTAGCGCCGGTCGCCTGCCTGGATGGCGACTGCAAGGGTTGCTCGCGATCTGATGAGTGCCCCACGCTCGACGTGTGGAAGAACCTGGACAAGCTCATCAACGATTACCTCGACGGCGTAACGCTCGATACGCTCGTCGCCCCCAGCGAAGGCTTCGACTACGTCATCTAGCCCACCTGCCATTTGGGGACGGGGTGGAAATGGTAGATTTTCTTGCCCTCTGAGGATTGACAAATAAGAAGGCCGCCCATTTTTGCGATGGGCGGCCTTCGTTTTGAGCTGTTGAGACGGACACGGTCGGAATGGCCGTTTTAGTCCTCGGCAAGACTATCGAGGATGCTGCGCATGATGGACACTAGGATGCTGCCCATAAAGGCCGAGCCAAAGCCGGCGATGGAGATGCCGACGCCCAACAAGTTGACCGACAGGTAGCTGGCGAGCTCCAGCATAAAGCTGTTGAGTACGAGCTGGAAAATGCCGAGCGTAATGATTGTGAGCGGCAGCGAGATGACCGTAAGGAACGGTTTGACGAACGAATCGACGATGTTGAGGAACAGCCCCACAAAGGCAAAGCAGACCCAGGCCTCGGCAAAGCCGAAGGGCTGGATACCGGGGACGAGGAACGTGGCGATCGCGATGGCGATCGAGGTGAAGAGCCAGTTAAGCATAAAGCGCATGGCGTGAATCCTTTCTTGCGCCGGGGTTGCTGGCGTCGCGTGAAGCGGCTTGCGGCGGCGACTTGGATGGTTGCGCGGGCGCGCCGCGGTGTTTGGGCGCCCATTGTCTCAAATATTCGTGGAGCTTACGTGCGCATTCGGTTTCTAAACGGCGTTCGTCCTGAAAAACGTGCCGCTGGCAGAGAGTCTTGTCGCTTTAGTTTGGTGGTGTGCTACACTGCTACGGGCAAATGGCCCATGCATAGTTTTATTGCATATTACGGGCGAACGATGCCCGATGTCAGTATCAACTTCGATGCCTTATGGCGGGTTTGGCGGTGATCGATGAATATCGAGAACATGTTTGACAAGCCTGATGTCAAGCAGCTGGTCCACGCATTTAGTCTTTTGGACGACGAGAACGATATCCAAGCGTTTTTGACCGATATCTGCACGCCGCGCGAGATCTGCGATTTATCGCAGCGCCTGCAGGTTGCGCGCTATCTGGACGAGGGCGAGCCCTATGTTGAGGTTCAGGCCCGCACCGGCGCTTCGTCCACCACGGTGAGCCGCGTGTCCAAGGCGCTTAATGGCGAGTATGGTGGCTATCGCAAGATCCTCATCAAACTGGAGGATGGCGAGTAGGCCAGCGGCAAAAACGAATTGTGCAGAACCGTCCCTTCGGGGGCGGTTTTTATATGCCCGCAATCGGCTGGTGCGTTGGGGTCAGGTTGCTTTGTACCAAAAGATGGAGCTGTGGTGGCAATCTGTCCGCGTGGGCGGGTAGGATGGATGCATTGATTATTGCGAACGGTTTGAGTGGAGGACCATGCCTGTTCGAATCTATACCACCTATACCGGTACGGACTTGAGCGATGCCGAGGCGGCGTTGCTCGCCGACCTGGTTGCCCGCCACGGGCGTGCTGTATTGCTGGCGCCCACGTTTGCCGAGCTCGACGTGTGCCGTCACGATGCTGCGGTTGCTGGCGCCTCGCTGGGCGTTGACTACAAAACCCCCGCGTCGTGGCTTCGTTCGCTGTGGGAGCTTATGGGCGATGGCCGCAGCTTCGTCGACAACATGCAGCGTCAGATGCTGTTCTCGGACATGATCGCCCGTCGCGACGATGCCGACCTGCAGCCGCTTTCGCGCAGTCAGGGTACGGTGCGCATGCTCGCGCGCATGGCCCGCGATGTGCTGCCGGGCGTGGCGGGGGCGGGTGCCGAGCGCTGCCGCGGCGACGTTTGCCGGCCCGAGCCCAAAAGCGACGCAGAGGCCCGCGTGTTCGAGCTGTTGAGTGCCTATGCGAGTGGCTTGGACCGTCGAGACATGGTCGAGCCCTGCGAGGCGGCTGACCTTATGGCCGAGGTGCTGGCCTACAACCTTCCGGCGTGCGCCCGCGCGGTATGTGTGCGCGGCATCACATCGTTTACGCACGGCCTGCTCGAGCTGCTGTCGGCCGTGGCGAACAATGGGGGAGAGGTCGTTGTGCTGCTCGCCCGCGAGCAGGCGGCAATGCGCGAGGAACTTGCTGCCGCCTTTGATGCCCGCGGTGTGTTGTTTGAGGTCGCGTCGCTGGGGGAGGACGCCGCTGCGCCCCAGACTGCCTCCAAGTCCGCTGCTCAGCCTACCTTTGTAGAGGTTGCCGGCCCTCACGCCCGCGCCCACGCCTATGTGGATGCAATCGATGAGCTGGTAAAAACGTGCGAGGACGCCGCGGTCGACGGCGGTGTCACGGCGTCCGCGGACCCCGTGCGCGTGCTCGTGGTGTCTGCCCGGGCGCCCCAGCTGTTCGGTGATCTCGCTGCCCGTTTGGCGGCGCGCCACATCGCTGCTGGGACAACCGAGTTCACGGCGTTTTCCCAATCCATCGCGGGCAGGCAGTTCACGGCGCTCGCCAATCTAATCGAGCGCATGAAGGCCGCCGATGAGGGCACCGCCTCCAAGACCGAGTGGTGGCCCGCGCCGGCGCTTACCGACTGGATTTACAGTCCGCTTTCGGGTGCCGATGCCGCCAGCGCGCGCACCTTCGACAAGAACATGCGCCTGTCGCGCGGCAAGACCACTGCGGGCGTCAAGAGCTTGCTTCAGAGCGTTCAGGGCCAGGTCAGGGGTGCGCGCAAGGCTGCCAGTGATGATAACTGGTTTAAGAACGTGCCGTGCGTGGTCTCGGACGTGTTCCAGGCGCTGTGGCGCGACAAACCCGTGACGGCGCTCAAGGCCATGCTCGCCGTCGCCGAAGCGTTGCCCGATCGCGCCCTTGGAGGCCTTGACGGTCAGGCTCGTCGCCAGGCGGAGACCGCCCTGTTGCGACATGCCATCGACATCCTTATGAACGACGCCCGCGCGCTCGACGTGTCGCAGGCGGCGACCGTGCCCGTGCTCGACGGCGTTCGTACCAAGGTGGACAAGCGCAGCACCGCATACGATTACGAGACCTATGAGGTCGACCGCGCGCCGCGCGCCCAGGTGCGCTTTACGTCGCTTGCCGATGCGGCAGCCCTGCGCCCCGGCAGCTACGATGCCGTGCTGTTTGCCGACGTCGACTTGGACAGTTATCCGCTCTCACATGAGGAGGGCCCGCTGGCCACGCTGACGGCGAGTCTTGGTCGCGAGGGTGTGGCACTTGAGCCCGCGGCCCTGCTGCGCGTGCGCTTTGGCCGCGCGATGCAGGCCGCGCGCGGTCCGGTTGCGCTTGCCCGCGTGACGCACGATCGCCAGGCGCGCGAGTGCTACCCGGCGGCCGTGTGGACCGAGCTGCGAGCGCACGCCGAGGCCACTGGCGCCGCCAAGGTTGCGTGCGTGGGCGAGGGCGGTATCGTCGCCGATTTTGATCCAGCGGCCGGCGAGGGCATCGAGTGCAGGTGCGTCGCGTGCGAGGCTCCTCAGCATTTGAGTGAGGCGGCTGTGCCGTACCTGGTCCTGCGCCGCCGCGATGGCGAGGGCGAGAACGCGCCGCTCGTGCCGCGCCTGACGTCCGCCTCGCAGATTGAGGCGTACTCGACGTGCCCGCTGTGCTGGTTCGTGTCGTATCGCGTGAAGCCCCAGTCCATCGACGCGGGCTTTGGAAATATGGAGAAGGGCAACTTTGTCCACGATGTGCTGGAGCACCTGCATGCCCGCCTGCCCCAGGAGGGCATGGAGCGCGTGACGCCCGAGAATCTGCCGCGCGCTCAGGAGCTGCTCCGCGAGGTCTTTGACGAGACCTTGGCCGAGCATGCCTCCAAGCGCGGCAACGAGGGCCCGCTGGTGCCGCTCTCTGCGGTGGAGGAGCGCCAGGTGGCCGAGATCTTGCCGCAGCTGGAGGGCGTGCTTGCCTACGAGTCCGAGGCACTTGCCCCCTTTGCCCCGCGCTACCTGGAGTTTGCCTTCAACGAGCTCAAGGTCGAGTATGCCGGTTGGCCGCTTGGCGGACGCATCGACCGCGTGGACGTGGACGCCGAGAATCGTGCCGTGGTGATCGACTACAAGCATCGCACGGGCGTTGAGGAGTTTAAGCTCGCCGACCCTACGGTGCGCGACGAGGAATCAGGCACGGCGCCCATCGACGATCCG
Source organism: uncultured Collinsella sp. (assembly GCA_958405195.1). GTDB lineage: Bacteria > Actinomycetota > Coriobacteriia > Coriobacteriales > Coriobacteriaceae > Collinsella. Next base: position 7,088 of record CATYDM010000016.1, read on the forward strand.
CGCTGGTTGCCGCCCCATACTCAGACGCTTATCTACGCCCAGGCCATGCGCCGAGCGCTGGATTTGGATACCCGCGCGGCGCTCTACTTTTCGACCAAGGGCGGCAAACCGGCGTTGCGCGGCGCCGCGAGCGCCGAGCTACTCGAGGAAGAGCGCGGCGACGGTCGCATCCCGGGGCTTAAGAAGGGCTTTCCCGGTGAGGGCGGCAACATGGACTTCGACGCTCTGCTCGATCGCGTGGAGGCCGGTATCGCCGAGCGCCTGCGCGAGCTCGAGGCAGGCAACGTTGCCGCCGTCGACCCGGCGTCGGCTCAGGCCGCGCATGCGCGCTGCTCGTATAACCACGAAGGTACGTTTGTAAGGAGGGACGTGTAGACCATGGATCTTTCGACCTTGATGCCGCAACAGCTGCAGATCGTCAAGACGCTCGACCGTCCGCTGTTTGTCTCGGCGGGCGCCGGTTCGGGCAAGACCTTTACCCTCACGCGTCGCATCGTCTACGCGCTCTCGCCCGAATCCGGTCCGTTCGTTGAGCATCTGGACCAGGTGCTCGCCATTACCTTTACCAAAGATGCCGCGGCCGAGATCCGTGACCGCGTGCGCCGCGCGCTCATCGAAGAGGGCATGGACGAGGAGGCCCTGACCGTCGACGATGCGTGGATCTCGACCATTCACGGCATGTGCTCGCGTATCCTGCGCGCACATGCGTTGGAGCTGGGCATCGATCCCGAGTTCACGGTGCTCACCGATACCGACGAGCTTATGGACCAGGCTGTTGAGCATGTGCTGGCCCGCGCGACGGCGCCCGATGCTGCTCCCGAGCTCGCCGCCTCGCTCAAGGCCCTCTATGCCTGGTATCCCATGGCGGGCGAGGGCGGCCCCTTTGGCGCCGGCACGACCATCAAGGGCCTGGTGCGCGAGCTGCTGGAGCTCTCGAGCCAGCTGCCGGGCGGCATGGACGACGTGCGCGTGGCACGCGGCCAGGCCGACACCTCGGCGCTTGCCGATGCCTATCGCGCAGCACTGGGTGCGAGCAAGGCCGCGACCGAGAAGGCACAGGTGGCGCTCGATGCCATCGATGCATTCGAGGCCAGCGGCAAGACCATGGCCGATGCGGCGCGACTCATGATGTCGTGCACCATGCCGCGCGCGAGCAAGGCATTCCCTAAGGAGCAGGTCGAGCTGCTCAAGGCCGAGGCCGCCGATGCATTTATCAATATCGTGCTGGCCTGCGGTGGTCCCGCGCTCGATGCACTGGTGGGCTTGGCCCGCTCTGTAGAGGCCGAGTACCGCGCGCTCAAGGCCGGCCAGTCTGCCCTCGACAACAATGACCTGCTGCGCATGGCCTACGAGGCCCTGCGCGATTACCCTGCCATTCGTGCTGCGTACGAGGGCCGCTTTAAGATGGTCATGATCGACGAGTTCCAGGATACCGACCAGATGCAGGTCGATCTGATCCGTTACCTGACGGGTGCGGGGGAGCGCGCGCTTTGTACCGTGGGCGATGCGCAGCAGTCGATCTATCGCTTCCGTGGCGCCGAGGTCGAGGTGTTCCGTCGCCAGGAGCGCAAGGTGGGCTCGTCTGCCGCGCCCGAGGCGACTGCCATGACTGACGCCCCTGCTGGCGAACTCGTCAAGCTCGTGCGCAACTTCCGCAGCCACGACGAGGTGCTGCGTTATGTGGCACGCGTCTTCGACGGCGATGACGGCGGCCTGATGCAGGGCTTTTTGGACCTTGAGGCGAGCGACGGCCGCAAGGACACGCTGGTGGCAGACGCCTCGCGTCGCCAGGCCCTCTTTGTTGCCGGCGGCAGTACGCAGGAACGCACACAGGCAAAGGCCCGTGCGATCGCCGAGCGGTTCCGCTCGCTTGCCGATGCCGGCCAGCCCCAGGGCGGCATGGTGCTGCTGCTGGGCCGCATGACCAACGCCGACGTCTACGCGCAGGCCTTCCGTGACCAGGGGCTCGACTGCGTCATCGCGGGCGGCTCGGTCTTTGCCCAAGCCGCCGAGGTGCAGACGGTGCGCGCCCTGGTCTGCGCGCTCGCCAATCCGGCCGATACGGCGCAGGGTCTTATGCCACTGCTCGCCTCGCCGATGTTTGCACTCGGCGCTCAGGAGTTTCTGGCGCTGGCGACCAAACTCGATAGCGAGACGGGGGAGACCTCGCGCCGGAATATCGACGTGGGCATCATGAGCGATTCCGATGTGCCGGGTTTGCAAGACTTGCCGCTCGTGACGCGCGCCCGCGAGGTGCTGCGGTATGCGCTTCGTCGCGTGGGCCGCGATTCGTTCGCCGCCATCGCACGCGACGTGGTCAACGCTTCGGGCTGGTTCGTGCGTCTGGCGCAGCGTGGCCCCGAGGGCAAGGCCATTGCCGCCAACGTGCTCAAGGCGCTCGACGCTGTGGCCGAGGCGGAGGCCGAGTTCGGCAACTCGCCGCGTTCCATCGCGCTTGCCTTCGATCGCTTCCTAGCGGGCAAGGAAGCCCCGGGTGCCCTCAACGAGGAGGGCGACGGCGCGGTGCGCATCATGACGGTGCATGCCTCCAAGGGTCTGGAATATCCGGTCGTGGCGGTCGCCGAGTGCTTTGGCGTGCGTAAGTCCTCGGGTGCGGCACAGATGGGTCGCGTCGAGGGCGGCGCGCAGGTCGTGGCACTGCCGACACGCTTCGACGGCGTTAAGCTCGCCGACGGAACCTTTGTGAAGGGCGACGACGTTAAAAAGCAGTTTGAGCATGCGTTTAAGGGCAAGGGCACGTCGCTGTGGTTGCCGCCGGAGCTCATGGAGGACGTCTGTGCGACGGGTTCTCCCGCCGAGGCATTTGCTCGCCTGCGCAACGACGACCTGCAGCTTTCGCTCGAGGAGCGGGCCCGCTTGCTCTATGTCGCCATGACGCGTGCGCGCGAGCTGGTGATTTTGGCGATGGATGCCGGCGTGAGCCGTGGCAAGCTGTGTGCGCCGACCTTCGACGTCGAGACCGATCTGACCTACGACGTGCTACGCCGTATTTTGCCGACCGACGCTCTGGACATGCCGCAGCTCGATGCCGACCGCCTGGTGTTCGACAACTCCCAGCCGGGCGACTACGAGTTCATTTCGCTCGCGAACTTTACCTTTGGCGAGCAGGCATTTGAGGCCAACGCTTCGCTGGATGCCGAGGGCAGGCTTGTCCGCGGCGATGCGGAGCCGGAGGGCGCCGGTGCAGATGCCCGCGCCGCCGTTCCCGGTCCTGCCGACCCCGAGCCCGATGCGTTTGAGCTCGTGTATCCCCAGGCAGCGGGCATGCGCATGGGTATCTGTTCGTATCCGGCGCGCGATTCGTACAGCTACTCGTCAATTGCCGCGGCGCTGCATGCCGAGTCCGAGGATCGTGCCGCCGAGGCGCGCGTGCCCATGGACGAGGCCGGCGATGATGCGGAGTCGGATGGTTCCGAGATGACGGATGCAGACGTGGCCGCCGTTGAGCCTACCGGCAACCCCATGGCGCTGGGCTCGGCCTTCCATGCCGCCTGCCAGTGGCTCATCGAGATGGGTGCCGATGCGCTGCCCGCCGCGCGTGCCGATGCACTGGCGCGCCAGTGGCGCCTGATGCCGGAGCAGCGCGAACGCTTCGACGTCGCCCTGGACCGCTGGCTCAAGTCGGCCGTTCGTGCCGACCTGCTCGCGTGGCCGTGCGTTCGCGCCGAGGTGCCGTTCTTTTCGCTGGGCTGCGAGGACGAGGACATCGCTCGCTACGGTGCATATGCCGAAGGCGCCATCGACGCTTTGGCGACGAACCCGGCGGATTCGTCACACGCGCTGGTCATCGACTACAAGACGGGCGGCACGCCGGACGAGACGCCGGAACAGCTGCAGGAGAAGCACGCCCTGCAGGCGCGCGTCTACGCTGATGTTCTACACAAGGCGGGCTTTGAGGCCGTGACCGTCAAGTTCGTCCGCGTGGAACAGGCGAATCCAGCCATCTTCGTCGAACCCGCCGAACCTCAAGTAGTCACCTACAATCTCTAGCCCTCAGATAACTTGCGGTGGAATAGTTCCTGTATTGCGGCCCAGATGGCCTAAGCGGGAACTATTCCACCGCAACTGCAAGGGGAGCCGTGTGGGTTTGGCTAGGTTCGGGTGCTGTCCGTGCCGTGGGGTAAAATCGTTCAGTCAGAACACGAACCCGCATCGGAGCTCATCACATGGCATTCGTCCATCTGCACAATCACACTGTTTTCTCCATGCTCGACGGCGCAACCCGTATCCAGGATATGGTCAACCGTGCCGTTGAGCTGGGTATGCCCGCCGTTGCCATTACCGACCACGGTTACATGTACGGCGTACCCGACTTAGCGCTGGCCTGCGACGCCGTCAATCACAACACGCCCGAGTACAAAACCTGGAGCCACGACAAGGCCTTCTTGGAAAAGGACCGTCGCGACGAGCTGGTGGAGCCCGATCCCGAGGAAAACCCGCGCGAGCATGCCCAGTACGTCAAAGACATGGCCATGTGGGACGAGAAGGGCAACATCGACGAGCTCAAGCCGCCCCTGGTCATTAAGCCCATCTTTGGCTGCGAGGTCTACTTTACGCCGGACGAGACGCTCGCCCGCGACCACAAGCCCGAGCTCTACCACATGATCCTTCTGGCCAAGGACCAGGAGGGCTACGTCAACCTAATGCAGACGGTCTCCGAGGCCGCCGTGCAGGGCTTTTACTATAAGCCCCGCGTGACGCTCGACAACCTGCGCCGCCACGCCAAGGGCATGATCTGCACGAGTGCCTGCATCGCGGGCATCATCCCCAAGTACATCGACCGCGGTGACATGGAGGGCGCCATCAAGTGGGCCGAGACCTTCCGTGACACCTTCGAGCCCGGCGACTTCTACATCGAGATCCAGGAACACGGTATTACCACCGACAACGGCCTGACCGACGAGCAGATGGACCGCACGCTCATCGATATCGCCAAACAGGTGGGCGTCAAGGTTATCGCCACCAACGACTTCCACTACCTGCGCCGCGAGGACGCGCCCGTGCAGGACGTCATCATGTGCATCGGCATGAACGCCAAAGTCGACGACCCCAACCGCATGCGTATGACCGGTTCGGAGTTTTATATGAAGACCGAGGATGAGATGCGGGCGATGTTCCCGTATTGCCCCGAGGCCTGCGACAACACGCTCGAGATCGCCGACAAGTGCTACGTCGAGCTCGACTGGGACTCCATCATCCTGCCGCGCTTCCCGCTGCTCGATCCCGGCGAGACGCACGAGAGCCAGTTCCGCCGCGAGTGCGAGAAGGGCCTGCGCCAGCACTACGGCGACGACTGGGCCACGCGCGAGATCGGCGGCGTCAACATCAAAGAGCGCTTTGAGTACGAATACAAGGTCATCTGCGACAAGGGCTTTGCCGCCTACTTCCTCATCGTTGCCGAGTACGTGCAATGGGCCAAGGACAACGGCATCGGCGTCGGCCCCGGCCGTGGCTCGGCCGCCGGCGCTATCGTCGCCTACGCCATGAACATCACCGCGTTTGACCCGCTCGAGAACGGCCTGATGTTCGAGAGGTTCCTGTCCCCGCAGCGTACCGAGATGCCCGATATCGATATGGACTTCGACGATGAGCGGCGCCTCGAGGTCGTGGAGCACGTTCGCCAGCTCTACGGCCCCGAGAAGGTCACCCACGTCATCACCTACTCGACCATTAAGGCCAAGCAGGCCATCAACGACGCCGCGCGCGTCCTGGACTACCCGGTCTACATGGGCCAGCGCCTGTCCAAGATGGTCTCGAGCGACCCCAAGGTCAAGCTCAAGCAGGTGCTCGAAAAACAACCCGGCAAAGAGGATCTGTTTAACCCCGACTTTGCCGAGGCCTATAAAAAGGACGACGACGCCCGCCGCATCATCGACACGGCGCTCTCGATTGAGGGCCTCACCCGTGGCGAGGGCGTGCACGCGTGCGCCGTTCTGATCTGCCGCGACCCCGTCAACGAGCATGTGCCCACCAAGCTCGACACCAAGGGCGGCGTCGAGATTACCCAGTACGAGGGCCATACCGTTGCCGACATGGGCCTGCTCAAGATGGACTTCCTGGGCCTGCGCACGCTGACGGTTATCTCCAAGGCCAAGGCAAACATCAAAAAGAACTTCGGCATCGACATCAAAGAGGAAGAGATTCCCTTTGACGATCCCGAGATCTTTAAGCTCATGGGCTCCGGCCACACCGCCGGCGTCTTCCAGGTCGAGTCCGCCGGCATGACGGCCACGATCAAGAACATGAAACCCACCGAATACAAGCACGTCGTGGCATTGATCGCTCTGTACCGCCCGGGCCCGCTGGGCGCCGGCATGGTTTCGTCCTACATCAACCGTATGAACGGCAAGGAGCCGGCCGTCTCCTACGACGACCGCCTGGACGACATCCTGGGCGAAACCTACGGCACCATGGTCTACCAGGAGCAGGTTATGCTCATCTCCGTCGAGATGTGCGGCTTCTCCAAGGGCGAATCGGACTCGCGTATCCGTAAGCCCGTGGCTAAGAAAAAGATCAAGCTGCTCACGTCGACGGTGCTCCACTGGGAGGATGGCTCGGACGAGACCACCTACGACCACTGGATGAACGGTGCTATCAAGAACAACTACACGCGCGAGGTCGCCCAGAAGATTTGGGACGATGTTCTCGAGTTCGCGTCCTACGCCTTCAACAAGTCGCACTCCGCCGGCTACGCCATCCTGGTTATGCAGACGGCGTGGCTCAAGGCACACTATCCGCACGAGTACATGGCGGCCGTTCTGACGTCCTACACGGGCAAGACCGACAAGATCGTTCACTACGTCTCGGCGTGCCGTCACGACGGCATCCCCGTGCTTTCGCCAGATGTCAACGAGTCCGGTACCGAGTTCACGGCTACCAAGGAGGGCGTGCGCTTTGGTCTGGCCGGCATCCGCGGCGTGGGCACCGGCGTGGCGCAGGCGATTATCGCCGAGCGCGAGGCGGGCGGTCCGTTTAAGACGCTGCACGACTTTGTCGAGCGCGTGGACTCGAGCCAGGCCAACCGTCGCGTGATCGAATCGCTGATCAAGGCAGGCGCCTTCGACTCCACGGGGTATCCGCGTCGCCAGATGATGCACTTTGTGGACAAGAACAACCCCGAGAACATCATCGATGCCGCGGTAAAGCGCCAGAAGGACCGCGCGAGCGGCCAGACGTCGTTCTTCGATATGTTTGGCGACGTTGAGGGCTCGGGCTTCGAGGTCAGCGTGCCCGATCCGGACGGCCAGGAATGGGACCGCCACCTCAAGCTGAGCCAGGAGAAGGAGGTTCTGGGCATCTATGTCTCGGACCACCCGCTGCGTCCGTTTGAGTATGCGCTCAGCAAAGCGCGCGACTTCTCGTTCTCGCAGATCGATACCGGCTACGAAGTGCAAAACCCCACGGGCGGCACCATCAACCAGGAGATCCCCGAGGGCAAGGCACTGTGGTGGGCCGGCATGGTCTCGAGCGTGTCCAAGCGCGTGACCAAAAACGGCGACCCCATGGGCATCGTGCAGCTCGAGGACATGGAAGGCGAGGCCACCGTCGTCGTGTTCCCCAAGACCTATAAAGAGGCCGAGGGGTACCTGTACGGCGAGGTCGATCCCGAGACCGGCGCGCAGTTGTCCGATGCGTTTGTTCGTATTAAGGGCAAACTCGAGCGCTCGGACCGCGGCGACCAGATCATCGCGCAGGAGATTGTGCCGCTGGAGCTCAACGAGGAGAACAACAAGCCCAAGGTGTTTGAGGTCATGGTGCCCAACAGCCGCTTTAGCCAGGGCAACATGGCGCGTCTCGCCACGGTGCTCACCACCAACCCGGGCGGCGACCGTGTGGAGATCTTTATCGAGCAGGTGGACGGGCGCGTGCTGCGTGCCGAGGTGCCTGCCAAGGTCAACGCGCGCTCGATTCCGCTGCTGGCCGAGGCCAAGGCCATTGTGGGTAACCAGGGCAGAGTGACGGTTATCTAAAATGATTTTGCCGGGGTAGCTAATTTGGGACGGGGCTATTTTAGCTACCCTTTGGCTGACGGCGAATGAGTCGGGGTCGGAATGCATCTCAACTGACATATGGGGGTAGCTAAAATAGCCCCGTCCCAAATTAGCTACCCTGTGTGGATTGGAGGAAGTGATGGCACAGGGGACGTTTGTGCAGGCGCTCCGGAAAGAGGCGGCGCTGAGCGGCACCTTTATGAAGGGGCGTTCGCTCATGCTCAACGGCGCCGTGCTGTCGATCGAGGACAGTGGCTCGCGCTTCTCCAAAAACGTGACGGTTGAGGGCTCGGTGCGTGGCTCGCGCGGCGACCTGTACAAGACGCACGTGGCGCTCGACATGGACGAGCACGAGGTGATCGACTACGACTGCGATTGCCCCGCTGCCTATCGCTACCCCGGCATGTGCAAGCACGCCATCGCCACGGCGCTGGCGTACCTGGATGCCAGCGGCATTGAGCCCGTCGAGGGGCTGCGCACGCCGGTCCGCACGTTTACGGCGGCGCCCAAGCAAGCCGCGCGTCCCTCGTCCGCCGCACCGGCCGTCAACCCTAACTTTCCCTTCCCGGCGCCAGTTCCCACGAGCCCGAGCCTCATGAAGGCGCTCTCCGATCTTTCGGACGCTCGCATGGATGAGTTGGCGGGCATGCGCCGCAAGCTCGCCGGCACTGTCGACCCCGATGCCCCCAAGGCGGTGTTGGAGCCCTCGCTGGTGCCGTACTACAATCCGCTGTTTGCCGACCGGTTTAGCTTGGCGCTCGAGCTTCGCATCCGCTGCGGCTCGGTGTCCTACGTGGTCAAGGACATCGACGGCATGGCCGCCGCCTACGTGCGCGGCGGCACGTTCTCGTACGGCAAAAAGCTCACATTCCTCCATGCGCCCGAGGCCTTTGACGAGGTTTCGGTGCGTCTGCTCGACCTTGTTGTGGCAACGGTTGTGTATCTGAGCGACATCACGAGTTCGCGTTCGGCGTCGTACGATTTTGCACGCAGCGGCTTTGTCGCCGAGCGCCAGTTGCCGCTGTCCGAGCATGACATCGTATACATGCTGGACTTGCTGCGTGGCCGGACCATTTCCTTTGAGCCCGCCTGGTCGCGGGGAACGACGACGCATCGTTCCTACGAGGTAGCGGTTGAGTTGTCGCCGGTGGGGGAGGACGAGGCCTCGGCAAAACAACCGCCGCTCCTTGCCGCCAAGATCGCGCCGGCGGCCGGTGGCAGCTACGGCCTGCGCCTGCCGGCCGATATGTACTGCTTTGCCTCGGGCGACGTTGCCTATCTGGTCGACACGCACCGCGCGCGCCGCGCCGATGCAGCGTTTGCCCAGCATGCCGCACCGTTTCTGTCGCGTCTGCTGCCCTGTCGCACGCCGGTCCATATCGCCGCCGAACAGGTGGGCGAATTCTGCCGCATGGCACTGCCCGTGCTGCGCGAATACACCGACCTCACCGCTCCCGCCGTGCTCGACACCGTGGCGCCCGAGCCGAGCTTTGCCATGGCAATCGGTGTCGATGACGGGCTTGTGACCTGCAAGATTACGGTTTCCTACGGCGACTGGTCGGCAGATCTCTTTAGCCTGGGCGCTCCGGGCAGCCCCTTCGAAGAGCAGCGCCCGGGCGTGCCGCCGCGCGACGAGATAGCAGAGTTTCGCGTTATGGATACGGCGGCCCTGTATTTCGACTTTTACGAGGGCGGCCTGGCGTTTGAGGAGCGCGACGACGAGAGCCTGTTCCACTTGCTGACCGAGGGTTTGTCTGCCCTGTCCGAGCTGGGCGAGGTCATGCTCAGCGACCGCCTACGCCAGATCTCGGTGCGCCCTGCGCCCAAGCTTTCGGTGCGCGCGACCGTCAAGAGCAACCTGCTCGATGTCGAACTGGGCGCGAGCGGTCTTTCGGCGGCAGATCTTGCCATCTATCTGGACTCGTACAAGCGCCACCAGACGTTTGCGCGCCTGACGTCCGGCGACATCGTGCGCCTGGACGAGGGTGCCCGCGCCGCGTTTGGTCTTGCCGAGGACCTGGGCGTCGATGCCGTCGATCTGCTCGACGGCGTGTCGCTTCCCGCGTCGAGTACCCTGTTTGTCGACAGCATGCTCGCGCGCACGCCGGCGCTTGAGGCCGATCGCGACGCTGCATTCCGCCGTACCGTCGAGCGCTTGGATACGCTCGGCAAGATGGACTTTACGGTGCCGGTCTCGCTCAAGGCCACACTGCGCGGCTATCAGGTCGACGGCTACCAGTGGCTCGGTTCGCTCGAGCATCTGGGCCTCGGCGGCATCTTGGCCGACGATATGGGCCTGGGCAAAACATTGCAGATGATCGCACATATCCTGGCGCGCGTGGAGGCGGGGGATACCAAGCCCACGCTCGTGGTGTGCCCTGCGTCGCTCGTGTATAACTGGACTGCCGAGCTGGAGCGCTTTGCGCCTTCGCTCGACGTGTGCGCCATCGTGGGCGCCAAAGCGCAGCGCCGCGTGCAGATAGCCGGCGCCGCCGAGCATAACGTGGTCGTGACATCGTATGACCTCATGCGCCGCGATATCGACGAGTATGCCGAGCAGGACTTTGCCCGCGTTGTGCTCGACGAGGCCCAGTACATTAAAAACCCGCTCACGCAGGTAGCGCGCGCCGCAAAGCGCCTGCCGGCCGGCGTGCGCTTTGCCCTGACGGGCACGCCCATCGAAAACCGCCTGTCCGAGCTCTGGAGCATCTTCGACTTTCTGATGCCGGGCCTTTTGGGGACGCGCGAGTCGTTTGCCAAGCGCTTTGAGAGCCCCGTAGAGCATGCCGAGGGCGATAGTGCCGCTCGCCTGCAGGCGCTCGTGTCGCCGTTTGTGCTGCGTCGCGTAAAGGAAGACGTGGTTGCCGACCTGCCCGAAAAGATCGAAGACACCGTCATGGCGCAGCTCACCGGCGAGCAGCGCAAGCTCTACCTGGCCAACCAAGACCGCATCGCCCAGCAGGTGCAGCATCGCGAGGCATCCGAGTTTAAGAAAGACAAGCTCAAGGTGCTCGCCGAGCTCACCAAGCTGCGCCAGATCTGCTGCGACCCGCGTCTACACTACGAGGATTACAAGGCGGGGAGCGCCAAGCTCGACGCTTGCATGGAGCTCGTGCACGGTGCGCTCGACGGCGGGCACCACATTCTGCTGTTCAGCCAGTTCACGGGCATGCTCGATATCATCGGCAAGCGCCTGGCCAAGGAGGACATCGGCTTTCTTAAGCTCACGGGCGCTTCGTCCAAGGAGAGCCGTGCCAAGATGGTCGCGCAGTTCCAGGCGGGCGAGGTGCCGGTGTTTCTGATCTCGCTCAAGGCGGGCGGCGTGGGCCTCAACCTGACGGCGGCCGATGTGGTCATTCACTACGACCCGTGGTGGAACGTGGCGGCGCAGGACCAAGCGACTGACCGCGCACATCGTATTGGCCAGCAGCATACCGTGACCGTGTACAAGCTCATCGCCAAGGACACGATCGAGGAACGCATTATGCAGATGCAGGAGTCCAAACGCGACCTGGTCAACAGCGTGCTCGGCGGCGATGGCATCTCCTCGGCGCTGTTTACCCGCGAGGATGTTTTGGCACTGCTCGGCGGCGACGGGCGTTAACCCGCTCGGGTGAGGCCGCCAGGGCGGATAGCCCGCGCTGTCCCATCGTCCCCGCTCGTTATGTGTTCATTTGCCATGCCGTGGATGGTTCGCCTGCCTTTGGGCATAAGAACCTCAAGAACATCGGCACATCAGCAAAGGAGAACATCATGGCGAAATTCTTTAAGGACTCCGATGGCAAGCTCATTGCCGCCCTTGGCAACGACGTTGCAACCCCTGCCGGTTGCACGGAGCTGACCGCGAACACCGAGGACGCGGCGCACGAGAAGCACGTGCCGGTCGTTGAGAGCGAGCGCGACGGTCACGTGATCCGCGCACGCGTGGGCTCGGTCGAGCATCCTATGGTGCCCGAGCACTACATCGAGTGGATTGCCCTTGAGGCCGAGGGCCGTCTGGAGGTCCATTACCTCCAGCCCGGTATGAAGCCCGCGACGTTTTTTGCCGGCGGCTCCAAGACCGGTACCGTCTATGCCTATTGCAACCTGCACGGGCTGTGGTCCGCGACGTTCTAGGAGCGCGCCCCCGCTCGGGGTATCATAGCTAGCATATGCACATGCGAGCGCCGACTGCATCATGCGGCCGGCGCTTTTACTACGACAACGATGGTTTACGACGGAAAGGGCTGAGCCATGAAGCTCGCACTTGCACAGATCGATATGCGCCTGGGTGATATTGAGGGTATCTGCGGTCGCATCGAGGACCAGGCGCGCCTGGCCCATGAGCGCGGTGCGCGCGTGCTGTGCGTCCCGGCTCCGCTCTTTATGGGAGCCCTGCCCGGCGGCCTGGTGGGCGCTGCCGACTTTGAGCACGACATACTTGCCGGCTTGACCGGCGTCGCCGAGCGTATCCAAGAGCTCGATATGATCTGCATCGTGCCCGCGGCGGTTTCGTTTGAGGGCCAGCCCCTGCTCGACTACATGATGCTCAAGGACGGCCATGTGGTGCCGGCCCGTTCGAGCATTGCCCTGCAGCGCGGTGGGAGCGGCGATGCCCGTTGGGCACCGCCGGTGTTTGACGTGGACGGCGTGCGTATCGCCGTGATCTTTGACTTGGACCGCGAGCTCGAGATGCTGCCGACCGGCGTCGACCTCATTGCCTATTTCCAGTTCAACGCGTTTGATATGACCGACCGCGAGACGGCTGCGATCGCCGCCGTGCGCAGCGGAGCCTATCGCAAGATCGCATCTAAGCGCAGCGTGTGGTTTGCCTGCATGGCGCCGGTCGGTGCGTACGACGAGTCGGTGTATACCGGCGGGTCGTTTGTACTCGACGACTGCGGTCGCGTGGTGGCCCAAGCGCCGTGTTTTGAGGAGAGCCTACTGGTTCAGGAGATCCAGCGCGGTGTGATGCTCGATGCCCTGGAAGACCACGAGCTGCCCGAGTTTCGCTCCGAGGAATGGCTGTGGCAGGCGCTAGTGCTTGCCGTTCGCGATAACGCCCGCGCCCGCGGTACGTCGCGTGCCGTGGTGGCGCTCGAGGGCGACCTGCCGTCGTCCCTGCTGGCGGCGCTTGCCGTCGACGCCCTAGGTCCGCGCAATGTGGTCGGCCTGGTGTTGGGACGCAACCGCATCTTTACGCCGGCGCAGGAAGAGGCCGAGGCTGCCCGCTGCGCCGCCGTCCGCGCCATCGCCGAGCGTTTGCACATTCGCACCGTCGAGCGCGATGCACCGGATGCGGCGCGTGTGCTCGATCGCGACGTGTCGGCGGGCGATGCCGAGCGCCTGCGCTCGCGCACGCTGGGCCTGATGCTGGAGGATACGGCGCTCGAGCTGGGTGCGATGGCGCTGAGCCCGCTGTCCAAAACCGAGTACGCGCTGGCGGCGCCGGCGCTTTGCGGCGGCTACCAGGGCGACTTTGCGCCCTTTGGCGATGTGTGCCTGTCGACGCTTGAGTTTGTGGCGCGTGTGCGCAACCGCACGTCTGCCGCGGTGCCCCAAGAGCTCGTGACGCTCAACGCGGTGGAAGATTGTATGGAGCGCGTGCTGGCGCAAGCGCTTTCGACGCTCGACGGTCCGGTCGATATGCTCGACCGCGCGGCACAGCTGCTCGGCGGGCTTGAGCCGGGTGAGGTCGATGGCGCGCTCGAGGCGCACGTGGACCGCAATCGATCTTTCGACGACATCCCAATGGCCGCCGGCAAGCCCGAGGCTTGCTCGCTGCTGCTGATGCTCGTTCGACAGGGTGAGGCTTCCCGTCGCATGCTGCCGACGACGCCGATCGTCTCGGCCCGTTCGTTTGCCGAGCGTGCCTGGCCGTATATGCTCGCGTGGTCCGACCTGGGGCTTAACGGCAAGGAGCGTATGACGGTCGATTCGCTGGCGCGCGCCGAGGTGCGCCGCTTTGCCGACGAGGATACGAGCGAGCGCGTGCGAAACGAGATGATGGGCGTGCTGGGCGAGCTACTGGGTATTTCGCCCGAGCAAATGGAGGAGCTGCGCTCTGAGGACGGTCAGCGTCGTTTGCACGAGGGAATGAAAAAGTTCGAGGGCGAAGTTCAGGACGCCATCGATAAGATGATGGGCGGTCAGGGCGGCTCGCAGGGTGGGCCCCAGAGCGGACCGATGTCGCACCCGCCAGTGGATCCGAGGCAGTTCCCCTTTTTCTCGCAGAACTAATTATGGGATAGGATTCGCTCTCAACCCCGATACTTCAACTAAGCATCTTGGCCCCATTGTGTTATTCTAGAACAGACGTTCGTGAATGATGCGCGGGGCCTTGTCTTGCGCTGTGCTTGTGGCGAGGGGAGGTTGGCTTGGTTATCTTGGGTATCGATCCCGGTTTGGCCCATACGGGGTGGGGGATTATCGAGGAGCGACGCGGCGAGGTTCGCTGCCGTGCCTACGGTTGTATTGAGACCAGCGCGGGCAGTCCGCTCGCGGTGCGCCTGTCGCATATCGCCCGCGACCTCAAGGGTGTCGTGGAGCGCTACCGCCCCGATACCGCTGCTATCGAGAGCATTTACTTTGGCGCCAACGTTCGCTCGGCCATCCCTACGGCGCATGCCCGCGGTGCTGCACTCGTGGCTCTTTCGGAGTGCGCGCTCGAGATTGGCGAGTACACGCCTATGCAGATTAAGCAGGCTGTTGTGGGCACCGGCGCTGCAGATAAGCGGCAGGTCGCGTATATGGTTCGTACGCTCACACAGCTCGATCACGACCCGCATCCCGACCATGCCGCCGATGCCCTGGCTTGCGCCATCTGCCACGTTAACCTCAGCCGCACCCGCGCGCTTACCGGCGGCGAGTTCTATCAACAGAGAGGAACCGGATACTGATGATTTCCCAGCTCCATGGAACGCTTGTCGAGGCCACGATGAGCTCGGCCGTCGTCGATGTGTCGGGCGTGGGCTTTGAGCTCGGCATCTCGGGCAGCACCGCCGCTACGCTGCCGACGCCCGGCGGCGAGGTTCGCCTGTATACCCGTATGCAGGTGCGCGAGGACGCCATGACGCTCTTTGGTTTTGCCTCCAAGGATGAGCGCACGATGTTCGATCGGCTCGTGTCCGTCTCGGGCGTCGGTCCGCGCCTGGCGCTCGCCGTGCTCTCCACCTATACCGTGGGCCAGCTGTATTCGCTGGTAATGGCCGAGGACGACAAGGGTATGGCCAAGGTTCCCGGTGTGGGCAAAAAGACCGCGCAGCGCCTCATCTTGGAACTCAAGAGCACCTTTGCCAAGGACAAGGGCTTTGTGCCGGTTGAAGTGATTCCCGGCCAGGTTGCGATGCCCGTGCCCGCTGCCGCTCCCTCGGCCATCGACGATGCCCGTGCGGCACTCCTTTCCATGGGCTTTAGCCCGCAGGAGACCGATGTTGCCCTGAGCGGGTATGATGGGCAGAATATGCGTGTCGAGGATCTGCTCGGCGCGGCGCTTAAGCGACTCGGAATGGATGCGTGATGTGGGAAGCCGATGATTCTCAGGACCTGTGGGCGACGCCCGGCACCTCGCCGGCGGCATCCATGGCGCATGGCGAGCGTATGGTGGGTTCGGAGCTGACGCCCGAGGATCTCGATGTCGACCGCACTTTGCGCCCCCAGCGCCTGGACGACTACTGTGGTCAGGAGCACATCAAGCAGAGCCTGCGCGTGTTGATCGAAGCGGCGCAGAGCCGTGGCGAGACGCTCGACCACGTGATTTTCTCGGGTCCTCCGGGTCTGGGCAAGACCACGCTGGCTACCGTTATCGCCAACGAGCTGGGCGCTCAGATCAAGACGACGAGCGGTCCGGCCATCGCGCGTACCGGTGACCTGGCGGCCATCCTGACTAACCTGCAACCGGGTGACGTGCTGTTTATTGACGAGATCCACCGCCTCAACCGCTCGGTCGAGGAGGTCCTGTACCCTGCGATGGAGGACTTTGCCCTCGATATCGTGATCGGCAAGGGTCCGGCGGCGCGCTCGATTCGCCTGGATATCCCCAAGTTCACGCTGGTGGCGGCAACGACTCGCTCGGGTATGTTGACCGGCCCGCTGCGCGATCGCTTTGGCATCTCGTATCGCCTGGATTACTACACCGTTGAGGAGCTCGCCCAGATTGTGACACGCTCGGCGACCATTCTGGGTGTGACGATCGACCATCCCAGCGCACTCGAGATCGGCTCGCGTTCGCGCGGTACGCCGCGTCTTGCCAACCGTCTGCTCAAGCGCGTGCGCGACTATGCGCAGGTGCGCGGCAACGGTCCTATTGAGCTTGATATTTGCCGTCAGGCGCTCGAGTTCTTCGAGATCGACGAGCTCGGCCTGGACTGGATGGACATTCGCATCTTGGAGACACTTGCCAAGACGTTCTCCGGCCGTGCCGTTGGCTTGACCACGCTTGCCAGTGCGGTGGGCGAGGACCCGGGAACGCTCGAGGATGTCTACGAGCCCTATCTGCTGCAGTGCGGATTGATGATTCGCACACCGCAGGGCCGCCAGGCAACGCTTCGCACATTCGAGCACTTAGGAATTGAGCCGACCATTTAGGACGGGTTTGTAGGCTATCGCTGGGCATCGGGTAAACATATCGCCGTTCGTCGGTTACGGGCGTTTTACTATTGCGCGCGCGTGCTATGCTGGATTGGTCTTTTTCTCATCCGGTAACGAAAGGACCGCCCATGCCTACTGACATCGAAATCGCACGTTCTGTTACGCCGCTGCCTATTACCGAGGTGGCCAAGAACGCCGGCGTCGACGTTAAGCATCTGATTCCGTACGGCTTCGACAAGGCTAAGGTCGACTATTCCCTGCTCAACGAGCCGACCGACCACCAGGCCAAGCTTGTCCTCGTGACCGCTATCAATCCCACGCCCGCAGGCGAGGGCAAGACCACCACGACCATCGGCCTGGCCGACGGTCTGCGTCGTCGCGGCGTCAAGAGCGCCGTGGCCCTGCGCGAGCCTTCGCTCGGCCCCGTGTTTGGCGTGAAGGGCGGTGCCGCCGGTGGCGGTTGGGCCCAGGTCATCCCCATGGAGGACATCAACCTGCACTTTACCGGCGACTTCCATGCTATCGGTGCCGCCAACAACCTGCTGGCTGCCATGCTCGATAACCATATTCAGCAGGGCAACCAGCTCGGTATCGATGTTAAGCGCATCACCTGGAAGCGCGTTGTCGACATGAACGACCGTCAGCTGCGCCATGTTATCGACGGCATTGGTGGCAAGGCCCAGGGCGTGCCGCGCGAGGATGGCTTCGACATCACTGTTGCCTCCGAGGTCATGGCAATCCTGTGCCTGTCCACGAGTATCAATGACCTCAAGGAGCGCCTGGGCGAGATTGTTGTCGGCTACAGTTTTGCCGGCGAGCCCGTCCGCGCCCGCGACCTTAAGGCTCAGGGCGCCATGGCGGCCCTGCTCAAGGACGCGCTCAAACCCAACCTGGTTCAGACGCTCGAGGGCACGCCTGCGTTTGTCCACGGCGGTCCCTTCGCCAATATTGCCCACGGCTGCAACTCCATCATGGCCACCCGCATGGCCATGCGCTTTGGCGACGTCGCGATTACCGAGGCCGGTTTCGGCGCCGACCTGGGTGCCGAGAAGTTCCTCGACATCAAGTGCCGCATGACGGGCGTTCGCCCCAGCGCCGTCGTGATTGTCGCCACCGCCCGCGCGCTTAAGTACAACGGCGGTGTTGCCAAGGCCGACCTCAACGAGGAGAACCTTGAGGCCCTCAAGGCCGGCATGCCCAACCTGCTGCGTCACGTCGACAACATTCAGAATGTCTACGGTCTGCCCTGCGTGGTCGCCATCAACCGCTTCCCGACGGACACCGAGGCTGAGCTCGAGCTCATCGAGTCCGAGTGCCAGAAGCTCGGTGTCAACGTTAAACTGTCCGAGGTTTGGGCTAAGGGCGGCGAGGGCGCGCTCGACCTGGCCGATGAGGTCATGCGCCTGATCGAGCAGCCGAGCGAGCTCAAGTTTGCTTACGAGGACGGCGCCGATGTGGCCGACGCCCTCGAGGCCGTTGCCACCAAGGTCTACCGCGCCGACGGCGTCGACTTTACGCCGGCTGCCAAGCGTCAGCTCGCCGAGCTGCGCGAGAACGGCTTTGGCAACCTGCCGGTGTGCGTGGCCAAGACGCAGTACAGCTTTAGCGACAACGCCAAGGCCCTGGGCGCTCCCGAGGGCTTCCGCATCACCGTGCGCGAGCTCAAGGTTTCCGCCGGTGCCCACTTTGTGGTCGCACTGACTGGCAGCGTTCTGACCATGCCGGGCCTGCCCAAGGTTCCCGCGGCCGAGAACATCGACGTCGACAACGACGGCAACATCACCGGCCTGTTCTAAGCCTGCTGTCCATAGCTGCTAGCCCGCCCCGCCGTGCCCACAAGGCCCGGCGGGGCTTTTTGATCCTTAGGCCCGCGCATGTCTTGTAGATACCGATGGACTCTGCCCATCATAGGCTTTTGCGCGGATAGAATGCATGGATAACTTGAGGCTCACGCGCGACGGAAAGGAATCGTTGCATGGATCAGGACAAGACAACCGTGATGGGCGGCTACGCTTCCGCGCAGGCTGGCGATAGCGCCGATGCGACCCGCGTTGTTCCCAACTCCGGTTATACCGACCCCGCCGCGACGCGGCCTTCTGCCGAGCCCACCCGGGTTATGGGCTATGGCGACACGGCGCAGGATTCTTACGCTGCATCTTCGCAAGGCCCCTATGGCAACGCAGCTCCGGATCCGTTTGATTACACGCCGCAGGATTCTTATGCTGCCTCGACGCCGAATCCCTATGACAACCTGCCGCAGAATCCCATTCCGCAGCCTCAGCAGACGACGTATATGCCTCGCACGGCGCAGCCTCGCTACGAGTCGCGCGAGCCGTATCGCGAGTACCCCAAGTCGATTCCGCAATATGGCGAGGACGAGGAGAAGAAGCCGTCGCGTTCGTCGAGCGTGATCAAGAAGATCCTCATCGTACTGGCGATCTTCTTTGCGCTGTCGGTTGTGTTTGCCATCGTGTCGGGCATGCTTAACAAGCGGGGGAGTTCAACGGCCGATGCCACTGTCGAACAAACCGAGTCCGCCTCGTCTAGCACCGTCGATCTTAGCGATATCCCAGGGCAGTACTGGTCCAACGCCAAGAAGATCCTCAAGTCGCGCGGCGCCGATCTTTCGAATGCCGTGGTCCTGACTGATGATGGCTTAACGCCCGTCGTCGATGCCAACTGGGTCGTTACTTCTGCCTACTATAACGACAACGGCAACCTCGAAATTCAACTCACGCACAAGAACAGTTCGGGCAACTCGTCCGACGGCCAAAGCGGTACCGACAGCTCGAGCTCCAATACGCTGGAGGACTTGAGCAACAAGGTACAGGAGTTGGGAGACAAGGCGCAAGAGCTGGGCGACACGGCACAAAACCTGGGTGATACCGCGCAGAACTTGGGCGGCTTGGCGACGGATGCCTGGAACGCCCTGCAAAACGGCATCTCGGGCGCGCAGGGAAACTAGCTGTTAAGCAGGCTACAGCTGCTCGGCCGGACGGTCGGGCGAGCTAAAGCCCGAGTCAAACGTAACGACGCATGAGGCATCGGGTCGGCGCTCGTGCACGATGCGCGTGACGAGCTCCAGCAACTCCTCGTCGGATATGTCAAAGCCGTCGGGACGCACCAGGTCAAACGAAACGAACCCGTCGTGCTCGTGTAGGTCGTGGATGGAGAGCGCGGGATCAATCTGCATGACGCCGCGCTTGACCCAGCCGCGCAAGTCATCGCCGGTTGTCGCGATGGGGTCGCAGTGCAGCGTGATACCAATGCCCATCTGGCGCTTGATGTCGTGCTCGATGGTGTCCAGAATCTCGTGGTGCTCAAACGCGTCGCCCTCGCCGGGCATCTCCACGTGGGCGCTGGCAAACTGACGACCGGGGCCGTAGTCGTGCACCATGAGGTCGTGTGTGCCCAAGACCTGCGGATAGGACATGATCTTGTCGCGGATTGCCTGGACGAGCTTGGGGTCGGGCGCTTGCCCCAGCAACGGGCTGATGGCGTCGCGCACCAGGCCCAGGCCGCTGATGCAGATGAAGATGCCCACACCCAGGCCTGCCCAGCCATCGAGATCAAAGCCGGTCGTCTGCGAAATAAGCGCCGCCACCAAGACCGAGCCCGAGGTGATGACGTCGTTTTTGGAGTCCTGCGCCGTGGCGATGAGCGTTTCGGAGTCGATGCGATCGCCCAGCGTGCGGTTGAACGCTGCCATCCAGAATTTGACGAGCATGGACAGAACAAGGGCAGCCGTGGAGAGCGCCGAATACACGGTGGGCGAGGGCTTGATGATCTTGGTGACCGACTCGAGGATTAGGTTGATGCCGACGGCACAAACCAGGACGGCGACAAACAGACCAGCCAGGTACTCGTAGCGGCCGTGGCCGTAAGGGTGGCCCTCGTCTGCCGGGCGGCTGGCAAGGCGGAACCCGAGCAGGCTCACGATGTTGCTCGAGGCATCGGAGAGGTTGTTGAAAGCGTCGGCGATGAGGGAGACGGAACCGGCGAGCAGGCCCGCGATGCCCTTGGCCAGGCACAGGGTGATGTTGAGGCCAATGCAGATGAGGCTTGCGGCAAAACCCGCGTTGGTGCGGCAAGATGCATCGACCGGCTCGTCCTCGCTGCCGGGAACAAGCGTATGTACCAGCCGATTTACAAATAGCATAGCGGTCGTCCTCACAATCATGTTTAAGGGGATAGTGTAGCTCGCGAGGGGGCGCCGTGCACCGATGCTCAGAAAATGCAGCAATAGTCTGCCGGTGCTAACGAGCGAGCCTTCTCGTCTGCCCGGGCGGTCCATTTTGGGCCACATGGGTATGGGCATGTGCCTGTTTGCTCGACATACTTAATGTCGACAGCCCCTGTGCAAAGGAGGACGTTTCCATGGACGAGATGTTTGCCATTAAATGTCAAAACTGCGGCGGCCCTATGTACTCGCACCAGGCTAAGCGCAGCTTTGAGTGCGCCTATTGCGGTGCGGTCATTCCGTGGCAGGCGGACGCCGGAGAGCCCAAGAGCGCTTTGGGCATTCGCCATACGCCGTTGACGGTGGCGGATGGACTGCTCAAGCTCACGCATGTGTCGCAACTCGAGCGCCCGGAGGACCCGGACTGGTATTTCTTCAATTCGCACTGGCGCAATCAGTCGGTCCTGGAACATCTGCTGTGGGAGGATCGCGGCACGGCGCAAGAGTTCCAAGAGGCCACGCATGTGAGCATTCCTTGCCCCTTCTGCGGAGCGTCCTTTGAGGGCGAGTCAACGCAGCGTGTGTTTGAGTGCCCGTCCTGCGGCAACAAGATCGGCATTGCCGACCTGCTCAAGCCCGGTACGTTTAGCAAGCGCCTGACCATGGGCGTTGGTTCGGAGTATGTACCTGAGCAGGGTATTCCCTGCGAGATAACGCCGCAGCAGGCACGTGCCAACGCGCTGCAGCTGGTGCGCCAGTACCCCGACGCCTTTGCCGGGCACGATGTGGAAGACGCGATTCAAAACGATACGATGCTCTTCTATTTCCCCATGGCGCTTGCCGATCTGCGCATGATGGCGAGCTTCCCGGGCAAGGGCCTGAGCAAGGAAACCTTGGTGTACTACGAGGTGCTCGACTGGGCATATCCCAGGGCAAACTACCTGGACGTTCGCCTCATGGGCATTTTGGAGCCGTGGGATTTTGCCAAGGTTGGGCCGTTTGACCCGGCCATGCAGGAAGGTGACTTTCGCGTTGTCTCCGTCGATGCGTCTACCAAGGACCAGGTGGTTATTGATAAGTTGGCGCTCGACGTTGCGGGCAACGACGCCGAGGCGGTGCTGGGATTCAATAAAAAGAGCATCCGCACGTGGGCGCGCAAGGCCCGCAAGCACAAGGACGGCTTGGTTATGGTGCCGGTGTACTTTGTCGATCGTCCTGCCTCGGATAGTCGCGATGGCGAACAGGTGCGCATCGCCGTGAACGGCCAGACGGGCCGCGCGGCTGCGGTGGTGTTTAGTGACAAGCGCGAGACGCATGTGGTGGCACCGCTCAATCCCAACGTGATGCTGTCGAGCGAAAGCACCGTGCACGCCACGCCCATCGAGGTCAAATACGTTAAATCGCCGTTCCTATACCAGATCGTACGCCGTGGAGGCTGCGAGCAACCGCGCCAGGTTGCAGCGGTTGCCGAGGGTTCCTGCCGAGAAGAAAAGCCCAAACGCAAGGGCTTGCTCGCTGCGATCTTTGGGAAGTAGGGGGCGGTGCCGGTTAGAGTCGTGATGCGATAGCCAGCGACACGGGGCAGCTCGCAGGAGTGCGGACTGCCCCGTTTTTGTGTTGCGGGGAAGTGCTGGGCACTTCATTAAATGCCCCTGCTCGGAGCGTTGGCGCTGAACAACATTACGTTTGCCGATAGCTATTAAAAAGTGTCCGCTCGCGGTAGTAGTATCAAAAAAGAGGGGTTCCAAACGGAACCCCTCTGGCAAGTCAAATTGTCCCCTACGGGACGCCCTCCGAAGAAGGCATTTTTGGCATAGCCGTATTTTGACTCGCAGTGTCGATGTAACTGGTAATCGACAAGGCAACTGTAGCACAGCGCGAAAGGGCTGGTCTATATGAATCTAAGAAACTACTCGGGTGAGTACAATATCGGTCTAGACATGGGCACCAACTCCGTGGGTTGGGCGGTTACGGACGAGCATGGCAAGCTCCTGCATTTTAAGAAGCAGCCTACCTGGGGCAGTCGTCTGTTCGATGCCGCACAGCCGGCTTCTGAGGCTCGTGTCCATCGCGGTCAGCGTCGTCGCTATGTGCGGCGTCGTTGGCGCTTGGATCTACTGCAAAAACTGTTTGAGCCCGCAATGAACGAAGTTGATCCGGGCTTTTTCATGCGGCTCAACCAGTCGCGAACCATCGAAGGCGACCCGATCTTTACCAAGGACTTCACGAAGGCCGATTACTACGATCGTTTCCCGACCATCTATCATCTGCGCGCTTACCTTATGGGTACCGATGAGCAGGCAGATCTCCGCTTGGTGTACCTTGCGATTCATAACATCGTTAAGCATCGCGGTAACTTTTTGCGCCAGGGAGAGAAGCTGACGGCAAAGACAGCAAAGACATCTGATGCCCTTAAGAATCTCAATGGTGCTCTGAAGACATGGTGCGAATCGAGGGAATATGAGTTCGTGAAACTTAATGAACTCTCTGTAGCGAAGATCTTGGCTGACGAGCAATCTTCTCGCTCGCAAAAGGCGAAAGATATTCAGGCTCTTGTAAAAGTAGACACTTTGGACGCTGCTGCGAATAAAAAGCTGGTGAAGGCTTTGTCGAACGCTGTCGTCGGTCTTCAGTGCGAGTTCAAAGATGTGTTTGGCGAGTTTGAGTGCGAGGCAACTAAGCTCGCGCTTTCTGACGACGAGAAACTCGAGACACTGCAAGCTGCGTGTCCCGACGATTGCGTCGAGCTTCTTGAGTCTGTCTGCGGGGTATATTCTGCTTATGTTTTGCAGGGGCTTTTGTCATATGCAGAAGGTCAAACTATTTCGATCAACATGATCAAGAAATACGAGCAATACGCAGAAGACCTTGCTCTGCTTAAGCTCTTGGTCCGCGAATATGCTCCCGGCTCATATGAGTCTTTCTTCCGCGGCGCAACCTATCACGATTCGAATAGCGATGACCCCTCGCGCGACTACGATGCCTCTAAGGCGCAGGGCTACACAGCATATGACCTGCATAAATTGTCCTATGATGACTTCGCTAAATCCGTAAAGAAACTCTTTACGGGAACGGGCGCGGAGACGGATGAGCGCTATGTCGCCATGATGGACGCATTCGACAAGCAACGCTTTTTGCGCCGCCCTAAGACGAGTGATAACGGTTCTATCTACTACCAGCTGCATCTCGAGGAGCTGCAGGCTATTCTGAAAAGCCAGGGCCGTTTTTATCCGTTCCTTAAGGACGAGGCTGCGAAGATCGAGAGTCTGGTCACGTTCCGAATCCCGTACTATGTGGGACCGCTGACGCCTAAAAATGCTGCCCAGGACAAACATGGCAAGCATCGATTCCAGTGGTCCGAGCGCAAGCCCGGTATGGAAGATGCGACGATCACGCCTTGGAACTGGGATACCGTGATCGATAAGAATAAGAGCGCCGAGAACTTTATCCTGCGCATGACAGGTGACTGCACGTATCTTGCTGGCGAGAAGGTGCTTCCCAAGCAGTCCCTGCTCTATGAGGAGTTCTGCGTTCTAAATGAACTCAATGGCGTTCGCTGGTCTGAAGATGGTGACGATTGGCAACGCTTGGATGCCTCGCAGCGTGAGGGCATTGTCCATGAGCTTTTCCATAAAAAGCGTCGCGTTACCTACAAGATGATTGCCGACTGGCTTGTAAAAGAGGGCGACGCGACAAATCCGGTTGTCCGCGGCGGCCAGGGTGAGAGCGGTCTTGAATCGAAGATGGGCTCGTACATCTTCTTTGCCAAGGACATCTTTGGCGTGGACGAGTTGAGCCGCGCCGAGTATCCAGTTATCGAGAAGATCATTCTTTGGAACACGTTGTTCGAGGACCGCTCGATTCTTAAGGAAAAACTGCAGGATGAGTTCGGTCCCAGTGGCAACGGAATGCTCGATGCCGAGCAGATTAAGAAGATTTGCAAAAAGCGACTGACCGGCTGGGGACGTCTGTCGGAGAAGTTCCTGACGGGTATTAGGATTGATACGCAAGCCGGTCGCTCTATGAGCATCATGGACGTGCTGCGAGAGGGAAACCCCAGTTCCGAGCGTCGCTTGGGCGAGACCATGGTGATGATGGAGATTCTCCACGACAACACGCTGGGCTTCCAGGAAAAAGCGGATGAACACAATCGCAGGTACTACGCCGAGCATGAGAAGTCTCTAGGCGTAAATGAGCTCCCCGGATCTCCGGCGATTCGTCGCAGCCTGAATCAAGCGATTCGCATTGTTGACGAAATCGCAAAGATTGCGGGTCACGCGCCGGCTAACGTTTTTGTTGAGGTGACTCGCGACGAGGACGAAAAGAAAAAGGGCAAGCGGACTACGAAGCGCTGGGACGCCATCGAGGACGCTCTCAAGGCGTTTAAGGCCGAGGGCGGCGACCTGGCTGTTATGGACGATTTCAAGGAGCTCAAGGCGGCAAACGTTGATCTTGACGAGCGCCTGACTCTCTATTTAATGCAGAACGGAAAATGCCTGTATTCTGGCCGCTCTATCGACCTTAACAAGCTCATAGCGGGCTCAGGTGAGTACGAGGTCGACCATATCATTCCGCGTGCCTACATCAAGGATGACAGTCTGGAGAATAAGGCGCTGGTGTACCGCGAGGAGAACCAGCACAAGACCGACCAGCTTTTGATCGATAAGGGTATTCGCTGGAAGATGGGCGAAACGTGGAAGCAACTGCACCAAGCGAAGCTCATTGGCGATAAAAAGTATCGCAACCTGCTGCGCCCTTCCATAAACGAGAACGCCATGAAGGGCTTTGTCGCGCGCCAACTTGTGGAGACGAGCCAGATGGTTAAGATGGCGCAGGCGTTGCTTGAGGCACGTTATGCCGAAGAGGGAACTAAGATCGTTCCTGTTAAGGCGAGCGTATCGCACAACCTTCGTGAGGCGGCCGGCTTAGTCAAATGCCGCGAAGCCAACGATTTCCATCATGCGCATGATGCCTATCTGGCATGCCGTTTGGGGCTGTTTATTCAGATGCGCCATCCCGGTATGTACGAGAACCCCATCGGCTACTCGCATGTGATTAAGAAATACGTGCGCGAGCAGTCCGAGCTGTTTAAGAAAATCCATCGCATGCCTGGATCTGCCGGATTTGTCGTCAATAGCTTTATGACTGCGGGTTTTGACCCCGAGACGGGCGAGGTCTTTGACGATGCCTGGGCCGAGGACGACGAGGTCAAACGTTATAGGGGAAAGTATCTTCCGGACGGTTGGAACGCAGCAGCGGAGGTCGAGGGCATTCGCCGCGCGCTCAACTATCGCCAGTGCTACATCTCGAGGATGCCTCAGGAGGATACGGGTGCATTCTGGAAGGCAACGATTTACTCGCCGCGTGATCCCAAGATGGGCGCAAAGCTTGAGTTGTCGACCAAGCAGGGGCTCGACGCCAAGCAATACGGTGGTTTTTCGAGCCAGCAGTTTGCGTACTTCTTTATCTATGAGGCCAAAAAGAAGGGTAAGCCGGTGTTCCGGTTCTCTCAGGTTCCCGTGTGGCTTGCGGCGCGCATCGAGGGCGACTCGGCAGCGCTTGACGAGTATGCGAGGGGACTTGCGGAGAAGGAGGGTTTGGAGTACGTCGGTATCACGAGGTCGAAGATCTACAAGAAACAGCTGATTGAGGTGGATGGCGAGAGGTTCTTTATTACGGGGAAAAAGGAGATGAGGAATGCTACGCAACTGGCTTTTTCAAATGAGCAAATGAAACTGCTCGCAGGAGATGCGTGTAGCGAAGATGCTATCAAGCTTTTGGATATGTTTAATCCCGCAGCTTCTTCCGTCTCTGGCAGGCTGCTGCGTCAACTCAAAATTGAGGCGATTATAGAAAAGTGCGCAACTATGGATGCGGAAGATGTTGTTGCAGTAGTCAAGCGCCTGCTTGCCTTGGTGAATGGAACAATGAATATGGTTGATTTGTCACCGGCGGGTGGCTCAAAGTTTTCGGGTTGTATACAACCTAATTATTCAAAGTTGCTGAGCGATTCAAATGTGACGGTTTTCCTTATTGACCAGTCCGTAACAGGCATGTTCGAGAGAAGGACTCGTGTCGGGCTTTAGGAATATCGTCATTTCCAGCCCCTGCAAATTACAGTACAAGGGCGGCTACATGGTTGTCCGCCGCGAGGACGACACGGCGAAGGTCCACCTTTCGGAGATTTCGTCGGTCGTCCTCCAGACCAACCAGGTGTTCATAAGCGCTTATCTGCTCTCGGAGCTTGCCAAGGCAAAGGTCGCGTTTGTCGTCTCTGACGAGAAGCGCGACCCCATTGGGCAGTATTTACCGCTATATGGGGCTCATAACACCAGTAAGCGTATTGCAGAACAGCTTGAGTGGGGCGAACCAATCAAAAAGCGCGTATGGCAACGAATCGTGCGCGACAAAATCAAACATCAATCTGATGTGCTCCACGCCCGTGCGCGTGAGGAGCAGGGTGAGACGCTCAAGAGCATTGTTGCCGAGGTGCGCTCGGGTGATACAACAAATCGCGAGGGTCATGCCGCTCGACTGTATTTCAGCTCCCTGTTTGGTCCGTCCTTCTCGAGGGATGACGATACGCCTCTCAATGCTGCTCTCAATTACGGGTATGCGATCCTGCTGTCGAGCGTCAATCGCGAGATTGCGGCGCGCGGATATCTTACGCAGACGGGGATTTGCCATAGGAACGAGTATAACCAGTTCAACCTGAGCTGCGATTTCATGGAGCCTTTTAGACCTCTTGTTGACCGTATCGTGTTCGATAACTATGACGGCGAATTCTCCAAGGAAACAAAGTTGCTTTTGGTCGACATGCTTAACCAGGGAATCGCATATCGAGGCGGCACGTATCGCGTGGGCTCTGTAATCTCTCTGTACGTTGCCGATTGCTTCAAGGCTCTTGACCGGAAGCTGTCGGTAGACGAAATCGAGTCGTTTGAGGTCGTATGAGTGTCGGGGAAAGGATCAGATATATGAGGCTTGTCGTCTTCTTTGATTTGCCCGTCGATACTCCTGCACAGAGAAAAGACTATCGAGTATTCCGTAAGTTTCTTCTTAAAGATGGCTATCTTATGCTCCAGGAGTCCGTGTATGCAAAGCTTGTTGTTAATGATGGGGCGGCGGGAAGCGCGGTGCAAAGACTCAGGAAGCATCGTCCGCCGTCCGGCCTCGTGCAGGTCCTTCGCGTGACTGAGTCTCAGTTTTCGACCATGGAGTACATAACGGGCAGTCGTGAGACCCATGAGGAGATAGATACGATGGAGGAGCTTCTGGTTTTATGAGGCTCGTATTTGCGGGACTTGAAAACTCGCTGGAGCTAACAGCAGGGGAGACATCGGTTTTGCAAGTCGAGAACTCAGCTCTGTTCGCGCGGATCGTAGCTTCTTTGCAAAACGAATTGGGGCGTCAGGCGATGGAGCCCTATTCCCTTTGGAAAGACGATGAGGAGATTAAGCCCAGCAGCGCTCTGATGATGGTTCCTGATGCACTGAATCTCCCATGGGATGACCGTGCGTTTATGGCCGCAATCACCAAAAAAGTTGAGCGCGAGTTTCTAGAAGACGAAGATTTGCGTATGCAGGTGGAACAGGCAGAACGTGCAATAAAAGTGCGTTTAGGCGGATTGAACCTTGGCTTTAATGCCGATTTGGGGTTTGGTTTAGAATGGGATTTGAAGCGCTACCTCAAGTTTTTAGGATTTGGCGCAGCGCCTCAAGAAGACAAATCGTTCCTTGATAATCTGCTGAATTTTCTTTCATTTGCTCTTGACGCTGGCTGCAGAAAGACAATCGTGTTTGTAAATCTCAAAACTTTTTTGACGGAAAATGAGCTGCAAATGCTCTATGACCACGTGTTTTTCCTTAAATTGAGCCTGCTGCTCCTAGAGAATAAAAAAGATACCATGTCTTACGGACACGAACATAAACTAATGGTTGACCTGCAGTTTTTAGAGCATTGAAAGAACTGACCGGTTAGATTGAACGTCTCGTTGCAGTAGGGAATTTGCTCCAATGGTTTTGGAGCAGTGTCGATCTAACTGGTAATCAAACCGGGCATATCGGGGCTCTCTCTAAAAGTGGGTTTTGGAGCAGTGTCGATCTAACTGGTAATCAAACATTAACGCTGGGAAGTACAAGCACCTCATCGTTTTGGAGCAGTGTCGATCTAACTGGTAATCAAACGCCGTTTGCCCTTTCCCTTCCTGATGTATCGTTTTGGAGCAGTGTCGATCTAACTGGTAATCAAACCTAAAGGAAAGGGGGATAGTTTGCTATGCGTTTTGGAGCAGTGTCGATCTAACTGGTAATCAAACGCGCAGGCGGACATAAACAAGACCGCGAACGTTTTGGAGCAGTGTCGATCTAACTGGTAATCAAACGGGTAGATTGCGAACTTGTACGTCTCCTCGTTTTGGAGCAGTGTCGATCTAACTGGTAATCAAACGATTGAAGCGGCGATGAAAAAGGTGCAGGAGTTTTGGAGCAGTGTCGATCTAACTGGTAATCAAACAAGGTACCTGTCGACATTGTTCGAATACTTGTTTTGGAGCAGTGTCGATCTAACTGGTAATCAAACCGTTTTGGCAAGCTGCTTGCTATTCGGCTGTTTTGGAGCAGTGTCGATCTAACTGGTAATCAAACTGCGTACCTGACCTTCTGACCGTATCTGTGTTTTGGAGCAGTGTCGATCTAACTGGTAATCAAACGAAGAAGGAGACCGGCCATGATGCGTACTGTTTTGGAGCAGTGTCGATCTAACTGGTAATCAAACTGCAATAGAAATTTTAGCTAGACAGCGGAGTTTTGGAGCAGTGTCGATCTAACTGGTAATCAAACCGCACCCGTAAGCGTCGCGTCGTCGAAGAGGTTTTGGAGCAGTGTCGATCTAACTGGTAATCAAACCTGAATCTTCTCGTAATCATGCGTTACAAAGTTTTGGAGCAGTGTCGATCTAACTGGTAATCAAACTAACAATCGAGAAAGCGTAAACGGCTCGTTGTTTTGGAGCAGTGTCGATCTAACTGGTAATCAAACGTATCACCGGGCAAACCGTCATCCCATGCTGTTTTGGAGCAGTGTCGATCTAACTGGTAATCAAACTCACCACAGCAGGCGAGAACATCATCCCGGTTTTGGAGCAGTGTCGATCTAACTGGTAATCAAACAGTATCGTGCGATCGGCACAAGACAAATTTGTTTTGGAGCAGTGTCGATCTAACTGGTAATCAAACTGCGACTGTGCGCGCGTTGCCGCCCTTCTCGTTTTGGAGCAGTGTCGATCTAACTGGTAATCAAACTCGCCGTAGACCCACTCGAACGTGGTGCCCGTTTTGGAGCAGTGTCGATCTAACTGGTAATCAAACCGTCTCGAAACGCTCTGGGTTCGGCACATTGTTTTGGAGCAGTGTCGATCTAACTGGTAATCAAACACCAACAAGGTCTCGGACACCAACGGCAAGTTTTGGAGCAGTGTCGATCTAACTGGTAATCAAAC
>CATYDM010000017.1 GCA_958405195.1 uncultured Collinsella sp.
CGCGAAACCGCAAAGGTTGCACAGAGGTTGCAAAATAAGAAGCCCCCGACCTGTTTTCGCAGGTCAGAGGCTTGAAATCAACGAATATCGTTTATTCCCACTCGATGGTCGCGGGCGGCTTGGACGTGATGTCGTAGCACACGCGGTTGGCGCCGGGAACCTCGGCCACGATGCGGCCGGAGATGCGGGCCAGCACGTCGTAGGGCAGCTTGGCCCAGTCGGCGGTCATGGCATCGCTGGACTCGACGGCGCGCAGGATGATCGGGCGCTGATAGGTGCGCTCGTCGCCCATAACGCCCACGGACTTAATGTCGGGCAGAACCGCAAAGTACTGCCAGCAGCTGTGCTCAGAGTTGCGCTCGCCGGTCTGCTCAAACAGACGCTGGTTGTAAGCATCGAGCTCCTCGCGCACGATGGCGTCGGCGTTCTTGAGGATCTCGAGCTTCTCCTTGTCGACCGCACCGATGATGCGGATGGCCAGACCCGGGCCCGGGAAAGGCTGACGGAACACGATGTGACCCGGCAGGCCCAGTGCCAGACCAAGCGCGCGGACCTCGTCCTTAAAGAAGTGATCGAGCGGCTCAATGAGGTCGAAGTGTACGCCCTCGGGGAACGGGATCAGGTTGTGATGGCTCTTGATGGTGGCCGTCTTGCCGCCCGTCTTGCGAGCGCCGGACTCGATGATGTCGGGGTAGATGGTGCCCTGAGCCAGGTACTTGACCGGCTTGCCATCGGTCTCGAGCTGCTGAGCAACCGCGAAGAACTCTTTCCAGAACTGCGTACCGATGATGCGGCGCTTCTCCTCGGGCTCAGTCACGCCGGCCAGAAGCTCGGCATAACGGTCCTCGGCGTGGACGTGGATAAAGTCGACGTCAAACTGCTTGGTGAAGACCTCCTCCACCTGCTCGGGCTCGCCCTTGCGCAGCAGGCCGTGGTTGATGAACACGCAGGTCATCTGCTTGCCCACGGCGCGAGCGCCCAGCGCAGCCACGACGGAGGAGTCGACGCCACCGGACAGGGCCAGAATCACGCGGTCGTCGCCGACCTTCTCGCGGAACTCGGCCGTCATGGTCTCGACCAGGTTGTCCATGCTCCAGTTGGGCTCCAGGCCGCAGATCTCAAACAGGAAGTTGCTCAGCAGCTGCTGACCGTACTCGGAGTGCTTGACCTCAGGGTGGAACTGCGTGGTGAAGATCTTGCGCTCGACGCACTCCATGGCAGCAACCGGGCACACGTCGGTGCTGGCGGTAACGGTAAAGCCCTCGGGCACCTCGGAAACGGCGTCGCGGTGGCTCATCCACACGGTCTGCTCCATGGGCGTGGAGTTAAAGAGCTTGGCGCCGGCCGTGCGCGTGATGGTGGCGCGGCCGTACTCGCCCACCTCGGAGTGGCCGACCTTGCCGCCGAGCGTCACGGCCGTGATCTGATGGCCGTAGCAGAAGCCCAGGACGGGAAGGCCCAGGTCAAAGATGGCGGGATCGATAGACGGAGCGTCCTCGGCATACACGGAAGCCGGACCGCCGGAAAGGATGAGCGCAGAGGCGTTCATCTCGCGAATCTCGTCGGCCGAGATGTCGCAGGGGACGATCTCGGAATACACGTTGAGGTCGCGGACGCGACGGGCAATGAGCTGACCGTACTGCGCACCAAAGTCGAGTACGAGGACCTTTGCGGAAGCCTTTTGATCCATGGTTCCCCCTCTTGTTGGCGGGGAGCCGGTGCCCACCCGCGTGAATGAACGAAAATAACCTCCATAGTGTACACGTTATATGGGGTTTCTCGTCCCTCGCAGCCATCAGCGCACGGCAAACGCACGACCTGGGCCCCTATTTGACGGCAATTGAAGTGTTACCAAACGTTGCAGATGATGTAATACGTTTGAACATTGGACGCCCTGTGCCACAATACTGCCGAACGACTCCGCCTCTGCGGCGGCAAATACGATAGGAATACCAGCATGAAGCGCATCCTTCTCATCGCCACGGGCGGCACCATCGCATCGACCGAGGACGGCAACGGCCTCTCCCCCGCCCTGACCGGTGAGGAGCTCGCCCAGAGCGTCCCCGAGATCTCGGGCCTCTGCGAGCTCGACGTCGTGCAGCCCATGAACATCGACAGCACCAATATGCGCCCGAGCGACTGGATGCGTATCCGCGACGTCATTGTCGAGGGTTATGCCGACCACGACGGCTTCGTGATTCTGCACGGCACCGACACCATGAGCTACACCGCAGCAGCGCTTTCCTACCTGATTCAGGACAGCCCCAAGCCCATCGTGCTCACCGGCTCGCAAAAGCCCATGGGCAATCCCTTTACCGACGCCAAGCTCAACCTGTACCAGAGCCTGCTCTATGCACTCGACGAGCATTCGCACGATGTGTCGATTGTGTTTGGCGGCGTCGCCATTGCCGGCACACGAGCCCGCAAGCAGCGCACCATGAGCTTTAACGCGTTCATTAGCGTCAACTATCCGCCCATCGCCTATATCCGCAACGACCGCATCGTGCGCAACGGGCTCCACGGCACGCATCAGGGCGAAAACCCGGTGCGTTTCTACGACAGCATCGACCCGCGCGTATTTGTACTCAAGCTTACGCCCGGCGTGAACCCGGGTATCCTGGACGCCCTTGCCGATAGCTACGACGCCGTGATTCTGGAGACCTTTGGCATTGGCGGTATCCCCGAATTTGGCGAGTCCGGCGAGTCATTCCAAGAGGCAATTTTCCGCTGGGTCGATTCGGGCCGCACCGTCGTTATGACCACGCAGGTCCCCGAAGAGGGCCTTGACCTGGGCGTTTATGAGGTCGGCCGTGCTTACGCCGATCATCCGGGCATTCTGCGCGGCGACGACATGACCACTGAGACGCTCGTGGCCAAAACCATGTGGGCACTCGGCCAGTCACGCGATGCCGCCGAAATCCAGCGCCTGTTCTACAGCCAAGTCAACCACGACCGCATCCCGATGGCGTAATCCCTAAGGCAGTTCCACTTATCGCAGCCTCAAACGACAGGTGGTCCCCCTCGGGCCGTGCAAAAATCGGAGTATTCTGCAATTTCTCCGCCGGAGACATAGAATCGGCCGATTGTTAGACGAACTTTTAGGGCGAAGAGGCCGTCTAGTAAATATTTATTCCACATTTTTATTAAGCGTGTGGATTAACTACTGTCAAAAAGGCAAAGCCAGCCGCTCGAGCTACCATCTACGGCTGAACAGGTGCTGAATACTCGCGATTTTGCACATCGCAACCAGGGGGACCCGCCCAAAGAGCGTCAAATACAGCGGGGGAACGCCCTATTCGATACCCTCGAGAAGTTCTGACACCGTCATGCCGAGTGCGGGCGCGATCTTAAAGAGAACCTTGAGCGTGAAATTTGCCGTCCCGTCTTCGATTCGGTCGAGGTAGGGTCGGCTGATTCCTGTCGCAACACAAAAATCAACCTTGGAGATACCAAGGTCTCTGCGTGTCTCTTCGACTCGCCTGCCAAGAATCTGTTTCGCGCGTTCGTCCATGCAGACGAGTTTGAAATGGGGCCGAGCATAAACGTAAACTATAGTTTACGTTTTGCCGAATACACAGGAGTTTTCTATGTCGGGTTCTTCGGTCCGCATGTACCGAGCCACGCTTCGCACAAACAGCGCACCGCCCAAGCTCGTCGTCGTTGAAGCAGAATGCCTTTCGCCCGATGAGCGCACAGCATTTGCATTGCTATCAAGTCGCGTCGCCGCCGTCCTGGTCCCTTGCCCGATGCAAGGCGAACTTGCCATCCAATGCCAAGCGCACAGCTGCCCACTCAATCAGGCTACCGTAATCGCAACCAGCCAACGCGGTCTGCCCCTTCTCCTGGAAGCCGGTATCGCACTCGCCCTTCGCGGCGCCGGATACGAAAACGAGGCCGCCGCCGATATGGTCTTTAAACCACGATCGAGCGGCGGCCTCGCGGCAGCCATTGAATATGCGTGCAGGCTCGTTGCCTAAAAGGACAAGCTAGAAACCAAATCCAAAGCCCGTTCCGGTAATCGCCGAGTACATAAAGTAAACGTTGATCACGTTGAGGAACACACCCGTGATGCAACCGTTGCGCAGGTAGCGCTCGCACACGATGCGCGCCATGGCGGCGGAGTCATCATTGTTCTTGGCCTGGCGTCCCGCCGTAAAGTACGTCGCCACGCTCAGCAGCAGGTTGAGCACCGGCAGTGCCAGCAGCTCGTAGCTCTTGCCCCAGCGCGTCACCTCGCCGGCGGCGTTAAACTTCGTTGCCACCTCGGGACCAATGTTGGGGATCACAAACGCCGCTACCACCAGCGGAAGCACCGCAAGCACCAGCAGCGCGATACCCATGTAGCCGGCTTTTTTACCATATTTAAACATGCACGTCGTCCTTACACGTTAAAGCGGAAGTGCACGACGTCGCCATCGGCCATGACATAGTCCTTGCCCTCAATGCGTAGCTTGCCGGCGGCCTTGGCGCCCTGCTCGCCACCGAGCTCGATGTAGTCGTCATAGCCAATGACCTCGGCCTTAATAAAGCCGCGCTCAAAGTCGGTGTGGATGACGCCGGCGGCCTGCGGGGCGGTCGCGCCCTGACGAACCGTCCAGGCCTTGACCTCCATCTCGCCGGCCGTAAAGAACGACTGCAGGCCGAGCAGCTTGTAGGCTGCCTGCGCGAGCACGTCCAGACCGGGCTGCTCCAGGCCCAGGCTCTCCAGGTAGTCGGCGGCGTCCTCGGGATCGAGCTCGGAAAGCTCGGCCTCGATCTTGGCGCAGATAGGCAGCGGCTTGACGCCGTCGATGGGCGCCAGATCGTCGTTGAGCATATCCTCGTCCACGTTGGCCACATACAGGATAGGCTTCATGGTGAGCAGGAAAAGGCCCTTGGCGGCGGCGCGCTCCTCGTCGGTCATCTCCATGGATGCGGCGCGCTTGCCCTCGTTGAGCCAGGCAAGCAGGCGCTTGGCCACCTCGAACTTGGGCATGAGCTCCTTGTCGCGCTTGGCCTCCTTCTCGAGCTTGGGCAGCTGCTTCTCGAGCGTGCCCATGTCGGCCAGGATGAGCTCGGTCATGATGGTGTCGGCATCGCCGGCGGGATCGACGAACTCGCCCGTGCGGCCCACCTCACGCATGACGTTGGGGTCCTTAAAGTAGCGCACGACCTCGCAGATGGCATCGGTCTCGCGGATGTTTGCCAAGAACTGGTTGCCCAGGCCCTCGCCCTCGTTAGCGCCCTTCACCAGACCTGCAATGTCGACAAACTCGACCGTCGCCGGCACAATGCGACCGGGGTTGACGATGTCGGCAAGCTTTTGCAGGCGGCTATCGGGCACATCGACGATACCCACGTTGGGGTCGATCGTGGCAAACGGGTAGTTGGCGGCAAGGCCGGTCTTTTTGGTAAGCGCGGTGAACAGCGTCGACTTGCCCACGTTGGGCAGGCCCACGATACCGATGGAAAGGGACACGACAGCTCCTTTTGGTACAGGTACTTCAAACTGTATAAGTATAGCGCCGCCGCAGCATCCGGGCGAATCCGGACACCGCGGCGGCGCAAATGAAGCAGAGATAGGAATCGCTGACTAGTCTGCGAGCTTTTCCACCTGGTCGAGCATCTTGTTGAGCTTTTCCTTTGCCTCGGCCTTGACCTTCTGGGCTTCTTCGTGGGCCTTAGCCTTCTGGGCGGCCTTTTCCTCGGCCTCGGGATCGACGACGACCAGGTTGGATGCATCATGCTCAACCAACTTAAGCGCATGCTCGGGGCACACCTTGACGCAGGCTCCGCAGCCTAGGCAATATGTGGACTCCAGTGCAAAGCGACCGCTTCCCACCAAATCGCAGGCAAACGTGGGGCACACGTTGACGCACTCGCCACACGACGTGCACTTGTCAAAATCGCATTCCGGCGTGATCACCTGCATGTTCTGGGCAAGCTCGGGGTGGTTTTGCAACGTCGAGAGCACCAGTTGGCGCCCGTGCGTGAGCGAACGGCGACGCTTGGTCGTCGTGGTGCCGCACATGGTGTTGAGTGTACGCTCCAGCTGGGTAATCTGATGGCGATGGGCCTTCAACTTCTGCGTCACCGAGGCCAGTGCCGCCGTTGCCGGGTTGAGCTTGGTCACGGTAAGGCCCGTGGTGCGGGCAATCTTATCCATGTACTCCTTGCGCTCGTACTCGCGGCGCTTATGACATTTGAGGCTCTTGGGGTCGACCTCCAGGCCCATGCCCGTACCGGCCCACTCCTCGGCAGTGGCGATTGCCTCGCCCAGAATGTCCTCACCGCCGGTGTTGCGGCACTTATCGCACACGCCCAGTGGCAGGTAGACGCTCACGTTGGGATAGTCGGCCAGCACCGAGAACCAGGTCTCGGCAGTAATATCGCCCACGCAGGCGACGACGACCTCGTTCTCGCGCGGCATGCGCTTGAGGGCGCGCGTGCAGGTGACGTAGGCGGTCTCGTGGCTCGTAGCTGCAGAGACGATATCGTCATACAGGTTTTTGGGCGCCAGGCGCGGCGAGATGATCGCCTCGGTCGGACAAGCAGCGGCGCACAGGCCGCACTTGCGACAGGTATCGAGGATCTCGATGGCGTCTTCCTCGACCTCGATGGCGTTGACCGGGCACACGTCCATGCACGCGGTGCAGCCGCTCTTTTCGTTTTTGCAGGTCAGGCACGGAATGGTGTTGCCGCGCGGACGCTCCTTGTAGTCGGCAGGATTCCACTGCGGAGCCGACGGATCGAGTGCATCGGTCACACCGCCAAGCGGGTTTTTAAGAAAGTCGAAACCCTTGCTGATCTCGATAATGTCATCAAACAGATCGTGTTCCTGCGCCATGCGCGGCCCCTCCCTGAGCAGTGCAAACAAGCAAGAAATAATGATACGCCATCGGCCCGTGCCTCGAGCAAATTACACGCGGAGCACCTTTGGGACAAATAGCCTATGGCCTATCGCCGCCTCGATTGCACAAGGTCAATCAAGCGCCAAACTATGCCTCGCACATGAGCTGTACGAGCTTTTGTTTGGTCACCTTGGCCTGCTCGTTGGCTATGTTACGTTCGTTTCTAAAGGCCGCATTTGCAACACCCTGCAGGTCGGCATCGGAAATCTCGCCAAGGCCCAGCTCCTCGAGCGTCGTCGGCAGACCAACGCGCTGGCAAAACTCGAGCACCTGATCAAGCTCGGGCGCACGCTCCAGGCGCAGCTGCACCACCAGACCAAATGCCACGGCCTCACCATGCATGGCCTTGCACTCGGGCAGAATCGTCAGACCGTTGGCGATGGCATGCGCCAACGCCAGGCCGCCACTCTCAAAGCCAACACCCGAAAGCAGAATATTGCACTCGATCAGGCGCTCAACCGCCGGCGATATACGGCCCTTTTTGAGATCGCGCTTGGCAGCGACGCCGCACTCCATGAGCGTGTCATAGCAGGCACGAGCCGCAACCAGGGCCAAGTGCCCCGGCGCGCCACCGTGCTCGTTGGCGCCGTGCGCCGCGGCGCACGAACGCGCCTCGAAGTACGTTGCCAGCGCATCGCCTATACCAGCGACCGTCATACGCAGTGGGGCCGCCGCGACCACGTTGGTATCGACCACGACCAGGTCTGGATTCTTCTCGAGCATCAGGTAGCGGTCGAACGACCCGTCCTCGTGATACAACACCGAAATCGCGCTGCACGGACCATCCATTGAGGCCGCCGTGGGGCATACACACAACGGCAGCTCAGCATAAAACGCTACTGCCTTGGCGATATCGAGCATCTTGCCGCCGCCAATGCCCACCACCATGTCGCAATACTCGGCCCGGGCTTCCTTGGCCATTTCGACAACGGCATCTTCCGTACACGGACCGTTGTAAATCTTAAAGAACGGCTCGCTTAGATCTTCATCCAGAAATCCATCGACGATCTGCCTGCACAGCCGATCCTCGGTGCCCTGGTCAAACAAAACATAGGCAGCGCAGCCCAACCATGACAAATACCTGCCCTGACGCGAAAGTTCGCCCGGCCCCTGAACATACCGGCCAGGACCGCCGTAAACCATAGGAAGCGCCATACGAGAATCCGCCCTTCATCAAACAACGATTGGTGCAAACTAACCTGACCCCCTTGCACCAACTTGGTGCGATGGGGTCAGGTTAGTTTGCACCATAGCAAAAAGGGGCAAAGCCATCTGCTTGCTTTGCCCCTTCCTTAGCTTGATTTACTCATCCATGAGATAGTAGTGGCCCAGAGCGTCGGCACCCAGGATGGCGTTTGCGACCATCTCGGGCGTCACCTCAAACGGCATGTTGCACATGGTGTCATCGGGCGCGCAGGCGGCCTCGGCAACAATCATGGCCTGCTCGCGCGTAAGCTCGGCAACGCCAAGTTCCTTCATCGTGACCGGCAGGCCCAGCTCAATGCAGAAGCCCAAGACTTCCTCGAGTTTCTCAGTCGGAGCATCCTCAAGTACTAGCTGGACGATGGTGCCAAAAGCGACCTTCTCGCCGTGATACATGCCGTGGCACTCGGGCAGCATCGTCAGGCCATTGTGGATGGCATGAGCAGCAGCAAGGCCCGAGCTCTCAAAGCCAATGCCCGAAAGCAGCGTGTTTGCCTCGATGATATGCTCGACGGCAGGCGTGAGCGCACCCTTCTCCAGCGCGACCTTGGCCTTGACGCCATCGGCCATAAGCGTCTCGTAGCAGAGCTTGGCGAGCGCCAGGCCGGCCATGCCGCCCTTGCCGCCGGCGCAAGTGCCACCGTCGGCATCATGCGTCGCCTGGGCCTCAAAGTAGGTTGCGAGCGCATCGCCCATACCGGAAACCGTCAGGCGCACCGGGCTCGCCGCGATAACCGTCGTATCCATCAGGACAATGTTGGGGTTTGCCTTAAGGAAAAGATATTTATCGAACTGGCCGTCATCGGTGTAGAGCACCGAAAGTGCCGAGCACGGCGCATCGGTCGAGGCGATGGTGGGGCAAATGATAACCGGAGACCCCAAGTAGTAGGCGACAGCCTTAGCGGTATCGAGGATCTTGCCGCCACCGACGCCAACGATGATGTCGCAGCCGTTGTCGCGCGCGAGCGCCACCAAACGGTCGACCTCGCCCTTGGAGCACTCGCCGTTAAAGTCCTCAAACAGCAGCTCGGCCTTAGCCTCGGCAAAACCGCCCTCGATCTTGGCACCGACACGCTTCTTGCCCGAAGGCGTCACGATGACGAGGGCCTTAGCGCCGAGCGGCTCGACATAGGAGCCGAGCTTGGCGAGCTCGTCCGGACCCTGGATGTACTTGCTGGGACTATTGAAGATTGCAGCCATTTTTATCCCATTCTCTAATTAATTAAAAAGAAAGGGGCTCCGTACGGATACGTGCGGAGCCCCTCGTTACGATAACAAGAGTCGATTAGAAATCGATGTCGGTGTCGTAGTAGCAGGCCTTGAGGATCTTCTCGAAGTCGGCAGCCTTGGTCTCACGCGGGTTCTCGGGCGTGCAGGCGTCCTGCTCGGCGTTCGCGGCGATCTCGGGCAGCTTGGCGAGGAACTCCTCCTCGGAAACCATCTGCGGGTTCTCGGCGTCGACCTTCACGCCACCA
This sequence comes from uncultured Collinsella sp., assembly GCA_958405195.1. GTDB lineage: Bacteria > Actinomycetota > Coriobacteriia > Coriobacteriales > Coriobacteriaceae > Collinsella. The sequence goes on from CATYDM010000017.1 coordinate 9,569, forward strand.
TTCGCGTAATCCTTGATGGACTGCGGAATGTTGAGCTGGTCGTTGAGGTCGCGGATCTTCTGGACGAGCGCAGCGATGAGCTCCTCGTTGGTCTCGCCGGGAAGGTGCAGGATCTCCTTGGCCACGTAAGCGTAACGCTCGGCAGCACGGGGATCCTTGGAGTTCCACTGGATGACCTTGCCCAGGTACATGGCGTTAGCGGCACCGTGGATGATGTGGCCGTTCTCGAAGGCAGCACCGGTCTTGTGAGCCATGGAGTGAACGATGCCGAGCAGGCCCGAGGAGAAGGCGATACCGGCGATGCACTGAGCCTCGTGCATGTGCTGACGGGCCTCATGGTCGCCAGCATAGGACTTGGGCAGCCACTCGACGATCTCGCGGATGCCGTGCAGAGCGTTGGCGTCGGTGAACATAGAGGCACAGGTGGAAACGTAGGCCTCCATGCAGTGGGTCAGAGCGTCCATGCCGGTGTGAGCGCACAGCTTGGCGGGCATGGTGTAGGTGAGCTCGGGGTCGACGATGGCGACATCAGGGGTGATGTTGAAGTCGGCCAGCGGGTACTTGATGCCCTTGGCGTAGTCGGTAATGACGGAGAACGCGGTGACCTCGGTAGCGGTGCCGGAGGTAGAGGAGATGGCGCAGAAATGAGCCTTCTGACGCAGCTCAGGGAAGCTGAACGGCTGGATGATGTTATCGAAGGACTCCTCGGGATACTCGTAGAAGACCCACATGGCCTTAGCGGCATCGATAGGCGAGCCGCCACCGATGGCGATAATCCAGTCGGGCTCGAACTCGCGCATGGCCTCGGCGCCCTTCATGACCGTCTCGATGGACGGGTCGGACTCGACGCCCTCGAACAGCTTGACCTCGAAACCGCCTTCCTTAAGGTCGTTCTCGACGTCCTGCAGGAACCCGCCGCGGCGCATAGAGCTGCCGCCAGAAACGATGATGGCCTTCTTGCCCTTGAGGTTCTTCACCTCGTGGCGAGCGCCCTCACCAAAGTACAGATCGCGAGGATTGGTAAAACGTCCCATACTGTGCCTCCTAAACAAGCCCCTCTTAGACTTGCGTATATAACGGAGCACCCAATTGGCTCCGTTAGGACCGGTTTGCGCGTTGCCGGCGATGACAATGCGCGATGTCTAAACGTCTCAACGCTCAGACAAACACTATTTTACCGTTCTGGTTGGTCAGTTATTCACCTAAAGCCAACAATGATGAAACGTTTTTTCTATCCCTGAAGACCCTTGTGCGACATCCATACTCCCAAGCTGGGCAAACGTTTTATCAAGGTTGACCACATATCCCGGGCAGGACTGTGCCCCTCCAAAATGCGCCCCGTTCGCCGCCAAAAACCGACCGTTTGCGGCACCGTGATACCACTCGGCCGTCCATGGTGCCGACATTTGTGCGACATCCGACTTCGTGGTGCAAAGGTGCAAGTCCAAGTGCGGCACCCCCGGTGTGCCACATGCGGGTAAACTAGAACCTTATATAGAAACATCTGAACCCTAACCGCAGCAAAGGAGGCCCCATGGCATTCGATCCCATTCAAGAGGATTGCCATCGCCTCGTTCTTGAGGCCTTGCGCCGCGACAATATCCCGCTCACCGACGGTGCCGCCGTAGAGCGTCTGATGGAACAATTCACCCGCAACCCCGCACCGCTCATCGTGCACGACCGCGACCGCGCCGGGCATCTGATTGCCAAGGTGGTCGAGGCCGTCGACTACCGCATTCCCTTTATCCCCGACGATGCCCAGGCAGAGCAGGAAGAGGCAGCTGCCGAGAACATGCTCCGCGAGGCGGCCGCACTCGATCCGGCCAACTGGGATGCCCAGCGCATGCTGACGGCACTCACCGCCGAATCCAACGAGGAATACGTGCAGTACCTGGTGTCCAAGTGCGACGAGGTGGAGCACGATCTGGCGCTCAAGATCGCTTCGGCGCAGGACCCCTACGAGCGCGAGGCCGCAGGCGACCTAACGCGCCGCCCCTATCTGCGCTGGCTTGCCGCCTTGGCATCGCGCGCCCTCATTAGCGGACGCTACCGCATGTCGCTCGAAGCCGCAAACCGCAGCCTGGACTTTGCGCCCAACGACCCCGCTGGTGTCCGCCACACCGCGATGCTCGCCATGGCAAAGCTCGAATACCCCGCCGAGGAGCTCAAGCGCTTTCGCTCCGCTCACTCCGTGCCGTACCTCGCGAATACCCCGCTGCGCCGCCGCCCCAAAGATGCAGAGCGTGACTTGGACCCGTGGACGCTCATCGCGCTGATGAGCGCTGCCTGGCGCGAGCTGGACTACGAGGGTGCCGAACACTACCTGCGTATCCTTGTGCGTTCGTGTCCGCACGCGGCCGAGGCACTCTACTTCCAAACCGAGTTTCCCGATGGCGTCTATGCCCGCGTCAACGTGGGTGTGGGCTCCACCGACGAACTTGTCCTTGCGCTGTCCGAGGCGACGCCGGTACTGCAGGAGGGCCTGGGCGCCCCCGACAACGCCAGTTTTGCCGCCTGGGTCGCCACCAACGATATCGTGCGTTCCCAAATCGATGAGCGCATCCTGCGCGCGGCCGAGCAGGGGCTTCCATTTAAGGGAGGGGACCTCTAATGGATCCGAGCGTCTACATCCCCGCCTACCTGGAGCGCACCTATCTGGCGTCGCACCCCGAGCTCACCGATGCAGCACGCGAGCTTGTCCATAACGACATTAGCGCGAATCCCCAAAAGTATGCGCAGTCCGAGCATGCCCAGGCGCTGCTGTCCTACGCCGGTGTTCATCGCCACCTGCTCGACGAGCTCCATCGCATCGAGGACATGGGCAGCGACGAGGAGTTCGAGCAGACGCGCAATCGCCTGTTCGACGACATGCGCGATGAGCTGCTCAAGATCGTCCGCGTCGATGCGCTAGCCGTCGACGCACAGCTGCTCGCCATCATCCTGGCCGACACGCCCGTTGACGCCTGCCTGGGTGACCTGATGAAGCTCGAGGCGACCACGGCCGATTACCTGCAGCAAAGTGTGCCCGGGTTCGACATGGAAGCCCCGCACTACTGGGCCAATAATGTTTTGGCCGATGGTGTCACCGCAGCAGACCTTACCGTGAGCGAGCCGGCACTTATCGGGTGGCTCCACACGCTCGAGGCCATCTCGCAGCTGTGCATGGCGAGCGCCCGCTACCGCGCTGCCGCCAACTACGCCCGCCGCGTCCTTAAGGCGGAAGGCTACCCCACCCGAGCCGCAGGCACCGTGTTGCTCGCCCTCGCTCGTCTGGAAGACCAGGACGGCTTTTTTGCCCTAGCGCACCAGCTCGAGGAACAGGTGGGAGCTGATGCACTCGAGAACTCCCCCTGGTACCTGCTCGCCCGCACGATTCTGCTGTTCAAAACGAACAAGATGCGTCCGGCGGTGCGTGCGCTGCGTGAGTTCGCTAACCGCTGCGAGGGCGGCGCGTTCTTCTTACTGAACCCCATGTACCAGACACCGTACCTTCCCTGCCGGCCCGAGCCGCGCGATCCCTGGGATCTTTCGCACCAGGCCGTTTGGGAAGCGGACGGTATTATCTCGGACACTCCCGACTTTGCCCCCTGGGCCAATGCCTGCGAAGGCGTTTCGCAGCTTGCCCAGGAATTTGCGCGCCGCTACGGTTTTTAGTGACGCACTCGACCCGACCATGTCGTTTACGTTAGGAACGGTTTCATGAACCTCCGCTCATCTCTCGCCTGTACCTCGAGCGATATCGCTCGCTGGGGACTGCGCTCTGTCCTCAAACGCCAGGGCGGCGTACTCCCCGGCCGCATCGCCATGAAGATCGACCCCGAGCTGCTAAGCGACCTCGCCGGCCTTATCGACCGCAGCGTGGTGATCACCGGCACCAACGGTAAGACCACCACTTCGAACCTCATCGCCGATGCCGTTGCTGCCAGCGGTGCTACCGTGGTGTGCAACCGTGCCGGCAACAATATGGAACCTGGTGTGGTGGGTGCTCTGCTCGAGGCCCGCGGCGGCCTTAGGCACACCAGCAGCGGCAAGCGCGTGGGCGTTTTTGAGTGTGACGAGCTCTACACCGTACGCGTTCTGCCCAAGCTCAAGCCGACGTACTTTGTGCTGCTCAACCTGTTCCGCGACCAGCTAGACCGCTACGGCGAGATCGACCATACCCAAGACGTCATCGCCCATGCGCTGGAGCTCTCTCCGACGACAACGCTCATCTACAACGCCGACGACCCGTTGTGCGCCTCGATTGCCGCGCGCGTCCCTAACACGAGCATCGCCTTTGGCATCGACGGCGCCACGGGCACCGAGTCCGATCGCATTAGCGACTCGCGTTTTTGCTCGCAGTGCAACGCGCCGTTGGAGTACGACTATGTGCAGTATGGTCAACTCGGCGCCTACCATTGCCCCTCGTGCGGTTGGGCACGCCCCGCACTGGTCCGCCGTGTGACGGGCGTGGAGCTCGGCTGCGACGGCTACGGCTTTGACCTGGTCTTTGGATCTGCGTCCGACGCAGCTGCCGTACACATCGCCACGCGCTACAACGGCCTGTACATGGTCTACAACGTTGCCGCTGCATTCTTTGCCGCACATGAGTTAGGCGTGGATACGGCGCACCTGCAGCCCACGCTCGATGCCTACGTCCCCGCCGGCGGACGCATGGGCCGCTGGGATATCGCCGGCCGCACCGTCGAGGCCAACCTGGCTAAGAATCCCGTAGGCTTCGATCGACAAATCCAGTCCATCAAGACGGCAGGCGGCAGACTCTGCGCTTTCTTCCTCAACGATAACGATGCCGACGGCCACGATGTATCGTGGATCTACGACGTCGACTTTGAGCGCATCGCCGACACGCCGGGTCTTGTCGCCTTTGCCGGAGGCACGCGCGCGCACGACATGCAGGTGCGCCTCAAGTACGCCGGCATCGATGCCGCGATTATCTCGGACGTCGCGCAGGCAATTGGCGCCGTGGCAGACGAGGCCGCCGATGACACCTTCTACGCCGTCGCCAACTACACGGCCTTCCCGCCGCTGGTCAAGGAGCTCGACGGGCTGAAAGGCGCCACCGCCGACGCTGTTGCCGGGCGCGCCGTAGCCCGTGCCGACGGCAGCGCTCTTCCTGTCGGCATCGCGCCAGTCGAGCTTTCGCACCCGCTGCGCATCGTCTACCTGTATCCCGATGCCCTTAACCTCTACGGCGACGGCGGCAATGTTATCGCGCTCGAGCGCCGCTGCGTCTGGCGCGGCATTCCCGTGCGCGTGGACGAGGTCCGTATGGGCGAAAAGCTTGATTTGACCGATGCCGATATCGTCATGATGGGTGGCGGCTCCGACCGCGACCAGCTAGCCGTGGCACACGAGCTGCTCGCCCAAAAAGACAAGGTCGCGGCCTATGTTGAGGATGGCGGCTCGCTGCTTGCCATCTGTGGCAGCTATCAGCTGCTCGGCCGTTCGTACTATATGGGTGAGGATCGCATTGAGGGTCTGGGCGTCATTGCCGCCGAAACCGTACGTGGCTCCGATCGCCTGATCGGCAACGTAGCCGTCAAAACCGATCTGGCACCTGAGCCCTTTGTGGGATTCGAGAACCATGGAGGTCGCACCCTGCTCGACGCGGAGGCAACGCCGCTCGGAACGTCCGTCGTCGCGGGCACCGGCAACAACGGCGACGATGGCTTTGAGGGCCTGATCTACAAGGGCGTCATCGGCACGTACCTGCATGGCCCGGCGCTGCCCAAGAACCCCGAGCTCGCCGACTGGCTGATCGCCCATGCCCTCGAGCACCGTGGCGATGCACAGGCCGTCGCCCTGCTGCCGCTCAAGCCCCTCGACGACACCTACGAGCACGCCGCCCACGACGCCGCCATGAAGCTCCTCCCCTAGCACCTCACCACCACAAAGGGGACAGGCACCTTTGTGGTGGTTTTTCAGTTTGCCAACGATATGTGAACGGCTAAAAAAGTCTGCTATACTCTTTCCCGCTGTCCCCATCGTCTAGCGGCCAAGGACGCCACCCTTTCAAGGTGGATATCGCGGGTTCGAATCCCGCTGGGGGCACCAACCCGAAAATGTGCGAACCCGTGCGATGTTAAGTCGTGCGGGTTCGTTGCGTTCGTCGTCGCAGTAGAGCGTGGCCACGCACTCCTCCGGCGTCACCATCACCTGATAGACAAAGGAATCGAGCACGGCCGCGTCGTCCATCCCGCCGCCGCACTGGAGGAAGTCCGCGAACTCCTCGGGGTCGATGCGCGCCTCGTCGTAGGAGGCCAGATCGCGCTCGGCGCGGGCCTTCTGGGCCTGAAGCTGGGCTATGCGGTCGGTGAACTCGGGCATCACGATGCCCTGCTCGATAGCGGCCATGATGTTCTGGAGGCCGTTCTCGGCCTTGCGCTTCGACGCCATGGCCCGCCTGCGCGCGTCGGCTATCTCCGGCTCCGGCTCGTCCCAGAGCATGTGGGATATGCGGAGGGCTGTCTCGCGGTCGCGCAGCATCCCCCTGATGGCCTCGGCCAGCTCGTGCTCGAGCCAGTCGCGCCGGACTGGCTTGGCCCCGCAGCGGCAGCCGTAATACTCGTACTTGACGTTCTTCTTGCCACGGCCAGACGTCCCGGCCATGTTGTGGCCGCACTCCGAGCAGATCGCCCTGCCGGACAGCGCGAACGCTCCCCAGTCCTCCGAGGCCCGGCGCTTCTTCGGCTTCACCTCCTGCGCCATAGCGAAGGTCACCTTGTCGATAATCTGGGGCATGCCGCCCTCCACCTCTATCCCACCCCACGAGTAGAAGCCCGTGTACTTCCTGTTGTGGAGCATCTGGTACACCATCGAGTATCCGCACGGCCTGCCCGTCCTAGTGGTCACGCCGCGCCGCGCGAAGTCGCTGGCGATGGAGTCGACCGGCTCGTGGTCGCAGGAGCGCCGGAACGCCTCGCGCACTATCGCGGCCTCGTCCTCGTTCACCACGTACTCGTCGTCATCGTTGCGGCCGTAACCGTAGACGCGCACGCCGTTGGTTTTGCACTTGAGGGCGTTGCCCTCCATCCCGCGCCGCGTCCTCATGGAGGTCTTGACCGACTCCACGGCCGCGAGGCCCTCGTAAATCTTCTCGATCAGGATGCGCTCGGGGCCGTCCGGCATGGCCTCCATGGCCGACACGACCTCGACGCCCTTCCTGCGCAGCTCGTGCTTGTACGCGGGCGCGTCGTACTCGTCGCGCGAGAAGCGGTCCATCATATAGACCAGAACGATGTCCGACTCGCCCGCGTTGGCAATCATCTTCTGGAACTCGGGGCGGTCGTCGCTGCGGCCGCTCATGGCGTAGTCGGAGTACTCCCCGACGATGGCGTAGCCCTCGCGCGCGCACCAGTCGCGGCAGACGCGCAGCTGGTCGTCAATCGAGGCCTCGCGCTGCTTCGAGCACGAGAAGCGGGCGTATATGACGGCGGTCTTTATATCTTCTGGCATAATCTAGGATGCCCTCCAAACGGGCGGCTATCTGGTAAACCCCGCAGCAGCGTTGGCGCGCTTCGACCTGCGGGGTTTCACTTTGCCGCTACCAGACCTGGGCGTATACCTCGAACGAGGAGTGCTCGGGCATGTTGAAGCAGGAAATCTCGAACGGCTCGGACTCGCCCTTGGACGGGGTATCGACGAACGTCGTGTTTCCGTAGTTGATGGCCCCGGAGGCGTCGCGAGCAATCACGGAGACGGCGACCTGGCTGTACTGTTTCTTGTCCAGATCGTAGTTGGCGGTCAACTCGCCTGTGTACGAGACGCCGCCGTACGAGTCAGGCACCTCTGCCGTGTTCGATACGGTAAAGGCGTCTTCGTCCAGCGTCTGGCTGTCTACCCAGCTCGGCTCATTCGCCTTAAACTCGACCGTTGCGGGGGCGGTGCCGTTTCCCGCCTGGAAACCGTAGTGTACGGTCTCACCGGGGAGGACGACGAACAGGGTCTGCTTGTCGGAGAAGACGATGGAGCCGTCCTCGGCCTTGCCCGTTATCGTCACCGTAGGCATCTGGGCCTCGACGTCCTTGTTGGTGTTCTTCAGCGCGAAGCCGTAGTAGACCCATCCGTCGCCGACCACCGACCAGCCGGACTCGGTAATCTCCAATGGTTTCGGTTCGCTCCGATTCTCGACCTCCTTGGACTCGCCAGACGATTGCTGACCGGAACCGGCTTGTTGCTCGCCGGAGCATCCGACAAGCGGCGCTAGCGAAGCCGTGGCCATAGCGGCCAGGAACGTTCTGCGGGTAATCATGGGTTACTCCTTCCCCTGCGCCGCCCGCAGCTCGCGGGCGACAGCCAATAAGACATGCTTGTGCGGCGACGTAAGGTCGCGGTACGTGTCGACGAGATCGCGCTCATCGTTTGAGATTGGTGCCAAATCACCGCTCTCGCCGTAGAAGTCAGCTATGTCGACATCGAACAGTCGGCAGAGCCTGATCATGGTGTCGGCGTCTGGCTGGCCGCGCCCGACCTCCCATGCGCTAACTGTCTTACCGCTCTTACCTATGGCATTGCCTATGTCTTCAACACTTAGGTCCTTCTCCAGGCGGAACTTCTTGATGTTATCCGCGATGCAGCGCCTTACAGGCTCCATGGCTCCTCCTAACGTCGCTATCTGAAGTATAGGGCATGTGTAGGCAAAAAACTACGTTTTGTAGGAAATAATTCTATATACCGGCTAGACTTCCTACATTTTTGCGGTAGTATTCAGGTCGTACCTACAAAACCTAGGAAAGGAGAACAGATGAAGGCATACGAGGTTATTGGCGCAGCCGTCCAGGAGCGCGGCATCCCGTGCACCGAGCTGGCGCGCCGCACGAACATCAACGCCGAGCTTCTGCGCCGCAGCCTGAACGGCGAGCGCAAGATCGCCGCAGACGAGTTCGTATCGCTTTGCGCAGAGCTCGACCTGACGCTCGACGACTTCAAGGCGGTGGCGTAATGCCCCGCAACCAAAGGCTCGACATCATGCGCCGGAAGTTGCAGCGCCGCTTCAAGACTTGGAAGGGACGCCGGGCGTAATGACGTGGACGAGCAGCGAAGTCCGCTACCTCGAGGAGCACGCCGGGGACGGGGCCGTGGCCATAGCCGAGGCCCTCGGCAAGACGGCGAGGGCAGTGGAGGTCCAGGCGTCGAAATACGGACTCTCACTCCGCAGGCGCTGGATATGCCCGCGTTGCGGGCGGCAGACCTTCAAGCCGCTATCTAGCCGGACCGGATGGTGCGTCTCCTGCACAAGGGAGCAGCGCGCCTCCGAGATCGCCGAGCAGGTGCGGGCGATGGAGGAGGAGGTGAGGAGGGAGGACCGCGTGAACAAGGAGCGGCAGCGGCTCTACAGCCGCAAATACCGCGCAAAACGCCAAATCGACGAGAAGTTTTCGAGAAGCGATACCCAAGAAACGGAGGAAGAATGACCCCTCAAAACAGATACGCGGGCACCCCCAGCAACCACACCAAGAGCGCCCGCACGTCCAACAGGACTCCCCGCATCGTAGCACGCGAGGGCTACCGCCTGCCAGCGCAGGAGCAGGCCGACAGGCAGAAGGACGCCTTCAGGGCCGGGCTTCTGATCGGTATCACCGTGACGGCGCTCGCGATGTGCGCGCTGCTGTGGCTCTGGATTATCCCGACCATGGACGGCGCGGTGCACAGCGCGCAGGCCGCATACGAGGCGGTGGGCGTGCATGCGTAACGACGAGCGCTACAAGCCGAAGCCCCAGAGCGGCCAGCTCGAGATTTTCGGCCTCGAGGCCAAGGGCGAGGCCGACGCCGAGGACGCGCGCCGCTGGATTGACGAGAACCCCGGCGCATGGAACTACATGGTCGAGAACGCCGTGAGGCTCTCCAAGAAGGGCTACGTGAGCGCCAACTACCTCGTCAACATGGTCCGCAACGAGCTGCACGTGGGCGTGCGCAACGGCCTCGCGCCGTCATTCGCCCGAATCATGGAGGCGCGCTACCCCAGCCTCAAGGACGCCTTCAACAAGCACCGCTCGCAGAGTGACGGGTTCACGGCATGAGCTGGGTAAGGCACAGGGAGCGCTCCATGACCTTCCAGCTCGAGCTGGAGAAGATCGTGGGCAAGGAGCGTCACCGGACCGACCCGCGAACCGGACGCAACTACACCCCGAAGCAGACGAGGCTCGCCGAGGAGGCCGTACGCAAGGCCTACAGGGCCGAGCACGAGGACCACGGGGACTTCGACGGAATCGTGACCGTCGCCATCGAGACCTTCAGGCCACTGGCCAAGAGCAACCCGAAGTACTGGGCGGGCCGCGCCGACCTCGGCAAGCCCGACTGGGACAACATCGGCAAGCTCATATGCGACGCGCTCAACGGCGTCGCGTACACGGACGACGCCCACGTTGTGATGGGTGGCGTCAAGAAGGGATGCCGCACGCCATACGGCACGCCGCCGCTGGCAAAGGTGTGCATCACCCATTTCACCGAGGAATACATAAAGGAGAAAAAGAAATGAACGACAAGTACTTCGACGCCAACCTCTTCGAGGAACTCCCGGCGGACCACTTCCACAAGAAGGTGCTCGAGCACGCCACCTGCATCGCTAGCAACCTCATGTTCGATGCGGCCCACCCCGACCACACCGGCGGCGTGAGGAGCGCCAACGCCTACCACATGATGATTGCGCTGTGCGAGGCCGGGCTCGCGAAGCTCGACGAGAAGGACGTGGCCGAAAGCCGCGAGTTCGTCGCCAAGGTGCTCACGCCCATCGCCAAGGAGAACGAGCGCGAGATGTGCCGCGAGTTCATGGCCGCCATCTTCGGCATCAAATAGGAGGCATCTATGGAACCCATGGAGATCAGGGCCAACTTCAAGCAGGCGACGGTCAAGGGCGGCACGGCCGTGCTGCAGCTCGAGATTCTGACGAGCGACGCCAACGCCTTCCCCATCCTCAAGCTCTCCGGCAAGCCCGTCGTCCTGACGGTGGCCGACATCCAGGACGAGCCGCCGCTCGACTACGACGAGGAGGACGAGGGCGAGCCGCTCCCGTTCGACCGACCGGCGAACGTGGACGCGGAGACGGAGAGGTCTACGAGGTAATCATAGACGAGGCGCGAATGATTGGAGACGATGAGTAATGGAGTACACGCAGGACGAGAGGCTGGCCGTGCTCACGGCCATGCAGAAGCAGATTGAGCCCGCGCTCGAGGAGGCCAAGGCCATCGCGCGGCAGGAGATCATGGAGGGCTTCGCCGAGACCCACACCGACCGCCGCGCCATCATCGTCGGCGACGAGAAGGTCGGCGAGATCGGCATCAGCTACAGCAAGGCGGCCCCGGTAATCCTCAAGGAGCGCATGGACGAGGCCGTGGCCTTCCTCGACTCCATCGGCATGGTGGACATCGTGCCCAAGAAGGGCTGGGAGGCCCACTTCGCCAAGGCCGGGGACAAGGTCGTGTGCACCGACACGGGCGAGACGGTCGACTGGGCCATGTGGTGCCCCAAGTCGCCAAAGACCGCAGCGGTACGCGGCTGCGCCCCCGAGGACGTCATGCAGGCGCTCGGCCCGCGCGTCGAGGGAATGAGCGCGGCCGCCCTGCTCGGGGACGGTGAGCTGTGATGGCCGAGGAGATGACCATGGTCCAGGCGGTGCAGCCGGATACGTTCGACCCGTCCGCGATGTTCACCCAGCTGCTCGCGGAGGCGCAGTCCGAGATGGTCAACCCCACCAAGAGCAAGACGGGCCAGAAGGGATACCAGACCTACTCGTACTCCCCGCTCGACTTGGTCCTGAACATCATCAGGCCGCCGCTGAACAAGCGCGGAATCTTCTTCTACCAGCGCTCCGAGGTCGCCGCCAACGGCGCAGGCATGCTCCTGAACACCATCGTGGCCTACGGGAACGAGGAGCGCGTGCTCGACGTGAAGCCCTACGAGTACGCCAGCGACCCGCAGGAGTTCGGCAAGCGCGAGACCTACGCCCGCCGGTACTCCGCGCTCATGGCCTTCGGTCTCGTGGGCGAGGAGGACACCGACGGCGACACAGGCCCCAAGGAGACCAAGGAGAAGGCCCCGACGAAGCCGCGCCCGAGCAAGCGCAAGGTGATGCTCGCCAAGATAGCGAAGCTCAAGGCCGAGTGCATGCAGAACGGCGTCAAGGAGGAGGGCCTCCGCGCGTACGAGGAGGCCAACTTCGGCACCGACGACACGACCAAGCTCACCGACAGGCAGCTCGAGGAGCTTGGCAAGCATCTGGCCCAGATGGCCAGGGACAGTAAGGAGATCGACTAGTGAGCAGCGGAATCAACACGGTCGCCATCAGCGGCAACCTCGGGCGCGACCCCGAGCTGAGGGCCACGCAGACGGGCACGCAGGTGCTCCGGTTCTCGGTGTGCGTCAACGAGCGCCGCAAGGTCGGCGACGAGTGGCAGGACGTGCCCAACTGGGTCGACGTGACCGTTTTCGGCAAGCGCGCCGAGGCGCTCAACCGCTACCTGTCCAAGGGCACGCACGTGTGCGTCCAGGGCAGGCTGCGCCAGAGCAAGTGGGAGAAGGACGGCCAGAAGCACAGCCGCCTCGAGGTGATCGCGGACAACGTCACGTTCTCCGGCGGTGCCAAGCGCGACGACGTGCCCGACGAGGTCTACGACGACGATTGCCCGTTCTAAGGAGTGAAGATGGAGCAGTATTCGATTCTCGACCTCGCGCTCGAGGTCTACATCCCGGGCGCTCACGGCTACGGGTGCACCGAGTGCAGGTGCGTCTACACGGTCATCAACGGCCAGGCGCTACTTGTCGAGGCAAAGGTCAAGCGCTCGCGCGGCAACGACGCCGAGCCGAAGGTCAACAAGAAGCGCCTGCAGCGCGTGGCCATGTGCTTCGCCGCCGACCATCCCGAGGTCGAGGCCATCAGCTTCGACGTGCTCGAGGTGATCGTGGGCAGCGAGGCCACCCTGACGTTCAACGCGGCCAAGGCCGCCTTCACCTGGGAGCGATGACATGGAGGAGGCCCAATTCAAGTGGCTTCCCAAGTTCACCGCAGCCTGCGCCAAGGCACCGGAGGAGCAGCGCGGAAAGCTCCTCTGGGCCTTGGCCCAGTACGGCACCTACGGCATCGAGCCTGATCTGGAATGGCCGCTCGATGCCATCTTCGCCAGCGTCCGCGAGGACATCGACTACTCGAAACGGTGTATCGCGGCAGGCAAAACGGGTGGACGAGGCAACAGAAAGCCCCCTTTAGACGGCACTAAACCCCCCCTTAGCGAAAGCGAAACCCAAAACGACGAGCCGGAAGGAAACGACGAACCCCTTTCGGACAGTCAAAAGGGGGACGGAGACAACGCCGAAGCCAAGGCAAAGCAAGGCAAGGCAAAGCAAGGCAAGGCAGTTAGTAAGAGATTCGTCAAACCCGCGCTCGCGGAAGTCGAGGAGTACGTCTCGGCCAAGGGCTACACGTTCAGCCCCGAGGCGTTCTGGAGCTACTACGAGGCCGTCGGGTGGAAGGTCGGCAGCAAGCCGATGAAGAACTGGAAGGCCGCGTGCTCCACGTGGCAGCAGCGCGAGGCAAAGAAGGAGGTCAAACATGATGCGTACTCAAATCTCTGACGTGCTCATGCCCGACGGGGCGCGCGAGCAGATCGCCGCAATCATGCGCTCCCGCCTCCGCAAGGCCGGGCTGCGCGGCCCCTACGCCGAAGCCGACTGCGACCTCGGCAAGCGCATGGCCAAGCTCGCCGGGAAGGGCGAGGGCGCATACCTCTGGGGCGAGCCGGGCACGGGCAAGACCTACGCCGCCGCCTGCGCCGTCCGCATGGCCGTGCTGGATGGGACGAGCGCCAAGCTGGTCACCACGAGCCGCCTGCTCGACGACATCCGCTCCGAGTACGACGGCGGCGAGCGCGGGGCGCTCCGCAGGGCCGAGCGGTACAGACTCCTCGCCCTGGACGACCTCGGGGCCGAGCGCCCGACCGAGTGGGCCATCGAGACGCTGACGCGCCTCATCGACACCCGCGTGGCCGAGGGCCTGCCCACCATCGTCACGAGCAACTACCGCATCGGCCAGATCAGAGACCTCTGGGGAGGCATGGCGGGCAAGCGCGTGGCATCGCGCCTCGCCGGTGCGTGCAGGCCCATCGAGGTCAAGGGGCAGGACAGGAGGCTCGGATGATAGTGAGCGCATCGCAGCTCCGTGGAGTCCCGAAGGACCGCGCGGAGCTCTACGGCAAGCCCCACGTCGCCGCGCGCTACGTCGGAAACCGCTACGAGCTGACCGCCGAGCGCTGCGGAATCTGCGGGCGGCAGGCCACGAACTGCCACCACCTCGTGCCGAGGCGCTGCGGCGACTTCGCCCTCGTCACTCCCAGGGGCACGTGGCGGCTCCGCTCGCCGCTGATAGCCCTATGCGGGAGCGGCACCACGGGATGCCACGACGGGTTCCACGGCGGGGCGAGGTACAAGCCCGAGTGGGTGTGGGACGAGCCGGAGTTCGAGGAGGCGTGGTGGGACGGCACGCTGCTGTGCGAGCACGAGCCGCACGACCCCGCGCTCTACGGCTACGGCCACTGGGCGATAACGGACACCAAGACGGGACGAACCATCGAGATAACGGAGGGTTAGACATGGAAATCACCAACTGCGAGCAATACGTGCTCGCCGAGCTGGACTACGAGCAGCGCCGCAACGAGCGCCTCGAAGCCGAGAACAACAAGCTGGCCAAGCAGCTCAAATCTATGACCAAGAGGGCCGCGAGCTACTACGAGACGATCACCAGCCCGAAGACGCCCATCGAGGCGCTCGCGGATAGGGTCATGCGCGAGGAGATGCTGACCCGCTTCTCCTATGCCGAGGTGACGGGCGTGGAGGACCTGTATACCGGAAAGACGCTCGACTTCGACGAATGGTGCCACCAAGCGGTGCGCCTGAAGACGCTGCCGGACGGCATCAGCGAGGAGACGCTGATCCAATTCATGCGCGACGACCTCAAGGCCATCTACGACGCGGAGGTGGCCAAGTGTACCGAGTAGAGGCTGTCGTTTTCGACAAGACCGACGGCGGCAGGCCGAGGCCGTCGAGCGGAGCCTTCTACGACGTCTGCGCGGGGAGCTTCGAGAAGTGCATGGGGTTCATCCGCGCCAACGCCGTGACCCCGCCGGACTGCCTGCCGACCTTCTACCGCATCGCCCGCGATGAATAGGGCGCGTGCGGCCGGCGTCAACCTTAGCAGTCTGGGCCATGCAATCCGCGACGGCAGGGAGGTGAAGATGAACCTGCTGCTCAATCTGGCGGAGGCGATGGGCGAAGACCCGCGGGACATCGTGAGGAAGAAGGAGGAGAGATGAGATTCGAGATCACCGAGGTCCACGTGGTGGACATCCCCGACAGCGAGGTCGAGGAGATGGAGAACCCGCTGGAGGAGATCAAGGACGACGCGCACTGGTTCATCGAGACCTACGAGCGCGAGGCGTGGTGCGAGGAGGTGACCCGCCTTGGCCGCCAGCTGTGAGCCGGGGAGCGGCTACAACCTGCCGCCGGGATGCTTCGAGGGCGACCCGAGGGCACCGTGGAACAGGGAGGAGCCGAGGACCTGCGGCGAATGCTCGCACCTGCTCGAGGGATGCTGCGACTACGGCATCTGCGAGCTCGAGTTCGAGGAGGCGTTCGAGAGCGACCCGAACGTCGGGACGGACGACCCCGGCGCCGAGTGGCACGCGGCGTGCTGGGCTCGCAACTGGGTCGTCGAACACTACAAGGACATGCAGGAGGACACGTGCGACAGCTTCTCGAGTTGCTAGCGCTGGCGGTCCTGGCTGCGGCCCTGCTGGCGGTATGGGCGTGGACGGTCCGCGCCCTCGCCGCAGGGCTCCTCCTGCTCGCATTCATGGCACTATAGGAGGGACACATGATCGACTGGAAGAGGGCGGGCGGATGCCTGCTCATCATCGCGGCCTGCCTCGCCATAGACGCGGCGGCGGTGGCCGTGATGTTCAAGATGCTGCTGGCGCTATCGGCGGCGATTGGAGTGGGATAGATGGACAACGGTAAACAGTACGACCAGCACAGGGTTGAGCAGGGAATCACGGCGGCGCTGGAGGCGTTCAAGCTGCTGGGACTCACGCCGCTGGAGATATTCCAGGCGAGCCGCAGCATCAGCCTGGGCGTGGCCGCCAAGGCCAAGGCCGAGAGCGGGAGGCGCGAGCTGTGAGCGTGTACTGCCCGCACTGCGGCCGCACGCATCCCGAGGGCCAGCGCTGCCCGTGCAGGCCGAGGCCAAAGCGCAGGCCTACGGAGGGCGACGCCACGAGGGCCGAGCGCGAGCCATGGCGCACCGAGTACTCGTCGAGCGCGTACCGCAAGGCGAGGCAGAGGGCCATCGGCAGGCAGCTCGGAAGGTGCGCCGACTGCGGCAGGGTGTGCGCGGAGTACCGCGACGGCCGCTGGTACACGGCGGGCATGGGCGGCGAGGTGGACCACGGCCGCGCGCTGTGCGAGGGCGGCGGCAGCGAGGTGGAGAACCTCACGCTAAGGTGCAAGAGCTGCCACAAGAAGCGCGATGATGCACGCAGGGCGGCGAACAGATAGCTTTTATGCACAAGGGTGTGGCCTCGGACGGGGCTGCACCCCTTTTTTATGCACGACCCCCTACCCCTCGGAAAATCGGGTTTCTTTCCCCCTACCCCGCGCGCCCCTACCCCGCGCGTTTCGCTACGAAATTGGAGACCGGGGGGTGGTGCCATGCGCAACGTTAAGAGGGGTACCGATGCAACGCTAAATCTCACGGCACGCCTATGCTCCCCATCACGACACGCCGGAAGGGGACGCGACAATGCGCGAAAACGAACTGAAAATCGAGGAAATCGAGATCGACTCGCTCGTTCCGTACGAGAACAACGCGAAGAAGCACACGAGGGGGCAGATAGACGCCGTCGAGGCCTCAATCAAGGAGTTCGGCTTCAGAAACCCCGTTATCGTCTGGCGAAACGCGGACGGCCTGCCGGAGGTCGTGGCCGGGCACGCGCGAATTACCGCAGCGAAGAACCTTGGGATGAAGAAGGTTCCGTGCGTCGCGTGCGACGACCTAAGCGATGCCCAGAGGCGCGCGCTCACGCTCGTCGACAACCAGACGACCATGATGACCGGGTGGGACGAGAACCTTCTCGCCTACGAGCTGGACGTCCTCGCGGACGAATTTGACATGGGCGACTTCGGCTTCTCCGAGGAACTCGAGCCGGACGGCCTAAGCGCCGTGGAGGAGGACGACCCCGAGCCGGAGGTCACCATCTGCAGGGCAAAGCGCGGCGACGTCTTCGTTTTGGGAAACCACCGCGTGATGTGCGGTGACTCGACATGCCCTGAAGACGTCGAGAAGCTATGCGGGGGGGGTCTCGCGGACATGATCTTGACCGACCCGCCCTATAACGTCGCGCTCGGCCAGCACATGAGGCCATCGGAGAAAAAACAGCTCCAGCGCAGAACGGACGGCCTCGTAATCGACAACGACGAGTTCGAAGACGAGAAGCAATTCGAGGAGTTCCTGCACACAGCGCTGAACGCGGCCGTGCCCCATCTGAAGGAAGGCGGCGCGGTCTACACGTGGCTCGCGGTGATGCACATGCCAGCGTTCGCCTCGGCCCTCGCGCGCGCCGGAATCATGTGCAAGCAGATGCTTATATGGGTCAAGAACACATTCGTACTCGGCCATCAGGACTACCAGTGGCGTCACGAGGGATGCCTCTATGGATGGAAACCCGGAGCAGCGCACTACTTCACAGACAGCCGCTCCGAGTCGACGGTCTACGAGGACCTCGGCAAAGACCCGCACAAGATGAGCAAGGCAGAGCTCATCGAGATGGTCGAGGCGATGTCGGGCGACAGCGTGGCGACGGACGTGCTCCACTACGACAAGCCGTCGCGCAACGAGGACCACCCGACCATGAAGCCGGTAAAGCTGTTCGCATACCAGATGCGCAACTCGAGCCGCAAGGGCGAGACGGTGCTCGACCCGTTCGGCGGTAGCGGTACATCCGTGATAGCGGCCGAGCAGATGGGCCGCAGGTGCCTGTGCATGGAGCTAGACCCGCACTACTGCGACGTGATCATAACGAGATGGGAGAACATGACGGGCCGCGAGGCGGTCCTCGAAACGGGGGAAGTTTGATAAAGAGATGCGAGTCATGCGGGCGCGAGTTCCAGGCGAAGAGGAGCACCGCCCGCTTCTGTTGCTCGACGTGCCGCAGCCACGCATATAGGGTCTACGCCTACCAAGGCGAGCTTCAGCCTCCGGCACCCAACGCCGCCATGAGCGACGACGAGGTGCTCGAGGTAATCCAGCGCGCGCACGTCGCGGCCTCGGACATGTCCCGCGCATCCCTCATGACCGCCGCCCCGCTGTGCCTGTCCCTGAAGAAGGCCGCAAAGAAGATGGAGGACGCGCTGCGGGGTGAGGGCCTGTGAAGGGTGCCAAGCCGAAACACGACGCCATCAGGCGCGGGATAACCGACGCATACGGCCTTGCGGCGAAGACCGACGCCGCCGGAGTCCTCATGCCCGAGGACATCGCCATCGACCCCGTCCAGAGCGAGATATGGGCGTGGCTGTGCCCGCCGGTGAACAACTTCTCCGAGCAGGACATACCGACTCTGCGCCTCCTCACCTACTGGCACGCCGTGGCCGAGCAGGCGCAGCAGGCCATCCACAGCGAGGACGGCCGCATAAACATCTTCGACAAGATCGGCGTGAAGCCCTATAAGACACCGGATGGGAGGGAGGTCCCGCTCGTGCGCAAGAACCCGGCACTGACAGTCCTCAAGGAGGCATCGAGCGAGATTCGCGCCCTTTCCGACATGCTCGGCCTGTCGCCGCTCGCGCGCTCGCGCATCGGCCTCATGGACGCAACGACGGTCAAGACCGCAGCGGACACGGCGTCCATGTTCCGCTCAATCGACGCAGCATACGAGCTGCCAGCGGAGGTAGTCGATGTATCGGACGCCGACTAGCTACACGCGCGAGGGCCTCATCATGGCGCGCGACTACGAGCGCTGCTTCACCTCGATGTGCCGCCACGTCGCCAACGACTCCTACTACGCGCAGCCATTCTATCTGGAGGAGTTCCAGCGCGAGAATATCTGGAAACCGCTCTTCGCCTCGGGCAAGATGACCGCCAGAGGCTTCAAGCGAAAGTACCGCCGCGCCATCATCGGCCTGCCCTCGGGCTACGGCAAGTCCGAGACGTGCGCCGGAATACTCCTCACCGTGGCCACCATGGAGCCGATCCACAACGGCCAGTACGGAATGGTGGCGTCGTCGAAGGACCAGATTCGCAACGTCTACGAGAAAATCTGCACGATGATCAAGCTCAACCCGACGTGGCGCGAGCAGTGGGACATCGGCAAGAACATCATCACGCACAAGGAGACCAACGCGAAAATCATGATTCTGCCGAACACGGCGGACGCGCTGGAGTCGTGGCACTTCAACTTCCTGATATTCGACGAGCTGCACACCTACCCGGACTCGAAGGTCTGGGACGCCGGGGTCAAGGGCCAGAAGGTCCTGTGGAACCCGCTCACCGTGGGAATCACCACGGCCGGAGACAAGCGTGAGGGTTTCCTCTGGGAGATGTACAGCGACAAGGCGCGCCGAGACCCCGGCATGTACCTGTACTGGCTGGGCCTCGACGATGACGACGACATTGAGAAGCGCGCCGACTGGGAGAAGATCATGGTGGCCTCGTGGGTCAACTGGGAGAGCATCGAGGACCAGAGGGGCATGGCCGCATCCGACCGCCAGTTCGAGCGCTACACGGCCAACCGATTCCCGAAGGACAACGACGCCTACTCGGTCTTCAAGGCACCGCAGCTCGACCGCTGCGAGCGCGGCACCAACAGGTTCGACTTCGGCAAGCCGTGGACGCTCGGCATCGACGGCGCAACGGCGGGCGACAGTTTCGCAATAGTGGCGTACCAGAAGCGCAAAACAAAGAAGGGGAAGACCGTCTGCCTCACCAAGGAGTGGGTGTTCGACACCCCGGACGAGGAGACGGGCCACTACGACTTCGAGCAGATAACCCAGCTCATCGCCGGGCTGTGCTCGGAGCACTGGCCGCAGGTCGTGGGAATCGACCCAAACCGCCTGATCGTCATGAACTCGCGCCTGCGCGACGTGTACGGAATCGAGACGGTCTCGTTCCCGCAGAACAACGCGACGATGTGCCAGGCCACATCAATCGTCGTGAACGAGGTCAAGGCCGGGGAGCTGCGCCTGCGCGGGTGCCCAAAGCTCCGCGCGCATCTGGCCAACACCGTCGAGATGGTGCGCGATCCGTACGGTATGCGCTTCGGCAAGGACTCCAAGAAGTCCAAAATCGACGCGGCCATCGCGCTGGCCATCGCGGCCCTCGCATACGACAAGCTGGTGAGCGGCACGGAGTCCTACGTGCCCGTCAGCTAATCTCACGCGGCCCATACGATGCCCCCGACAGAAAGGGGACGTATGGGACGTTTCTACGACATGTTCTACAAGAGGGAGCCGGTGCAGGACGTCGTGCACGTCACGATGCCGCCGGGCTTCGCCACGCCGCACGGATACGGCGCGCTCATGTCCATCGACTTCGCCGCCTGCGAGCAGACCAAGGCGCGCAGCATGGCCAGCCTCCCGTTCTCGGTGATGCAGGCCGGGCGCGACGGCCACAAGCGGCTCGACAACCACCCGCTGGCCAAGATTCTAAACGGCATGGCCAACGAGGAGATGACCGCCGCGAAGCTCATGGACTGGACCGTGCTGCGCCGCGACACCTTCGGCAACGCCTACTGGTACGTCGAGTGGTTCAAGGGTAAGCCGGTGGCGATCTGGCCCATCACGGCCAGCGTGATGCACGACTACGACAAGTACGCGCCCAGGGGCAGGCGCACGCGCTACTACGTCTCCCCCGGTGACGACCACGTGCCCGCCGGGTGGTACTACCCAGACGAAGTGGTGAACATCTCCACGCACATGACCAAGGACGGCGTGAGGGGCATCTCCCTCGCGCGCCTCGCGGCCGAGGAGATCGGCCTGTCCATCGACCTCGAGCGCTTCTACCGCTCCATGCTCCACAACGGAAACCACCAGCTCGGCCACGTCGAGGTGCCCGAGGGCCGCATGGACGAGAAGGACCTGAAGGCCCTCCGCGAGGCCGTGGACGCCAAGAGCGGCGTCAAGGAGGCGGGACGCGCGCCCATCTTCGGCTACGGGGCCAAGTGGGTGACGGACCAGCAGACGATGAAGGACGCATCCGTCATCGAGCAGCAGAAATGGGTGCTCCATCAGGTCTGCCGCGCCTGCAACGTGCCCCCGTGGAAGGTCTACGACAGCGAGGGGGCCACGTACAACGGCGGCCAGCAGATGCGAATCGACTACGTGACCGACACCATCACGCCGGACGTGCGCGACCTCGAGATGGCGCTACAGCCCGTCCTCGACGCCTGCTACCAGCGCAACACCAAGGCCAAGTTCAAGCTGAACGGCCTGATGCGCGGAGACGACGCGGCCCGCACGCAGTATTACCGCGAGCTCGGCTACTTCGGCGCAATCACCCGCGCGGACGTGCGCGACCTCGAGGATATGGAGCCGGTCGAGGGCATCGACCAGCCGCTGTTCCCGCTCAACTACGGCACCGTGAACGACGACGGCACCGTGAACGTATTCAACGCTGACAAGCCGAACGGCACCGCCGACGGCACCCAGAAAGGGGCAACGAATGTTCCGAATCAAGAATGAGGCCGAGAAGGCCACCGTGTACCTCTACGGCACCATCGGCAGTGACTTCTGGTCCTCCGAGGAGTCCAACACGGCCAAGAACTTCGCCAAGGAGCTGGACGGCCTGAAGGGCAAGCCCGTCGACATCCGCATCGACTCCCTGGGCGGCGACGTCTACGAGGGCTTCGCCATCGCCTCGGCCATCCAACGCTACAAGGGCGAGACCACGGCGCACATCGACGGCATCGCCGCATCGGCGGCCTCCTATATCGCCATGATGGCCGACAAGGTCGTCATGAGCAGCTTCGCCCAGCTGATGATCCACGACGCATGGACCTACGCGCAGGGCAACGCGCAGGAGCTGGCCGACGTCGTCGCGCAGCTCGCCGCGCTCGACTCCACCATCGCCGGAATCATCTCCGCGCGCTCCGGCATGGAGCTGGCCGACGTCAAGAAGGCCATGGACGAGGAGACGTGGTACACGGCCGACGAGGCGCTCGAACTCGGCCTCGTCGACGAGAAGGTGGCCACCGAGAAGCGCGTGGCCGACGCGCTCGACCGCACGCTCATGGGCCGCTTCAAGCACGCGCCCACCGACGCAATCGAAAAATCTCACGCCGTGGATACAGTCGCCCGGAGCGAGGAGGGCTTCGTCCTCCTCGGCAACCACGTCTACCGTAAGGAGTAAGCATGCCGCTCAATTCCAAGCAGCTCTGGCAGGAGCGCAGCCGCCTCGCCGAGGAGCAGCACAAGGCCGCCGATTCCGGCGACCAGAACAAGGCCCTCATCATCGAGGGCCAGATTCAGCAGCTCGACCTGACCCTCGAGCACGTCATCGAGGAGGAGGACGCCGCCCGCAACGCGCCCGCCCCCAAGGTCCCCACGCCCAAGGCGTCCTTCGCCGAGCGCATCCTCGGCCCGCGCGACGAGTTCCGAGGCCTCTACCGTGGCTTCAAGAACGAGGCCACCGTCGTCACCGTCGGCGCGCCCACCGAGATCGAGCTGACCCTCGACCCAAAGCCCGACAGCCTGTTCGGCAGCTTCGCCGACACGCTGCGCGAGACCCCCGCCACCGGCTCCGTCACCTACAAGCAGCGCTCCACGCAGACGGGCATGCCCGCCACATGGGGCGGCGTGGTCGACGGAACCTCCGCAGCCAAGGCCAAGGTCCTGTACTCCTACAAGGACGCCGTGGCCAACAAGGAGACCATCGCCGGATACGTCCCCGTCTCCGAGGACACGCTCAAGGACTACGACGAGCTTTCGAGCATCATCCAGCACGACCTCCTGCTCGACCTGAACAGCGTCACCGACGACCACATGTTCGGCGGCAGCAACTCCACCGGCATCGTCGGCATCAAGAACACCACCGGCATCCTCGAGTTCAAGGAGCACGTCGGCGGCCTGTACTACGAGGCAATCCGCAAGATGCGCACCAAGGTCATGCTGACCGCCAAGCGCGTCCCGACCCACGTGCTTGTCTCCCCGATCATCAAGCAGGAAATCGACCTGTACAAGACCGAGACCGGCCTGTACCAGTCCATCACCGGCGACGTGCTCTGGGGCATGAAGGTCGTGGAAGACCCGAACTGCGACGGCCTGCTCGTGTACGACTCCTACGCAGCCGAGCGCCGCTCCATCCACGGCACCACGGTCGACGTCGACCGCGTCAACGACCAGTTCATCCACAACGAGCTGTGCGTCCGTGCCGAGCACACCAAGGCGCTGCAGGTCCGCTACCCCGACGCCTTCTGCTACGCCTCCAAGACGAACCTCGACACCGCAGCGGCGTAAGGGGGAGCCATGGAGACCTACACCTCACCCAAGCGCGTCGTGCGCGACGGCCACCTGATCGCCTTCGAGGGCGAAGTCATGTCCACCGACGAGGCCGTGCGACGCGGCCTCGCCATCGAGGCCGTGAAGGCCCCCGAGCCGCAGGCCGAGGACCTCACCGTAAAGGAGATCAAGGCGAAGCTCGACGCCGAGGGCATCGAGTACCCCAAGGCGGCCAAGAAGGAAGAGCTTCTGGCGCTCCTCGAGGCCGACCTCTACGACGACGAGGAGGAGTAGCGGTGCTCGTCCAGCCCTACAGCACGCTGCGCGTCGCCTACACGGACGAGCTGACACTTGAGACGGAGGCCGCGCCCGACCGCGCGGCCCTCCTTTTGGGCAGCGGAACGTCCCTCGAGTACAGGTTCGAGGGCGGAAAGCTGAAGCTCCCGCGCATCGCGGCCCCCGATTCCGTGCGAATCAACTGGTATCGCGGTGACGACCTGCTGTTCACCACGTTCCTCGCGGTGGTCACTCGCCACTACTTCAGGCTCGAGCAGCTAAAGGGCATGGACGACACCGACGACTTCTCCGACGTGACCGAGGAGGAGTTCTGGGCCGCGCGGCAGGCGGCCACCGAGACGTTCGAGCGCAACGCGAGGCGCAGCTTCGTGCAGCAGATGGGCGTCACGGAGACCTTCGGCGGCGGCTTCGTCTGGCTCGAGCACAACGACGTGGCCGAGGTCCTCACCCCCGGCTGGTCGCTCGTGAGCGACTGCCAGGCGGTCGGCCCCGAGGGGCGCGCGACCATCCGCTACCGCTACGGCCTCACCGAGGTTCCGGAGCGCGTGAGCGAGGCCGTCCTGCGTCTCGCGGCCTACTACCTGCGGCCGTCGGCCACCCCCGAGAGGGCCACGGGCGAGGCCACCGACGCCGGGTTCATCCGCTACACGCTCGCCGGGCGCGACGGCGCGACGGGCCTGCCCGAGGTCGACGCTGCCATAGAGCAGTTCGGCCGGTGCAGGGCGGTGGTCATGTGATCGCCATGCCCTACGCCGAGGCCGCCACGGCCCTGTTCGAGCGCGCGTCGCTCGTGCTGTCCGAGAGCGCGCTGGCCATGTACGGCGACGGCGGCAAGGTGCCCGAGGTCCACGACCACATCCCGCCGAAGCGCCCGCCGTTCCTCGCGTGGTGCGACCCGCTGGCCGATATGGACAGCACGACGGGCGGGGCCACGAGCGCCGAGTACGCCAAGCAGTTCACGCTACACGTCTACCTGTTCGCTACGCACGCCAAGTTCGACGTCGCGCGCGAGAGCGTGCAGCGCTGGGTCAACTCGCTTTGCTACGGCATCGCCGCCGACGCGACTCTCGGCGGCGCGGTCGACTGCGCGATCCCGCGCATGAGCGACGCGGGCTACGACTCGACCCCCGACAAGAAGTACGTGGTGGCGGCGCAGGTCGATGTGACCTGCAAGGTCTTCTCGGCCTGCCCCAGAGAGTTCAAGGAGCTGGTGCGCAATGCTTCGCGCGGCTAAGGGTTTCGAGGCCACCTACAACGGCCTCACGTATCGAGCGAAGAAGGGCGAGCAGGTCGAGGGCCTGCCCACGTCCCTCCTGACCATCCTGAAGCGGGACGGAATCGTGAAGGAGTCCCGCACGTCCAAGAAGGAGACGGCAGATGATTAACACATCCATCGGCCTCCTCGGCGTCGCCCGCCAGGAGTCCAAGACCAAGGCCGCGCCGACGCCGACGTTCCGACACGGCCTCACCGGCGGCGGCCTCATCAAGCCCGAGCGCACCGTCGAGCAGAAGAACGTGGCCTGCGGCCTGCGAGCCAACACCACGAACGGGGCCTACGTGTCCGAGGTCAACATGGCCGTCGACTTCGAGACGCTGGCCTACGCCGACTCGCTGGTGCTCTACATCCTCGCCGCCATGGGCAACATCGTCACCACGTCGGCCGAGAAGCCCGGCTACTACAAGCACGTGATCACCCTCGGCTCCGAGATTCCCTTCCTGACCTTCTGGGGCCAGGTCGGCAACACGTCGGCCGCCACGGTGCACAAGGCCACCGGCTGCAAGATCGACACGCTGTCGCTCTCCTTCGAGGGCAACGCGCCGCTCGACATCGGCATCACGGCCGCCGGTATCGACGCCGCCCTGTTCGGCGGCTGGTCCGGCGAGACGGAGCCCTCGTGCTTCGACGGTTACTTCATGCCGACCAACGGCGTGTTCAAGTTCTCCCCCAACGACCAGACCCCCATCGAGGTGCTGGTGACCAAGGGCGAGTTCGAGCTGTCCAACAGCCTCACCTCCTACCGAGGTGCCGGGCGCGTCATCGCATCCGAGGTCGCCGAGTCCAAGCTCAAGACCACGGTGAAACAGACCATCATCCCCGAGGACTACACCGAGATTCGCAAGGTCCTCACTGGCAGCGAGAACGGCACGACCGTGACCAACAAGGTCGTCTACGGCTCCGCCGCGTGGGACTTCACCCACTCGCAAGACCCCAACTGCACCATGAGCGTCGTCTTCAGCAACGTCCCGTGGAACTGCGAGACGCCCGAGATCGACCCCGAGGGCAGCGCCGCCGAGGTCGAGTTCAGCGCCGACGACATCGGCGTGGCGGCCAAGGACGGCTCCCCCGTGACCATCACCATCGTCAACAAGGTTCAGACCTACGCAGCAGCCTAGGAGGCACTAAATGCTCAAGTTCCACTTCACCCTCACCGACGGCGACAACGACCCCATCGAGTTCGATGCGGGCCGCACCTCCAACTGGAAGTCCATCGACGCCATGGCATCCATCCCCGACTCCCCGCACAAGGCGGCCTACAACGACTTCGTGTGGTGCGTGATCGCCGCCGAGCAGGCCGGTAAGGCCAAGGAGGTCGGCATCGAGGGCATGGAGCTGGCCGAGGCCGCCGAGTACATCGCCGACACCTACGACGCCGTCGTAATCGACGACAACACCAAGCTCCTCGCCAAGGAGAAGGACGCCCCTTTAGCATCTGCGCCCGCCAAGTAGCAAGCGCCGCGAGAATCACCGGGGCCTCCCCATACGACATGGCGCGCCTCCTGGACGAGTACCCGTTCGTCTTCGAGGAGTGGCTGGCCCTGCTCGACCGTCGCGGCGAGGGCTTCGCGGCCAAGCGCGAGAGGACGAGGGGCGAGCGCGTGCAGCGCCTGTTCGACCGCATGGGGAGGAAGAAATGAGCAGCCTGAACATCAGG
>CATYDM010000018.1 GCA_958405195.1 uncultured Collinsella sp.
AGGCGGCGACAAAAAACACTAGTCAGTGGATTTTGTAGCCGCGACTCATAGCTGATTTGCGTCCTCGATTATCTCGCGAAGCCTCGGCATGTACTCGTCCGTGATGCTCTTGAAATCGAGGCTCAATTTGAAGTTGAGCGTTCCCGGTTTCGGAGTCGGAAGGGCGTCGAGCCTTTCGCACATCTCGTCGAACAGCGCGTTGTATTCATCGGCTTGCTCCTGGGTGACGTCATATTCTCTTCCTTGAATAATTGGCGTAGCCATTTATCACTACCCATTCTGTGATGCGCGGTCAATGCTCGTCTCGGTGCGACACTTACCGTTGAGTCTGAGATGAATACCCCTGCAAGGCCGAAGGATGCAGGGTGCAGGTCAAGGGAGATGACTGGTATTGGGGGCATTTTCTGTCGCCTAATTCTTCTTCATGTGTGGGCTCGCGTGTTTTGTGCTGCACCCTAAAACAGACACCGCTCAATCAGTTCCCTGCCACGCAGGGCGTCTATCCACTCCCGTGGAATTGCATCGATACCGTAGGCCGTGCCGGCGAGGGCCCCTGCGATGGCTGCGGTGGTGTCGGTGTCGTCGCCCAGGTTGACGG
The DNA here is from genome assembly GCA_958405195.1 of uncultured Collinsella sp. Classification (GTDB taxonomy): domain Bacteria; phylum Actinomycetota; class Coriobacteriia; order Coriobacteriales; family Coriobacteriaceae; genus Collinsella. The sequence continues at coordinate 599 of CATYDM010000018.1, forward strand.
CGGCAAGCACGCAGGCTTCGTAGCTGTTGGTGTTCACAAAGCACCAGGTAGCGGCTTTAAGCGTGTCACGCACGAAGCCGCCGGAACTGATTTCGTGCTCGGGCGCGCTTTTTAGCTGCAGCGCGCACGAGGGGAGCGCGCCGTTCATCACGTCCCTCATCAGCTCAACAAATATGATGCATGCGTCGGTCGACGTTCTGTGGGCGTGCGTAATCGCCGAGACTTTGCTGACCTCTTCGTCTGTCGCATCGGTGAACGCCAGGGGAGCGATGCGCATGAGCGATCCGTTGCCGTTGTCGCGTTCGCCGGAGCCTCCTTTGCCGGTGTGCAAGGCGCGGGCGGTTGTGCCGCCGTAGTCGAAAACGCCGTCGATCGTATACTCGCCACGGGCAATCCAGCTCACGAATTTGTCGCGCATGTCCTCGGTGTCAATGCGGCCGAGCTCTCTGATGGAGTCGCAGGTGGCGAGCGTCATAGATGTGTCGTCGCTCCAGGTGCCGGCGGGCTGCTCGTGCGTGCCGTAGCCGATCATGTCGGTGCATTCGAACGTGCCACGAGGTCTGAACTCGTAGGGAACGCCCAGCGCGTCACCGACGGCAAGCCCATAGATGCAGTCGTGCAGCGTTGTTTTCGGTCTGTGTGTCATGGAAAGCTCCTCTTTTCCCGGGTGATGTGGAGCGCCGTCGGGGGTATCGGCCGCAACGTGCTGCTATCCTTGCACTTCGCCATTAGTCGCTTCGTTGATGGCGCGGTACTCGGCACTCAGCTCGCGCGCCAGCTCTTCCTTGCTTGGAAGATATGGCAGGTATTTGGCGGCAAACACTTGGTCGTTGTCTTCGGGCGGCGTGTACTCGACGATCGAATCGCTTTTGTCCGCGCAGAGCACGATGCCTATGGGCGGATTGTCGCCTTCGTTCATGAGTTCGCGCGTGTAGTAGTTCACATACATTTGCATCTGGCCCAGGTCCTGATGCGTAAGGTCATCGGTCTTAAGGTCGATGAGCACGAAGCAGCGCATCAGATAGTTGTAAAAAACAAGGTCAATATAGAAATGGCGCCCATCAAAGGTGATGCGCTTTTGGCGCGCCGCGAAAGCGAAGCCACGGCCAAGCTCCAGCAGGAACTTCTGAAGATGCGTGATGAGCGCCTGCTCTAGATCGCTCTCACGAAACGTAGCATCGTCCGAGAAACCTAAAAACTCCAGTACATATGGGTCGCGGATGATATCCTCGGGGCGACGAGCCGGGGCGCTCTTTTGGATTTCCTGGGTGACGGCCTCTTTGTCCTTGCTGGCAAGTAGGCGCTCGCGGAACATGGTGTTGATCTGGCGCTCGAGCTGACGCGTGCTCCAACGAGAATCGGCGCATTCGTTCATGTACCAGGCGCGAGCATCAGGGTCGGGAATGCGCATCAACCTGCGGTAATGAGTCCAGCTCAATTCGCTACGCAGTGCGTCGCGAATTGGAAACGCAAGAAAGAACTGACGCATATTGCGAAGGTTTGCGATGCCAAAGCCTCTTCCGAAATCCGCGGTAAGCCTTCTGGAGAGGCCTGCAATCAATGCCTCTCCATATGCTGCGCGCTCCTCTCCGCCCTGTTCATCAACAATGCTCTTGCCGATCTCCCAATACGCCTCAACCATCGCAAAGTTAACGGCGGTATAGGCCTTGTCGCGAGCGGCGTTGAGAATCGAGGAAACCTGCTTGTAAAAAACTTCTGGCACGGTTGCCGATTCTCCACGGTTTACCAGTTCGCCCATCACTGTCGCCCCACTTTCCTCTTGTGGAATGCGTCTTTATCGCATTTAGTTTAAAGCCTCGCGCGGACACGAATCGCTGTGCTGTCTGACATCTTCGCATGGGGCCTTGCGGTGACTAAAATGTGACCATAGAGGCAGTTTTAGCGAATCCCACGGGAGTGACGCGTATGGACAATAACACGCTGCTATTCCAGGACAAAGGTTCGGGTAGGTATAAAGACGTCAAGATCTACCCCAACCGTATTGAGGTGCTCAAGAAGGGCACTTTTGGTGGCAAGCACACCGAGATTGTCTATCTTAAGGACATTACGGGGGTCAACAGGATCAAGGGCCGCGATGTTTTTCTGCGTAACAGGCTGTTGACTGCTTGTGTTTTTAGCCTGAGCAGCCGTGCGAAGGCCCAGGAGTTTGTTAACGCGCTGAACATGGTGATGTAGCCTATGGCGGCGTTTGGGCCAAGTTAAAAATCGGGGGCACAGAACGGTGTCCTGCGCCCCCCATTGAGTCGATGTGTCTAAAAGGCCGGCTTGCCTATTCGCTGCCGTCCCCAGCGTTTTCGCGGTCGTTGGCAAGCATTGCCGCGCCGGCGACCGTTGTCGCTACGGCGGCGGCAGCGAGCCCGGCGGCAATGCCGGAGCCGTCGCCCGTGTCGGCGAGTTTTCCGCCCGAGTTCTTGCCCTTGTTGCCCTTACCGTTCTTATCAGCGCTGCCTGCGTTGGAACCCGTGCCACCGTCGGTGCCGGTGCCGCCTGCACTGCTCGAGGCCGCTACGGTAAAGCTCGCGGCTCCGTCATTAGCAAGCTTGTAGTTTTGCGCCGCGTCGCCCAAAAGACCGTTCGCGCGCACCCAGTACGTTCCCGCGGTAAATGCCTCGCCCTCGGCCATTGCCGTGCCCGGAGCGCCGTCCGCGTCGTGCACAAACTCGAGCTGAGCCGTGCAGGCATCGTTTTCGAGTTTGCCCTCGAGCAGCGCCGCGACCTTTGTGCGCACATCCTCGCCGGCCTTAAGGCCTTCGAGCCCCTCAAAGTGGGGTGTCAGTGCGCGCGGATCGATATCGATGGGCACGGATCCCTGCAGCCCCGTAACGGTCTCGTTGCCCAAGGCGTCGACATCCACGTATTCGATGGTAAACGCATGGCCCGAAGCCGCCACGTTGAGTACGTTGCTGCTGTCGACAAGGCGGAAATGGCCCTCGCCAACGGTCTTGCCATCCTGGAGCGAGGCATCGCTCAGCGAGTCGCCGTACGTCATGCGCATGCGGGTCGGGAGGCAGCACGAAGCCGACTGCGTGTGCTTCGTATCGTAATTGTAATTGCGCTGGTAGATGCTCCGGGCCAGCGCCGCATCAACAAAGTCGGATGCGATGATGCCAATGTGCTTGAGGTAATCTGACTTTGTATCCTCGGTGCCGCTGGGATTGATGTACGGGCTCTTGTACAGATGCTCGTTGACTACTCGTGCCGAGGTAAAAGGATTGCCTCCGTGCGACAAGCCCGTGCAGCTGGTGTAGTTGATAGACCAGCAACGCTCCTGGACTTGCACCTCGGCCCCGGCATCGTCCACGACGTCCACCTTGTTGCACGTGCGCCCGGTCGTTTCCTTCAGCGCATTATCGACCCAGCTGAGCTTGTCGGTTCCCGTGAGTTTGTACTTGTCCTGGGCATATACCTTGGTGCAATAGGGCTCTTCATTGCCCGTTTCCCCTATGGCTTCAAATCCCCGCGCGTCTTGGACGAGACACATCGACTGCCCGGAATGCGCCTTGATCTTGTCATCCCATTGGGTGAGGTCGAGGCCCCACGTGTGGCCGCTTACGCTGTTGCCGGCGAGCCCAAATCGACGCAGCAGGACGATCTTTCCGCGCACCTCGCCCAGCGTGGGGACGTGGCTCGACGTGTAGAACAGGTTGGGGTTATCGGCCATAACCTTGGCGAAGGCCGTCGTTATGCTTTCGTCGGTAGCCTCATCGTTGCCGCGCGATGCGAGCATGATGAGCGCTTCTGACGGGTTTTCGTTCAAAAACGTTTTGAAGTACCCGATGACATCGGAGAGATGCAGATAGTTCCCGTCTTTTTTGAGTAGGTAGAAAATCCCGTGGTCGATGCCGGGGTCATCGCCCTTTCCGAGCCGGATATCAAAATAGCGAATGCCTTCGAGCAACTGCGTGGGAATGTAATCCTGCTGGCATTTTACTTGCGAGGATTGGGGCTCAGTGTCGTTGTCCACGCTGCAGGTGCCCGAATCGTGCGTACCCGGGATGCTCAGCTCGTCGAGGAACTTGTTGTCGTCGACGTATTTCATCCAACATGGTCCGTCGACGTAGCTGCTGTACGTGATCCAGTCGAGGCTGCTAACCGTGGCATCGTTCTTTTTCATGTCGTAACCGATAAGTTCGAGCTCCCACGGAATGCTCTTACTCTTATGGCAGATCTTATTGTTGTCCTGGTCTTCGCCGTTCGATTCTATTGCCAGGTACTTAATGTCTTTTTTCTCGGTTTCTTTCTCGACCGTGCGGTCTCGGATGATATAGGTTCCGTTTGATTGACGCTCGAACGCAAAAGCGCGGCTGGGCTTGTTGTCATACTCGCCGCCCCATACGTGGATGACCTTTCCATCTTTGTCAGAGTCGTCGTCGACCGACCAAATGCTGTAGCCCGTCTTTTTATGCTCTTCGAAATTGAGCAAGGTGCGGATAGCATACCAGTTTGTATCGTCATTCTTGGTCGTTACGTTCTCAAGGATGAGCTTGCTGGACGTGCCGTCGTTAAACAGGTGGCAGACGTTGCCGCGAACGTTGCCGCCTTGGTTGACGCTCGCGGTGCGAAAATAGCCCGCGGGGCGAAGGCGAATGACGAAATTGTCGAGGCTGTCCGACGGTGCGGGTGTGTTGTCTGCAAATGCCGCTCGCAGGGGAATGCCCGGCGCTGCGGTTTCGGGCAGGCTTGCAAGTGGTGACAACGCCGCAAGCCCTAGGCCCAGCGTAAACGCTCGGCGGCTGATGGCATGGTGTTCGGTCATAACTTCTCCATTCGCAGAGTGCGGTTATGCGATAGTTTTGGTCACTATACTGCCCAGATGTTTAAAGATGCTGGTTTAATTGTCTGCGCGGCGCAATAAATCGGTGGGCGGACGTGTTGGGGTGTTTGTCGTTTTCGTACTGTTGCCACATTTGGGGCGGTTCCGGCGTCCGGCATCCTCGCGTTCGTCGGCTACAGGCATAAGAAAGGGAGGGTCGGTTTACCGGCCCTCCCTGGGTACGAAGCGCTGGGGTACCGTCGCTTGTTTGCACTGCGACCGTGTTTCCCGTTGCGCTCGCCAGTCGCTTAGCGCTTGATCTCGATATCGTCGGGCTTGACGTCCATGGCCTCGGTCTTGGCCTCGGCGATGTCGTCGGCAAATTCCAGAGACTTCATCATGGTCTCGACGGCGTCCTTGTGCTCCTCGACGTTGTCGATACGCACATACACACTGCCGCCGTCAACGTCGGTGAAGTATTCGGTCGTTACGCCGCCCGAGTGTGTATAGGAAGCGTTGCGCCAAGTCTTGCCGTTGTACTTGACGGGGTCATTTTCGGTCCACTCAAAGCTGGCATTCCACTTTGCCTCGTAGTCGAACAGCTCGTCGGCGTTCTTGTCAGGATCGAAGACGGGGATGAAGCGATCGCTGGCGTGCTCGCTCTCGGTGAACTTAAACTGGGCCCTGTCGGCGGTGTCGCCGGCAACGTCGGTAATCTCGACGCCCTCGGGCACCTCGACTTTAAACCAAATGAAGTCAGTCCTCATATCCACGGCTGGTTTTCCGCTCCACCGCCACCACTGCTGCCGGTAGCGCCGTCGCTGCCACCGCAACCCACCAAGGCAACTGCGGCAAAGAGACTGATGCAGAGGGTGAGAATCGCAAAGGCCTTCTTTTTCATGGTCGTGTCCTCCTCGATCTGTAACCGCCCATGGATTACCTGCCTTTACTGTACGCGCGAGCGGCTCGCTCGGGTGGGCCATGTGTCCCATTCTGAGGGCTGGAATTGCGCCGACAAGTGGCAATATGCGCGGGTCCAAAAGAGGGGAGAGCCGATGCTGTCGGGCCTCACCGGGGTTGGGCGCCCAGTGCTTTAAAGGGGCGCGTGTACGCGGGCATTGCCCCAATAGGTTCCTTGTTTATAGATATGCCCCAGTTTGTGACGTCCGGAAGTCCCGAAAGGCGGGCCATGTTTCCCATGTTTGCGGTGCCGACGCCTATCGTTCGTCATAGAAATCCGCGATGACCAGGTGCGCTGACGCTTATGTACTTATGGGCTAGACTATGCACCATTATGTGATCGATGCGGTCGGTCGGTGGTTGCCGCCCGACCGATGTATATGACTTGAAGGTGCATGCGTATGAGCCAAGAGATGATGGACAAGACCTGCCGCGGGTTTGCCGAGGCGCTGGCCGCGCGCGAGCCGGTTCCCGGTGGTGGCAGCGCGAGCGCTTTTGTGGGCGCGCTGGGCGCCTCGCTTTGCGGAATGGTTGCCCGCTATGGGGCGACAAACCCCGCGCTTGCCGATCGCGCGGACGATCTGACGCACGCGTTTGCCCAGGCAGACGAGCTGGCTCAGGAGCTTGTGGGTCTGGTTGCCGAGGACGTTCGTGCGTACGGCCAAGTGTCTGCGGCATACGGTATTCCTCGTGATGACCCCGCTCGACCCGCGGCGATTCAGGATGCGTTGCACGTGGCCGCCATGCCGCCATATCGGATCATGGATGCCTGCGGGCGTGCGCTGGCGGTGCTCGAGGACATGGCGGACAAGGGTTCCCGGCAGTTGCTGTCCGACGTGGCGTGCGGTGCCGTGTTTTGCCGCGCGGCCATGCAGGGCGCGAGCCTGACGCTCTTTGCGAACACCACGTCTATGAAGGATCGTGCCCGCGCTGAGGAGCTCGAGGCGGCGTGCGATGAGCTGCTGGATACGTGGCTGCCGCGCGCCGATGCGCTGGCGCGTCGTGCTGCCGATGCCGCAAGGAAGAGGGGATAGCCATGGCCGAGCTACTCAAGGGTGCTCCCGTTGCCCGTGCTTTGACCGAGGAGCTCGCTGCTCGCTGCGCCGCACTGCGCGAACAGGGCATCGTCCCGACGCTGGCCATTGTCCGTGTAGGCGAGCGCGAGGACGACCTGTCCTACGAGCGCGGTGCCCTCAAGCGCTGCGAGAAGGTCGGCATCGAGGTTCGCCGCGTTTTGCTTCCTGCCGATGTTTCGCAGGACGAGCTGTTGGCGGCCATCGAGGACATCAATGCCGACCCCGCTGTTCATGGCTGCCTGATGTTTCGTCCGTTGCCCGTTGGGCTTGACGAGGATGCAGTTGCCGCGGCACTCGATCCTGCCAAGGATGTTGACTCCATGACGCCGGCCTCGCTGCTCACCACGCTTTCGGGGCGTGGCGAGGGCTTTGCCCCCTGCACAGCGGAGGCTGTGCTGGCGTTGCTGGACCATTACGGCGTTGAGCTGGATGGGGCCAAGGTCGCGGTCGTTGGTCGGTCGCTGGTGATTGGCCGTCCCGTTGCCGCCATGCTTACGGCTCGCAATGCCACAGTGACGACGTGCCATACGCATACGCGCGACTTGGCTGCCGAGTGCCGTGCGGCTGATATTGTGGTTGCGGCCGTTGGACGCGCGCGCACGATTGGTGTGGACGCGGTTCGCGAGGGCCAGACGATTATCGATGTTGGCATCAACTGGGACGAGGCCGCCGGCAAGCTGGTCGGCGACGTCGATTTTGATGCTGCGGAGCCGGTTGTTGGCGCAATTACTCCGGTGCCGGGCGGCGTGGGGGCTGTAACGACGGCGATTCTCGCCAAGCACGTGATCGAGGCGGCGGAGCGTGCATCGAAATAGGCGTTTTGGGCTGTTTGAGGGGTTAGCCATATACCACGTGGTCAAAAAACGCCAAATATGAGTACTGTTGCCAAGATAGTCACATATGTTTTATGAGATTTGGGCTCCCTAGCGATATTCATTATCGCTAGGGAGCCCATTTTATTGAACCTATGGGGAATAACGTTGTCTTGCTTTTGGACAAATGGGGATTTCTGGCACTCGTTACAAGGAAATTTGCTACTACTAAATTGGTGACAGTACTCATATTTGGCATTTTTTGACCACAGGGGTTGCCGGAGCTGTGGCTTCGCCCTTTTTGAGCCAAAGCGATACACTGTTGCCATTTAATTTCTTCGCTCAAGGAGGATGCGCATGCCGTGCACAACGATTTTGGTTGGTAAGAACGCGAGCTACGACGGGTCGACGCTTGTCGCCCGCAATGAGGACTCGTCCAACGGGGTGTTTGAGCCCAAGCGCATGCGCGTGGTACATCCCGACGAGCAGCCGCGTGTCTACACGAGTGTCCTGAGCCACCTGACCATCGAGCTGCCCGACAACCCCATGCGCTACACGAGCGTCCCCGACGTCGTTCCCGGTCACGGCATTTGGGCCGAGGCCGGCTTCAACGAGCTCAATGTTGGCATGTCCGCAACCGAGACGCTCACCACCAACGAGCGCGTTCGCGGCGCCGATCCGCTCGTGGACTACGTGCCCGCCAAGGGCAACGAGGGTGAGGACGGCTATGTGCCGGCGCAGCCTGGTGGCCTGGGCGAGGAGGACATGGTGACCCTGGTCCTGCCGTATGCCAAGTCCGCCCGCGACGGCGTCCGTATCCTGGGCGACCTGCTCGAGCGCTACGGCACCTACGAGAACAACGGCATCGCCTTTAGCGACGTGGACGAGATCTGGTGGCTCGAGACCATCGGCGGCCATCACTGGATCGCCAAGCGCGTGCCCGACGACGCCTATGTGACCATGCCTAACCAGCTGGGTATCGACAGCTTTGACCTGGACGACGCCGAGGGCGACCAGGCCGACCACATGTGTTCCGCCGACCTGCGCTCCTGGATGGCCGAGTGGCATCTGGACCTGACGCTGGGCGTCGAGGGCTACGGCTCGGCTGCGGTCTTTAACCCGCGCGAGGCCTTTGGCTCGCACAGCGACAGCGACCACGTCTACAACACGCCGCGCGCCTGGTACATGCAGCGCTGCCTCAACCCCAGTGACGTGTGGGATGGCCCCGACGCCGACTACACGCCCGAGAGCGACGATATCCCCTGGAGCCGCGTGCCCGAGCGTAAGGTGACCATCGAGGACATCAAGTACGTACTCTCGAGCCACTACCAGGGTACGGAGTACGACTGCTACGGCAGCAAGGGCACGCCCGCCACGCGCGGCGCCTATCGCCCCATCGGCATCAACCGCAACAGCCAGCTCGCCGTGCTGCAGCTGCGCCCCTATGCGCAGCCGGCCTATCGCGCCGTGCAGTGGATGGCGTTTGGCTCCAACTCGTTTAACGCGCTGGTTCCGCTGTACGCCAACGTCGAGACCATGCCCGAGTACTATGCCGACACGCAGGCTCGCGTAACGTCCGAAAACTTCTACTGGGCCAACCGCCTGATCGGCGCCCTGGCTGACGTCCGTTTCCATGAGTGCGGCCGCGCGGTCGAGGATTATCAGGAGAAGGTCGGTGGCATGGGCCACAAGCAGATCCATGACGTCGACGCTGCCGTAGCCGCTCTGCCCGAGGTCGAGGTGCCTGCCGAGCTTGCACGCGCCAACGAGGCCTTTGCCGAGCGTGTTCGCGTGGAGACCGATGCCCTGCTGGGCAAGGTGCTCTACACCACGAGCTGCGCCATGAAGAACTCTTTCGCGATGAACGACAACGTGAGGTAGGGATTTCCCGTCGATCGAATAGCGCTAAAACGCTTTGTCGCTTTCGCTCAATCTTGGGTACAAGAACGCCAATGCAGTTGTTTGTGATTGGAGACAACCATGGTTATGAAACTCGATCAGCTTGTTAACGGCGCCATTAACGTGGGCTTTGGCGCTGCCGCCGTTGCTGTCGAAGGCGGCAAGAAGGTCCTCGACGACCTTAACACCAAGGGCGAGCAGGTCCGCAAGGACACCGCCACCCCCGATATCGCCCGCAGTGTGTCCGATATGTTCGAGCAGGCCGGCGGTACCATCTCCGATCTGACCGAGCGCTTGGGTACGCAGGGCGAGACCGCGGCCCAGCGCGTGCTCGACGAGCTTATCCTTGCCCGTGTCCGCGTCATGACCGCCCCCGAGCGCACGGCCTTCTTGGCCCATGTGCGCGACATCGTCGATTCGGTCGAGGACAACGTGACCTCGGTGCCCGTTGAGTCCGTTGAGCCCGACGATGCGAAGGATACCGAAGAGGCCGAGTAGCAGCGCAGATGGCAGATTCCACCACCGATTACAACAATCTAGATCCTCTGGGTGACGAGGCGGCGGTTGTCGATGAGGTCGACGCCGTCGTCTCGGGCGCTCGCAAGAAGCCGCGCGCTGTCGATATGGTGCCCGAGGAGCCCGACGCGATGGCGCCGGACGAGGAATACCAGCTCACGCCGGCGGGTCGTCGCGAACGCATCGGGCAGATTGTTCGCCTGGTCAAAAAGTACCGCGTGTGGGATAACCTCACGCCGGTTCGTTTGCGCCGCCTGCTCGAGGAACTCGGCCCCATGTTCGTCAAGATGGGGCAGATTCTGGCCAACCGGTCCGAGATTCTGCCGCAACGCTTTTGCGACGAGCTGCGTCGTCTGCGCTCCGACGTGGAGCCGGTGCCGTACGAGGTAGTGCTCCGCTGCTTGGAAGAGGAATACGGCTTGCGCCTGGGGGAGATGTTCGATGCGATCGACCCCAATCCGCTTGGTAGCGCATCGCTCGCGCAGGTGCACCGCGCTCGTCTGGTGACGGGCGAGGACGTGGCCGTCAAGGTGCAGCGCCCCGGTGCGCAGCAGGTTATGGCGCAGGACATCGATATCATCCGCTCGGTGGTGCGTATCGTTTCCAAGTTCGTCAACACCGATCAATTCGTTGACCTGCACGGCGTGGTCGAGGAGCTGTGGACCTCGTTTCGCGAGGAGACCAACTTTTTGGCCGAGGCCCAAAACCTCAATGACTTTTACGAGTTCCATAAGAGCGTTCATGGCGTGACGTGCCCTAAATCCTATCTGGACCTGTGCACCGAGCACGTGGTGGTTATGGACTACGTCGACGGCATTTCGATCGCCGATCCTGAACGCTTGGTGGCCGAGGGCTATGACCTGGAAAAGATCGGCTCGGCGATTGTCGAGGACTATTCGACGCAGGTGCTCGACGACGGCTTTTTCCATGCCGACCCGCATGCGGGAAATATCATCCTCAAGGACGGCATCGTTTACTTTATCGACTTGGGCATGGTCGGACGCATGTCGAGCCACGACCGCGGTATCGTCAAGGACATGATTTTCGCCGTGGCCGAGGGTGACGTGCCCAAGCTCAAGGATTCGCTCATGCGCTTCGCCGTGACGCGTGGCGACTCGGCTGAGCTCGATCATTCGGCCTTTTTGTCCGATTTGGACTTTATCGTGGCTGACTTTGCGGGCCTTGACCTGAAGGATCTGGATATCGGCGAGTTTTTGACTTCGCTGCTCAATCTGGCGCGCAAAAATGACGTTGAGCTGCCGAGCGTGGTCACGATGTTCGCCCGCGGCATGGTGACGCTCGAGGGCCTGTTGACCGAGTACATGCCCAACGTCAACATGATCCAGATCATCCAGACGCACATCAAAAACGAAAAGAGCACCTACGCCCGCATGCGCGAGATGAGCCGCGACTTTGCAGCGAGCAGTTATCGCGCGGCGAAGGGCTCACTCGAGGCGGCCGAGTATCTGGGCTTGGCTTCGCGCATGCTCACACGCGGCCAGCTTAAGGTGAACACGCAGATCATGAGCAGCGATAAGGCGCTGCGACAGCTGGGCGGAATTATCGACCGTATGTCGATGGCAATTGTGATCGCCGGTCTGTTTATCGGTTCGTCGGTGGTGTACTACGCGCGCATCGAGCCGGTTGTGTTTGGTATCCCGGTCATTGGCTTTATGGGCTACGTGAGCGCGCTGGTGCTGGCGCTTATGCTGGGCCGCAATATCTGGCTCAACAGCCACGGCGGCAAGCACTAGAGGCTGCGACCGTCACCGCATTTTCCTTTCGCAAACAATAGCTTTTACCTTGGGCTTCGCCTGCGTGCGAGGCCCTTTTGCGTGATAGCATATTGACGGTTTTAATCGATGGCCTAGATGGTGGTGCGGAGACGCACGAATGCGCGGTTTTCCTGCGCGTTTGGGAGAATCGGGGTGCAAGTCCCCGGCTGTACCAGTAACCGTAATTCCTCTTGGCTCGGGATGTTCGCGTCGCAGATCGGACGGCGCGCCTGAGCCGTTAAGGTTAAGTCGGATCGCCTCCCATCTTGCATGCGGCTGCGGCGTATGCCGCCGTTGTGCATAGGGCTCTGGAGGGAAGGGGGACCCCGATGGGGGAACTCGAGCGCAACATGCGCGATGACGTGGGGCAGCCTCAAGGCAACGCTCCAAGTACAGACAGTAGGAGACAAATGGATATGTTTGTGGACGAGCGCCAGCGCGTCTCGCATCGCCGTGGCGCAATTGCGCGCGGCGTAGCCAAGCGCGGCCTGGTGGCATTCCTGGCCTTCGCGATGGCCTTTAGCACCACGCCGTCTCAGCTGTGGGCCGAGGGCGCCGAGGGCATTGCCGAGGCTGTGGCTCAGGCTGCGACGCCGGGCGAGGACGCAGCGCTTGCGGGCGGTACCGCTGAGCAGAGCGGCGCCGAGGTTTCGGATTCCGAGGGCGCACCTGCAGCTAGTGCAGCCATAACAGAGGCGGCAACTGGCGACGAAGGCTCGACGACGGGGGAGAGCCCTGCCACGAGCGAGCAGTCTTCGACGGCATCCGCTGGCCAAGCAGGATCTGCCGCCGCGGCTGCCGTCCAGACAGAGAACCCGACAGAAACCGGCGATGTCGCCAAGAAGCAAGTCGAGGTTTCGTTCTCGATTATCGGCACCGATGCCGACGGCAAGGCTCAGACCTGGGTGGCACCTACGCAGCTCAAGCTCGACGAGGGCGCGACGGCTGCGGATGCCTTCATTAAGCTGCAGGAGAAGACGGGCTTCAAGGCGAAGTACGATCCGAACACGGCATACGGTTTCTACCTCGAAAGCATCACATCCCCGAGCGATGGCCGCACGCTTGCCTACGATCCGACGACCCATGCCTACTGGCAGCTGTTCGTCGACGGCGCGTCTTCCTCGGTTGGCGCGAGCAGCGTCAAGCTTACCCAGGGGCAGAAGATTGAGTTTGCCTATACGGCTGGTAGCTCGTCCCCTGTCGTTAAGGACCAGGTTGCCGCAAATGTGACCGTCATTGGTCGCGATGCCCAGGGCAAGACTCAGACCTGGGTCGATAACGCGCAGTATGTGGTGACGTCCGGCTCGAGCGCACTTGACCTTACGAAGGTCGCGCTTGAGGCGAATGGCATCGACGCCGTTGCTGCGGGCTCCTTCATTCTGAGCCTTAAGTACAACGGTGTTGAACTGGGTACGCCCCAAGATTATTCGACCTATTGGCAGCTGTTCATCAACGGCAAGTCGAGTGACTATACGGCGGACAATGTCACCATCCATGTTGGCGATACCGTCACGTGGTTCTACGGTGGCTGGGGCGACCAGCTGCCCTCTGATTCCGTTCATGCTTCCGTTCAGGTGCTTGGTAAGGACAAGGACGGCAAGCAGCAGATTTGGGCTTCGACGGGCCAGACGAGTCTCAAGGCAGGCTCTACTGCCAAGGATCTCCTTGAGCAGACCGGCCTTACTCTCGATGCTGGCGAATCGTCTTGGGGCTGGTTCCTCAACGGCATTACTTCGCCGTTTGATGGTAAGTCCTATGGCTGGGATGCTGCGACCAAGAGCTATTGGCGCTTCTACGTAAATGGCAAGTTCGCCGACGTTGGCGCCGGTGCCTACAAGCTCCAGGAGGGTGACGCCGTCACCTTTATGTATGGTGCTGACGCCGATGCCCTCCCCGGTCAGGTGCTTGGATCCGCCGATGTTATCGGTCCCGATGTCAACGGGAACAATACGCGTTGGGGCACGGCAAGCAATGTTTCTCTGCCCGAAGGCTCCACGGCCCAGAACCTTATTGAGGCAGTTCTGAAGGCCAAGGGCGTTGCGTACAACGGCTCCCAGAGTGGTGAGTACTGGTTCCTGAATTCCATTACTTCGCCGTTCGATCACAAGCCGTATGGTTGGGATGCTGCGACCAATAAATATTGGCATCTGTATATCAACGGAGAGCCCTCCTTACTTTGCGCCAATCAGATTACGCTCAAGAGCGGCGATAAGGTCACGCTTGCCTATACCACCGATAATTCGCCCATGCCCGATCCCGACAAGATTGTCGTGGATCCGAGCGCGACGACTCCTGATTGGGATGCCGAGTGGGCCGGCTACGGCAACAGTGGCAACGGTTCGACCGTAACGGATGCCAAGACGCCTGCGCAGGCCGCCGGTCTTAAGTGGGCCTTCGATTGGAAGGCCGAGTCTGGTCAGCAGTATGCCAACTGCAGCGAGCCTGTCATCGCTAACGGCTTTGTGTACATCGCGACCGAGAACGAGCTCATTAAGATCGATTCGTCCACGGGCAAAAAGGTTGCCTCTGCGCCGCTTGCCTCCAAGGTGAGCTATACCTCTCGTCCGATCTATACCAATGGCCTTATCATCGTTCCGCTCAACGGCGGCGCGGTCCAGGCGATTACTGCAGACAAGCTGATCTGCAAGTGGCTGACGCCTGGTTTGACGGACTTGACGCAGAGCTCCTGCACCGTCGTTTCGGACGGCGAGTACGTCTATGTAGGCACGGCTGATGGGAAGAAATACGTCAACGGTTCCTTTACGCGCATCAAGATCGCCACAGGCGAAGTCTCTTGGCAGAACATCGACGCAGCTGAGGGCTATTATTGGACTGGCGCTGCCCTGACGGATAAGTACGCCATCGTCCCCACGAGCGCAGGTACGCTTAAGTGCATTGATAAGGCAACGGGTGATGTCGTTTCGACCATGAAGCTCGGCGTCCTTGCGAACGCTGACTGCGTCGCCGATCCGTCCAATGGCTCGACCTTCTATCAGATGACGCACGACGGAAAGCTCCATGTGATTTCGCTTTCGGCGAAGGGCGTGCTGAGCGAGCAGAAGACGGTCGACCTGGGTCTTACGAATAACATGAGCGCCCCGGCGGTGTCTGGCGACAACTTGATTGTCGGTGGGCAGACGGCTACTGGATCTGCTCTGGTTCTCTATAATCTGAAGACCGGTAAGACCACGATGGTCACCGCTGCTGACGGTAAAGAACTACCGGCCGGATTTAACGGTATTGCTGCTACTCCGCTGGTGAGTGTTCAGGGCGGCAAAACCTATGTGTACTTCACCGTTAATAGCGCGGATAGCAAGGACTACGTCAGCTACTCTGCTGGTGGTGGGGTGTATCGCTATACGCTCGGCGATGCAGAGGCGACGCAGATTTATGATGCGGCTGGCCATTACCAGCACTGTGACTCTCCGGTCATTGCCGATGCATCTGGCAACCTGTACTACATCAATGACTCGGGCACGCTGTTCAAGCTTGGGGCCGTTGAGTCTTGGACGGTTGCCTTTAATTCCAACGGCGGGTCTGCTTGCGACACTAAGTTTGTTGCTACGTCCGATGGCAAGCTGGTCAAGCCGGCCGATCCGATGCGCGATGGCTACACTTTCGGCGGTTGGTATACCGATGAGCCTTGTACGCAGGCGTACGACTTCAGTACGCCGGTGACGGCCGACCTGACGTTGTATGCCAAGTGGACCAAGAATGCCGTTAACCCTGGCGGTAATGGCGGTTCTGGCACTAATGGTGGCAACGGTGGCGCTGGCAACGGTTCCGGTGCTGGCGCTGGCACTGGCACTGGCACGGGCTCCGGCTCCGGCACGAAGGGCCAGCAGGCTGGCGGCGCTGTCGCCCCGGGTCATAAGCCGACGACCAAGACGACGGTGTCGACCAAGACCGAGACCAAGGACAACAAGTCCGACAAGAAGGACTCCGATAAGTCCGATAGGAAGTCTGACAAGAAGTCTGACAAGAAGGACGGCAAGTCCGACAAGAAGTCCGATTTCAAGTCCGATACGGGTGCTGTTTCCACGACCACTGCTAAGAAGTCCTCTAGTGCTTCCGAGCAGGAGACTGGCGCCAATCCGCTCGCCATCGTTGGCATCGCCGCCGGCGTGATTGGCCTCGCGCTCATCGCCGTCTTCGTGCTGACCAAGCGCGGCAAGGGTGACGGTAATGCCCGATAGGCCCAAGGAGACCAGCGGGCAACAACCCGACTCCTCGTTTATCCAGCTCGATGATCCAAAGCAACAGGGCGCCGCTTCGGCGGCGTCCGCCTCTCGTCGCAAGGCGCTCCTTGGCGTTCTTGCTGCCGCGTGCACCATTCTGATCGTCGTCTCGCTGGGCTTCGTCCATCCTTCCGAGAGCGGCGCCTGGTCCATCGACTGGATCGTTCAGACCGTGACGGGGGAGAGCGTCGTCGCCAAGGACACCAAGGGGTTTGGCTCGACTACGACTTCGGGCGAGGCTAGTTCCAAGGATTCCAAATCTTCGAATGATGCAAAAGACGAGCCCAAGGGTTCGAACGACGCCAAGGACGATTCCGAGTCTTCAAACAAGGAATCGGACAAAAACTCGGATAGCAAGAAGTCCGAGGACCGGGGCGGCAAGAAGTCTGGCGATAAATCCGCTGCCCAAAATACGGGAGCCGGTGATACTTCCAATGCGTCTGGCGGTGCTTCTTCGGGCGGTGGCCAGTCGTCTGATGGAGCCTCATCCTCTAATGGTGGAAACGCCTCCTCGGGCAGCCAAAGCGGCTCACAGGAGTCCAACTACGTAACGGTGTCGGTCTCGGTCACTTCGAGCGCCGTGGGCAATCCTGTGTCTTCTGGTGGCACCTTTACCTTTAACGAAGGCGCTACCGTCTACGATGCCCTGTGCGCGCTGGGCCTTTCTGTCAGCGCACATGGCTCGTCGTACGGCACGTATGTCTCCGCGATTGGTGGTTTGGCCGAGAAGCAGTACGGCGGCACGAGCGGCTGGATGTACTCCGTCAACGGCGCAACGCCCATGACGGCGTGCAGTAACTACGTTCTCTCCAATGGCGACAACGTGGTCTGGTATTACGTAACAGGCTAGAGGCCTCGACATAGCGCGCCAGATGGGCGGTTCGGACAAACATCCGGGCCGCCCGTTTTTCATGCGAATGGGACTGGTTCGCCGGGTCTCTCGACAAACAAAAAACCGGTTGGAATGGGAATTCCAACCGGTTATACATTCAAGCAAATAGTGAATCGATTACGACCGTGCGCCCTCGAGGAAGAAGCGACGGCTAAAGTAGTTGTACCAGGTGACCAGGAACGTGGCGATGGCCTTCATGGCCTGGTAGCCGATGCTCAAAAACGTGACGCCCACAAACATGTACAGGTCGTTGAGGCCCAAACCAATCACCGACAGGATGGTGAAAATCGTGAACTCGCGCTTGCGGCTCATGCCCTCGCGGTGGTCGAACACGTACTTCATGCTGAGCCAGTAGTTGACCACGACGGACGTGATAAACGAGATCGTGGTGCTCATCAAAAAGTCGAGATGGAACAGCTCGACGAGCGCAATGAGCATGCCCCAGTCGATGCCAAAGGAGATAAGACCCACGACAGCGAACTTGAGGAATTGCTTAGTATGAGGTTGTGCCAGTGCCTTGCGCACGTAATCACATCCAATGCGTTGATGAATCGAGCAGAGGATACTTTAGAGCTTTTACAAGGGAAACGTAAGGTCTTTGCCAAGAACTATATGAACTCGCCAAATTTTCAAGAGCTAATCCGCAAACGTTGAAAATTTGCCCGTAAACGAGCGACACCCACGGACGATACTGCGCTGAGTGCGCGTCGTCCGTGGGCGCCGTAATGCTGCAGGGGTTTCGAGCTATTTTGTCTCGTCGCCCTCCAGGAAGATCTTTCGGGTCACAAAGTTGTAGACCATGACAAGCGCGGTGGCGCAGATCTTGGCGATATTGGCCTCGAGCCCCAGACCGGCGTTGAGGGCCAGCACGATACCGTCGTTGAGTGCCAGACCGATCACGGACAGCACGACAAAGATGATGAACTCGCGGCGGCGGCTCATGCCTTCCTTGTGCGCAAACACGTACTTCATGCTTGCGAGGTAGTTAAAGATGAGTGAGATGATAAAGCCGCTGGTGTTGGCGATTAGGATGTTGAGGCCCAGACCGTAGTGGAGCAGATTCATAATGCCAAAGTCGATAACCGTGGCAATGACACCGACGACGCCAAATTTCATGATCTGCGCAAGGAGCTTTTGCATGGTACCTGCCTTAAGCTGGCGCCGAAGCGCCGCGGGGATGACAAACTCAGCAAGTTTAGCCAATCCCCGCGGGTGGTGCTAGGCGCGCTCCTCGATAGCACCGTTTCTATATGCATCGAGCAGCTGACGCAGGTCTTGGATTTGGCTGCGGATCTTGGCGCCAGTATCGGTGTCGCTCACCATGCGGCGACGGTCCGCTTGGTCAAAACGGTTGGTCTCGCTTTCGATGTCCACGTTGCGCGTGAGTGCCTCGGCAACCGTCGTAAAGGCCCGGTGCGACTTGAGGCGGCAGCCGCGCGAGCTCGAGATAAGCGTGTAGCCGGCGATACCCGTTTTGGGATGGTAGGCACGGCAGAAACCGCCATCGATGACCAGCAGCTTGCCATCGGCGCGGATGGGCTGCTCACCCTTGGTGGTTTTAACGGGCGTGTGGCCGTTGATGATGTGGCCGGTCGGCGAACATGCCATGGGCGCGACGCCAAACTCGCGCATGATGTCGTCGCAGACCGAGGGCGACTTGGTAAGCGTAAAGTATGGGTCCATCGGCTCGACCCAGGTGCTCTTATCGGCGATATAGGCGCGCTCAAAGGTACGCACCAGGCGTCCGCTGGCGGGCGAGTTAAAGCCAATCCACAGGTACCACATCCAGTCGAGGGCGTCGCGGTCGCCCACGCGCCAGGCGCGGCGGGCGATGTGGTCGCAAAAATCGAGATAATCGCGGCCAGCGTGCCAGGTGCCCAGGCAGTTCATGCTGCTAAAGGTGCCGTCTTCGTTGAGCGGAACGCAGCCGTGGAAGAGCAGGTTGCCGTTGGCGACCTTGTACATCGAGCCGTGAGAATAGAGGAAATCGATATGGCGATGCAGGTGATCGGCGGTGACAAACTCGGACACGAGCTTGTCGATGATGTGCTGCTCCTGGGGCGTGAGCGTATAGGGGTCCGCCGGGTCGACGGTGGGGAAGTCGTTGGTCGTGAGCGGCCACACGCTGCCGTCGGCGAGCGTGACCGTGCCGGTGTCGTGGTCGATCTTGTCGAGTAACAGGCGGTCGGTCATATCGAACTCGGGGTGGCGCTGGATAATCTGGCCCTCGAGTTTAAAGAGCAGCACGTTGATGGCCTTGATCAGCGGGGTGATGGACTCACCGGCGGTGTAGGTGGCATCGGCAAAGGCGACGAGCTCGCGCAGCGAGATGCCGTAGTCGTTCTCGAGGATCTCGTAATTGTCGTAGCGCAGGTTGTTGCGCAGCACCGTGGCTATGCAGGCGGGCTCACCGGCCGCAGCGCCCATCCACAGTAGGTCGTGGTTGCCCCACTGAATGTCGAGCGAATGATAGGTGAGCAGGCGGTCCATAATCTTGGCAGCGCCGCCGCCACGGTCGAATATATCGCCCACCAGGTGCAGGTGGTCGACGGCCAGGCGCTTGATGAGCGAGGCGAGCGACTCGATAAAGTCGTCGGCGCTTGCGGTCTCTAGGATGGACTCCACGATGCGCTCGTGATAACGCACGCGGTAGTTGTTCTCATCCGGATGCGTGTGCAGCAACTCGTCGATGATGTAGGCGTAATCGCGAGGGATGGCCTTGCGCACCTTGGAGCGGGTATAGCGGCTCGAAAGCGAGCGGGCGACCACAATGAGCTGGTCGAGCATGGTCTTATACCAGGTGGGCGAGTCCTCGCGCCGGCTGCGGACAAGATCGATCTTCTCGCGCGGATAGTAGATGAGCGTGCACAGCTCGCCCTTTTCGTCAAAGGAGAGCGTGTCGCCAAAGATCTCGTCGACATGCTCGCGCACAACGCCCGAGCAGTTGTTGAGGATGTGCATAAAGGCTTCGTACTCGCCGTGCACATCGCTCATAAAATGCTCGGTGCCCTTGGGCAGGTTGAGAATGGCCGAGAGATTGATGATCTCGGTGAACGCGGATTGCTCGGTAGGAAATTGTCTCGACAGCAGACGCAGATACTTAAAGTCTTGCGGGTTGCGATCGAATGCGACCATGAAACACCTTCCGATATGGTTGGTAAAACTGATAAACAGCGTCAAACGTTTATCAGTATGCGCTGGCTTTGTTTCGATTTTGCGCCGGCGGCTGAATTGTCGGCTGAACGGTTTGGTAAATCGATTTAGTTGAGGTTGATGTGTCGGTTGGGTGGAGACGAAGGGGGTGATTTCTCAGATATTCATGCGTGGGGTCGGTGGAGACGATGGTGGTAAAGATATTCAATGCAAATGGTTCGAATTGGTAAATAGTGGACGTTTGTATCGTATTTAGGCTTGCTGTGCGATAATTTGCGCAGTAGTACTTAAGGAGCCTCATATGAGTGATTTTGTCCTGACCTGTGAATCCGCCGCCGACCGAACCCGTGAGTTCTTTGCGTCGCGCAATATCCCTGTCGTGTGTTTTCATTACGAGATCGACGATGTTGTCTATACGGACGATCTGTATCAGTCGATTACGCCGGACGAGTTTTTTGCCCAGATTGCCGCGGGCGCCATGCCCAAGACGTCTCAGGTGAGCGTGGGTGAGTACGAGGAGTTTTGGGAGCCGTTTGTTGCCGAGGGTAAAGACGTGCTGCACCTGGCGTTGTCGTCGGGTATTTCGGGCACGTATGGATCGGCCTGCGTTGCGGCACAGATGCTCGCGGATCGTTATCCTCAGGGCGGCAAGGTGCGCGTCATCGATTCGCTGGCGGCGTCTTCGGGCTTTGGCCTATTGCTGGAATATGCCGCCGACGTGCGCGATAGCGGCGCTTCGCTCGACGAGACGGCCGCTTGGATTGAGGAGCATAAACTCAACCTTCACCACTGGTTCTTCTCGACCGATCTGTCGAGCTACCTGCGCGGCAGTCGCATTTCGGCTGCGAGCGCGATCATCGGCACGGCGCTTAAGATTTGCCCACTTATGACGGTCGATTGCGAAGGTGGGCTGTCGCCACGTGAGAAGATTCGCACCAAGAAGCGCGCGATTTCCGAGATGGCTAAGACCATGATGAAACACGTGCAGGACGGTGCGGATTATTCGGGCAAGTGCATCATGTCGCACTCGGCGTGCCGCGGGGATGCCGAGGCCGTTGCGGCGCTGATTGAGGAACAAGTTCCGCAGCTCAAAGGCAAGATTGAGATCAACAATATCGGTGCTCTGATTGGTTCGCACACCGGACCTGGTACGGTGGCGCTCTTGTTTATGGGTGACAAACGCGTGGATTAACTTGACCCATCACGTCGCGCACGATTGCTCAAACGAAAACGGCCCGCCTCACGTTTGTGGGGCGGGCCTTGCTCTTACGGTTAGCGTTTCTTTCCGCGGAAGAAGAAGCCGTGTAGCGAGGGCTTGAGTCCACGGTTGGCGCGACGCTCCTCGATATGATCGTGGATCGAAGCGACGCGTTCGATAACCTCGTCGGGAATCGGCACGTCGGGATTCATGTTCTCGACCTGGCTGACCTCGGCGGCGGCGACCTGGTCGATAATGGGCACATCGTCGCGCGAGATGACGGGCGTGGCGTCTTCTTTCATCTTGCGGTAGCGCTGCATCATGTCGGTCTGTAGCTGCTGGGCCGAAGGCGGCGTCCAAATGATGGCGTTGGCGCCGGCGGCGATGGTCTCGCGGATGCTCTCGGGTGTTTTGCCGCCCGGTGCGATGAGCGGCAGGTTGGGATAGTGCTCGCGCAGCTCGCGCAGAACCTGCGGCGTGTTCTTGCCGGCGGCGATGTTGAGGATCTTGGCTCCGGCGCGCACTTTGGCATGCGCATCATCGTCGCAGCGTACGACCGTGGCGATGACGGGGATGTCAGCGATGTTGGTGATGTGCTCGACCATCTCGGCAGTGGCGGGGGAGTTGACCACGCAGCCCGCCGCGCCCTGCATCTCGGAGACGGCTGCCATCTGTACGGAGCGCTTGCCGGTCGTAGTTCCGCCGCCCACGCCTACAAAGACCGGGCACTCGGCAACGGTCAGCAGCGCCTGCGTAATGGCCGGCTGCGGCGTGAAGGGGTAAACGGCAAAGATGGCATCGGCGTTGGAGTTGCGGATGACCGCGACGTCGGTGGTGTAGATAAGTGATTTGATGCGACGACCGAAGAGCGTAAAGCCGCTGGCCTCCTCGATCTCGTCGGGCATGCGGAGGGCCGCCTTGCGCAGGCGTCCGTCGATGGGCAGCGGCTCCATGGGGAGCAGTCCGTTGGGGGTCACGGCTACCTGGGGCTCGGTGAACTCGTCTGCGAGCTCGACCTCGGAAAAATCGACCGAGGCGACGATGTCCTCGTGAACCTCGGCGGGAACATCGATGGGGGTCTGGTCGTTAGTCGCGGCAGGCGCGTCGAAGGAGCTGGTGCCGACAAAGGCGTCGACGCGCTCGTTCAAATCGTTGAGAGTATCCATGGGGGCTCGATTCTATGCGATGGTGGCCGGCGGGGTGCCGACAGCGTTGTGCTTGCTAAATCGTTTGACGAGTTGATTTTTCCCCGCCGCGCCATCCGTTAGACCGAAGGACCGGCGAACGTGAAGGAGCTGTGGTGGCGGGTATTGAGGTGCTATCTTGAATGTCCCGTTTAAAAGAGAGGTGACGCGGTATGGATTTCACAGCAATGTTGGGCTCGATTGGCCTGTGTGTGGGCGCAATCGTTGCCGCCGCGGTCATCTACTTTGTGGTTACGGCCATTAAAGGCAAAAGAGTCGAGCGTAAGGAACGCGAGGCACTTAAGCAGCACCGTGACCAGCAGGACAAGCGCGCACGGAGATAGTTTGTTGAGTTTTGAATCCGTGCGCTAGCTGCGTTTTCGGATCAGGGCGATATAGAAGCCCTCAAAGTCGCGGCTGGGCGGAATGGTCAGCGTGCCGGGCATACCGTTGGCGACGGACGAGACGTGGCCGGCGGCGATGGCCTCGGTGAGGGCGTTGCTCTCGACGCGCGGCTCTTCGCCAGCTTCCTGAGCACGACGCGTTTCACTTTCGCTCGGCGTGCCGTCGAGGGGGATAAGCTCGCAGTCCATGTGCTTGTCGAGGGCCTCTTGCAGGGCGTCCTCGTTTTCCTGCGGCAAGATCGAACAAGTCGAATAGACGAGCGTGCCGCCCGGTTTGAGGGCTCCCATGGCGCGGTCCAGAAGCGCGCGCTGCGAGCGGGCGCACTTGCCGAGCAACTGCTCGGTCAGGCCGCGCAGACTCTTCTCGTTGCCGCTGATGACGGTGCCCGTGCCGGTGCAGGGAGCGTCGAGCAGGATACGGTCAAAGCGGAAGAACTCGTCGAGCTCGCGTGCGTCGATGCGCATGACGGGCACGTTTTTTGCGCCTTGGCGGTGGAGGTTGGCTTCGAGCTTCTCGGCGCGGGGAATGCTCATCTCGCAGGCGGTAAGGTGCGCCTGTCCCTGCGTGAGGGCGGTAATTTGCGTCGTCTTGCCGCCAGGGGCTGCGCACATGTCCAGGATGTCCTCGCCTGCCTGGGCGCCCAGGACCAACGGTGGCATCATGGACGACAGGCTCTGCAAGTAGATCTTGCCGTCGCAGTAGATGTCGAGGTCCCACAGGTCGGAAACCTGGGCCTCGGGCAGGATGAAGGCGTCCGGATACCATGCGATGGGGCGGTGGGCGATGCCGGCTGCGTCGAGCGCGGCGGCGATGTCCTCGGCGGTCGCCTTGAGCGTGTTGGCGCGCAGCGTGACCGGGCGTGTGGCCGCGGCGCCGAAGCCCTCGATTATGAGCTGGGCATCGGCGGGTGTATAGGCGCCGGCGACCGTGTCGACCATAAAGCGCGGCAGGTCGGCGGCGCAGGGAAGGGCGGCAAGCTGGTCGGAAAGCTCGGTAGCGGCAAACTGCCTGAGCTTGAGCTCGGCCTTGACCTGCTTTTTCTGCTTACGACGACGCGGCTTGGACATCCGTCTTTCCTTCCCGTCCCAAATTGATTACTTTCCGGGCACGCCGCTGTTAGCGTGCTTTAGTACTGGCTCTCGTGCTTGCTGAAGAAGTCGAAGCGCGGGGGCAGCGGCTTCACGCGGTGCTCGCCAGGCTTCTCGCCCAGGCTTTCCACAAACTCGTCCGTGGAGGCAAAGATGTTATCCCAGCTAAAGAAGGCGACCGGATCGGCGTCGAAGTACTCGCAGATGAGCTCGCAGCCGGCCGGCACAATACCATGCATGAGCACGGTCGCCACGCGCAGCTCGGTAAAGGCGTCGACCAGTGCCTGCGTCATTGCGGCGTTTGCCTCGTTACCCTCGAGCTTGTTGGCGGCCTTGGAGGCGTCGCTCCAGCGCTTGTTGGCGGCACGCAGGTAGTCGTCGCACACGGCGAGCGCGCGGTGCGTCTCGAACTTGTACATGGCCTGCTCAAAGGCGAGAACTGCCTGTTCGGCGGCTTCGACCACGGTGTCAGAAGCGGCGCCGGCGGGAATGCAACCGTTGCGGTACGGGCTCTCGTCGCCCTCCTTGATGGCGACTCCGTAGAAGCAGCTGCGGGCCAGGCGGTTGAAGACGCCGGTCAAAAGGGCGCTCTCCTTAAGGGCCGGATCGATAACGCGCTTGTCGTCGCAGGCGCGCACCTCGTTGCCGTCCTTGTCCTTGCCGGTCACGCGCGTGTCGTATGCCTTGGGGCTAAAGCTCACTGGCTTCTCGGATAGGCCGAGCGACAGCCAATGCGCACGCATCTGCTCGCAGGTGTAGTGGTTGAGCAGATCGTCTGCCGGCGGGGGAGGCGTCTGCGAGGACGAGCTGGCCTTTTTGCCCATGTAGAGCAGGTGATAGCAGGCGCTGACAGTGCTCTGCGTGAGGTCCCAGCCCAGGGCCTCCCACATGGCGGTCTGCGCGATGCAGTAGAAATAGATGTTGTCCTGACCGATGAACTGGTAGATCTGAGCGTCGTCAGAGCACCACCAGTCGCGCCAGTCGAGCGAGCTGTGCTGGTAGGTGGGCGCGGGGACCTGCGTGGAATCGGCGGCGGGCTCGCCCATGAGGGCGGCATCCTGGGCGGCGACGCCCTCGGTTACGCCGGCGGCCTTGGCATCGCGCGCGAGCACGGTGCGGGTGTAACTGATGGGCGCCCACAGACTCTCGGGCCAGCACCAGCAGGTGACGTCGTTCACGCCGTCGACCTCGGGCACCGGAACGCCCCAGTCGATGTTGCCGGTGATGCGGAAGGGCACGAGCGCCTTGCCGCTGCGGAAGCGCACGCCGCCGTTGGCGAGCACCGCGTGGGCGTCGTCGCGCTCCTTCCAGCTGGGGAAGGTGACGGTAAAGCTGCTCTTGTTGCCCTCGGGCTCCAGCACGGTGTGCTCGGGCAGCTGGTCCTCGACGGCGTCGAAAGCCTCGCGGAATTTGTTCTGAATGTAGAGCTGAGCCGGCAGCAGCCACTCCTCCATGGTCTTGGAGACCACGGAGCGAACCTGCGGGTTCTTGGCGAGCTTGGCGGTATAGGTCTTCATAAAGTCGAGGTAGGCCGGCAGGTCGAAGTAGAGGTTGTCGACCGGGCGCAGCTCGGGCACCTCGCCGGTGAGCTGGCTCTTGGGCGCGATGAGCTCCTCGGGCTCAAACTGGTGACCCAGGTCGCACTCGTCGGCATAGGCCTTCTCGGACTTGCAGCCCTGGATGGGGCAGCGGCCGATCACCTGGCGGCCGTTGAGGAACGTGCCGGCCTTGGCGTCGTAGAACTGCAGCGTGGAGCGTTTGGAGATGGTGCCCTGTTCGTGCAGGCGCTCGATAATCTCGGCGGTCACCTCGTTGTGGATCTGGGCCGCCGGCTCAAGGCCCGAGCCGCCGTAGATATCGCAGCTGATGTTGTAGTTGTTGAGGGTCGCGGCCTGGCGGGAGTGATTGGACTCGACGTACTCGCTAATGGACTTGTCGTAGCCTTCGTTCTCCTTGAGCTTGCGGTAGCTCTCCATGATGGGCGAGCCGTAGCAGTCGGTGCCCGAGGTGAAGATAACGTTCTCGCGGCCCAGACGGTCGCGCAGGAAGCGGGCGAAGAAGTCGGCCGGGACAAAGACGCCGCCAACGTGGCCAAAGTGAAGGCCCTTGTTGCCGTAGGGCTCGCCGGCGGTAACGATGGCGCGGCGAGGCCAGCTGGGACGGTCGTTCATGGAGTATTTGGATGCCATGGGACTCCTTCGCATATGGTGAGAGCACGGCCGGGCGCGAGGCTCGGCGGCGCGGTGATCAATTCGTGCATATCGTTCGACATTATCGCACATGCGGACGGGTACGTGGCAGGGGCGCTATCCTAAGATGCTATGAATGAGATTTCCAACATACATGCGTTTGAGGACGAGGATTTTCTGCACGCCTGCTTTGTGTGGGGGATGGCCGTCGTCGGCGTGTTTGCCGTGTGCTTGGTGCCGGTGTTTATGTTGCTGGGTGGGCCTGCAGACTTGGATGCGGCTGACGCGGGCGGCTGGATGGCTGTCGTGGGCTGGATAGTCGGCTTGGCTGCGATCTCAATGGCGTCGTTCGCCGTGCACGAGCTGGTGCACGGTGTGTTTTTTAAGCTGCTGGCGCCTGCGGGCGCGAAGGTGACCTTTGGGGCGAATCGCGAGACGGCGATGATCTATGCCTGCGCCGAGGGCGTTGTGTATTCGCGCCGGCGGTACATGGCGGTTTGCCTGGCGCCGACGGTTGTTGTGACGGCGGCGCTTGCCCTGGGGTTTGCGTTTTCGGGCTATCCGCTGCTGTGCTACCTGGCGGCCGGCTTGCATTTGTCGGGCTGTGTGGGCGACTGGTATTACGTGCGGACCATTTTGCGCGACCGCCGCATTGTCGCCTGCGAGGATACGTCCTTTGGCGTGCGCTTTTTCGGGTGAGGAGATGTCGATGAAGCCGTTGTTGCTGCATGCGTGCTGTGCGCCGTGCTCTCTTGAGCCGGTCCGCCTGCTGCGCGAGGAAGGGTTTGAGCCCACAATCTGCTGGACAAACCCCAATATTCAGCCGCACGATGAATGGCAGCGGCGTTTGGACGAGCTGCGCCGGTGGTGTGCCGATGACGACATCGAGCTTATCGAGGCGGGGGAGGACCGTGAGCGCTGGGAGGCCGGCGTGGCACCGCTGGGTGCCGATCGGCCCCGTCGCTGTCGTGCGTGCTATGCCCTGCGCTTGGCTGAGGCGTGCCGCGTGGCCCAGGAGCTTGGGTTTGAGTTTGTGGGTACGACGCTCGCCGTCTCGCCGTACCAGTTGTTCGAAACCTGCAATGATGTGTTGGAGCGTCTGGCTGCCGCCCGCGGTCTCACTCCGGTGATTCGCGATTTTCGTCCGTATTACCCCGAGGCGACACGCCGTTCGCGCGAGCTGGGCATGTATCGGCAGAACTACTGTGGTTGCCGCTTCTCGGCTGTCGAGGCGGCCATGGACCGCGCCCGCATCCGCGACGAGCGTAAAGCCGCCAAAAAGTAGTTCATTTGGGCTGGGGCCTTGAGCTGTCTGTGCGGTACGGTCGTTTTTGGGAAAGTCGATTTAATTAAGCGTGTGATCGTGGCTCGCTTGATACCAAACGACGACTCCTATGATTCTAATCCTCCGTTTGTTAAACATCAGATCCGGACTTGCTGTTGCATATGAATGGGACGACAGCACAATCATGTCGTTTCCTTCTGCAAATCGCCTAATTACCGGTGTTTTACCGTCTGCGAGCGCCAATACAGCACAGCCGTTCCAAGGCTTTGCGGTGGTATCGACAAGTAGTAAGCTGCCGGGAGGGTAAATGCGGGACATTTCGTCACCTTTGATTTTAACGAAAACGCTATGTGGGTGACGCTTGGCTACGTCTACGGGCGCGCAAGCATTTTGTTGGCTGTGCGTGATGCGGCGCTTTTGCGATTCGATATCGATGACGGGAAATGCGCCCTCCATTTCGTGGATAGCAGGGTCTTCGTCGGTGACGATTCTTTTATTTGCGAGCTTTACGGCCAAACCGTTTTCCTCGCCAACAAGTTCATCGCGGGTGCAACCGAAGAGCGCTTGTAACTTTTCAATATGGCGCTCACGGGGGGCATACCGACTTTTTTCCCAACGACAAACGGTCTCTTTAGATACCCCCAACATCTCTGCAAGTTGCGCCTGACCAAGATGCTCCATGGTGCGGAGTTTACGAATATTTGCCCCGAAGCCCATGGCTATAGATCCTCTCGCCACAGGGGGAGGCATAGACAGTTTGTGCCACCATAGCCTTTGGTGAGCTCGTCAATGGATAACGGGAATAATTCCATTCCTGCTTTCTCAAGCGCTTCGTTGGTCCAAACGTTTTCTTCATATACGCATAGTTTTCCTGGCGAGAGCGCAAGGATAGACGTTGCGTTGTTCCGGCGCTCTCTTTCGTAGGCGGTTTGATTCCCGCCTCCGCAGTCAATTACTTTTATTGGTTCGCAACAGGCTGCAGAGAGTATTTCCGGAATCGTGCGATCGATAGGAGTGATCGTAAGGCCCTTTCCGGATCGTTTTAGTTGAATGCTGTATGCATCAACGGCATTGCATATCTCACGATCGATGAGGAACGCGTCGTGATCAATTCTACTTATGAACGTATCGAGGTGGATACGCAGCCCGTCAGAGGGGACTCGAATCGCAATTAGCTCGGTGGTCTGGAATTTATTTGAGGTCAGGAGCTCTTTTGCAAGTGACTCGACGGCGGCGGGTTCAGTTCGATCAGAGATTCCAACTAAAATTGTCTTAGCACTGATAACAAGAATGTCTCCGCCTTCGATATGGTAACTACTCCTGTTCAAATCACATACTGGGGTTTCTCCCATGATCTTGTGGTGGGTGAATATCTGCCGGTATAAGGCGACCTCACGATCACGCTCAGGCCAATACATATGATTTAGGATGATGCCGTCTCCGACTACCACAGCAGGATCACGAGTGAAAAAAAGCGTGTTGAGGGGATTGACCAAGAGCGAGGCGGGGTCAAATTGCTCGTGCACGAGCGCTCGTAGTGTTTCCGACTGGTTTGAACATAGCTCAGTGTCTCCAAAGCGAATGCCGTTAAGTACTATATTCACCAATTCCTGGGTGTTCTTAGCGTTCTCAAACAGCTGGGTTATTGTCTCGAGGAACTCTCTGCCTGTTGCTCCGCTGCAACGGAGGTAGTCCTCAATAAAATATTTAAGTGATTGGGGCTCAGTTTCAAGTGAGTCTTCGAGAAGGTCCCTAATTTCAATGGTTTCTACGCCATGCTTCTTAAGCAATTGAACCATGGAATCGTGCTCATATATTGCTTTGTCGAGGTCAAAACGACCGCTCCATTTTCGCAGGGAGAAAACTTGGCTGAAGTCGGCATCAGGGTAGTTTTGTGTTTCAGCTCCAGGTCGATGGACAAGTACGGCTTTTAAATGACCGATTTCATTTGTTATGTGTACGCCTTGCATGTCTGTCTCCTGTCCTGCTGGTTTTTATATAAGGCTAAGGCAGGTTCCTTGTTGTGTTGCGGAAAAGTTTAAAGACGTATGTAATTGATAAATAACATCAATTTTAAATATCAGATTGATTAATAACGTCACTTTAGCTGCCGTTCATAGGTGAAAAGCGACACGATGGCGATGGTTGGCCGACCAACGCTGAGCAACCTCATACATTTATGGTGCCAGCTGGATAGATGGGAAAAGGAATGAAGGAGGAGAAATGGCAGCGGAAAGTTCGAAAGGCATCAAGCAGTTCAAGGTCCCGCACGTATATGCGATCATCTTTGCACTTATGGTCATCTTCGCTGTTCTCACGTGGATTGTTCCCTCTGGGTCCTATCAGCGTCAGGAGGTGAACGGTCGTGAAGTCACTGTCGCAGGTACGTATGAGCAGAGTGAAAAGACATATATTGACGAGGAAACCGGGGATGAAGTAGATCTCAGACAAGGCGTCTTCGATGTTCTTCAGGCTCCAACGCGCGGTATACAAGAGGCAATTGAGGTCGTTGCATTCATCTTGATTGTGGGCGGTTCGTTTCAGGTTATTACTAAAACGGGCGCTATCACGAGCGGAATGGGTCGTGTCGTTCGCCGCTTTAAGAACAAAGACATTCTAATTATTCCTATTGCGATGGTTCTCTTTGCATTGGGCGGAACGAGCTTTGGCATGGCGGAAGAAACTCTTCCGTTCTTTGCGATCTTCATGCCAATTATGATGGCTATGGGCTTCGACTCGATGACGGCGTTCATGGTCGTGTTCGTTGGAGCGCGCACGGGTTACATCGCCTCAACGATTAATCCGTTTAATGTTCTCATTGCGCAAGGTATTCTTGGTATTCAGGGCAACCCCCAGCTGTGGCTGCGTATGATTGCCTGGGTTGTTTTGACCGCCGTTGCAATTACTTGGGTTGTCCTCTATGCACGAAGGGTAAAGAAGAGCCCTGAGTCATCGATCACATTTGAGGATGATATCGCCAAGAAAGTCGAGTTCGCTGCCGATGAATCTGCCCTTGACGCGGAATTTACGGGTCGTCAAAAAGGCGTGCTTGCGGTATTTATCGCTGGTATGTGCCTTATCATCTGGGGACTTGTGACCCAGGGCTGGTATATGAACGAGATTTCTGCGGTCTTTTTGGCCATGGGCCTGTTGGCTGGTGTTATTGCGGGCTTTAGTCAGGACGTCATCGCTCAGGAATTTGTTGCGGGTATCGCTGACTTTGCTTTCTCGGCAATTGTCGTTGGACTTGCGCGTGGCATCCTTGTCATTGCCTCTGACGGCATGATCATTGATACCATCCTCAATGCGCTCGCTACTGGTCTGGGCGGCATCCCGGCGGTTCTCTTTACTACGCTTCTTTATGCGGTTGAGAACCTCCTGGCGATTCTGGTTCCCAGCTCATCTGGCCTTGCAGCACTGACCGCTCCCATTTTTGGACCTTTGACCGAACTCATGGGCCTTAATCCCGAGGCTGCCGTGTGGGCTCTCTCCATGGGTAGCGCGACGATGTCTTTGATCTGTCCTACTAACGCCATTCTTGTAGCGGGTTTGGGCGTGTGTAAGATCAAGCTTGGCCAGTGGTGGAAGACCGTTTGGAAATTCTTCTTGGTCGTGTCGCTCATCAATATCGTATTCGTAGCAATCTCGGGACTTATTGCCCTGTAGGTTTCATGGCTGAAATGGAGTAACAGGAATGTCTAAAGGACTGAATGTACACAGCGAGATTGGTAAGCTCAAGAAAGTTGTGCTTCACCGTCCCGGTCGTGACCTTGTGAACGTAAAGGCGGAAGAGTTCGAGGATGTCTGGATTCACGACTGTTTCTATCTTGATGTGGCTCAAAAGGAGCATGATGCCTTTGCGGATCTTCTGAGGAGCGAAGGTGTTGAGGTTCTCTATATGGAGAAACTCGTTGCTGAGGCGCTGGATGCATGCCCCTCGGCTCGCGCTGAGTTTACCGATACATTTATGGCTGAGAGCGGGATTGTCAATCCTCTGCTTGAGCAGGCTGTTCGTGAAAAGCTCGACGCTATTTCAGATTCGTATCAGTTTGTACTTGAGGCTATGGGGGGGTATCGTTATCGTGACCTTGAGCTGCCTCGCGTCTCGACTACGCTTAGTATGATGGATAATGAGGATGCGAAGCCCGATGATTTGGTGTTGAAGCCTCTTCCGAGCTCGTATTTCTCTCGCGATCCTCTTGCTTCCGTGGGCAAAGGCGTTCTGCTTCACCATATGTATTGGAAACAGCGAGATCGTGAAGTGCCCTTCTATGAAGCGATTTTCAAATACCATCCCGATTATGTAGGGACTCCGATTTGGTACGACCATAAGAATCCCTGGCATATCGAGGGCGGTGATGTGCTTAACATTAACGCTCATACCTTGGCTATTGGAATTAGCCAGCGAACTGAGGCGGCTGCGATTGAGGAGCTTGCAAAGAATTTGTTCTGGGGATCTGGGAATTCTGAGATCGATACCGTTTACGCTATTAAAATCCCCAACGGCTATGCTTACATGCATCTTGACACCGTTTGCACCATGGTGGATTTCGATAAGTTCACAGTTTATCCCGGTATTTTTGAGACCCTTCGTGTTTATCGTCTGACTCGTGGTGACTCTGAGGGAATGGTCGCTGTTCAAGAGATTGATGACACGCTTGAACATATTCTTGAAATGGCTACTGGCGTGGAGAAGGTGCAGCTTATTGAGTGCGGTGCCGGCGATATGGTTGAGGCATCTCGCGAGCAGTGGAACGACGGGTCGAACACTCTTGCCGTTGCTCCTGGTAAAGTCTGTGTTTACGAGCGCAATGTTGTCACAAATGATGAGCTCTACAAGAACGGTTTGGAACTTTTGGTCGTTCCCTCCGAGGAGCTGTCCCGCGGTCGTGGCGGCCCGCGCTGCATGAGCATGCCCTTCTGGCGCGAAGATATTTAGTTGCAAATCCACTGTGATAGGAGATGGCGAATATGGGTGTTAACATCGCTGGGCGCAGTTTTCTGAAGCTGCTTGATTACACGACGGAAGAGATTGAGTATCTGCTTGAGCTTTCTGCTAACTTCAAAAGCATGAAGCGTGCCGGTGTTCCGCATAAATACCTTGAAGGTAAGAATATTGTTTTGCTATTTGAGAAGACTTCCACGCGTACTCGTTGCGCCTTCGAAGTTGGTGCACTTGACCTTGGCATGGGTGTAACTTATTTGGATCCGGGCTCGTCCCAGATGGGCAAAAAGGAGTCGATTGAGGACACGGCTCGCGTCCTTGGCCGCATGTATGACGGAATTGAATACCGCGGCTTTGAGCAGACGAAGGTTGAGGAGCTTGCTGCAAAAGCTGGGGTTCCCGTTTGGAATGGGCTGACTACTGAATTTCACCCGACTCAAGTGCTTGCCGATATTCTGACCATGCGTGAAGAGTTTGGAGAGATTAAGGGCAGGAAACTTACATTTTTTGGTAAGGCGGCCGGAAACGTCGCCGATTCGCTCATGGTCATTTGCGCTAAGCTCGGCATTAACTACTGTTCTTGCGGCCCAATCGGGGGAAATTCGGAGGGGGCTACATCCTATGACCCTGAACTCCTTGCAGAATGTAGTCGTATTGCGGCCGAGCATGGATCGACGATTACCATTACAGAGGATATTGAGGAAGGCGCTCGTGATGCCGATGTAATTTACACGGATGTTTGGGTTGGCATGGGTCAGCCCGCAGAGCTGTGGGAAAGCCGCATTAAGCTAATGTCGCCGTATCGTGTGACCGCTGAGGTGATGTCTATGGCAAAGCCCGAGGCGATTTTCCTCCACTGCCTTCCGAGCTTCCACGATACTAATACTACTGTTGGTGCCGAAATTGCTGAGAAGTTTGGAGTCACCGAAATGGAAGTCACGGACGAGGTTTTTGAGTCCGATAAATCTCGTGTTTTCCAAGAAGCGGAGAAGCGCATGCATACGATTAAGGCGGTGATGTACGCAACGCTTAAGTAGCGGGGCGTTGAGAAAACAGTCGCAAATCTGTTTGCCATACTATATTTCTCTCAACAAGCTGATAGGATACAGGGGAGAATGATGCGCGCGTCAGTCGATTTTTTCGACTGACGCGCTTTGTGAAAGAGGCAAAGATGCGTACCGATGATTTTGACTACAACCTTCCTGAGGAACTGATCGCCCAAGCTCCTGCCGAGCCGCGCGACTCCTGCCGCCTACTGGTGGTGGATCGCAAGGGCTCCCAGGCGGGAATGCCGCTGAAGCACGGCGGTACCGTTGAGCACCGCATCTTCCGCGACATCATCGACTATATCGAGCCGGGCGACGTGCTCGTCATCAACCAGACGCGCGTGATGCCGGCTCGCCTGATCGGTCGCAAAGCCGGCTCGGGCGGCGTGGTCGAGACCCTGCTGCTCAAGCGCCGCGAGGACGTGGATCCGCTGGGCCATGTTTGGGAGTGCTTGGTCAAGCCGGGCAAGCGCCTGAAGCCCGGTGCTCATATTGAGTATCGCGCCGGTGGCGCCCATGCGCCCGAGGGGGCTCCCGTGGTGCTGACGGCCGAGGTTGTCGACTTTGTCACCGATAGCCGCGGCGGCCGCCTGGTGCGTTTTGAGCCGGCCGGTTGCAATGCTGCCGGCGATCCGCGCACGCTCGACGAGGCCATCCATGCTGCCGGCCACGTGCCGCTGCCGCCCTACATTACCGATTACGAGGGCGATCCCGAGAAATATCAGACCGTGTACGCCATGAAGGAGGAGCACTCGGCCGCTGCTCCCACGGCTGGCTTGCACTTCACGCCCGAGCTCATGGCCGCTATCGAGGCCAAGGGTGCCAAGTTTGCCGCCGTCGAACTCGAGGTGGGCATCGATACCTTCCGCTTGGTGGAGGAGGACGACCCTACGCAGCACGTCATGCACACCGAGCGCTACCACGTGTCGCAGGAGGTTGTCGACGCCGTGCATAAGGCGAAGGCCGAGGGGCACCGCGTGATCGCCGTCGGCACCACCGCGGTGCGCTCGCTCGAGAGCGCGTTTGACGCGGACGCGCCGGTGTCCGACCCGGCCGTGACGGCGCGCTATTTTGAGGGCCGTAAGGACGGGGCCGACACGCTCGGCCGCGGCGACATCGTGGTGCGCGAGAACGCCACGACGCAGCTTTACCTTATGCCCGGCTCGACCTATCACGTGGTCGATGCGCTGATCACGAACTTCCACGTGCCGCGCTCCACGCTCATGATGCTCGTGAGCGCGCTTGCCACCCGCGACCAGATCATGGATGCCTACGCCGCTGCCATCGAAGAACGTTATCGCTTCTTCAGCTTTGGCGACGCGATGCTCATTTGTTAGTTACGCGGTTCTACGAACCGCGTAACTACTCGACGCTGCGCGGGCCGCATTTGGACAATCTGACGTTCAACTTCAAGGGCGCGACCAAAAGGTCAGCGCCCTTTCGTTTCACGTCACCTTGCCTCAAATGCGACCCGTTCGCTGACTCTGCCATAACATCGGCATTTCTTTGGTTGTCGATGTAGTCATTGGGGACGTTCTTGTTCGACTAGTCGTTTAAGAACGTCCCCAATGACTACCTTGCATCAATCTAATAAGTTGCGGTGAGATAGTTCTTGAACTGGCCTTTTTTGAGGCTAAAGGGGGTGCGGACGATTTCTTGGACCGCGCCTAGGCGTATCCAAGCTTCCTGC
>CATYDM010000019.1 GCA_958405195.1 uncultured Collinsella sp.
CGGCTCGTGCGGAACTCGCGATAAACTTTACCCGCGGCCCCCGATGGCCCCAGACCGGCGGGATGGACCAGTTCAGATGGGGCTTTGATGCATGGGTGGTCTGTTGTTGTGCAAATGGGTATCATACTGTGGTTATTGCATCGACTCTGCGATGCATTGTTGTACGTTCCCGGCGGTCGGTTTGCCAGAAGCGCCCCGTCGGTTGTTCCAGACCCGTTTCGAAGAAAGGAAACCACACTAACCTATGGCAGCTAAAAAATCATCTCCCTTGAAGATCATTCCGCTCGGCGGCCTTGACGGCATCGGCAAGAACATGACGGTCTTCGAGTGCGGCGACGACATGGTGCTCGTCGACGCTGGTCTCATGTTCCCGGATGACTCCCAGCCCGGTATCGACCTGGTGCTTCCTGACTACACCTATGTCCTGGAGAACGAGGAGAAGCTCCGCGGTATCGTCGTCACCCACGGCCACGAGGACCACACCGGTTCGCTTCCGTACCTGCTACAGGACCTCAACAACAAGGTGCCCATCTTCTCGAGTAAGCTGACGCTCGGTTTCATCGAGGGCAAGCTTTCCGAGTTCCGCATCCGCGCACCCAAGTTCCGCGAGGTCAAGGGCGGCAGCCATGTCAACCTTGGTGGCATTTCGCTCGACTTCTTCTCGATGACGCACTCTATCCCCGGCGCTCTGGGCGTGTTCATCCGCACCAATCAGGGCACCGTTATGCACACCGGCGACTTTAAGCTCGACCAGACGCCCATCGATGGCGTCACGCCCGACTATGCCGCTATCAGCCGCTTTGCCAAGCAGGGCATCGACCTGCTGCTGTCCGACTCCACCAATGCCACGGTTCCCGGCTTTACCAAGTCCGAGGCCGAGGTTGGACCCAACCTGCTGCACGCCATCAAGAACGCCCCGGGTCGCGTGTTCGTCGCGTCGTTCTCGAGCCATATCCATCGCCTGCAGCAGATCTGCGATGCCGCCCGCAAGTGCGGCCGTAAGGTCGTTGTGACCGGTCGCTCCATGCTCACCAACACCCGCGTCGCGCGCGAGCTGGGCTACCTCAACATCGACGATGCCGATATTATCGATGCCTTCGATATCGATAACCTGCCTGACGATAAGATCGTCGTCATGTGCACCGGTTCGCAGGGCGAGCCGCTGTCGGCCCTGTCTCGCATGGCCAACGGAGAGCACAAGACGCTCTCCATCCACGAGGGCGATACCGTTATCCTCTCGGCAACTCCTGTTCCCGGCAACGAGAAGGCCGTCCAGCAGGTCGTCAACAGCCTGGCCAAGCTCGGCTGCGACGTGTGGGATAAGAACCGCGCTCTCGTCCACGTGTCGGGTCATGGTAGCCAGGAGGAGCTCAAGCTCCTGATGGCCATGGCCAAGCCCACGTACTTTATGCCGGTTCACGGCGAGGCCGTGCATCTGCGCGCCCATGCCCAGCTGGCCCGCAAGATGGGCATCAAGGACGATCATATCTTTATCCTCGATAACGGCGACACGCTTGAGATGCGCGGCGGTATCGTCAAACGCGGTACGCCCGTCGAGTCCGGTGTCGTTTACGTCGACGGCCTGCGTATCGGCGATACCGACCCCATCGTCCTGCGCGATCGCCAGAAGCTCGCCAACGACGGCATGGTCACGGCCGTTGCTATCGTCTCGCTCAAGCACAAGAAGATCGAGGCCATCGAGTTCTCGGGCCGCGGCGTCTCGTTTGCCATCGACGACCAGTTCTCCGAGGATGCCTCCGCGTCCATTATGAAGACGATCGAGAAGGGCAAGTTTAGCTTTACGAGCAGCGGCTCCGATGCCATTCGCAAGGCCGTGCGCGATTCGCTCTCCAACTTTATTTGGAGCCGTACGCGCACCCGTCCGATGATCATCCCGGTCGTCATGGAGGTTTAGTTTGGCGCGCGGATCTGCACAAAACGCCAAAGGCAATAAGGCCAATAACCAACCGGCATCTGCTAAGGGTGCCGGTTCCCATCTGCGTGCCAATAAGGGTCACGAGGCCGACTTCGACGATTTTGAGCCCTTGGTCGAGCCCTCGGCCAACCGCGATATCGCCGGCGTGGTTATCGCCGTTTTGGCGATTGCGTCCTTCATTGCCGTGATTTCGCCGGCGACCGCACCCGTTACGGCTGCGGTTGCCGGTTTCTACCACCTGGGCTTTGGTCTGGGCGCCTACGTGCTGCCGATCGTCATTTTGCTGTTTGCCGCCACGCTCTTTTTAGGTGATGACTCGCCGCTCAACGCGCGCTCTGTTGCGGGCGGCGCCGTGGTCTTTATCGCCGTCGTCTCCATTCTTTCGTTGATGGTGCCAGGTACGAGCGACTCGTGCGACCTTATGTTCACGCCGCAAAATCTGTCCGCCTCGGGTGGCTACATCGGTGCGTTTATTGCGAGTGCGCTGCAAAATGCCCTGGGTAAGCCTATCGCGATGGTAGTCCTGCTGGGCCTTGTCGTCGTGGGCTTGGTCATCATTGGCTTTTCGGTGGGCGGCGTTTTGCGCTCTGCCCGCGACCGTGCGGCAGATTTTGCCGAGCGCCGTCGTGCCGACGTCAACGCGAGTCCGTGGGGTGACGACGAAGCTCTGTCGGTGCCCGGCGTTGCCCGTCCGCACCTGAGCATTCTTCGTCAAAAGGGTTCCGATGCTGCCGTGACCACGGTCATGGGCAACGATGCGGACCCGGTTTTGGACGATGACGACGAGGATGAGGATCCGTTTGTCGACGTGTCCGATGCCGTGGAGGCCGAGCGCGCTAAGACGACGCTGCTACCACGCCGTCATGCCAAGAAGGGCAAGACGGTTCCCAAGCTCAATACGAGTGAGCCCGACCCGTCTTGGTCCGAGAGCGAGATTGAGCTCACCGAGGGCGATGACGAGGACGACGAGGCTCCGATTGAGATCGCAAAGACAACTTTGCTGCCGCGTCGCCATGCAAAGCGCGACCAGGTAACCGGTCAGCTTTCGATGGAAGACGACCCCGATAAGATCGACGAGTCCGAGCCGCCGTTTGCCGTGAATCCTGTCTCGGCAGCACCTCAGATCCCCGACTTCTTGAAGCATCCCAAGGTTGCCGATGCGCCTGCCTTGAGTGCTGTCGAATCGGCTGCGGCTAGCGATGGGGGAGCGGACGGCGGCGCCGCAGATAACGAGGGCGAAGAAGAGGACGGCCTCAAACTTCCGCCACTTGAGATTCTGCATGCCAACCCGCAGTCGGCTTCCTCCGCGTCTTCTGACAAGGAGCTGGAACAGACAGCCGAGTCGCTTCAGTCCACCTTGCTGGAGTTTGGTCGTAGTGCCCGCGTGGTCGGCTGGATCGCTGGCCCCACGGTGACGACCTTTAAGCTGCAACCTGGCGAGGGCGAGCGCGTGAGCAAGATTTCGAGCCTCGAGGACGATATCGCGCTATCGCTTGCTGCCCAGTCGGTGCGTATCTTTGCCCCGATCCCCGGCACCTCGCTCGTGGGCATCGAGATTCCCAACCGCAAGCGCCAGAACGTCAACCTGGGCGACGTGTTGCCCTATGTGAAGGGCGGTCCGCTCGAGCTCGCAATCGGGCGCGATGCCGAGGGCACGCCGGTCGTCGCCGACCTTGCCAAGATGCCCCACCTGCTGATCGCCGGTACCACTGGTTCCGGTAAGTCGGTCATGATTAACTCCATCATCACGACCTTGCTCATGCGCGCGCTTCCCGAGGACGTTCGCCTGATCATGGTCGACCCCAAGCGCGTCGAGCTTGCGGGCTATAACGGTCTGCCGCATCTCTATGTGCCCGTGGTGACCGAGCCCAAGCAGGCCGCGAGCGCTCTGCAATGGGCCGTGTCCGAGATGGAGCGTCGCCTGAAGGTCTTCGAGCGCCTTAACGTTCGTAAGATTTCGACCTATAACGAAAAGCAGGCCGCCGGCGAGTTTGAGCATTACGACAACCCGCCGCTAAAGATGCCCTACTTGGTCATCATCATTGACGAGCTCTCGGACCTGATGATGGTCGCCGGTAAGGATGTCGAGGCCTCGATCGTGCGTATTGCTCAGCTGGGCCGTGCCGCCGGTATCCACCTTATCGTGGCCACGCAGCGCCCGAGCTCCAACGTGGTGACGGGCCTCATCAAGGCCAACATCACCAACCGCATCGCCTTTAACGTCGCCACGGGCATCGACTCGCGCGTCATCATCGACCAGATGGGTGCCGAAAAGCTCACCGGTTTGGGCGACATGCTGTTCTCCAAGGTCGACTGGGGCAAGCCCCGCCGTATCCAGGGCTGCTTTGTCTCGGATGATGAGATCAACGAGATTGTCGAGTTCGTCAAGTCGCAGAGTGAGCCAGACTACCACGAGGAGATCCTGTCTGCCGTGGCGCCCGCTTCCATGTCCATGGCGGGTGGCGGCGGCATTGTCCGCACTGGAGTCGCCGAGCCGCAAGACGATGATCCGCTCATTTGGGAAGCCGCCCATATTGTGGTGGAATCGCAGCTTGGCTCCACATCTGGCCTGCAACGTCGTCTGAAGGTTGGCTATGCGCGTGCCGGGCGTATTATGGACATGCTGGAAGAAAAGGGTGTCGTCGGCCCGCCCGACGGTTCCAAGCCGCGCGAGGTCCTGTTGGACGAGGAGGGGCTTGCCGCGCTGGAGTCTGTCGACGCCGAGATGGCACGTGAAGATCGTGAGTTTGGAGGATTCTGATGGCTGCACGCTTTGGTGACATGCTGCTCGAGCAGCGTCGCCGAATGGGCCTTTCCATTCAGCAGGTCGCCAACACCATCAAGATCAGGCCGCAGATCATCGAGTTTTTCGAGACCGGTAACTTTGCTTCGATGCCGCCGCGCGGCTATGCGCAAGGCATGATTTCGAGCTATGCTCGCTTTTTGGGCCTCAATCCGCGCGAGGTCGTCAATGCCTACTTTGACGACCTGATGGCATACGAACGCGAGACGTCTCAGCAGGGCGGTCGTTTTCAGGACGCCGCTGGCTACGTCAATTCGCGCTCCTCGGTCGATAACG
Source organism: uncultured Collinsella sp. (assembly GCA_958405195.1). Taxonomy (GTDB): domain Bacteria; phylum Actinomycetota; class Coriobacteriia; order Coriobacteriales; family Coriobacteriaceae; genus Collinsella. Next base: position 5,016 of record CATYDM010000019.1, read on the forward strand.
GGCGCTTCCTGATGGTTCAGGGCGGTCGTTCGACCCGCTATGGACAGCGTCCTCAGCAGGCCGGTTATATTACCGAGACGGGTTCGGGCGAGGAGATTCGCTCACAGCGTGACCGGTTCCGCAGTACGCCGATGCCTGAGGACCGTGCGCTTCCCGCTGCCCGCGGCGTGGCGCGTGACCCTCGTGCCGGCTACGGCGACGGCGGCTATTCCGATCGCGGTTACCGTGGTGCCTCTACGGGACGCTCTCGCGGTGGCTATGCGGATGCCGATACCACGCAGGTAACGCCGCGTCTTCGCTCTCAATCACAGCCGTATGGCCAGCGCTCTTCGGCTTCGCGTTCGGGCCAGCGTGGCTATCAAGGCCGCGGTGAGCTTGCGCTCCGCTCGGGTCAGCGCAGCCTTCAGGGCCAGGGCGGCTATCGCGGCCGTTCCGATAGCAATCGCGGCCGTATGCCTCAGGGAGGCGGCCGCAGCAGTTCCGGTCGTGGACGCGGCGGATCCCGTACTCCTCAAAACAACGGGCTCGATCCGCGTATCGTCTACGCCGGCATCGGTGCCGTGGTGTTGCTGCTGATTGTGCTCATCGTGGTGCTTCTGCGCGGCTGCGCATCTTCGGCGCCCGAGACCACGCCCGAGACGCCCACTGCCACCAAGACGACGACTAAGAAGTCTTCTAAGAAGACCGAAACGGTCGACGAGGATGAAGACACCGATGATGCAACGGATGAGTCGGCTGATTCGGACGCTACCAAGACGACGGCCAAGAAGGAAGAGAACGAGGTCACGAAGGTCAAGGTCTCGGTTGCCAAGGGAAAGACCGCGTGGATTGAGGTCAAGGTCGACGGCAAGTCGGTCTATGGCGCCCAGGCGACTGGCCCCTTTGAGCAGGAGTACACGCCCGAGTCCTCAATCGAGATTACCACGTCCAAGCCTTCCGATGTCACCGTTACCAAGAACGGTGAAAAGGTCCGTTACGATACCAAGACCTCGGGCGTGGCGCGTGTGACGATCACCGTTCCCAAGAAGGAGACGTCTGATTCCGAGAATGGTGAAAGTTCTGATGGTACCGACACCACCGATGGTACCGATACCACCGACGGTACCGATGCCCAGTCCACGGATGGCGCCGATACCGCAACTGACGGTCAGACACCCACCGATTCTACCGACAATTCGTACGATAGCTACTAGGCCGCTCGTACGCGAAAGGAAACATCATGGCTAAAGATTCCAGCTTCGACGTCGTGTCCGAGGTCAACATGCAAGAGGTCGACAACGCCTTCCAGCAGACCACGCGCGAGATTTCCCAGCGCTATGACCTTAAGGATTCCGGCGCCACGATCGAGCTTTCGAAGGGCGACAAGCTCTTTACGATCAACGCCCCGGCCGACTTTGTCTCCAAACAGATTGTCGACGTGCTGAGCTCCAAGCTCATCAAGCGCGGCATCGACCTCAAGGCTGTCTCGTGGGATGCTCCGCAGGCGGCATCGGGCGGCAGCGTGCGCGTGCTCGGCCATATCGTCGAGGGTATCGACCAGGCGACCGCCAAGAAGATCAACAAGGACATCAAGGATCAAAAGCTCAAGGTCAAGGTGACCATCGAGGCCGACAAGCTGCGTGTTTCCTCTGCTTCGAAGGACGCGTTGCAGACCGTGATCCAGTTTCTGCGCGACCAGGACTACGGCCAGCCGCTGCAGTTCACCAACTACCGCTAATATCAATCGAAAGGACTGCTCTCCAACATGGATACACCGTTGGGCTCCGTGCTCTACATCACCCTCGGGTGCGCTAAGAACGAGGTTGACACCGACCGCATGCGTTCTCTTTTGACCGCCGCGGGCTACGAGGAGGCATTCGACCCGCAGGATGCCGATATCGCCATCGTCAATACTTGCTCGTTCCTCGCCTCCGCAACGTCCGAGAGCATCGAGACCACGCTCGAGCTCGCCAACGAGGTTCAGGACGGCGTTCGTTCTTGCCCCATCGTCATGTGCGGCTGCGTGCCGTCGCGCTATGGCGATGACCTGCCTGACGAGCTGCCCGAGGTCGCCGCCTTTGTGAAGGCCGACGAGGAGGACGGCATCGTGGCGGTCATCGATGGAGTGTTGGGTGTCGAGCGTGAGATCGCAGCCTATATTCCGCAGGTCAAGCGTACCGTCGAGGGTGCCGTTGCCTACGTCAAGATTTCCGATGGCTGCAACCGTTTCTGCAGCTTCTGCATGATCCCCTACATCCGCGGTCGCTATCACTCGCGTAATGCCGAGAGCATTATCTCCGAGGTGCGCGACCTGGTTGCCGGCGGTGTGCGCGAGATCGTGCTGATCGGCCAGGACACGGGTATTTGGGGTAACGACTTTGCCGACGAGGACGTCGCCGAGGGCTCGCCGCGCAATCTGGCGCAGCTGCTGCGTGCCGTCGCCGAGACCGTGCGCCCGCACAACGTCTGGGTCCGCGTGCTCTACCTGCAGCCCGAGGGCATGACTGACGAACTCATCGAGACGATTCGCGATACGCCCGAGGTGCTGCCCTATATCGATATCCCCGTGCAGCACTGCGACGCGCGCATCCTCAAGGCCATGCGTCGCTCCGGTTCGCGCCAGGAGCTCGAGGATCTGTTCCGCGACCTTCGCGAGCGCATCCCCGGCATCGTGATCCGTTCCACGGCCATGGTCGGCTTCCCGACCGAGACCGACGACGAGTTCCGCGACCTTATCGACTTTATGGACACCGTCGGCTTTGACTACACGAGTGTCTTTGCCTACTCGCGTGAGGAAGGCAGCCTGGCCGCCAAGATGGAGGGTCAGGTCGATGAGGAGGTTAAGCTCGAGCGCGCCCAGGAGGCCATGGACCTGGCTGAGTCGCTCGGTTTTGCCGCCACCGCCGCACATGTGGGCGAGCGCGCCCAGGTGATCGTCGACGGTATCGAAGAGACCGAGGATGGCGCCGAGCTGATCGGCCATGCCTGGTTCCAGGCGCCCGATTCTGATGGCGCGGTTCACTTGGACGCCAGCGAGGCGTCCGTGGGCGATATTCTGACGGTCGAGTTTACCGATAGCTTCTGCTATGAGCTTATCGGTCATGTTGTGGAGTAGGAGAGCGTCGTGGCTAACGAGAGCAATAAGGAACTGACGAGTGTTTGGACGCCCGCCAACATCGTGACGTGCGTTCGCATCGTCTTTATCCCGGTGTTCATGATCGTGTCGGCGCTTTCTCACACGAGTGTTGCCGGTACGGATTGGAGCACCTTCGACGGCCCGCTCGCCGCCGCTGCCTTCATTCTGTACGTGATCCTGTCGTGCACCGATAAGGTCGACGGTTATCTGGCGCGTTCGCGCAACGAGATCACCGACTTCGGTAAATTCTTGGACCCCATCGCCGATAAGCTGCTCGTGTTCTCGGCCCTGCTGCTTTTCTTGGATTATGGCGCGGTGACCGTGTGGTCCGTGTTCATTATCCTGTTCCGTGAGCTTCTGGTGAGCGCCCTTCGCATGGTTGCGAGTGCGGCCGGTGTGGTCGTTGCGGCCGATAAGCTCGGCAAGTACAAGACGGCAACCACGATGGTCTCCATCTGCGGTTACCTGTGCGTTTTTGCGATGGCCGGCTTGCACCTTGGCCCGGTGGCCCTGACGCTCGGCATCTACTCGGTGTCGCGCTTCCTGTATGCCGTTGCCGTTGTCTTGACCGTTATCTCGGGCGCCCAGTACTTCTGGAACTGCCGCAAGATCGTCTTTTCGGTCTAGGTCCTGGTGGGTATGACGGACTCTTTTGAGCAGATTTCCGCACATAACGAGGAGCTGGCGCGTGATATTGTCGAGCGCGCGAGCGCTCGGGGCGTGACGGTTTCGACGGCTGAGTCGCTGACGGCGGGTATGATCGCCTCGACGATTGCCGATATCCCGGGTGCGTCGGCGGTGCTGCGCGGCGGTGCGGTGACCTATTGCGATGAGATTAAGCATCGCGTTCTTGGTGTTGAGCAGGAGACGCTCGACCGCTATACCGCGGTGTCGCATCAGACTGCGCGTGAGATGGCGGTGGGTTCGCTGGAGCTGTACCAGAGCGATATTGCAGTGAGCGCAACGGGTTATGCCGGCCCCAGCGGTGGCACTGAGGACGATCCGGCTGGCACTTTCTATATTGGCTGGGCGTATCGTTCCGCCGATGGGGGCGTGCCGGTCGTGGACTCTGTGCGTTGCCACTATGAGGGCGACCGTTCGTGTGTTCGTGCCCATGCGGTCGCGGAGGCACTGGGTCGCATTGTCTGCGTGCTCGATTCTATGGAATAGACGTGTTTTAAGGGGCCTCCGGGCCCCTTAATTGTGGAGATAGGGACCTCTGACAAATTTAGCGTTTGTGCTGGTTATAGATGTATTCTCGCCTTCTTTGCTCTTATTTGGCCCTTTGTGGTCAAGCATTTGGTCAGTGTTTGGTCGGCGTTTGGTTTGGTTTTGGAAAGACTGCCTGCATATGATTGGCCTGAACGGTTGACCACGAACAGCCGTTCGTTTATTATCGATGCAGGTTGTTAAGAGGAGGGCTATTCATGGCCAAGAATTCAGGTCCCGTACGTACCGTTCATGCTCGCACGACGGGTAAAGAGCGCGATGAGATGATCGCCACCACCAAGGCCGAGATCGAGAAGAAATTCGGCCAGGGTTCCATCATGAGGTACGGCGATGGTGGTCCCGAGCTCGAGGTCGAGGCCATTCCCACGGGCGCCCTGGCCCTCGATGCCGCGCTGGGTATCGGCGGCGTGCCGCGCGGCCGTATCGTCGAGATTTACGGTCCTGAGTCCTCCGGTAAGACGACGCTTTCGCTCGAGATCCTGGCCGAGGCCCAGGCAATGGGTGGCGTTGTGGCATTTATCGATGCCGAGCACGCGCTCGATCCCACGTATGCCGCACGCATCGGCGTGGATATCGACGAGGTGCTCATTTCCCAGCCCGATACGGGTGAGCAGGCGCTCGAGATCGTTGACATGCTCGTGCGTTCCGGCGCCATCGATGCCATCGTCGTTGACTCCGTCGCCGCGCTGACCCCGCGTGCCGAGATCGAGGGAGAAATCGGCGACACTACGGTCGGTCTTCAGGCTCGCCTGATGAGCCAGGCGCTCCGCAAGCTCGCCGGCTCGCTGTCCAAGTCCAACACGACGTGCATCTTCATTAACCAGCTGCGTGAGAAGATCGGCGTCATGTTCGGCAACCCCGAGACCACGACGGGCGGCCGCGCTCTTAAGTTCTTCTCTTCGGTGCGTATCGACATTCGCCGTATCGACAGCATTAAGCTAAAGGACGAGGTTATCGGTAACCGCGTGCGCGCCAAGGTCGTTAAGAACAAGGTGGCAGCTCCGTTCCGTTCTGCTGAGTTCGACATCATGTACGGTACGGGCATCTCTAAGGAGGGCTCGATTCTGGACATGGCTGTCGAGTGCGGCATTTGCAAGAAGATGGGCTCCTGGTTTGCCTATGGCGAGGATAAGCTCGGCAACGGTCGCGAGGCCGCCAAGGCGTTCCTGCGCGAACACCCCGATTGTGCCGACGAGATTGAGCATAAGGTCCGCCTTGCCTGTGGACTTGAGTTTGATGACGATGCTCCGTCCGAGGTCGAGCTGACCGATCAGCCTGCGCCTGAGGAGTTTGACGAGCTTTACGCCATCGATGGTTCCGCCATGCTCGATGATGACGACGAGTAGCGGTTACGCTCATGTCGTATACGGTGACCGAGGCCACGGTCGTCTTTCCCGATAAGAAGGCGGCCTCCTCGTTCTCGAGCGGGTATGCGTCCAAAAAGCCTTGCGCACATATCGATTGTGAGCTTGAGGGCGGTTTTGAGCGGTCCATTTGGATTCCCGTGCGGGTCGCGCGGCTGTATGTCAAAAACCGCCCCGATCTTCCCTGTGATTGGGACAACTTCCGTGAGGCGGTGCAGCTCATTGAGCGTAAATGTGCACTTACCATGGTGACCGAGATGTTATCGCGCCGCGACCATGCGACGGGTGAGGTCCGTGACAAGCTGGCTCGCTACGGCTTTCACCAGCCTGCGATCGATTTCGCCGTCGAGCGCGCCACCGAGTATCGCTTTTTAGACGAGAGCCGCTTTTGCTCGTACTTTATCGAGGAACGCAAGCGGCGCGGTTGGGGTCAGCGCAAAATCGAGACCGAACTTAAGCGCCGTCATGTCGTGCTCGATGACATTCCCGGTTATCCCGAGGATTATTTTGCCGTCGAAGACGATTTGGCGCGTGCGTCAGCCCTGCTCGCCAAGCGGCGTGTTCCAGAGACGTGCGGATTCGAAAAACTGGTTCGGTTTTTGATGGGCAAGGGCTTCTCGTATCACATCGCCGCCGATGCCGTTAAGGCACGTCTCGATGCCGAATGCGAGGGATGTGCGCTTTAGGCGTATGCGTTTTGTGGCCCCGCCGTTCACCGCGTTTTAGCCGCCGTACTGGGGCCATTTATTTGACAGTTGTTGTGGTTCAACGTACGATAAACACTGTCATTTGCTTTGTGATATGTGCTCATCTGTGATGAGTTTGTTTATATGTTTATCTGTATCCGACCCGCATAAGCTGCGCCCATATTACTCAAATGTCGCGAGCCGTTCATAAGGACGGTTCGCTTTGTTGTGTAACGAATCCATAAAAAGGAGTGAGCATGCCTATCATCGCAGCGCTCGTTGGCATCGTTTTGGGTGCCATCGCCGCCATTGCCTACATGCGCACCGCCAAGCAGGGTAGTCTTCACGAGGCCGACGAAAAGATCCAGTCGGCACACGCACAGGCTGAGTCCCTGATCGGTGATGCAAAGCGTCAGGCCGAGACCCTCAAAAAAGAGGCTCTGCTCGAGGCTAAAGAGGAGATCATCAAGAACAAGCAGGCCGCCGAGGCCGAGGACAAGCAGCGTAAGAGCGAGATTCGTACGCTCGAGAACCGCGTGATGCAGCGCGAGGAATCCCTCGATCGCCGCAACGACGCTCTCGACAAGCGCGAGCATCAGCTGTCCAGTCAGGCCGGTCAGGTCGAGAAGCGCTCCCGTGAGCTCGAGGAACTCTGCGCAAAGCAGACCTCCGAGCTCGAGCGTATCGCCGACCTTACCCGCGAGGATGCCCACAAGGAGCTCCTCGATAAGGTTCGCGGCGAGGTCACCCACGAGGCCGCCACGATTATTCGCGAGTCCGAGCAGCAGGTTCGCGCCGAGTGCCACAAGACCGCCCAGGAGATTCTTTCCCTGGCGATTCAGCGCTGCGCTGCCGACCACGCTGCCGAGGTCACCGTTACCTCCGTGCACATTCCCTCTGATGACCTCAAGGGCCGTATCATCGGTCGCGAGGGTCGCAACATCCGGACCTTCGAGCAGGTTTCCGGCGTCAACCTCGTGATCGACGACACGCCCGAGACCGTCGTTCTTTCGAGCTTCGATCCGGTCCGTCGTGAGACCGCCCGTGTTGCTCTGGAGAACCTCATCGCCGACGGCCGCATTCACCCCGCCCGCATCGAGGAGATGTATCACAAGGCTGCCGACCTGGTTCAGCAGCGCGTGCGCGAGGCTGGCGAGCAAGCTGCATTCGATACCGGCATTCACGACCTGCACCCCGAGATCGTCAAGACCCTTGGTGCCCTGCGCTACCGTACCTCGTTTGGTCAGAACGTGCTTCAGCACTCCCTCGAAGTCTCTGACCTGTGCGGCGTGATGGCTTCCGAGCTTGGCCTGGACGTTGTGACCGCCAAGCGCGCCGGCCTGCTGCACGACCTGGGCAAGGCAATCGACCATGACGTCGAGGGGCCGCATGCCGTCATCGGCGCTGAGCTTGCCCGCCGTTATGGCGAGAAGCCCGTTATCGTCCACGCTATCGAGGCTCACCATGCCGATGTCGACCCCAACACGGTGCTCGATGTCCTGGTGCAGGCCGCCGATGCTGTCTCTGCCTCTCGCCCCGGTGCCCGTCGCGAGTCTGCCGAGAACTACATCAAGCGTCTTGAGAAGCTCGAGGAGATCGCCAACTCTCATGACGGCGTCGAGCGTACGTATGCCATGCAGGCCGGTCGCGAGGTCCACGTCATGGTTCAGCCGGACAAGATCTCCGATGCCCAGTCCACGGTCCTGGCTCACGATATCGCCCATCAGATCGAGGAAGAGATGGAGTATCCCGGTCAGGTGCGCGTCGTCGTGATTCGCGAGAGCCGCGCTGTCGATATCGCTAAATAATATGAGCGACGCGAACGAGCTCATCTCATTTATCGCGTCGAGGTCGGGGGAGGGCAACCTTCGCGTCGAGGAGAACCTTGGCGAGGGGTATGTCCGCCTCCGCGTTTCGGAGGCCGAGCGGCGCCAGGCAAAGCACGACATTCAGCATGTCGAGGATATCGTCATCGAAATGCTCCGTAATGCTCGCGATGCCGGCGCCGACAAAGTCTATCTCGCCACGACCAAGGAAGATGGCGTCCGCACGCTTGTCTTTCTGGATAACGGTTCGGGCGTTCCGCAGGATATGCAAGAGCGAATCTTCGATGCCCGCGTTACCTCCAAGCTCGAGAGCATGAAGATGGACCGTTGGGGCGTTCACGGTCGTGGCATGGCATTGTTTTCGATCAAGCAGAACACCGACGAGGCCCGTGTGGTCACGTCTGGTGTCGATCTTGGCTCGGCCTTTAAGGTGAGCGTTGCGGCCGACCGCCTCAGTGAGCGTGCCGATCAGTCCAGCTGGCCCCAGGCCGTCAAGGATGAGGACGGACGTTATGTCTGTGCTCACGGCCCGCATAATATTATTCGCGCTGCTTGTGAGTTTGCGCTCGAGGAGTTGCGTGGTTGCGATGTCTATCTTGGTTCTCCGTCTGAGATTGCCGCGACCCTTTATGCTCAGGCGTCAAGTCGGCTCGATACGTCGCGTCTCCTGTTCATTGATGACGAGAGCGAGCTTCCGGTTGTCGACCGTTTAGGCCTTGCCTCTGATGCCGAGGACTTTATCCGTATCTGTTCGGGTTTGGGTCTTGAGATGTCCGAGCGCACGGCCCATCGCATTTTGGCAGGGCAGATTAAGCCCGTTCGCGGTGTGACCGCACGTCTGCTGCGCGAGCGTGATTCGTCCTCGCATGCGCCGGCTCCTGTCGATCTCGCGAAGGATCGTCGCGGGCTACGTATTGCCAAGGATGACATGGCACAGTTTTCGCGTGCTGTGGAGCGCGACTTTAATGATCTTGCCGCCCGGTACTATCTCAACCTTTGCGGCGACCCAAAGATTCGTGTTTCGCGTGATCGAATCACTGTGACTTTCGATCTTGCCAAAGAGGAATAGTGCCTTTACCGAGTCCACTCGGTACGATACAGTTATTGCAGTTAAAACGTACTTTTAAACGCAGGAGTTTCTTCATGGATTGCCTGAAGGTATCAAGCAAATCATCGCCCGCGTCCGTTGCCGGCGCCATCGCCGGCATGGTCAAGGATGGTGTACCCGTCAACATCCAGTGTGTCGGCGCTGGTGCTGTCAACCAGGCCATTAAGGCCGTGGCTATCGCGCGCGGTTTTTTGATTCCAACCGGTTTTGATATTTCCTGCGCGCCCGTGTTCTCCGACATCCTCATTAACGGGGAGTCGCGCACGGCCATCCGCCTTTCTATCTACGTTCACCAGATCAATCGAGCTGCTATGGATAACGTCGTCATGGATGATGTTAAGCCTGTGGCATAGCTTCTGCTTGCCTCGATTCGCCTCCCTTCCATCGTTAGGACTTATGCACATGGACCAGCGTTCCGTACGCGATATTCTTGCCGGTAAAACCTACTTTATCCGCACCTTTGGCTGCCAGATGAATCAGCACGATTCCGAGCGCGTGAGCGGTCTGCTTGACTCGTATGGCTGTCTCATGGCGCTCGATCCCGAGCATGCCGATATCGTTGTCTTCATGACATGCTGTGTGCGTGAGGCCGCCGATACTCGCCTGTACGGTCAGTGCAATTCCTGCAAAAGCCTGCCGCCTTCGCCTTCGGGCAAGCGTGTGGTTGCCGTGGGCGGCTGCATTGCGCAGCGTGATGGCGAGGGCCTGCTCACCAACGTCGATAACGTCAATGTCATCTTTGGCACGCATTCTATCGCACATGTGGCCGAGCTCATTGCCGAGGCGTTCCTTGACGGCAAGCGTCATATCCGCACCAATGAGCATGAGGATACGGATGCCATGAGCATGCCGTGGCATCGCGAGACCCAGTATCACGCCTGGGTGCCCATCATGACGGGCTGCAATAATTTCTGTACCTATTGCATCGTTCCGTACGTGCGCGGTCGCGAAAAGAGCCGCCCCTTCGAGGAGATTGTCGACGAGGTGACTGGTTTGGTGCGCCAGGGCGTGCGTGAGATTACGCTGCTGGGCCAAAACGTTAACTCATATGGTCGCGATCTGTTTGGTAAGCCGCGTTTTGCCGATCTGCTGCGTGCCGTGGGCGTTACGGGTGTGGAGCGCATTTTCTTTACGTCTTCGCATCCAAAGGATCTGCTGCCCGAGACCATCGACGCCATGGCCGAGACGCCTGCCGTTATGCCGCAGCTGCACTTGGCCGTCCAGTCAGGTTCGACGCGGATCCTCAAAGAGATGAATCGCCGTTATACACGCGAGGACTATTTGGGCCTGGTCGATCGCATTCGCAACCGCATGCCCGATATCGCACTCTCGACCGACATTATCGTTGGCTTCCCAGGCGAGACTGAAGAAGACTTTGAGCAGACGCTCTCGCTTGCCGAGACGGTCCGCTATGCCCAGGCCTATACCTTCATCTATTCCAAGCGCGCCGGTACCCCGGCCGCAGAGATTGACGATCCTACGCCGCATGAGGTTATTCTCGAGCGTTTCAACCGCCTGGTTAAGGTTATCGAGACCACGGCGCACGAGTATAACCAGGGTGAGCTTCATACTGTGGTGCCGGCGCTCATTGAGGGAACGAGTAAAAAGAACGACGCGGTCCTGCTGGGCAAGAGTCCTAAGAATCAGACCGTGCATGCGCCTATTCCCGAGGGTTACAGTATCGATCAGCTTGTTGGCAAGATCGTTGATGTTGACGTTGACGTTGCCAAGACCTGGTATTTGTCCGGCTCCGTTGTGGGCGAGCCGCGCTAATGGTTTCTCCCGGGGCAGGTTTTTCCGCCGTTGCGATCGTCGGTCCGACGGCGGTTGGTAAGAGTGATGTTGCCGACCGTTTGGCCGCTCGTCTTTCGTCTGAAGTGCTGTCGTGCGATGCGATGCAAATCTATCGCGGCATGGACATCGGTACCGCAAAGATGGCGCCCGATGAGTGTACGGCGCCGCTGCGTCTCGTCGACATTGTAGAGCCGGGTGTGGCATATTCTGCTGCGCTTTATCAGGCTGACGCTCGCGCGCATGTTGAACGTCTCCTTGGTACGGGTCGCCTGCCGGTTTTTTGTGGAGGTACGGGGCTGTATCTCAAGGCCGCCCTTGATGAGATGGATTTTCCCTCGGGCGAGCTTGTGGACGATCGTCGCGCGGGGTATCAGGAACTTGCCGAGCGCATAGGCGAGGAAGCGCTGCACGCGCTGCTTGCCGAGCGTGACCCCGAGTCCGCTGCGGTCATCCATCCCCATAATGTTCGTCGCGTGATTCGCGCGCTCGAAATGCACGATGATGGTGTGTCCTACGCGCAGCAAAAGTTGCAGTTTAGTGTTCCGCGCGAGCATTATCATGCCCTATGGTTTGGTCTGACGCGTAATCGCGAGGTGCTCTACGAGCGCATTAACCTGCGTGTCGATATGATGTTTGAGCAGGGTCTTGTCAATGAGGTCCGCAGTCTTATGGGGCAGGGGCTGGGAGATGCCCTGACGTCGATGCAGGCAATTGGCTATAAAGAGATCATCGATGCTTTCAATGGCTTGATAAGCATGGATGAGGCTCGCGAACTCATCAAGATGCGTTCGCGTCGCTATGCCAAACGTCAGCTTTCGTGGTTTAAACGCGATGACCGCATCGTGTGGTTCGATATGGACGAGTTTACGATCGATGAGGTCGTTGAGGACATCCTGCATCGTATTGAGGCTGCCTAATGGCCCGTTTCCCCCTTGTTCCCACGGCACCCGAGCCCGAGCGTGCCATATTAGTTGGTGTTGAGTGGCGCGACAATGCATGGCCGCTCGATCGTTCGCTTGACGAGCTTGAGCGCCTGGCCCATACGGCTGGCGCCCAGTGCGTGGCGCGTTTGTCACAGCGTCTGGTTAAGCCGTTTCCAAAATCGTTTATCGGTTCCGGTAAGGTTGAAGAGCTGTGCGGCCTGGTGCATCGCATGGATGCCGATGTCGTTATTTTTGACGACGACCTGACGCCCTCACAGCAATCCTATTTGGAGAAAGCCGTGGGCGAGCCGGTAAAGATTATCGATCGTACAGCACTGATCTTGGATATCTTTGGCCTGCATGCTCAGACGCGTGAGGGACGCCTACAGGTACAGCTGGCGCAGCTTCAATATCTGTTGCCTCGTCTGCGTGGCATGTGGAGCCATCTTGCCAAGGAGCAGACGCGCGGCGGCATCGGTTCGCGCTTTGGCCAGGGTGAAAGCCAGCTCGAGGTCGACCGTCGCCTCATTCGTAATAAGATCGCTGCGCTTCGTCGTGAGCTCAAGCAGGTCGAACAGCGTCGCGATGTCCAGTCCAAGAGCCGCATTGAGTCTCCGGCGTTTCGCGTCGCGTTAGCCGGTTATACCAATGCCGGTAAATCGACGTTGCTCAATCGTCTGACCGGCTCTACGGTACTTTCGCAGGACAAGCTGTTTGCTACGCTCGACCCGACGACGCGTTCGTATCGCCTGCCCGGCGGTCGCGGCATGACGATTACCGATACCGTCGGCTTTATTCAAAAGCTGCCGCATGGTCTTGTCGATGCCTTTAAATCGACGCTGTCCGAGGTTTTGGGCGCCGATCTAATTCTAAAAGTCGTAGATGCGTCTGACGAGGACTATGAACGGCAGCTGGAGGCTGTCGACCGCGTGCTTGATGAGATCGGCGCCGGAGAGCGCCTAACGCTGACCGTATTCAATAAAATCGATCTGCTCGATAGCGTTGATCGATTAAGTTTCCGTCGTCGTTACCCGGAAGCCGTTTTGTTCTCGGCCCAAACGGGCGAGGGACTCGACGATCTCGTCGAGCGTATTGCTCGTGAGGCGGCTGCCACCGATGTGTTGCTTTCTGCTGATATCCCGTATCGTGAGGGCGCCCTCATCACGCTGGTGCATGAGCAGGGAACCCTTTTGCACGAGGAATATCTTGAGGACGGCGTTCGTATTGTGGTGAAGTTACCGGCCCGTATCGCGCCGCGTCTTGAGCACTATCGTACAGAATAAACGAGTTCTAGCACGCCTAGAATGACAGGCTGATGGAGCAGGTAGAACGGTAAGGCATGCCGACCGAGGACTGCGAGCGCCGGGATGGGATTGGCGTATGCCCATGCTGGCGCTTCGAGGCTTGATACATTTACTGCCTGGGCAGTAAAAAAGCCGGTAAGGTACATAAAGACAAACGGAATGAGCGGATAGTAGTCTCCCGAAACAAAACCCGGGCCTGGGAATCCAAGCCATGCCAGGTAGGGGAGTGGGTAGACCGCTTTTGGAATGCCCCAGGTTAGGGCAAATAGAATAAGGCACGCTGCGATGCCCCACGTGCTCGGTAATTTTTGGAGTAACGGACGGGTGAGTGCGACCACCGCGGTGCACGCCGCCATGCAATAAATGATGCCAAAGTTTACCGAATCGTCGACTGATACCAGTGTCGTTGCCATCCATACGATCAAGGCTGCAGCTGCGTATTTGAGGGCGCGCTTAACGTTATTACGCGAGAGCGTGCACATCCAACCGGCGATAAACAAAAATACCCAGCTGATACTAGCGCGCCAGATGTCTTGAAAGACAGTCTGGGTAAACCAGGGCATATCCCAGTCGTACAGGTAGGCGAGATCGTAGCAAGCGTGAAAACCTGCCATTGAAATCATCGTAAACCCGCGGACGGTATCAAAGATAGTGATGCGTTTTTGCATTACGAGAACCGGCGCATCAAGCCGACGACTTTGCCCAAGATAACGGGATTCGTTGCATAGATAGGCTCCATGGTGTCATTCTCGGGCTGCAGGCGTACGCGTCCCTGCTCCTTGTAGAACGTCTTGACGGTCGCTGAACCATCAATCATGGCCACGACAATTTCGCCGTTCATGGCACTCTTTTGTTCACGGACAATGATGTAATCGCCATTGAAGATGCCGACATTGATCATTGAGCTCCCATGCACCTCAAGGATAAAGGAACCCTGATCGGTGGCGATTTCGGTCGGGATAGTAAAAGTGTCTTCGATATTCTGCTCGGCCAGAATGGGAATCCCAGCCGCGACGCGACCAACGAGCGGTAGCGAGACCGTTCCGCGAGGTGCGGTGGGCTCGTCAGATTTAGAAATTGAGACAGAGGAACCGTCCTCGTTAAAGAGTTCCAGGGCGCGCGGTTTGGTGGCATCGCGCTTGAGTAGCCCGCGCGTCTCCAGAGCAGATAGATGGGCGTGCACGGTGCTGGGGGAGGATAGGCCCACGGCAGAAGCCATCTCGCGCACGCTGGGCGGATAACCCTTCTCCTGCTGATATTCCTTGATGAAGTCGTAAATTTGCTGCTGACGCTTGGTAATTTTGCGAGCCATCAGGGCATCCTCTCTACCCATGTCAAACAAATGTTCGAATTTTGCTTGACAGGAACAACTGTTCGAAGATAATAATAACCGAACATTCGTTCTCGCGCTAGACATTTTTGTCCGCGCGGCTTGATAAAACTGTTCTCAGCAAAACACGCGAGAGGAGAACATGATGAACGCAACGAATATGGTCCAGGGAAACCTCGCCCTTAAGCTCGAGACGCCTGCAGAACCCACTTTTACGGTTGTTCAGGGTGGTCGTTCCGGCTTTCAGCCTTTGACCGCAAAGCCTGCTCGCAATCAGCAGGCTGTAGTCGCGCCGGGCCGCGTTGCCCTCAAGGTTCCGACGATTGTCGCCGTTGCCGTTGCGCTCACGCTCTTTTTTGTCCTCGCTACGTCTGTCTTTAGCGCTCGTCACGCAGCGTATGCCGAGTCCGTTTCCAACGTTACCTACGAGACCATTCGCGTTCAGCCTGGTGATTCTCTTTGGTCGCTTGCCGAGGAATATCCAATCGAAGGCCTTTCCACGCAAGAGACTTCCGACATGATCCGTAACGTCAATCATCTGGAGCAGGGTTCGCTCGCCGCCGGTGCGCATCTTAAGGTTCCTGCTCGTTCGTAATCATTATCGCGCTGCGCATGGTACCCTTGTTATCGTTTAAGAGGAGGTACCATGCGCTGTCCTAAATGCGGCAAGGCACATACCCGCGTCGTTGATTCCCGTATGCAGGAGTCAAATAACACCATTAAGCGCCGTCGCGAATGTTGCTCGTGTAACTACCGCTTTACAACGTTCGAGCGATGCGAAGACCCAATTGAGGTCATTAAGTCGGACGGAACTAAGCAGCGGTTCGATCGCAATAAGCTGCTCGTCGGATTGATGCGCGCCACCATCAAGCGTGATATCGACACTAAGAAGCTCAATGAGATTATCGACGACATCGAGGTCGAGCTGCGCTCTCGCACGCTGACGGCCGTCACGTCGCATGAGTTGGGTGACATGGTGCTCAAACGCTTGGCCAAGATCGACAAGGTGGCGTACATCCGCTTTGCCTCGGTCTACCGCGATTTCAAAGACGTCGATGAGTTTCTGCAAGAGCTCGACAAGCTAAGGTGATTTCATGTCCAACATTACCGTTAACATTAAGCGTCTCGACCCAACCGTCGAGCTTCCCAAATACGCCCATCCCACGGATGCCGGCCTGGACCTGCGTTCCAACGAGGATTTCAATCTGAAGCCTTTTGAGCGTCGTCTGGTCTCCACGGGCCTAGCTATCGCCCTGCCTGACGGCTACGCCGGCTTTGTCCAGCCCCGCAGCGGCCTAGCCATTAAGCAGGGCCTGTCCATAGTCAACACTCCTGGCCTCATCGATGCCCACTACCGAGGAGAACTCAAAGTCATCCTCATCAATCTAGACCCCACGAACAACATCCAAATCAACAAAGGCGACCGCATCGCCCAACTCGTCATCCAAGAAGTCCCCACGGTTAACCTCGTAGAAGTAGAAGAACTAGACGAAACCGACCGAGGCAAAGGAGGCTTCGGCTCCAGCGGCGTCGCTTAGTCTTTTGCTTCGTTGAACGGAGTGTCGTATTGGCCGCTCGCCCCTGGGAGGCCCCTATATATCATCCCGTGCTCAAACATTCTCGCTTCGCTGCGAAACTGCGCGCGGGACGATATATAGGGGCCTCCCAGGGGCGAGCTATGCCTACGTGCTCGCAACCATCCATGGTTCCCAATCAAAACCGTTTGCTGTATCTAAAAGCTGTATCCAACTAGTAACCCGATGCGACAAAGAGACAACCCCTTTGTCGCATCGGGTTACTTGGATTACTTGTATTTGAGTTCATCTTCTCTGCTTTACTCGGGTAACCGGTATATCTGCTGGTATGTACATGTAGCTGTGGCGCAGGCCGCCCACACATATCGTCCCCCGCGCAGTTTCGCAGCGAGCGAAGCGAAGCGAGAATGTTTGAGCATGGAATGATATGTGTGGGCGGCCTGCGCCACAGCGGACGGTAAGACGCTAGCGGATGTGCGCTGGCTTATCGCCCCAGTAGAAGCGGCAGAAGGCTCGTTTGCGCTTTTGGGGTTTGCCTACGAGTTCCATGGTGGCGATGGCGATGTCTTCGGCTGCGCGGGGGCGGCGTAGTACTTCGCCGTTGATGAGTAGGGCTTTGAGTGATTCGGGATGGTCGTGCAGGTGGCGCAACGTTACGATGAGCTCTCGTGCCGTGGTGACGTGCATGCTGGCGCCCATGCCGGTGAGCATAGTGGTGTTGGCCTTTTCCTGGCCATATGACTTGCCCAGCAGGATCATCGGCAGATGCGCGCAGAGGCACTCGGTGACCGTGAGTCCGCCCGATTTGAGGATTGCCAGGTCGCAGCCGTGCATGAGGGCCGCCATATCGTCGACATAGTCCAACACCGTGACGTTTTCGAGCTTCATGGCATCGAAGAGCGTCTTCAGCCGGGTGGCATACTCCACGTCTTTGCCGGGTAAAAAGACAAAGTGCATGTCTTCGAAGCTGCGCAGGAAGGGGAGGGTGTGGTCCATCGCCGCGCGAAAGCGGACGTAAGGCTGGGGCAAGCTGGCGCCGGCCATTACCAGCACGACGGTCTTGTCGGCGGGGAGATTGAACTTGGCTAGCTCTTCCTCGCGATCGTAATCCGTGTCGAATCCGGCGCGAATAGGAATGCCGGTAATGCGAATCTTTGCCTCGGACACCTTGCGCGGACGCAGCGTTTCGGCCATAAATTCGTTGGCAACACAGAATAGATCGGTGTCCTTGTGGGGCCACCAGCCCTCGACTTCGTAGTCGCTCGGTACGCAGATGACCGGATAATCGATACCCGTAATTACGCGGGCGCCAACGGCAACATTGGCTGCCGTGATGTGCGTTGCGACCACGGCTATGGGCCTTCGACTACGAATATATTCGTTGAAGCCGGGGAACATAATTCGCGACCATGCCGTGCCGCCACCCCAGAGAAGATGCCCCGTAAGCGTATATCGCCAGGTCAGGTCGTAAATGGGGCGCGTGGCTCCCGTAAAAGAAGCCGCGGTCTTATTGCCGTCGAATTTAATGCGTCCAAAATCAAGGATATCGAGCACTTCAATCTCAACATCCTCGGGGATGCCATTGGTGCCGCGGATGAGGTCGAATGCCTGCGCAATCGCGTTGGCGGCGGCTTTGTGGCCCGATCCAACCGATGCGTGCACAATGGTTACCAGGGGTTTTTGTGCAGGTAAAACGGTCATTTGCTCCGGTTGGGGAGTGGCTTGCATGGGCAGGGGAGCGCTATTGCCCGTCTGCGTTTGATCCATCGATAACTCCCCTTCAGCTTTGTTACGCGATTTAACATTGTAGTGCATGAGTGTCATGTTCACGTAAATTTGGGTATGAGCGCAAAGAACGACAACGTTTCGACGAGAGGATTCTTCATGACTACCGATCAGCCGATTGATGTTGCGATTATCGGTGGAGGCCCCGCGGGCTATGCTGCCGCCATTTACGCTGCGCGTGCCAACCTGACGACGACCGTGATTGAGCAGGGCATGTCGGGTGGACAGATCGCCACGACCAATGAAGTCGAGAACTATCCGGGCATTCCGCTCTTGAGTGGCGCCGAACTCGGCGAGCGTTTTCAGCAGCATGCAGAGGGCTTGGGAGCTCAGGTCGCATGGAGCATGGTTACGGGTATCGATTACGATGCCGATGCAGCGCTGTTTACGGTGCATCACGATATGGGCGATACGCTGGCCTCGAGCGTTATCGCTTGCATGGGTGCCACGCCGCGATCTGCTGGTTTTGTTGGCGAGGATACGTATCGCGGTCGTGGCGTTTCATATTGCGCAACATGTGACGGCATGTTCTTCCGCGGCAAACAGGTCTTTGTCATCGGCGGCGGCAATGCTGCCTGCGAGGAGGCTCTGTTCCTGTCAGATATTGCCAGCAGTGTGACCATCGTGCTGCGCCGCGACCAGTTTCGTGCTCCTGATGGTGTTGTTCAGAAAGTACTCGAAAAGGACAATATTACAGTTAGGTACCAAACTAGTATTGTTGAGCTTTCTGGTGAAGCGATGCCCACGACAATTACGTTCAAGGACAATGCAAGCGGTATGACGCATGCTGAGACCTTTGAGCCCGGCTCGTTTGGCATCTTTGTCTTTACCGGGACGCAACCCCATACCGAGCTTGTTGAGCATTTAGTCGATCTGGCGCCTGATGGCGGCATTCTGACTGATGAATCCATGTCGACCCGCACGCCAGGTCTATTTGCCGCTGGCGACATCCGTTCCAAGCGTTTACGCCAGGTTGTGACCGCCGTTTCTGACGGAGCCATAGCAGCATCTAGTGTATACGCGTTTCTCGGTGGATAAGTACGATAATATATCTTATGTAAGGTTGTTATCTATTAACTAAATGGCGGGACGATGCATCAGTGCACTGTCCCGCCATTTTTCTTGCCGGCTATGTGGTATTCAAAACTAGATAATCTTGAATACAATATAGAAGATGAACGGAGGACCTTTATGAATCACGTTAAACACGTTATCCCGATGTCTGATTCGTCGGTCAGCATTAAACCTGAGGATATTCAGCCCACTGTGCTGCCTGATGCATTTATTCAGTCCGATATCGTACGCAAACTCAATACGTTGAGTCTGCCGCGCTATGACCAGTTGCCCAATGTGACGCTCTACCGCGACCAGGTCATTGAGTATGTTGCGCTGTGGATGGAGCCGCTGTCCCTTTGCGTTGAGCAGCCTATCATTACGCCATCGATGATCAATAACTACGTAAAGGTCGGCCTAGTGCCTGCTCCGGTCAAAAAGCAATATGGCCGCGAGCAGATTGCCCGCCTGATCGCTATCTGCATCTTTAAGCAGGTACTACCTATTACTGCTGTGCAGGCACTCTTTAACATTCAGCGTTTGAGCTACGATGCCCCGACGGCCTTTGATTATGTGGTCGATCAGCTCGAGGCATCGATTCGTGCGGCGTTTTCCGTCGAGCAGACTCCCGTGCCCGATACGGCGCATCAGGTAACGCGTGAGTCGCTGCTTGTGCGTAGCGCGGTATCGTCCTTCGTTTCGAAGGCTTACTTGATGAGCTATCTCAAGTTCAACGGGTTTAATAGCTAGCCGACGTATAAAACGGGCGGTACAAAGAGCCATCTGTCGCTTTGTACCGCCCGTATTTTTGCTTGATTGGACTTTATTTGCCCGAAGCCTCGCCCATGCCGTAGCCGATAATGAGCCCATGCATTTCGGCATAGTATGAATCTAGCCCGTTACAGGGCATGATGATGGTTTTGGAGCCGGGCCAATGCTCGACTATGCGGTCAGTAAGCGCCTGGGCTCCAGCTTCGTTCTCAACGTGATCGATGATGACCTCACCGCCCGTAAAGCCCTCGGCTTCCATGGTGTCGATAATCTTATTGAGCATCTTCTTTTCGCCACGCGTGTGCCCGACGAGTTCGATTTTACCGGCCTCACTCGCCGTGCCCAAAATGCGGATATTGAGCTTGTTGGCAATGACGCCGGCTGCCTTAGGGATACGTCCGGCTTTGGCGAGATTTTCGTAATTGCACAAGCTGAAGAGGATTTTGCTGCTCTGTTCAAGGCTATCGAAGTATGCGCAAGCGTCCTCGAATGAGACATCCGGATTGCTTGCAAGATAGCGGTCGAACAGCAAGAAAATGAGGTCCATTTTGCCGCCAGCTGCGCGTGAATTGACTAGATGAATCTGTCGGTTGGGCTCCTCGGCAAGAACCATATCGCGAGCCGTGGCTGCCGCGTTGTAGCTGCCAGACACGCCCTCAGATATCGGCATGCAGATGGTCTTGTCTGCCAATTTGAAGAGCTCGGCCCACTCCCCTACGCTGGGACAAGCGCTCGAAGAAGCGTTCGTCTCCGCCATAACAGCGCAGTTGAGCTCATGAACATCGAGCGAAAGGTCATCAACGAATTCACGCTCCCCCACTCGAATTTTGAGGGGCGCAAATGCAAAGGTGGTATGGGGCGCGGTCGGTTGCCAATCGCGGAGGTTGCAGCTTGAATCGGAGATAAGTGCCCAGCTCATAGAGGGTCCTTTCTAATGGTTCGTAAACAATTATAGCCTTCTTGCAAACCAAATGGACGGCTATCTAGTTTTGAATACTAGATAGCCGTCCAAGATGAGAGAGAAAGGAGTGGACCTCGCGACTTAAAGCCACGAGGTCCACATTCACACGCTGTGTAGGATAACTTAGTAGCGCACGAAGATATAGTTGTTGTTCATGCCGGCGGCAACGGAACTGATGATAACACCCGTGTTGTAGTCGGAAGCATGAATCATCTGACCACCACCGATGTAAATGCCAGTGTGGTACGAGTTGACCACAACGTCACCGGGCTGCGGATCGGACACACGCGTCCAGCCCATAAAGGTACCCGTGGTGCCCAGACGGCAATAGCGACCAGTGAGGCAATAGCTAACAAAACCAGAGCAGTCGAAGCTGTTCGGGCCAATTCCGCCCCAGGAATAAGCGCAACCAAGCTTACTGTATGCACGAGAGACAACAGAACCGCCGTCGACGGACTGGCTCGGGGCAGAAGGCGTCGGAGCCGGAGCAGGCGTGGAGGGCTGCGGCGTCGGAGCAGGTGCCGGGGTAGGAGCCGGAGTGTTGCCGCCCTGGTTGTTGTTATTGCTGGTCTGGCCACCGTTGTTGGTGTTCTCGGTCGTACCGGCAGTTTCGTTGCTCACCGTGGCCTTCTCGGCGGTGCTGGCGTTGATGCCGGCTTGCAGCGCGGCGTTGGCCTCGGCCTCTGCGGCAAGCTCGGCCTGCAGCTGCGAATCCAGGGAGTTTACGACGTTCTGGGCTTCAGCCTGCTGGGCGTTAAGCTCGTCGACCTTCTTTTGCGTTGCGGCGACGTTCTTCTCCTGCTCGGCCTGCTTATCGGTGAGCTGCTGCTTAAGCTCCTTGACCTCTTGAATGGTCTGAGCCTGCTTATCGGAAACTTTGCCGTAGTAGAACAGACGGTTGAGCATATCGCTCAGGTCATCGACACCCGTCAGAACCTGAAGCAGGCTCAGACCGCCGGTTTTGTACTCGCCGGCGACATAGGTCGAGAGCTTGGCCTGGCCATCGGCGATCTCCTGCTGTTTTTGCGTGATCTCGCCGGCAGTCTGATCGAGCGCCTGCGTTTGCGTGGCGAGCTCATCGTAAATCTGCTGGGTTTGCGTACCGATCTGCTCGAGCTTCGTACGAGCAGCGGCAAGGTCGGATGCGGTATCGGCGTAGGCAGGAGCCGCGAGGCCCAAGCCCAAAACACAAGCGAGGGTTGCCGTAGCAGCGCAGCGTGCCATGTTTTTGTGCGTGTTTGCTGTGCGCATGTAGCTTCCTTTCCAGTAACTAAGGGTAACGGCTAGTCCACCGTCACCAGGCTAAAGAGCTCCACATCGTCATCAGACGGCGTGAGCTTCTCGCGCGGGTTGAGAAACGCAAGCTCAAGGATACAACCGTAACCGACAAGCTTTGCGCCCATATCTCGGACCAGTTTACCTGTTGCCTCGACGGTTCCGCCCGTCGCGACCAAGTCGTCCAGAATCAACACGGTATCTTTAGAGCTGATAGCGTCGGCATGGATCTCAATTGAATCGGTGCCGTACTCGAGCTCGTAGCTCTGGCTTACGGTCTCGCGCGGCAGCTTGCCCGGTTTACGTGCGGGAACAAAGCCAGCGCCAAGGGCTACAGCCACCGGTACGCCAACCATAAAGCCGCGAGCCTCGGGACCCACGACCTTGGTGATTCCCATGCCGGCAAAGTGCTCGGCGAGGGCATCGGTCATGGCTTTGAGCGCGTCGGGATTGCCAAAGAGCGGCGTGATGTCTTTAAAGATGACTCCGGGCTCGGGATAGTCGGGGATGTCGACGATTTGAGATTCGAAGTCGTACATTGCATGACCTTTCAATGGGTTGCCGGATAAGCGGCAGCTGTTATTTGCCCGCGGTGGCGGTGCCGGATTGCGAAGGGGCGACGACCTTGAGCGGCTTTACGAGAGAATCCTCGTGCGAAGCCGGCGCGGCTGTCTCTTCGTTTTTGGCCTTGGTGGACTCGGAGCGAGTAATTTCCTCATCGAGTGCATCGATGTCGGCGTCCTCGACCACGGCGTTGAGCGACTCAAAAACGCGGTTCTTGAGCAGCGCAGTGTGTACACCTTCCGTCAGGTCGTGAAGCTTCTTAAACGCACGCTCGAGCTTGGCGTCGCGCTCGTCATCGGAGGTATCCATTCCGAGCATGCTCACGAGCACCTGCTCAAACATCGAGGACTCGCGGTTGGCGGAAGACACGTACTGACGCAGGTTGCGCGGCTCGATATGGAAGCGTGACAGCTCGGAGCAGTAGCGGATGATCGGGAAATCGCGACCATCGACGAGCTCACGATTCTGCGGACTCTTGATGATGCGAATGAGGTCGTTCTCGGCGAGCGAGCGGATAAACGAAATCTCGACGCCCAGCATATCGGGAATGGTCTCGATGGGATGCAGCTTTTGCTTAGTCTCCTTGGGCTCCGTCTTGAGCGGAACATCGGACAGCAAGCCCACCTCGTAGGCGAGCGTTGAAAGGTCCGTGGCGTTTTCCAAGCGCTGCTTAATCACGTTGAGCGGCATGTAGCGAGTCTTCTGCAAGTGCAGAATGACCTCCAGGCGATCAACGTCCTCCTTGGAGTACTGACGGTATCCCTTAGGCGTACGATGAGGGGTAATGAGCCCCTCATCCTCTAGAAATCTAATTTTTGAGTTCGAAAGATCGGGGTATGCGCCTCGAAGTAGGTTGACGACTTGGCCGATACTCAGATAGTTGCGTTCGGCCATGCCCTACTCACCGGTTTCGATGCGCTCCGGCGTGCTCTCGTGGTAGATGAGCGTAAACGTACCGATCTGGACGGAAGAACCGTCGTGCAGCGGGGCTGAATTGACGATAGCACCGTCGACCCAGGTGCCATTGAGCGAGCCCAAGTCCTCGATTCGAGCGCCGAGGCCCTCGCGGATAATGCGCGCGTGGCTGCGCGAAACGGTCATGTCATTGAGGAAGATGCCGTTCGCAGGATCGCGGCCGATGGTGGTCACGTCGTCCTCGAGCTCAAAGGCGGCACCAGTCTGCGGACCCTTGACGATGGACAGAACGGGGGCGGTGATGCGCACGTTGGCCATGAGGTCGGGAACGGTGACGTCGCTTGAAGGCACGCGGAATACGCAGGTAGCGTCAGCAGTCTTATCATTCTGAGGCATATTGTTAACCATGTTGTCCATGACAACCCCTAACTTATCGCGGACGTGCCGCAAATAATGAACCGTACGTAATCATACCCCAACGAATCAGTCTTCGATTTCAGGGTTCAGAAAGTCGATGTCCTCGTCCTCGGGATGCGCGAGAGCCTGTTTAATGGCCACTCCGCCCTTAATGGAGTAGATGACAGCCGTGAGCATGGAGAAGATCACGCCGCCGTACACAAAGAAGATGCCGAGGGGCACCGAGCTTCCGTTGAGGCCCGGGAAGGCCGTAAGGGATGAAGGTAAAAGATGCAGGCCGTCAATAACGGGGAAACCGAGCAGCATGAGCGAGAAACCAGTCATGAGCAGCGCTGTGGCAATCTTTCCGGGAAAGACGACATCGATGGGGCGACGGTGATAATGACGAACGATAAGCGTGCCGATGCCCAGATAGATGTCGCGGCCAATAATGAGCACACAGACCCAGATGGGCAGCTCTCCGCGGACCACCAGGCCAAGTACGCCGGTGAACAGCAGCGCACGGTCGCAAATGGGATCCATGACCTTGCCGAGCCACGAGACCGTCTTAGTCATGCGGGCGATCTGACCGTCCATCCAGTCGGTGGAGGCGGCAACGGCGTAGATAACGATGGCGATGACGCGGTTGTTGTCCGTCACAAACAGGTACAGAAATACCAGGGTGAGGATCAGGCGCGTAAAGGTGATGAAATTGGAGATCGTAAAGATCTTATTCGACGGGTAATCGGAAGTGCCGATAAGCTCCTTTTTGATCTTCTTTTTGATGCCCACAGGACTCCCCCGCTGGTTAACGACAAAACTTTCGATACTATACCCGTTCCGGCGATGTCTATCCAGCGTAAGCATAGAGAGTCCAGACATGTGGAAGGTGATTTTAGGCGACGGGGATTTCGCATTCGTGTACATCCGCCTCCAAACATGTCGAAAAATGTCGATTTTGGTGGCTGATGTACACGTTTTGATTCGGTGATCACATCGAGCGGGAACGTTGTGGCTTTAAGCAAAATAATCATGGTGATTAAAAACAAAAAAGGTCAGGCACTAGGTGCCTGACCTGCAAACTTCTGGTCGGGACGACTGGATTCGAACCAGCGACCCCTTGACCCCCAGCGGGCCCATAATAGGTCTGACCTGTGGTTATTTTGTTAAAACACGCGCAAATAGCGCAAGTAGCGCATTTCCGCATATGTAGATTCTACCAGCTCAGCGCAGTTTGTCCAGATAGAATATTATCGACATCGAGGAACGCGGTGCAGCCGATGACTTAATCAACGGGGGTGGGAGCCCCGAATCGTCGTCTCTCCGGGTTCCCGCAGGTGGGCCCATCTGTTTCTAATCAACTGCGGATTTAGGAGCAGACATGAAAAACGAGAAATGCAGCAATAAAACCTTACGCGTATGCGGACCCGGCGGCGTGAGGAAGAACAAGGGCAAGTGGCAGGCCGTCGTGACGGTGGCCGACGAGATGACCGGGAAGAAGGTCCAGAGGACCAAGAACACCGGCGTGCCCTGCCTGAAGCAGAGCACGAGGGGAAAGGCGGCGGCGATGCGCGTCCTCTCGGAATTCAGGTCGGAGATCGAGCTGGAGCTCGCCGAGGCGGAGGAGGCGAGGGCCGCTGTCGGCGCTGGGCTTCCCGCCGAGAAGCGGGACGACTACGCCGCGCTGCCGCTCTCCGAGGCGCTCGAGAAGTTCATCGACTTCTGCCTGGAGATGAACAGGATCACCCCGACGACCCGCGACGACTACCACTACAGCGCCCTGCACATCGAGCGCGACGAGCTCGGCCTCGTCCCCGTCAACGAGGTGACGACCGACGACGTCAACGCGTGGTCGAGGCGTAGGATCGGCCTGGGCACGGCGCCCGACACGCTCAACAAGTCCTTCAAGCTCGGCAAGCGGCTCTACGCCGTCCTGCTGAAGCGCAGCAACGACACGATCGGGAGGAACCCGTTCGACGGCGCCCTCGCGCCCAAGGTCATCGCCAGGCCCAGGAACGCGCTTCGCTCCGACCTCGTGCCGAAGCTCAACTCGGTGACCTCGATGATGTCGGACTCGACCTTCAGGCGGGCGGTCGTGCTCGCCCTGCACACCGGGATGCGCATCGGCGAGGTCTGCGGCCTGCGGTGGTGCGACGTCGACTTCGAGTCGGGGCTCATCACGGTCAGGCACTCCGTGGCCTACGTCTAGGACAGGGGCTCCTTCATCAAGGACACCAAGAACCACGACCTGAGGACGATCCCCATCGACCCGGTGGGACTGCTCCCCTTCCTGAAGGAGATCCACGAGATCGATACTCGGAGGCTCCGGGAGGCGTCGACCCTCGGCACGCGCGACCTCGCGGACAGCTACGTCGTGTCGCGGCCGGACGGCTCCTTCGCCACCACCAGCTACATCCGCAGGGCGTTCAAGACATTCTCGGAGACCAACGGCCTCATGGGCACCAACGACGAGCTGATCACGTTCCACGGCCTTCGCCACACGTTCACGACGCAGTGGATCCGCCACGGCGGCGACATCAAGGCGCTGCAGTCGATCCTCGGGCACAAGGACGCCATGGTCACGCTCAACGTCTACGCCGACATCGAGCCGATGTCCAAGATCCAGAACATGCTTCGCGTGTCGCCGAGCCTGTGGCGCGGCTACCTCGGCCTGAGGGTGGACCCCGGCCCCATGTTCCAGCAGAAGATCCGCGAGGCGATCGAGACGCTCGAGGCGTTCGGCTACGGCATCTCCGAGCCCGACGACCGCAACGTCCTCATCCGCGACGTCCAGACCATCAGCCGCCTCTACCCCACCGAGTACGCGGCAGTGCTGGGGGCCATCCCGACCGAGGCGACCGTGGTCGAGTAGAGGCTGAGACATGCGCTTTCCCAAATCCGTAGTGCAAGTACGGGAATGTGGAATAGCGTTTAGATAGATTCTACCCGGTCATCTCGGTTACGCAAATGCGGCACGGGTTTCCGCGAAGGCGGACGCCCGTGCCCTTCTTTTTACGATTGCGCAATGCGTCCGCGGGAATGCAGACGGGGTCCCGTGTCTCGGGCCGGGGATTTTCGGCCGCGCCGCCCGATTTCGAAAAGAGGCCTGCAGATGCAGGCGGCTTTCGGGAGGCCCCACTGGCACCCCTCCCAAAAATGGGAGCATGGCCCGAGGGCGCCCTTCCCGCCGTTCGGTTGGGCGGCGGCGTGTAGCCCCGTAGGCGTGTAGCCGTGTAGCGGTGTAGTGCGCTGCGGACGTAGCCCTGTGGCGGCGTATGCTGAAACATATTCCCAATCCGGGAATGCACACATATATAAGTGCAACCGTCTTGACGTAGACGGGAAACCCGTCGGCCGGACAGGGCCGGAGGGCGGGGCGGCGAATGACAAAGGTCGGATGCAGCCGATGCCCGGCACCGCAAGCGCTTGGGTATTTAAGATGGCCGGCCGAGAAGGCGGTCGGGTTCGTGGAGCGGCTGTACCGCGACAGCTACGTGTGCGAGGACGACTGCTTTTAGCGGATTGTCTGCCGCGGGGACGGTCCGCCTCATTTCTCAGCGGCAATTGCGGCAAATCCCGGGGTTACTCGTTCACCCAGCCGTAGACGGCGTCGTGGTGGACGGTCTCGGTCCATGCCGCATGTTCGGCGACGGTGACGTCCTCGTAGCGCGGTCTCGGTCAACGGTACCTCTTCTTGCCCTTTTTGGGCTTCCTGCGTCTCGCCGACCGTCTCTTCGCCATTGGCCTCAGCTCCCATTGATACCCTCCATAACCAGGTGGACCGACATGGAAAAAGGCCCGCACCCTAAACAATTCGCGTTCTGGGTACGGGCCTGTCACAAGGTAGCCGTGCTGTTATCAGTGCTTAAAGAGCGAGGCCATCAGGTCGGCGTTGGTCTTCAGGCGCGCCGCCTTCGCACCGTCGTCTTTCACCCATGCGCCGGGTGCGCCTTCATAGACATCGCCCACGGCACAGTCCTCAGGCATGTCGGTCAACGGTACATCCATAAACTTGGTGCCGTCGACCTCAAGCACTGCCATATCTCCTTCGATGCGGTCAACGATTGCCTGCATTTCGTCCTTCCTTAGGGGTTGCAGATGCCGCAGGGCTCATATCCGGAGGCTTGCGCCTGCGACTTCGTCATTTCTGTCACGTTGCTGCCGGCCTTCTTCGTGGTGCGGCAGCCGGGACGATGGTACTTGCTTCCCGTCGGCGTGATGACGACCGTTTCGTCCTGTCCAGAATCCGTTGCGGCCGGCGCTTGTGCCGGCGCGGCCGGCTGCTCGGAGGCGCCGCTGGATCCGCCGCCATCGCCACCAGAGCCAATACCTTGGGAGTCGGCACCGGAATCCTGGCTCGCGGCCTCAATGGTGCCCTCGGTAGCTGTCGAAGCCGTAACATCCTTGCCGTTCGAGACGACGGTAACCGTGCCATGGACGTAGGTGCCGTACACCTGCGCGCCGACGGAAGACAAGGCGTCGAGAACGACTTGAGTCGGATGTCCATAGGAGTTCTTGCCATACGAGAGCACGGCGATCGTGGGCGGACGAACATAACTCGCCAGGGGAAGCCCCTGATGGCCGTGCGCCACAACATGAGGCCGAATCCGCCCCCGGCTGGACAGGCCAACAACGAAGGAGCACACGGAACCGGCGCGGCGTTACAACCGTCCCGGCAAGCGTGTCACTTGGCCAAGTCATGATGCTGACAAACCCGGAAATGCTCCAACGGAGCGCCGAACGAGCGTAACAATATACAGCCGTGCAACACGCGTTGGACGACCAGAACATCCCAAACAAAGGCCTGTCGGTCCTACCTTCAAGCCCAATAGCAAAATGTGCATCAACGGATTTGCAGCGATACAAGTCTCAACCGTCACCATCACACCGCAGCGCGCCTAGTCCCACTCATCCTACTGCAAATGTCCCAGAACGAGAAAACGACCAGCTTAACATGCCAACCTTTATATCCGCACGCGCGTAATTCAACTCATAAGGACCGGCTATCCCTTACCTGTGACACAATCTCAAACGCACAGAACAGAATCATCAGTCCAATCATCGCATAAGAGGCAGCCGAACCTTCAAGCACTATTCCACAAAGAACAATCTCCGCGCCGCCAATAAGAACTGTTATCAGGCGCTCTGCCTTTTTGCTCTCGCCGCGCGCATAAAAAGGCGGCAAAGCGCACAAGATCACATATAGCCCGGGAAGGGAATACAGGATCGATAGTCCAAGTCCCCCATCAACCGCAGTGCTTTGCGTAAGAATCAACTGAACCCAAACGGCAATTATCACTGAGCAGGTTGTCGATAAAAGAAGACTAGAAATATAGCACGCAACAAAGTCCCGTCGCATTCGAACAGAGAAATCCGCGAACTCTCTTCGCCGCGTGGAAACAATAAGGTACACAGAAATTGCAATAGAACCAATCAGAGAAAACAGCGGAACAACCAGCAATTCAAGCTTATTACCCCATCGATCAACCACACCCCCACTCCAATGAGCGGGAATTGTATCAGGGAGGACTGACCAAGCCGCCCATAGAATCAGAAACGAAAGAATAGAGAGGATGAAAGATGATAACACTGCAGTAATTTTTTTTGAGGCTCTCATCGATTCCGCATCTCCTTGCGCGCCCACATTCCACTCCGCCTTAAATCAAGTATAAATAGATGGCGCTTGGTATTATTGGCGCAATCGCGATAGCGATTACCGCCGTTGTTTCTTTAAAAATGGTAGGAATACATGCCTCCAAGAATTGATATATCGATTGACGAGCTGCCCGAAGCGTCGAGCCTTCTTGATGGACATGACTATTCGTCACAAATCATTCAGCGTATCGCCGGGGTTCCAGTAATACTCGATGCATCGGGATGCCCTCATTCCCCTTTTTTCGAAGTTGAACATGATGACAGGACGATTAGGTTTACAAGTCAAGCAAGTTAATAATCTATGTGGTCAATATGATGCCGTTGAACCCGCGTATCGATACCGTTC
>CATYDM010000020.1 GCA_958405195.1 uncultured Collinsella sp.
CATCGGACTCCCTCCTGGACCCAGATTGGGTCCGAGATTTTGTCCGAGGTCCCCATAGTCCCAATTTGGGGTTAGTCTCCATTTTGGGATTAGTCGCCGTTGGTCTGGTTGCGGCCGGTGGCGTAGTCGATCTGCACGTGCGGCTGCAGGTTGTAGCAGTATACGTGGAAGCAGAGGGTCTTGCCGTGGTCCTCGACCGATTGCGCCTCAAGGCGCACGCCACGGCAGACAAGTTCCTCTTCGTTATACATGGGCGTGACACGGTAGAGCACATGGTTACCCGTATCGCGGATGTAGCCGAGAATCTGCTCTTCAAACGGCAGCATGCCCGTCTCGTTGAGATAACGCGTGCCGGTGAGGAGATTCTTGCGATTGGCGTTCTCGCCGCAGAGTGACCAGGCGATAAGGTGGCAGCGGTTGTAGAGGCTCTGGCCTGGAATAAAGTCGTAGCGCTGTTGGTGCCAACCGGCAGGATGGATGCGCGAGATGTCGCCGCGCTTTCCCTGTCCGAGTGATTCGGGGCCCACGCAGGCGAGCGCTTTGCGGGTGCGGCCCAAGCTGTCGAGCTTGGAGAACTTCTTAAAGCAACCTTCTTCTGTAGCGCGCTCGTATTCATCGAGGGTGAATGACGGCGTGCCGAGCGGGTGCGTGCTGTCGGCGCGCAGGGCAACGTAGGGGTTGCCGGCGTAGTCGGGAATGCTGCTGAGATATACGCCGCGGGCGCGGTGGAGATCGGGGTTTTCGACCTCGTCGATGGGGGTGGCGGCGCTGTCTGTGGAAGCACCGTCGCCGGTGTCGGTTGCGGCGGAATTGGAGCCATCGCCGGAGTCTTGGCTATTTTGAGAGTCCGAGGAGCTCGCTGTTCCCGATTCGAGTCGGGCAACCAGGTCCGCCTCGTCGTCGGTGCGGCTGGGACTCTCGTCTTGCTTCTCGGCCAGAGCCGCTGCCTGCTCATCGCTTTGCGGCGACAACAGCTTGGGCGCCCCGTCGAGCGACCCTGTGAACAGCGCAAACCCCAGCACCACGGCGGTGCCGATGGAAAGTACTTGCTTGTAGGCGGACTTGCGCGACATGGAGGCTCCTGGATGGACGGTTGGGAATCTACCAGTCTAGCAGGAGCCGGCAGGGGCCGTTCTGTCGAACAAATACTCAAGATTTGGGATAGACGCTACTGATTCATTTGCCTCATATGGAGCTGCGGTGGTTGTGTATGTGGGGCTATTTTGCGTTTCCCCAGATAAAACCTGCCAAAATAAACCTGTCCCTTTTTGGTAGGTCAGTTAACGCAGTCCAGGTTGAGCATATGCGAGCGAGCAGGCTCCGGGTGCGGTAAGGTGACGTGAAACAAGCGGGCGCTGACCTTTTGGTCGCGCCCGTGAAGTTGAACGTCAGATTGCCGCGCCCGGGGCCTGCGCAGCGCCGAGCAGTTACGCCGTTTGTAAAACGGCGTAACCTAAAGGTTCATGTTGCCGTGGATGTAGGGGGTGACCTCAGGGGAGATATGGTCGCAGCCCAGTTCGCGCAGCGCGGACTCGATAACGGCGGGCAGCGGGGTTTTGCCCTCGGCATCGACGGCGTTGCCACCGAGGGCAGCAATCTTGGCGACATCTGCGGGTGCGGCCTCGATATGCATGCAGCCGCCGATCAAGCGCGCGCGTACCTGTGCCAGATCAAGATCGTGCAGGTAATCCTCGCAGGCGCGGATTAAATCGACCTTCTCGCGCGTAAGCTCCTCGCCCGTGGGAACGCGCGTGGCAAGACATGCTCCCGCCGGCAGGTTCCAAACGGGATAGCCCCATGCGCGCAGCAGCTCGCGCTCTTCGTCCTTGGTAAAGCCGACCTCCATAAGGGGTGAGCGTACGCCGAGCTCTTCTGCCGCACGCATGCCGGGGCGGTAGTCACCGCGATCGCTTGCATTGCTGCCATCGATGACGGTGGGAAAGCCGAGCGACTTGGCGTGGTTGACGATGGCGGTAAAGCCAGCGTGCTTGCAGTGGTAGCAGCGATTGGCATCGTTGCAGGCTACTTGGGGGAGCTGCAGCTGATCGACCGAAAGATTGAGCACGGGGAGCTTAAAATGCGCCCCTTCATTGGCTTGTCCATCAACGGACCGCTCAAACGAGGCCTGTTCGGGCGTGCCGATGAGCGGCGTGGTGAGATGGACGAGGAGGGTATTGGTAGGCATGATGCGGGCGCATACGGCGGCCAAAAAGCTGCTGTCGACGCCACCGGAAAACCCGATAGCCACGCGCCCGTATGCCAAAAGCAGCTGTTCGAGCGCCGATAGCTTGTCTTGAAGCTCCTCTGCGGGTGCCGTGGTGTCTAAAATCATGAAACGGTCCTTATCGTTGAGTACTCGATCGAAAACTATAATCCTAATGCGTTACTTGCCATAAGACTTCTATCTGTGTAACGAAAGTGCAATATGGCATATACGTTATATACAAGTTGCCAAATGCGGTAGAGTTGCAGCAACGCGACAGCGAGAGTCGATGGGGGACCGATATGATCAAGGCTGTTATTTTTGACATGGATGGAACGCTGGTCGATACCGAGCGTTTGGGGATTAAGGCCTGGAAGGCAGGCGCCGCTGAGCTGGGGCTCGCGATTGATGAAGCGCTGATTCATCAGTTTATCGGCCGCACGCTGCCCGATGTTATGGACATCCTCGATAAGCATTATGGCAGCCACGAAACCACCGAGGCGATCTATCGTCGCCACAAGGAGATTCGTGACGAGATGGTCAAGACCGAGCTGGAGCTTAAGGCCGGCGCCGCCGAGTGCATAGACGAGCTGTTGGCTGCGGGCTATCACGTGGGTCTAGCGACGTCGTCGCGCCTCGTTACGGCCGAGCGCAACCTTAAGATGGTCGGTCTTTTTGACAAGTTTGAAACGGTAACGTGTGGCGAGGACGTCGTGCACGGCAAGCCCGACCCCGAGATGTATCTGCTCGCCTGCGAGCGCGCGGGCTTTGCTCCCGAGGAATGTGCCGTGGTCGAGGATTCGCGCAACGGTTGCGTCTCGGGCATTACGGCCGGTTGCCATGTCTTTGCCGTCCCCGATATCGTGCCGCTGCCGCAGGACGTGGTGGATGGCTGCGAGGCCGTGCTCGATACGTTGTTCGACCTGGCGGCGGCAGTCAAGACCGTGCGCTAGACAATTGCGGTGTTGAAACGAGCGATTGCTCACGTTTGCGCTCAAGCAAAAGGGGCCCGGCAATGGTCGGGCCCCTTTTGCTTGAGCGGCGACTTAGCATACTTGCGTGCGTGCTATAGATACGCACCGAGGTTGATGGCCGTGGCGTCGGTCTGGCTGCTTGCCTGGGTGCTGGCGCGTTCCAGCAGGAACGGCCGCACGAGTTCTTGGCGGTTGATGTCCTCGATGGCCGTGACCGCGGTGACGGTGCGCGCGGCAGAGCCGATGTGGACGTGCTTGGTCTTTGCCGGGGCCTTGTTCTCGATTTGCTCCATGAGCAATTGAACGCCCTTGCGGCCAATCTCGTAGCCCGGGGGCGCTACCGTAGTGAGCGGGACCGATCCACTCCAAGCGAGCGGGTTGCCATCGCAGCCTGCTACGCGTACTTGCCCGGGGACAGAGATGCCCTTGTCGACCAGCGCCGAGATAACGCCCGAGGCCAACACGTCGGTCAGGCCGACGACAAAATCGGGGCGTTCGTTCGCGGGGCGCTCGGCGATTTGGGCACCGATGCCGTAGCCGTCGGCAGCGGTATTCCATTCGCCAGCGTCGATGACTTCGATCTTGATATCGGGGTGCAGGGCGAGGGCCTTGTGAATGCCAAGCACGCGTAGGGTGAGCTGCATAAATGCTGCTCG
The DNA here is from genome assembly GCA_958405195.1 of uncultured Collinsella sp. Taxonomy (GTDB): domain Bacteria; phylum Actinomycetota; class Coriobacteriia; order Coriobacteriales; family Coriobacteriaceae; genus Collinsella. Next base: position 3,834 of record CATYDM010000020.1, read on the forward strand.
GCCGACGACGACAATATGGTGTGCGCCGCGGGCGATGGCGAGCTCGGCAATGATGCGACCCTGGGCCTCGTTGTCGGCCGCTACGTAGTAGCCGGGCTCGGAACAGTGGATGTCCAGATGGACGATCGGCACGGGCATTTTAGTCATGGCCGGATGCCAGTCGGGGGACGCCATGGGCTGAACCATGACGCCGGACATCTGCGTGCCCATAAAGTAGCGCAGGTAATGGTCCTCGAGAATATCGTCGTTATCGGCGTTGGCGATGAGCAAGTCGTAGCCGTGCTTGCGGGCCTCGTTGTGGGCGCCGCTGGCGATTTGGAGCGAAAAGCCGTGATCGAGACGGGGGAGCACCAGGCCAAAGGACTTGGTGGCGCCGCCCGCGAGCTGACGGGCGCTTTGGTTGGGCAGGTAGCCAAGGCGATTGATGGTCTCGTTGATGAGCTTGAGGGTCTCGGGGCGCAGCTTTTCGGGGTGGTTGAGCGCGTTGGAAACCGTGCCCAACGAAACCCCGGCCTCGCGCGCGACGTCGCTGATTTTTACCTTTGCCATAGCGGCCCCTTTGATGCGTTTCAAGTACAAGCCAGATTGTAGCATCCCAAACCTTCCAAAAAGGGACAGGTATATTTTGGCAGGTTTTATCTGGGCAAACGCTATTGCCAGCGCGACCACCACGAAGGGGGCAGGCACCTTTGTGGCGGTTTGGACCTGCTGGACGTGTGTGCATCGAGTGGTATCTAAGTTGAGATACCACTTCTGGTATATCAGCTTGCGTTTGCGTGAGTACAATACTCGAACGTTATACGTCTCAGCGCCCCTTGTGCGTGGACGTCTTGCAGTCACGCGAACGAAGGGATTTATCTTATGTGCGGAATTGTCGGCTACACCGGCTCTGATATTGCAAAGAACATCCTGGTTACGGGCCTCAAGCGTATGGAGTATCGCGGCTATGACTCCTCGGGCGTCGCGCTCGAGGTGGGCGAGGGCGCCGCGGCGCACCTCGACGTCATCCGCCGCGTGGGCAAGGTCGCGGGCCTGGAGAGCGAGCTTTCCAACATCGACAGCGACGCTACCTGCGGTATCGGCCATACCCGTTGGGCCACCCACGGCAAGCCCTCCGTCGTTAACGCTCACCCCCACACCAGCTGCGACGGTCGTATCGCCATCGTCCACAACGGCATCATCGAGAACTTCGCCGAGCTGCGCGAAGAGCTGGAGGGCCGCGGCCATCACTTTAAGAGCGAGACCGATACCGAGGTCTTCGCGCATCTGATCGAAGAGGCTTATGCCGAGACGCACGACCTGATGGCCTCCGTGCGCGAGGCGTGCACCCACGTGGTCGGTGCCTATGGTCTGGCCGCCGTGTGCGCTGACGAGCCCGGCGTGATCGCCGTGGCCCGCAAGGATTCCCCGATCGTGGTCGGCGCGGGCGAGACCGGCGCCTATGTCGCCTCCGACGTCATCGCGCTCATCGACGCAACCCGCGACGTCGTGGTGCTCGAGGACGGTCAGTTTGCCAAGCTCACGCCCGCAGGCGTCGAGTACACCGACGAGGCCGGCAACGTTATCGAGCTTAAGGTCACCCACATCGACTGGGACCTGGACATGGCGGAAAAGGGCGGTTATCCCGACTTTATGCTCAAGGAGATTCACGAGCAGCCGCGCGTCGTGCGCGACACGCTGGTCGGTCGTATGACGCCGGCCGGCGAGCTCGACATCGACGAGCTGGGCCTTTCGCTCGAGGAGCTCAACGACATCGACCGCGTCTACGTGATCGCTTGCGGCACCAGCTATCACGCTGGCCTCATTGCTAAGAATCTCATCGAGGGCTGGGCTCGCATCCCCACCGAGGTTGAGGCGGCCAGCGAGTTCCGTTATCGCAATCCCATCATCACGCCGACGACGCTCGTCGTTGCCGTGTCCCAGTCGGGCGAGACGGCCGATACCCTTGCCGCCATTCGAGACGCGCGCATCAAGGGCGCCAAGGTCTTCGGCATCACCAACGTGGTGGGCAGCCCCGTGGCGCGTGAGAGTGACGGCGTCATCTACACCAAGGCCAACAAGGAGATCGCGGTCGCCTCGACCAAGAGCTTCATCGGCCAGGTCGTGAGCCTCACGCTGCTGGCTTTGCTGTTGGCGCAGGTCAAGTACCGTCTGACCACCAAGCAGGCGCGCATGCTGTTCCGCGAGCTTTCCGATACGGCCGAGCAGATCCAGTGGATTTTGGATACGCAGACCGATGCCGTGCATGAGGCCGCCCTGCTGTGCAAGGACGCGCAGTCCGCACTGTTCGTGGGTCGCGGCATGGGCGCCGCTATTTCCTACGAGGGTGCGCTCAAGCTCAAGGAGGTCAGCTACCTGCACGCCGAGGCCTACGCCGCCGGTGAGATGAAGCACGGCCCCATTGCCCTGATCGACCCGGGCTTCCCTGTCATCGCTGTGGCCACCAAGAGTGCCACCTACGACAAGACCGTGTCGAACCTCATGGAGTGCAAGGCGCGCGGCGCCAAGGTCATCGTCGTTGCCACCGAGGGCGACGAGGAGATCAACAAGATCGCCGACTGCATCATCCGCGTGCCAGCAGTCCGCGACGTGTTCAGCCCCATCACGGCGAGCGTCCCGCTGCAGCTGCTCGCCCGCGAGGTCGCCATCCTGCGCGGCTGCGATGTCGATCAGCCCCGAAACCTCGCTAAGAGCGTGACCGTGGAATAGTTGGTTCCGCCGTTCTAGCGACCAAGGCCCGGCTCCGTTGCAGCGGAGCCGGGCCTTGTTGCATTTGCCCAGATAAAACCTGCCAAAATGAACCTGTCCCTTTTTGGCAGGTTAGCGGAGCTTGCTGGTCTCGAAGTACTCGGGGAACTGGTCCAGAACCTCGGTTTGGTTGCGGAACATCATGTGCAGGTGCTTGCTGACCAAAAAGCTCGCTTCGATGGGGTCGCGACCGGCGATAGCGCGGCGAATCTGCTTGTGCTCGTTCACGATGTCCTGATTGTCGAGAACCTGCGTGGCGGCGCGCAGCCAGCGGAAGCGCTCCAGGTCGGCATTGGTCTCTTCGAGCCACGACCACACGGTGCTGCGACATGCGATGCTAAAAATCATGTGATGCATGAGGTTGTCGCTCAAAAAGAAGCCGATGCGATCCTCGTCGGCCATGGCCTTTTCCTGCAGCGCGATGGCGCGGTCGAGCTGCTCGATGCCTGCCGAGGTGGCGCGCGCACAGCACTCCACGATCACCTGCTTTTCCAGATGCTCGCGGATGTAACAGGCACTCTCGGCAAGGGTGAGGTTGATGGGTGAGACGTAGGTGCCACTCTGGGGCACGGTGCGCACCAGGCCTTCCTGCGCCAAGCGAACCAAAGCTTCGCGCACGGGCGTGCGACCCATATCCAGGTCATCGCAAAGTTGCTTGACGCCCAGCTTTTCGCCCGGCTTGTAGTCCAGGTAGACGATTTTGCGTCGAATGGTGTGGTAGGACTGGTCCTGTAGGCTCGTTTCCTGCTCGCCGACGTGCATCGATTCTTCCATAGCGCCTCGCAACTGTTCTATCAAACTCATATGTCAGTTGTTAATTATGCCGCGAATCAGCTCTCCGCGGTGGGTAATTCGGCTGTTGCCTGAGAACTATTGCGGCATCTTAGTCTGTGTTTGCGCAAGGCTGCGCTCAATGTTGCCGTATCATAAGCCGTCGCAAACGTGAAATAGAAAGAAGGAATCCCATATGCAACTGGCAAATATCGTACGCGAGCGCTGGAAAGGCGTCTTGTTCTGCCTGATCATCGCTATCCCCGCGACGTTGCTCGGCAAACAGATTGAGGTGGTCGGCGGGCCGGTATTTGCCATCCTCTTTGGCATGGTCCTGGCGCTCGTCTTTCCCAAGAATCGTCGCGAACCGCTCGCCGCCGGCGTTACCTATACGTCCAAAAAAGTCTTGCAGTACGCGGTTATCCTGCTTGGCTTTGGCATGAACCTCTCCCAGATTCTGTCCAAGGGCGCCCAGTCGCTGCCGATTATCGTGGCGACAATCTCGACCTCGCTTGTCATCGCCTTTGTGCTCTGCCACGTTATGAACGTGCCGGGTAAGATCGCGACGCTTGTGGGTGTGGGTTCGTCGATTTGCGGCGGTTCGGCCATCGCTGCGACCGCACCCGTCATCGATGCCGACGATCGCGAGATTGCCCAGGCCATTTCGGTCATCTTCCTGTTTAACGTTATCGCGGCGCTCGTGTTTCCGACGCTTGGCGGCATGCTCGGGCTGACCAACGAGGGCTTCGGCCTGTTTGCCGGTACCGCCATCAACGACACCTCGTCCGTAACGGCTGCGGCGAGCGCTTGGGACAGCATGCATCCCGGCGCCAATGTGCTCGAGAGCGCCACGGTGGTCAAGCTCACCAGGACGCTGGCCATCATTCCCATCACGCTGGCGCTTGCTTGCTGGCAGATGCATCTGGCGCGCAAGGCCGGCGGCGACGCTAGGAGCACGTTCTCGCTTAAACGCGCGTTTCCCATGTTTGTGCTGTTCTTTGTGCTGGCGAGTGTGATCACCACGGTGCTTCAGCTTCCCGTGTCCATCACGGCGCCCATCAAGGAGCTGTCGAAATTCTTTATTGTGATGGCCATGGCGGCTATTGGTTTTAATACCGATATCGTTGAGCTGGTCAAAAAGGGCGGCAAGCCCATCGCGCTGGGCTTTTGCTGCTGGATTGGCATTGCGTGCATGAGTTTGGGAATGCAGCACGTGCTGGGAATCTGGTAGAGAAGTAGCTTATTTGCGTGCTGCGTGCTGGTGAGCGCATTCTCACGGTGGAGCGATAGGAGCTCTTGCGGGTATGGCTTGTCCGCAGGTTTATAAGTCCCGAAGAGCTCTTATCGCCCCGCCAGGATGGCGATGCGGGGCAACACCTATACTCGCAGGACGGCGCTTTCTGCCCTATAGTGTTTGGTGAGCAATATTGTTCAATTTTGAAACACTCGGTCGTGCGATCGCCGGCGGTTGCACGTCGCTGCAGACAGGGGCAAATCATGGATAGCGATGCCAAGCTGAACATCTTGACCGATGCCCTGGCTGCTGCCGGGGCATCGGCATTGGCAATCGATGCGCGTGGGGACGTCGCGATCTCGACCATGAATGACGCGGCGCTTGAGCGGGATGTGGCGGTTTTTGTCGCTGAGCGCCTCGACCGTATAGGAGACGGTGCGCGCCTGGTTATGGGGCGTGCGGGTGCGCGCCTGAGCCTGACCGTTCGCCCCACCGACAAAGAGGGCGGGGGCCTTTGGGTCGTCGTGGTCCGCAAGGTGCGCGGCGCCGCGGCGCATGCGGGTATCGAGTGGCTCAACGCCGACGAGGTTGAGGCCCGCTACGAATCGAGTGCGTACGGCATCGTTGAGGGGGCGACCTCGGTGGCTGCGCCGGTCGCCGAGAGCTACGCACGCGGTGTGCCCCTTATGCTCGAGGGTGAGCTGGGAGCGGGCCAGGTCGAGATCGCCAAGCGCCTCTATCTGGACGGTCCTTTTGCCGGTCAGCCCTTTGTTTCCGTTGCGCTCGATGAGCTCACCGAGCGCGGTTGGCGCCATGTGCTCAAAAGCGCCGAATCGCCGCTGTTCCAAACGGGGCTGACCCTTTGCATTGAGGGCTGGAATGCGGTTGGCCCCCAGCGCCTCCGCGAGCTGGTCTCCACGATGACCGACACCGCGTTGGCGACGCGCTGCCATGTGGTGCTGACAGCGAATGACATGCCGGGCGGCGGCGAAAGTGATCAAGCCGCCTTTGTGACCGAGCGCCTCGCCTGTGCGGTGAGCGTGGCGCCGGCAATCGCCGAGCAGGGAGCCGCGTCGACGAAGGCTGCGCGCTATTTGGAATATCTCGCTGATGCATTTGGGACGGCAGCGCCCACGCTGTCTGCCGCGGCGACGAAGACGCTCGATGCTTACCGCTGGCCGCGCAATTATCTGCAGCTCCGCGAGGTCTCGGAACGACTGTATATATTGGTGGGGGCGGGCACGGTGGACCGCGCTGTGGCGGAGGAAGTGCTCGCCCAAGAGGACGTGATTAAGACCGCAACCTTTGGCGCCCCGACGCTCGAAAGTGACCTGTATATCCTGCGACCGCTGGCCGATACCGAGCGAGATATCGCGCATCTGGTTGTAGATCATCTCCACGGCAACCGAACCCGTGCGGCGGAGGTGCTGGGCATAAGCCGTACAACGCTGTGGCGCTTGCTGAAGGACGATGACCGTTGAGCGAGGCGCCCGTGACCGCGCGCGACGCGTGTGCTACAGTCCAAAGCGTTATTGTTTCGATTTGGTTACGGCGTGCGAGGGCATATGGCTGAGACTTCAAAACCGAGCCGCAGAAGGCGGAGTGCCGCGCCGGTCAACCGACGCACAACATCGGTGACGTGGGGCAAACACGCCTCGGGGTTTGATGGCTCGTTCAAGCGCACTAAATACGGCTATCCTTCGGCAAGCGCCCGCTTGGCAATGCAGGCAGAGTCCTCGCTGTGGGGCCGCAAACGCGTGGTGGGCTCAAAGCTCAAGCACGACGGAACGCTCGGCTACATCAGCCGCGGGGCGGCTCGCCGCAGCGGGCTCAATCCCGCCGGCTGGCATCGCTACGTGCCGATCGTGGCCGCCGTTGCAGTGATCGTCATCGCGCTCGCTGCGCTCGGATATGCCGGCGGTGGCGCCAACCTGGACGCAATGTTTAAATCGCCCGAGCTCGCGCATGCAGGCACAGAAGTTGTCGAGGGCGCACAGACCCAGACAGGCGTCGCGCCCCAGCGCGGTATCGTTGCGGCGGCCTCCACCATCGCCGATGCGCAAAAGGACGAGGACGAACAGGGCGATGGCGCCGAAACGGCCCAGACGAACGAAACGACGACAACGGCGACGTCAATATAAGTTGCGAGTGGGGTAGCTAAAATAGCCCCGTCCCAAATTAGCCACCCCGCTGACGCTTCTGGGTTACCTTACGTAGATGATGTTGTCGCGGCGCGGCTTTGCCTCGGGTAGCGTGTCCTCGGCGTAGCCAAGAATGCAGTTACCGACACCGCGCAGACTGCCGTCGGCGGGCAGGCCCCAGCTGGCCAGCAGCTCTAGGCCCTCGGGCGAGTCAAAGACCTCATGCGCGCGGTGAATCCAGCACGAATCGACACCCAGTGCATAGGCAGCGTTGAGCAAGTTGCCCATAGCGAGCGAGCCGTCTTCCAGATGTGTGGGCACGCTGCGGTCAACCAGCACCACCACAACGGTCTTGGCGCCATAGAAGGGGTCGCTGTTGCTGCCCATGACCTGGGCGTTGAGCTGTGAGAGACGCTCGACGGTCGCGGGGTCGGTGACGGCGACAAACGTCACCGGCTGGCGGCCCATGCCGCTCGGTGCATATTGGCCGGCTTCGATAATACGTGCAAGCTTTTCGGCCTCGACGGGACGATTGCTGTAGTTGCGGCAGCTGCGGCGGTGAATGAGTGCTTCGATAGTCTCCATGGTGTCTCCTTGCGGTGGCGTTGCAGATGCCCCGTTCATACCCGTCGGGCTCAAACGATAGACGGTCAATTGCCCGGCCAAAAGGATAGATTCCAATTGGGAAAGTAGGTTTGCATAAAAGTACCTTCAGAATGTGACAAACAAATGGGATGGTTAAACGTTTTATCCCGTTTACCCTGCGGTTTTTTACCACTTGCCTAAATGACGAACGCATAACCTCTGATAAAGGTTTTACTAAAGGAGTACCAACGTTTATCAATGCGCCGTGGTGGCGCCGGGCCAGGAGGTAACATCATGTTCCAGGCTGGAGATGTCGTCGAGACCGATTTCGAAGGATTTCTGAAGCTGCTGCGTTCCAAGACGCGCGCTTTCGTGTCGATCAACGATCACGAGTACTACATCACGCACACCGATGGCTATTGGCGTGTTCAGGATTGCGAGGCCCTCAACGACAAGGGCCACTTTACTGACTGTTCTGAGTTGGTCAACACGGTCTGCGAGGTCGTCGAGCTGCCGTGGATTGCCGGCAAGAGCCTGCATGACAGCTTCTCGGGCGCTACGGTCTATGAGGCCGTCGCCGCTTAACAGGCAATAAAACCCGATTTTCACGTGACCGCTGGCGCCGCCCCCGCGCCGGCGGTCTTTTTCTGCCGATAGGCCATAAAAGTGCACGCATTTGCGGAGAGGCTGTTGACGATAGTCAAAACTCGGACTAATCTAGAGACATAAAATTGGTCAAAAATCGGACAATCGAATGGTGGGATAGATGAATGGTGCGGTTAAACTGGTCGACTTCGACCGGTTGCTCAATGGACTCGACCATATCTATTCGGAGTTCTCGCGTGCCTGCGGCCTTTCGGACTGCGCTTACTGGATGCTCGTCGATACCAGCACGGCGGGCGGCAGTATTGCCGTAAGCCGTCTGACAAGCGAATGGTTCTATAGCAAGCAGACCATTAACTCGGCAATTAAAACCCTGAAGGCGCGAGGGCTTGCAACGCTGGAATTTGCCGAAGGCAGTCGTAAGAATAAGGTCGTTTGTTTGACCGATGAGGGCCGGCGGTTCGCCGAGCACTATGCGTTGCCGGCGGTTAAAGCCGAGCAGCGTGCCTTTGGCGCGCTCGAGCCCTGGGAACAGCGTGAGATTATGCGTCTGGTCGGCAAGTTTTCCCATGTGCTCAACGAGGAGTGCGAAGCGTTTAAACAGCAGATGGCCGCCGAGAGCCAAGTGGAAAACCAAGAAGAGGGGGAGACGTGCGACTCTTAATGAGGTTTATGAGGCCGTATCGCGGGCTGATTGCAGTGACACTGTTTGTGCTGCTGATAGATAACGTCGGCACGCTGCTGGTGCCTACGATGCTGGCGAATATGGTCAATACCGGCATCACGACGGGTGATGTCGACTACATCCTGCGCAACGGCCTGTACATGCTTATCGCGACCAGCATGGCTAGCGGCGGCACGGTGCTGGGCTGCTATCTTTCGGCGCGCCTGGCCGCCAACGTGGCTTGCGATATCCGCAATGCCGTGTACGACAAATCGCTCGAGCTCGCGGCCAGCGATTATGAGCGCTTTGGCACCGGATCGATGATCACGCGCTCGCTCAACGACATCAACGTGATTCAGCAGGCGATTCTGCAGACGATTCAGCTGGTGCTGCCCGTGCCGTTTTTGGCTGTGGCGGGCATCATCTTCGCCTGGTTTATCGATCCCGCCATGGGCACGCTTCTGGGCGTAGTCGTTGCGATTGTGCTGGTGGCGGCGGTCTTTACGGTTGCCAACGCGGCGCCGATTTTTATGCGCCTACAGGGCTTTATCGACCGCATGAACGTGGTGCTGCGCGAGAATATTGTGGGCGTGCGCGTCATCCGTGCGTTTAACAAGGAACGCCATGAGGAGCAACGCCTAGACGAGGTGTTTAGCGATTACGCGGCCAACGCCATCAAGGTCAACCACCTGTTTGTGGGCCTCGACAGCTCCAGCTTCTTTTTGATGAACATCGCCGAGGTGGCGGTGCTGTGGGTTGGCGGCAACCGCGTGGGCGCCCATGCGATGCAGATCGCGAGCATCTCTGCGGTGCTCGAGTACGCAATCCTGATTCTGTTCTTTGTGATGATGGCGCAGATGGTGGTGCTAACGCTGCCACGCGCCGCGGCATGCCTAAGCCGTGCACAGCAAGTGCTGGAGATTGAGCCGAGCATCGTCGATGGCGAGCGCACGCTGGGTGACGGGGCGCCTGCCTCCGAGGACGATGCGGATGCTGTTGCCGTGTTCGATCATATGTCGTTTCGCTTTGACGATGCCGACGAGGACACCCTGTGCGACCTGAGCTTTGCCTGTCGTCGCGGTCAGACGACCGCAATCGTCGGCTCGACGGGTTCGGGCAAGTCGACGGTGGCAAAGCTTTTGCTGCGTTTTCACGATGCCACGAAGGGCGCCATTCGCTTGGACGGCGTCGATCTGCGCGAGCTTCCACAAGATGAGATCCGTGGATGCATCGCCTATGTACCGCAGAAGGCGTGGCTGTTCTCGGGCACCGTGGCAAGCAATCTGCGCTTTGGCAACGAAGACGCGACTGAGGCCGACATGCTTCATGCGCTCCAGGTTGCCCAGAGCACCTTTGTGCTCGATCAGCCGCAGGGGCTCGATACCCCGGTGGCGCAGGGCGGTACGAACTTCTCGGGTGGCCAGCGCCAGCGCCTGGCCATTGCTCGCGCGCTCATGAAGCGCGCCGACCTGTATATCTTCGACGACAGTTTTTCTGCTCTGGACTTTAAGACTGATGCCGCCCTGCGCCATGCGTTGCAAGATGAGACGCGTGACGCTGCGGTGCTCATCATCGCGCAGCGCATCTCGACGATTTTGCATGCCGACCAGATCGTTGTGCTCAAGGACGGCGAGGTCGTGGGCTTGGGCACGCATGGCGAGCTTATGGAAACCTGCGAGGTGTACCGCGCCATCGCGGAATCGCAGATGAAGGGAGGTGAGTAGCATGACCGAGGAGCTCAAGAAGCAGGGCGGCGTTGATGACGCCGTTGCCGCGGGGCTGGTCGAGGAAACGGCTGCCGTGGCACCCGAGCTGGATGACGCCGCCAAGGCTGCAGCCGAGCGCGAGGCTCGCCGCCAAGCGCTCTACGAGGAAAACGAGCGCGCCGAGGACGAGCGCGCCCGCGCTGAGGCAGAGCGCATGCGCGATGTGGACGACGAGGACGAGGACGAGACGCCTCGGGATACCTGGGCGACGGTGCGCCGCCTGTGGAGTGAGGCTGCCGGCGACCATTGGCGCTTCTATATCGTGTTCGCGAGCATTGTGTTCTATGCCATCTTTAACACTGCCGCGCCGGCATATAGCGCCCGCGTGATCGATGAGCTGTGGAGCCACATTCAGGTGGCGTTTGCCAACGACACCACCTTCAACATCACCTGGGAGAACTGCGGCAGGACCATCTTCATCTACTTTATGATTTGGACGGCTGCTGCCTCGTTCTATGCGCTCCAGAGCTTTTTGATGTCGAGCGTCGCTGAGCGCCTCAATCTGCGCCTGCGCAACCGCATCGCCCAAAAGCTCAATCGTCTGCCGCTCGCCTTTTTTGACGCACATCGTCCCGGTGAGGTCGTCAGCCGTGCGACCAACGACCTGGACAAGATGTCCGAGAGCATGCAGCGCGGATTGCTGCAGCTGCTCGTGTCGATCGGCACGGTTGTTGGTGCTGTGAGCGTGATGTTCGTGTTCAGCGTGCAGCTTACGCTCGTCTTTCTGTTCTTTACGGCACTGTCGCTGCTGGTGACGAAGGTCGTCTCGCGCCGCACACACGATGTGACGGGCGAGCGCCAGGAGTGGGTGTCCAAGATTACGAGTGCGGTCGAGGAAGGCTATTCGGGCCGTCTGGTGATCCGCGCGTTTAACCGCGAACGCCAAAGTTCTGCCGAGGTGCACCAGGCCTCGGGCGAGCTGGCACGCGTGAGTGCCAAGGCCGACTTTATGATTAACGCCGTCGGCCCCGCGGTGCGCTTTATCGGCCGCCTGGCACAGATCGTGATTGCGCTTGTGGGCTGCAGCATGCTGGTTGCCGGTCACATGACCGTCGGCGTGTTCCAGGCGTTCTTCCAGTTTATCTACGAGGCGTCCGAGCCCATGACGCAGTTGTCGTTTACCTTCAACTCGCTGCAGAGCGCGCTGGCGAGTGCAGAGCGCGTGTTCGACCTGCTCGATGAGCCCGAGATGGAGGCCGATCCGCTGCCGGACAAGGCCGCCAAGCTGCCGGGTCGCGTGGAGGGCCGCGTCTCCTTTGAGCATGTGCGCTTTGGTTATTCGCCCGACAAGCCGCTTATGCGCGACGTGTCGTTTACCGCCGAGCCGGGCCAGAAGATTGCCGTGGTGGGAACCACGGGCGCAGGCAAGACGACGCTCATCAACCTGCTCATGCGCTTCTACGAGATTGACGGCGGGCGTATTACGCTCGACGGCGTGGATACGAGCCGCATGGACCGCGGCGAGCTACGGCAGCAGTTTGGCATGGTGCTGCAGGACGCTTGGCTGTTCGACGGCACGATTGCCGAGAATATCGCCTACGGCTGCCCCGAGGCAGCGCGCGAGGAGGTCGTGGCGGCTGCGCGAGCCGCGCAGGTCGACTTCTTTGTGCGCACCATGCCGCAGGGCTACGACACGCGCGTGGCCAACGATGCCGAAAGCATCAGCCAGGGCCAGCGTCAGCTGCTGACCATCGCACGCGTGCTGCTCAACAATCCGGCGATTCTCATCCTGGACGAGGCGACCTCAAGCGTGGACACGCGTACCGAGCTTGCTATCGGCCGCGCCATGGACGCGCTCATGCGCGGGCGCACGAGCTTTGTGATCGCGCATCGCCTGTCGACGATCGTGGATGCCGACCTCATCCTGGTCATGGATCACGGCAACATTATCGAGCAGGGCACGCATAAGGAGCTGCTCGCAGCCGAGGGCGCTTATGCCGACCTCTATCTGAGTCAGTTCGCATAGTGTGACAAAGGGACAGTCCCGCATGTCACATCAAAAAGAAAGGCGCGCCGGGGATGGATTCCCTGGCGCGCCTTCTTGCGTTGATGCCGATGTCGTTTTGTGCCGCTTGCGTTCCTAGCGCTCGTCCACGAGCTTGGCGACGAGGGCTTTGAGCTCGGCCACCTCTCGCTCGAGTTCTTTGACGCGGCGGGCGTTCTCGGTGATGCCTTGGCGGTTGAGGGCACTCTGCTCGGCAACGTCATCGGGCATGTACTCGCGATGCTGCTTGGCGTCGAAGCTCTCCTCGAACACGCGGCAGCCGTTGCGCTTGATGATGCGTCCCGGCACGCCCACGACGGTGCAGTTGTCGGGCACGTCCTTGACGACGACCGAGTTGCCGCCGATCTTGACGTTGTTGCCGATGCGGATGTTGCCGAGCACCTTGGCGCCCGTGCCCACGGTGACGTTATCGCCGAGCGTTGGGTGGCGTTTGCCGGTCTCGTTGCCGGTGCCGCCGAGCGTAACGCCCTGGTAGAGCACGCAGTTGTCGCCCACAATGGTGGTCTCGCCGATGACGACGCCCATGGCATGGTCGATAAAGAAATGCTTGCCGATCTGTGCCGCGGGATGAATCTCGACGCCAGTGATGTGGCGGGTGATTTGCGAGAGCACGCGGGCGAGCGAGCGATGTCCATGCTCCCACAGCCAGTGCTCGGGCACGTGGTTCCACTTGGCGTGCAGGCCAGGATAGGAAAGGAAGATGACCAGACCGTTTTGCGCGGCGGGGTCCTGCGCTTGGACGGTCTTGATGTCCTCGCGAATGGTATTGATAAAGCTCACCGGCCGCCCTCCCTTAGCGCCATGGCAATGCGATTCAATAAAGTATAGCGATTCGCTAGGGATTAAAAAGGACAGTCTTGGCGGCTTTGCGCTACAAGTGTCAGTTATGCAAACTTGCTGGTAATGGAGTCATGCTTTTGTGGGGTTGCGCACGAGGGGGCACCGCAACCGTATACTAGTCAACTTGGACGTATCCGCGCCCACAACTGAGAGGTTTTACTTCATGGGTTTCATCAATTTTATTGCCGAGCTGCTTAAGGACCCGCGCACCGCGATCGCCAGCTGGATCGCCGCCGGCCCGCTTATGGCCTACGGCTGCGTATTCCTGATCATCTTTATCGAGACGGGCGTGGTGTTCTTCCCGTTCCTTCCCGGTGATTCGCTGCTGTTCGCCTCGGGTTTCTTTGCCCACAACGGCGGCTTTAACATCGTGGCGCTTCTGGCCACCGCATGGGCCGCTGCCATTTTGGGCGATCAGTGCAACTTTATGATCGGTCACTTCTTTGGCCGCAAGATCATCGCTTCGGGCAAGGTCAAGGCCATGACGCCCGAGCGCATCAAAAAGTCCGAGGACTTCTTGGACAAGTGGGGTCACCTGGCCATCTTCCTGGGTCGCTTTTTCCCGTTTATCCGCACCTTTGTGCCCTTTATCGCTGGCATGGGCGGCATGCACTGGCGCAACTTTGTCGTCTTTAACGTGCTGGGCGGCATTACCTGGTCGACGGTCTTTACGCTGCTGGGCTACTTCTTTGGCGGCATTCCCTTTGTGCAGGAGCACTTTGAGCTGCTGATTATCGGCATCGTTGCCGTGTCGATCATCCCGACCGTGGTCGGTCTGGTTAAGGCCAAGCTGGGTAAATAGAACGCCTAGCTCGAGCCAGCGCGCAGACCGTACAGTTGAGGCCCGTCACCGCTTACGGTGGCGGGCCTTTTTGCTTCGGTCAAATGAAAATACTTTACTTAGTTAAAGAAAAGCGTTTTATCAGACGCGTGCGGGGAGTACAATCTCGTGCATGCGAATCGACGTGCCATCGGCTTTGATGCTGCTCGCGTGTCCCGTCCGGCTCTACGCTCCGGGCGTGCGACGTTGCGACGCGGTCGGCCTCGGTCCTTGCGTGCGGGTTCGCGAGTATGCAACTGTGTATGTAAGGAGCGACATATGACTGTCGAGAAGAAGGATATCGATTGGGGTAGCCTCGGCTTTGGCTACATGAAGACCGATTACAGCTACGAGGCTCATTGGAAGGATGGCGAGTGGGACGAGGGCGGCCTGACCACCGACCACACCCTGCATGTCTCCGAGTGCGGCGGTATCTTCCATTACTGCCAGGAGGTCTTTGAGGGCCTGAAGGCCTACACCGCCGAGGACGGCAGCATCGTCTGCTTCCGTCCCGACATGAACGCTGAGCGTATGTATAACTCTGCCCAGCGCCTCGAGATGCCCCCGTTTCCCAAGGACAAGTTCGTTGAGGCCGTCAAGCGGGTCGTTTCTGCCAACGCCGCCTGGGTTCCGCCCTTCGGTTCCGGCGCGACCCTGTACGTGCGTCCGTTTATGATCGGCTCCGGTGACGTGATCGGCGTGGCTCCCGCTCCTGAGTACACGTTCCGCATTCTCGTGACCCCGGTCGGTCCGTACTTTAAGGGTGGCCTCAAGCCCGTCAAGCTGCGCGTTTCCGAGTATGACCGTGCAGCACCGCATGGCACCGGCAACATCAAGGCCGGCCTGAACTACGCCATGTCCCTCAAGCCCACGATGGAGGCTCACCGCGAGGGCTATGCCGAGAACCTGTATCTCGATTCCGAGTCCCGCACCTATGTCGAGGAGACCGGTGGCGCTAACGTCCTGTTCGTGAAGGAGGACGGCACCCTCGTCGTTCCGCAGTCCCACACCGACTCCATTCTGCCTTCCATCACCCGCCGTTCGCTCGTTCAGGTTGCTCAGGACCTGGGCATGACCGTTGACCAGCGTCCCGTCGAGTGGGCCGAGGTCAAGGCCGGTACCTTTGTCGAGTGCGGCCTGTGCGGCACCGCTGCCGTTATTTCCCCGGTCGGCGAGATCGACAACAAGGTTTACGGCGCCGACGAGACCGTGACCTTCCCGGCTGGCTACACCGAGATCGGCCCTGTGATGAAGAAGCTTCGCGAGACCCTGACTGGTATCCAGTCCGGTGCTGTCGAGGACAAGCACAACTGGGTTTACACCGTCGCGTAAGCTGTCTTACCTATCCGGGCAGAGAGCAAGTTCCCTCCCGGCGCGTCCTCGGACATGCAAGAAGCCCTCGCTGCGCACTTCGTGCGGCGAGGGCTTCTTGCGTCCTGCGGAGTGCGCCGGGAGGGAACTTGCTCTCTGCCCTGCGGGTTCGGCGATGTCACAACGGGCAATGATTAATCTGAATAAAGATGGTGCGCGGCCTTTTAGGCCGCGCTTCTGCTTTGCTTCGCGCCATGTGGGGGTGGTGGCGACGTGCATTTTTGCGAGTATTCTGCAATCGAAGGCCCCTGCATACCGACCTCGGGCAAAAATCGGGATTTCTCGATGTTTTCTACGAATGATGGGCGGGATTATGGGCTGGCAGCGTTTGATTTGCAGGGATATTCGCGGTCTTCGGCATGTATCGTGGCGCCCGAAGCTCTTGGTTATGTTGAATACTCCTAAAAATGCACGGCGCTTAGAGGGGGACCTTCGCGAAAAAAGAAACCGCCCCGTCGAAGTATGCATTCGACGGGGCGGTTTATGCATTTGGCCGATTAAGGATGCGCTGCCAAACTACTAGAACTTGACAGTCGGGGCCTGGCGGGCTGCTTCGGCGGCCTCGAAGCCCTGGCGCTCCTTAAACTGGAAGATGCCGGCAAAGATGACAGCCGGGAACGTCTGAATGGCGTTATTGTAGCTGAGCACGCAATCGTTGTAGCTCTGGCGTGCATAGCTAATCTTGTTCTCGGTATCCTCGAGCGATGCCTGCAGCTGCGTAAAGTTGGTGTTTGCCTTAAGATCGGGATAGGCCTCGGCTACGGCGAAGAGCTGGCGCAGCGCACCGGTCAGCACGTTGTCGGCTTCCATCTTGGCCTCGGGCGTGGTGGCCTTGACGGCGGTGTTACGCGCGCTGATCACGGCGGAGAGCGTCTCCTGCTCGTGCTTGGCGTAGCCCTTGACGGTCTCGACCAGGTTGGGGATCAGGTCGTTGCGGCGCTGCAGCTGCGTATCGATGTTCTGCCAGGCGTTATCGATGCGGTTACGCTTGGTGACCATGTTGTTGTAGATGCCGGCGATGGCGCAGACAATCACAATGACAACAACGATGCCGATGATGACGGTAATCATGATGTCTCCGTTTCGAATGGCCGCGGCGGCATGCGCCAGCTGCCGTTGGTATAACGCTACTAGTATACCCGCAACGTTTTGCCGTGCCGAACTTTCCGGCAAGCGTTATGTTTTCGGCGGGGTCGGCACCGGGGCAAAGCGCGCGAGGTACAGGTGTAAGATATGCGACAGATTGACGAGTGTTGTCTTTGCCCTGAGGATGGCGATACCAGTGGACCTTCGCATTAAGAAAACCTACCGCGCCCTGTTCGATGCCTTCACCGAGCTTCTCGAGGAGCATCGTTTTGAGGACCTGACGGTCGCCATGCTGTGCGACCGGGCCATGATTCGCCGCACGACGTTCTACAGGCACTTTCGCGACAAGAACGATTACTTTGCCTTTTATATCGATGAGCTCATGTCGGGCTTGCCGCAAAAACAGCCCGATGAGGCCGGCGCAGTGTCTGCCGAGGACGTGCGCGCGCTTCGGCACGCGATTTTGGACGATGCCATGGATTTGATTCTGGCGCACGAGCAGCTCATGGATAACATTTTGGCAAGCAGCATGTCGGGCATGTTGACCAACGTTATTTGCGACCGCATTGCCCGTTCCATCCGCGAGCGTGTGATGAACGTGCTTGCCGAGGATGCCCTGGCTCCCGTGTCACTCGAGACGACGTCTGAGTTTGTCGCCGGCGGTATTATTCGACTTTTCACGATATGGTGGGAATCGGGCCACGATCTTGAGCGTCGACCTGAGATAGCCGACGTGGTCGATGCACTGTTTGAGCGGACCATGACACCGGTGCATCACTAAAAGTGGCGGAGAGAGGGGGATTCGAACCCCCGGAACGCTCTCGCGCTCAACGGTTTTCAAGACCGCCGCATTCAACCGCTCTGCCATCTCTCCGTGAGTCGTAATGATAGCATCGTTTTGAATTTGCAACAGGGAAGGCGAACGATGACGATCACCGAAATCGACGAGAAGTTCATGCGCGAGGCGCTGGCGGAGGCGCGAGCCGCCGCGGCGGTGGGCGAGGTGCCCATCGGAGCCGTAGTGGTGCGCGACGGCGAGATCGTCGCGAGGGCGCACAATCGGCGCGAGCTCGACCAGGATCCTTCGGCTCATGCAGAGTTCGCGGCCCTGTGCGCTGCCGCTCGGTCGCTCGGTCGCTGGCGCCTTTCCGATTGCACGGTCTACGTGACGCTCGAGCCATGCTGCATGTGTGCGGGGCTTATGGTTAACGCGCGCGTGGGGCGCTGCGTGTATGGCGCGGCTGATGCCAAGGCGGGCGCGCTGGGATCCCTATACGATTTGAATGCCGACTCGCGCCTGAATCATCGGTTCAATGTGACCGCCGGCGTACTGGCGGATGAATGCCGCGAGCTGCTGAGTAGCTATTTTGGCGGTCTGCGCGGAGCGGGCGGCGCTGATTGCGGTTGCGGTGCCGATCTTGAAGCGCACGCCGCTCACGCCGCAGCGCTTGCAGGTGCCGGCGAGGATGCTGGCACGGCGGTTGACTTTGGTCCTGCGTGCCGCCGGCCCCGTCGTGTGCTGCTGGCGATCGACTCCTTTAAGGGCAGCGTGTCGAGTGCGCAGGCGGAGGCGACGGTTGCCGAGGGCGTGCGCCGCGTTTGGCCCGATGCCGAGGTGCGTGCATTGCCACTGGCAGATGGTGGCGAGGGAACGCTCGATGCCATCGCCGCATGCGGTGGCGAGCTCTCAACCTGCGATGTCGCAGGCCCCTTGGGCGACCGCGTGTCTGCCCGGATGCTGGTGGACGACGAGCGCGACTCGGCTGTAATTGAGATGGCCGAGGCGGCGGGTATTGGATATTCGCCTTGCACGGAGTCGTCGGCGCTGGCTGCTACAACCTATGGCGTGGGCGAGCTGATGCTCCGTGCGGTTCGTGCCGGGGCAAAGACTATCTATATTGGCTTGGGCGGCAGCGCCACCAACGATGGTGGCGCCGGTATGCTGCAGGCACTGGGCGCGCGTGTGGTCGATGATCAGGGCTGCGATGTCGCCCCCGGTCTTGCGGGCCTTGAACACGTGGCGAGCGTTGATTTGGCGCCAGCGCTTCGGGCGCTGAACGGCGCGCGTGTCGTGGTGCTTTCTGATGTCGAGAATCCGCTCGTAGGGCGTCGCGGCGCGCTTGCGGTGTTCGGCGGACAGAAGGGCCTGCCGACGGATGCTGCCGAGGCGCTGGGCAAGTACGACAGCTGGATGGTCGGCTACGGCCGCCTGCTCGATGCGGCAATTACCGGGGTGCGGGCTCAGGGATTGTTGCGCCTGCCCGAGGGTGCGCGGACATTTTGCTCGGTGCTCGGCGTGCCCGGCGCGGGTGCTGCCGGTGGCTTGGGCGCGGCGTTACTGGCGCTCGGTGCGGAGCTACGCTCGGGCGTGGAGACGGTGCTCGATCTGATTGGGTTTGACGAACGCATGCGTGATGTCGACCTGGTCATAACGGGCGAGGGCAATATGGACGAGCAGTCCGCCGCCGGTAAGGCACCGGTGGGTGTGGCTCGCCGCGCCAAGCGATATGGCAAGCCGGTGGTCGCCGTCGTGGGCGGTCGCGCCGTCAACCTGGACGCGGTATATGGGCAGGGTATTGACTTGGTTTTGCCGATCTGCCGCAAGCCCATGCCCCTCGACCAGGCGCTCGGTGTGCAAGAAGCCACAACCAACCTCATCTGCGCCGGCGAGGCAGCCGCCCAATCCTACGACCTTGGCCGTATCTAAAACCCATCCCCTCGATAAGTTGCGGTGAAATACGGAGCGTTTTTGCCTTTAAGGGGCCAATTCAGTCCGTATTCCACCGCAACTTCGAGAATGGCCATTCGAGGTTGGCCGCCTTGTGCCTTGGGTCGGACCGTTTGCCACGAAATGCGGCCATCTACTACGTTAAACCGGCCACCTTCGATCATCCCGGAATTTGCAAAAACAAAACCGCAGGTAGAAAGCTTGCCGATTTTCGAAAAAGCCGGCTATGGTTGACCCCTGCGGCCTAAACGTAGTAGATGGGCCCTTTCTGTGGTGCGGCACCAAGCCGGTCATTTTGGGATGGGACTATTTTGACTACTCATTGGCTGCTCTGGCAATCGGGCTGCAAAAGTAGTCAAAAAAGCTCCGTCCCAAATTAGCTACCTTGCTCTGGCGGGCGGGAGCAGGTAAGATATACCGAGCGCCTAGCGCGTTCGATGGGTTCGGATGACGACATGTTCCGAATCTGGTCAGGTCCGGAAGGAAGCAGCCATAAGGAGCCTCTGTCGGGCATCCGAATCCATCGAGTGCGCAGGCGCTTTTTGGTGCCGCGGCTACCCGCGAGTGCCGGCAGGGCGCTTGGTGTCTCGCTGGTCCTCGGCTTTGCCTGCGGGATCGCTCGACTACCAAGCGCCCTGCCGGCACTCGCGGGTAGCCGACCAAAACCACCTGAAGGGTCACATTTATCTGAATAAATTAATCCCGTGTCTTTTGCTGCTCGTTGGCGTTGTCTGGAGCGCGGCGGCTACGTGGTTCAAGAGACGGCGGCATTACCATCTGTTTTTACAAGTAAAGAGGCTCGTTTCCCTAGGTTGGGGAAACGGGCCTCTTTTTGTCTCTGGGCTTGTGGATTGGTGAAGGCAGAATGCTCTGTCGGCTATTTTGAGTTCTTGATGCGGCGTGTGGCTGTGGCGGTTATTCCGAGTCCCATGGCGGCGATTCCTGCGAGTGTGATTGCGCTCGGCGCTGTGTCGCCTGTGTTTGCGAGCTTGCCGGGCTTGCCGCTGCTCGTGTTCGCCTGCTTGGTGGAGCTCGATGGAGCGTCTTTGCCGGTCGCGGGCGAGCTGGCGGGCTGTGCCGTTTCGGCCGGCTGCGCTGAGCTGGAGGGTTTTGTCGTCTCGGCGGGTTTCGTTATCTCGGGCGAGGTGGCCTTGTCTGCCGCGGCCTTTGCCTCTTCGTATGCTTTGCAGGCGTCATCATAGGCCGCTTGCGCCTTTTCCAAATCGCCGAGGAGCGCATTTCGCTTGGCTATGTCCTCGTCGATGTGGGCTTTAGCTTCCTCTGCCTCACTTTCGAAATGCTGAACCTGTTTTTCCTGGCTTTCGAGTCGGCGTTGGTGGGAGTTAAGATCATCTTCATAAGATTTTTCTCGCC
Organism: uncultured Collinsella sp.; assembly: GCA_958405195.1. Lineage (GTDB taxonomy): Bacteria > Actinomycetota > Coriobacteriia > Coriobacteriales > Coriobacteriaceae > Collinsella. Next base: position 24,570 of record CATYDM010000020.1, read on the forward strand.
TTTCTGCCGCCATGATCTCACTGCGCAACTGCTTAATATGCTCCTTAATAGCTGTGCTGGGCTCCTCGTCGCCGAGTGCTTCAAGTGCCTTATCTAATTCTGCCTGAAGGCCGCTTGTCCGGTTGTGGGCCTCATCGTATTTGGCTTGGGCTGCATCGACGTTCGCTTGCATGGCGGGAAGGGGTTCCCTCCGTTTGGCGGCTTCCGTCACCACCATGTCGTAGATCTCTTGAAAAGCGGCAATGTCATCATCGATTTCCGCAAGTTTCTCGGGACCTGCGGCGTCTTTTGCGGCCTCGAGGTTTTTGAGCGCTTCCTGCATGGTTGCATACGCTTTTTCTTTTGCGGCGGCCGCATCTTCCGTCTGCAAGGCAACTGCACCGGTGGGGGAGCTGGTTTCTGCCGCGATCGCCGCTACGGGGGCGATTCCCGCGACAAGTGCCGCGGAAAGGGCGATGCCCACAGTTGCTCGTCTTGCTCTTCTTGCGAGAATGTCGTTCATCTCGGCACCTCATTTCAAGGGTCGGCGACTAACTTGGTAGCACTAATGTAAATATACCATGCTAGTTGACCCGACACTGGCTGGGTGTGCGCGTATACCCCTCTGAAAACTGAATCCCGTTAGAAATGACGAGTTGTTTACGCTTCTTTTGGGGTGGCGGTACTATCATGGTTCGAATTGAATGTGGATAATGATAGGGAGCGCCTATACATGATTGAGCTGCTCGGGCGTTTTGGTGGTAAGTTTCGCCGGTATATGGTGATCGGCCCTGCGTGTAAGCTGATCGAAGTGATCTTTGATCTGCTGACGCCGCTGGTGATTGCCCAGATGATCGATAAGGGTATTGGCGCACACGATGTCAACGCCGTTATCCACTACGGCATGGTACTTGGCGCCATGGCTGTGATCGGCATCTCGTTTACGCTCGTCTGCCAAAAGATGGCGGCGCTCACCTCGCAGGGCATGGGCACCGATATCCGCGGTGCGCTCTACCAGCACATCAACAAGTTGAGCTATGCCGAACTCGACCGCTTTGGCACGCCGTCGCTTATCACCCGCATCACCAACGACGTCAACCAGGTGCAGCTCGCTGTGGCGCTGGGCGTACGCATGCTCATCCGCTGGCCCTTCTTGGCGGTGGGCTCTATGTGCGCGGCCCTTGCCATCGACCTTAAGCTCGGCATGATCTTTTTGATTTGCACGCCCGCCATTGGCCTGGTGTTTTGGTTTGTCATGGCGCGCTGCATTCCGTACTACAAGCAGCTGCAGGCAAAGCTCGACCGCATCGCGCTCATTTGCCGCGAGGGGCTTTCGGGCGCCCGCGTGGTTCGCGCCTTTGTACGCGAAGATCACGAGCGCGAGCGCTTTGCCCAAGCCGCCGATGACCAGGCCAATACCGCCATCGCGGTGGGCAAGCTCTCGTCAATCCTTAATCCCGTCACGTTTTTGGTGATGAACCTGGGCGTGTGCGCCATCCTGTGGGTGGGCGGCATCCAGGTCAACGTGGGTGAGCTTACGCAGGGCCAGGTCATGGCGTTTGTGAACTACATGACGCAGACCCTGACCTCCATCGTGTACGTCGCCAACCTGGTCGTGGTCTTTACCAAGGCGAGCGCGAGTGCTTCGCGTATCAACGAGGTGCTCAACTGCGAGCCGAGCATCACCGACGAGGGCAATCAGTCGGTTGCGCTGCCCAAGCCGAGCGAACTGGCGGGTGGCGCTGTTCCGGTCCCCGCGCTGAGCTTGAGCCATGCGAGCTTCTCCTTTGGCGCGGGCGCGGCAAATGCCGTCAACGATGTGACCCTGGAGCTCCCGCTGGGCAAGACGCTTGGCATTATCGGCGGTACGGGTAGCGGCAAGTCCACACTCGTCTCGCTTATCCCGCGCCTGTACGATGCGAGCACCGGCAGCGTGAGCGTGATGGGTGCCGACGTGCGCACCTGGCCGCTCGACCAGCTGCGCCGTGTGGTCGCGACCGTTCCGCAGCGCGCGTCGCTGGTGAGCGGCACCATCCGCAGCAATCTGACCTGGCGTGACGAGTCGGCGACCGACGAGGAACTTTGGGCGGCGCTCGATATGGCGCAGGCGAGCGAGTTCGTGCGCAACAAGCCGCAGGGGCTCGATGCCCCGGTCGAGGCGGGCGGTAAGAACTTCAGCGGTGGCCAACGCCAGCGCCTGACCATCGCGCGCGCCCTGGTGGGCTCGCCTCAGATATTGATCATGGACGATTCTGCCTCGGCGCTCGACTTTAAGACCGACGCGGCGCTTCGCCATGCCATCCGCGAGCGCAGTGTGCGCGGTGCCGCCGAGGGCGGGCTGCCGCTCACGACCGTCATCGTGAGCCAACGTGTCTCGACCGTTCGCGATGCCGACATGATCTGCGTACTCGACCACGGCTCGGTTGCGGGCCTGGGCACGCATGACGAGCTGTACGCGACCTGCCAGCTCTATCGCGAGATTTGTCAGTCGCAGCTGCGCCGCGAGGAGCTCGAGGGCCAGCAGGGGAGCACGACGCCCGCGTCCGCTCCGACCGCCCCCGCATCCGTCTGCGCAAAGGAGGGATGCTAAATGAATCCGTACACTTCCTCCGGTTCGGTCGCCACGATGACGGCCAACGTGTCCGGTAACGATAACCTCAACGACCTGGGCGACGGTCCGCGCCAGCCCGGCGATCCCGAGCGCTATCCCGTGGGTGCGGTGACCCGCCGCTTGCTGGGCTACGTTCGTCCGCATCGCGTCTCGTTTACGGCATCGTTTGTGAGCGCCGCAATCTCGGTGATCTTGCAACTCTATACGCCCATCCTCATTGGCGAGGGCATCGACCTTATCGTCGCCGCCGGACAGGTGGACTTCGATGCGCTGCTGCCGCTTGTCACCAAGCTCGCGATTGTCGTCGTAGGTGCTGCGGCCTTCCAGTGGCTGCAGGGCTACTGCGTTAACCGTCTGTCCTACGAGACGGTGCGCGACATGCGCGTGGAGGCGAGCGACAAGCTCAGCCGCATGCCGCTCAGCTTTATCGACAGCCATGCTCACGGCGACCTCATGAGCCGCGTGGTCAACGACGTCGACCAGGTGGGCGACGGTCTGCTGCAGGGCTTCACGCAGCTCTTCACCGGTGTTATTACCATCGTGGGCACGCTCGCGTTTATGCTTTCCATCAACCTGACCATGACGCTTGTGGTGGTACTCGTCACGCCGCTTTCCATTTTTGCAGCCGGCGCCATCGCCAAGCTTTCCAACAAAAGCTTTACGGCACAGCAGCGTATTCAAGGGCAGCTCGGTGGTCATATCGAGGAGTACGTAGGCGAGCAAAAGCTTGTCGACGCCTTTGCCTATGGCCCGAACGCCCAGCAGCGCTTCGATGCCCTCAATGCCGAGCTCTACACCGCGGGCGAGCGCGCGCAGTTTATGGGTTCGCTCTCCAACCCCGGTACGCGTTTTATCAATAACATCATCTATGCCGTGGTCGCTGTGATCGGCTGCGTGGGCGTGATCGCGGGCGTGCCCGCGGCGCTTACGGTGGGCGGCGTGCAGATCTTCCTGTCCTATGCCAACCAGTACACCAAGCCGTTCAACGAGGTCACCAACGTCATTACGCAGATCCAGACGGCGTATGCCTCGGCGCGCCGCATGTTTGCGCTGCTCGATGCCCGCGAGCAGGAGCCCGATGCGGCGGATGCCGTGGAACTTGCTGCCCCGCAGGGCGAGGTCGCCTTTGAGCATGTGGACTTTAGCTACGTGCCCGACCGTAAGCTGCTGCGGGACATTTGCATCGAGGCTAAGCCCGGCATGCGCTTTGCCCTTGTTGGCCCCACGGGCTGCGGAAAGACGACGCTCATCAACCTGCTGCTGCGCTTTTACGATATCGATGCCGGCCACATCACGGTTGATGGCAGGTCTTCGCGTGACTACACGCGCGCAAGCCTGCGCCATGCCTTTGGCATGGTGTTGCAGGATACGTGGCTGTTCGAGGGCACGGTGGCGGAAAACATCGCCTACGGTTGTCCCGATGCCACGCGTGAACAGGTTATCGAAGCCGCCAAGCGTGCGCACGCGCACAAGTTTATCGTGCAGCTGCCAGGCGGCTACGATACGGTCATCGGCGAGGACGGCGGCACGTTTAGCCAGGGCCAAAAGCAGCTGCTGTGCATCGCACGCGTTATGCTCACCGACCCGGCTATCTTGCTGCTGGACGAGGCGACCTCTAGTATCGACACGCGCACCGAGCTGCAAGTGCAGGCGGCATTCGACGAGCTCATGGCTGGCCGCACAAGCTTTGTTGTGGCGCACCGCCTGAGCACCATCCGCAACGCCGACTGCATTCTGGTGATGCGCGACGGCCAGATTATCGAGCGTGGCACGCATGACGAGCTGCTAGCGGCAGGCGGCTTCTACGCCGAACTCTACCGCAGCCAATTCGCCCAGTGAGCAAGCCCGTGGGGCAAATTAATCAATCGACAGACGGTGGTTTACATCTGACACGTTAGTACTAAGATATTCATCTAATAAATTGCATTAGTGGCTTTAGTTTTGGGGGATACGAGGCAACGTGACTATGACGTGCTCTTTGGTGGTTAACAGCAAGAGCGGTAATACCAGGATGGTTTCGGGTGCGATCAAGCGTACGCTGCAGGCTGCGGGTGTTGAGTTTGTCCATGCCGCGGCGTTGAGCGACGATGCGGATGCAGATCAGGTTGCGCTCGAGGCGCAGGGCGCCTGCGCGGCCGACACGGTGCTCGTCGGTTTTTGGTGCGACAAGGGCGCGTGCACGCCTTCGGTCGCGGCGTTGCTTTCCGCCTTGCACGGCAAGCGCGTGTTCCTGTTTGGCACCTGCGGTTTTGGCGCCGACCAGAGCTATTACCAGCAGATTATTGATCGCGTGACTTCCAATTTGGCTGGGGATGCCGAGCTTGCGGGCTGGGCGATGTGCCAGGGCAAGATGGGTCCCGCGGTCAAGCAGCGCTACGAGGCCATGCTCGAGCAAGATCCCGACAACGCCCGATTTAAGATGCTGCTCGACAACTGGGTTGCCGCGAAGGACCATCCCACCAAGGAAGATCTGGATAACATGGCTGCAGCCGCCAAAAAGGCCGTGCTGGGAGAGTAGCTCCCATCGCTGACGGCGGTCGGTCCATCTTTCTAAATGAAGCGTCCTCCCGGGCGTCGGGGCACGAAGTTCCCTGCTCTACAGTCCTGCGCAAGACGAAGGCCACATTAAGTGGCCTTCTTTGCGTGCGGAACTCGCGATGAACTTCGTGCCCCGCCGTCCGGGAGGACGCCTCTTTATTGATGGGAGGCCTGATAGGTCGATGGTTCCGTGCCCGGATGCGTCCAAAGTGGGACGGGCTTTCCGGATGGGCAGGCTTTCGAAAAATGCGTCCCGGAATTTGCCTTTGGAATGGGACGTAGTTTCCCGTTGAGGTGCTTTGCGGAAAGTGCATCCCACTCTGGGCGGTCGAAGTGGGACACACGGGACCTCGGACGTTTTTCCGGACCATGCCCCGGCGCTATGCCGCATGGC
>CATYDM010000021.1 GCA_958405195.1 uncultured Collinsella sp.
CGCGCATAAAGAAAGCCTCCCATTTCTCATGTCCAAGAAATGGGAGGCAGTTCAACAGGCCGAAGAGGGCTTCGTTGTCATCGTTATCTTTGAGCGCGAGCGCCCCGCGCTACAGCCCGCGAATTCGTACAGCCTCGGGCGGAAACTCCTGCTCGCCGGCATCGGTCTTGATGGTCGCGCGGCCCCAGATGTCCAGGCCCGCAAACACACCGACCGCAAGCGGCAAGCCGTTGGGCGACACCGCCGCAACTTGGCGACCGAGCAGCGGCACCATGTCGAAATACTCGCCCAGCACGGGGGCCAGCGGCCCTGCGGCGCCTTGCGGCGTGTTGGCAACAACCTCCCAGGTGTCCACACGGGTCAGCACGGCGACGGCCAACGCCTCGACCAGCGCTTCGTCAGCTACGTCCACACCAAGCTCGCTCAACGCCGAACGCTCAATATCCACCGTCACGGCACCGAACATGCCCGCAGCACCGGCACCACCGTTGACGGCGACGCGCGCGAACGACGTCTCAAACGCGGGCGCGCCGCACACAATGTCGCTCGGCCACTGAATACCCACCTTGCCGGCAAGGCCCAGCCCCGGTGCCGCAGCCGTTCCCACGAGCGCGTCCATCATGCCCATCGCGGCCACAAACGGCAGGCCATGGAAGGCGTGCATATTCACATCCGGACGCACAACCAGCGAAAACGCCAGCGAAGCGTTGCCCGCGCTCCATGCGCACCAGCCCGCGGACACGCCCTTGCGGCCCGCGTCACGTGCCGCGTCGAGCTCGGTGCCGGCGGCAACAGCATTCATCTCGATCATCTACATACGCCCCAATTCGCCCACGATATGACCCACGCGGTCCTCGGGCTCCTTGACCTCGACACCGTTGTAGCGGAAGAACCGCGCCGGGTCGTGCATCAGGTCCTCGAGCGGCACCAGCACAAAGTCGCGTTCGCCGATCAGCGGATGCGGCAGGCGCAGCTTTTTGCCGCCGTGGGTCTCGCCATCCATCCACAGCAGGTCCAGGTCGATGGTGCGCGGACCGTTGGCCTTGGCCTTTTTGGAGCGGTCGCGCCCAAGCTCGGCCTCGATCTTCATGAGCTCATCGAGCAGCACCAGCGGCGCCAGCTCGGTCTTGATCTCGATGACGGCGTTGGCAAACGCGTCCTGGCGCGTCTCGTAGGCCGGCTCGCTCTCGTAAATCTTGGAGGAGTTGGACACGCAGGTGAGCGGAATCTCGGCGATCATGTCGCGTGCGGCGCGGATGTTGTCGCAGCGATGCCCCAGGTTGGAGCCCACGGCCACAAATGCGCGGCGCGGCTGTGGCTTGGCAACCGCCCAGTAGCCGTTCAGGAACTGCGCAAAACCCGCGGCGTCGTGCACGCGCACGATGTTGGCACCGGCCTGGATGGCGCCCAGGCACACGCCAAACGTAGCGGCATCGCGCTCGGCGGCCTCGGCCACGCCCGAGACGGCGCCCACAAAGCGCTTGCGCGACACGGCACACATGAGCGGATACCCCAGTGACGCCATCTTGGCAGTCTCGCGCTGGATGACGATGTCCTCGTTAGCCGACTTACCAAAGCCCGGGCCAGGATCAATGCAGATGCGGTCGCGCGACACGCCGGCATGGATGAGCGTGCGGGCCTGGTCGGACAGAAAGCCCATGACGCGGCGCATGATGGGCGCCGAATCGGGCAGGGTGAAGCGGCGGAGCTGCGAGGTGGGCACGTAGGCTTCCTCGCGGCGGGCGCTGCGGCGCATCATGGCGGCCAGGCGGTCATTGGACTCCGATGCGGCCTCGGTGGCTGCGGGCGTGGCCTCGGGCGCGGGCGCGACGGTCTCGGCGGCAGTAGCCTGCTCGGCGGCCGGCGTCTCCTGCTCGTTTGAAGGCTCGGACGTGGGCTCCGGTTCGCCAAACGGCAACGAGGGCTGCACCACGCCGCCCGGAAGCTTGGCCTCCGGCTTAGGCTCGCCCAGCAACTTGCCGCGACGGCGGCGAGCCGGCTTCTCGGCCTCACGCGCGGCCTCGGCAGCCGCCTCGCGCGCCTTCTCGGCAACAAACGCCGCTGCCGAGGTATCGAGCTGCACCGTTGCGTGCGTGCGGGTGGGCGCGGCGACCTCGCCGGCATGCATCACGATGACGCCGCAGGTGCTCGTCTTAACGAACTCGACCATCTTGGGATCGGTGAAGCCGGTCACGTCGTTGACGATCGAGGCGCCGCAGCGCACGGCCGCCTTGGCAACCGCCACATGACGCGTGTCGATCGAGACGATGGCGCCCTCCTTGGCCAGCGCGCGCACCACGGGCAGCACGCGGCGAGCCTCCTCGTCGGGGTTGACCGGGGTAAAGCCGGGGCGCGTGGACTCGCCGCCCACGTCGATGATGTCGGCGCCGGCGTCGAGCATCGCCAGGCCGTACTCGATGGCGGCATCGGGGTCGAAGTGCTCCCCGCCATCGCTAAACGAATCGGGCGTCACGTTGAGGACGCCCATGATGCGCGGACGGTCAAAGCTGAGCTCGTACTTTCCGCACCGCCATGTCTTGCTGTCGTTCGCCATGAACATCCTCCTAAAATGCCCACGCCGCCGAGCTTGGAGAGCTGGCGGCGGGGTCGCTTTGCACTCAGTCTTTCTATTGTATCCGCGCACACGGGCTAGAACGCAAACGCGGCCGCGATGTCGCAAGAAATCAGCAGGTCGGCATTTGCATCCTGATCGGTGGGAGCAAGGTTGCATATGGCCAGCGTATCGCCGGTAAAGTAACGCGTAAGGCCCGCCGCCGGATACACCACGAGCGAGGTCCCACCCACAATGAGGGCATCGGCCGCGGCGATGGCGGCAACGGAACCGGTCAGCACATGCTCATCGAGCGGCTCTTCGTAGAGGACCACATCGGGCTTGATGCGACCGCCGCACGCAGGGCACACGGGCACGCCCGCGGCATCCTCGTGCTCGCGCGAGCAAATCCACTCGGCGCTATAGACCGCGCCGCACGACTGGCAAATGTTGCGATGGACCGATCCGTGCAGCTCAAACACTCGCTGTGAGCCGGCCATCTGATGCAGGCCGTCGATATTTTGTGTCATCACGGCATTTAGCTTGCCGGCGCGCTCCAGCTCGGCCAGCTTGGTGTGGCAGCGGTTGGGCTTGGCGCCAAGCGCGATCATCTTGGTGCGGTAAAAGTCGAAGAACTCGGCAGGATGCGCCTCGTAAAAGCTATGCGAGAGCATGGTCTCGGGCGGGTAGGCAAACTGCTGGTGATACAGGCCGTCCACGCTGCGAAAATCGGGGATGCCGCTCGCCGTGGAAACACCCGCGCCGCCAAAGAAGACCACGCGCTTGTGGGTGTCAAACAGATCCGCCAGCGCGGCGGAGGCCTGCCTGGGGTCCGATATTGCCTGCGTCATATGAGTCCTCCGTCCTTGTTGGTCGGGCAGCGTTGAGCGACGTCCCAGCATGCAGCCTTTAAGTCAGCATGCGCGGAGCCCACCCCGCCCCTGTTGCGCTAATCTTAAGCCTGCCAACCCCGTCGAAAGGACACCATGCCTCAGACTTACACTTTCGCCTCGTGGAACGTCAACGGCCTGCGCGCCGTGCTCAAAAAGGACCCGAGCTTTATCCAGATCGCGCAAGAACTCGACGTCGATATCCTGGCGCTGCAAGAGACCAAGTTGCAAGAAGGCCAGGTTGATATTGACCTGCCCGGCTATCACCAAACCTGGAGCTACGCCGAGCGTAAAGGCTATTCGGGCACTGCGGTCTTTAGCCGCCAGGAACCGCTACGCGTGCTGCACGCCGACGCGCTGCTACCCTACGCCGGCGAGGGCGAGGCGGCCGTACTCGTCGCCCAAGCCGCAACCGAGGGCCGCGTCTGTGCGCTCGAGTTCGACAAGTTTTGGTTTGTGGATGTCTACACGCCCAACGCGCAAAACGAACTCGCGCGCATCGATGTGCGCATGGCCTGGGACGATGCCTACCGCGACTTTTTGAGCGCGCTCGAGCGCGAGACCGGCAAACCCGTCGTGACCTGCGGCGACTTTAACGTTGCGCACGAGGAGATCGACCTTAAGAACCCCAAGTCCAACCGCGGCAACGCAGGCTTTTCGGACGAGGAGCGCGGCAAGTTTACCGAGTTGCTCGATGCCGGCTTTACCGACACCTGGCGCGCGGCTAATCCAGACGTCGAGGGCGTCTACAGCTGGTGGAGCTATCGCTTTAATGCCCGCAAGAACAACGCCGGCTGGCGCATCGATTACTTCTTGGTAAGTGATTCAATCGCCAATACCGTGCGCGACACCGGTATCCGCGGCGACATCTTTGGCAGCGACCACTGCCCCGTCACCCTCACGCTAGAGCTCTAGCCCCAAGTAATTCCTAGGGGACAGAGGAAAAACAGATCATGTGACCCCTCTCCCCCTATAAGTTGCGGTGGAATAGTTCCTGTTTGGGCAGCAAATAGCCAAAAACGAGAACTATTCCACCGCAAGTTCGTGAGGGAACGCGAAATGCCCTACAGTCCGTATTTCACGACGACGCGGTTGATGCGGCGACACCAGGGCTTGTACAGAGCGGCCAAAAACACGCAGGTCGCAAGGCCGTGCGTAATATCGAACGGCACTGCCGTGGCAAGACGTGCCACGGCACCCGCCCAAGTAAGCGGCTGTACAAACCCAATGATGTCATACGCGTTGATCACGACGCCATAGAGCAGGCCCGACGCAAAGCCGTACGCCAGCAGCGCTGGCATGCGCACGGTGCCGTCGGCGCGGTCGAACGCACCCGCATACGCCAGCACACCGCCAACGTATCCCACGAGCCCCCAGGCATACATCTGCCACGGCGTCCACATGCCCTGTCCAAAAAGGAAATTGCTGGTCAGCGCCGCCAGCGCGCCAACCATAAAACCATTGCGGCGACCAAGCGTCGCCCCCGCGATAATGGCGATGGCGCTCACCGGTTTAAAGTCGGGAATGGGCCCAAACAGGATGCGCCCCGCCGCCGCCAGCGCCGCTAGCACCAGCGTGGGCATAATCTGGCGCAGGCCCGGTCGCGACGCCTCGTAGCCTGCAAAGAACAACGCAAGCACCAGCGCCACCACGACAAGCATGGCGAGCGCCGCCTGCTCAACGCCCGCCAGCAACGCCGCAGCCATCACGGCTGGCACCGCCAGCAGCAGCGGTATCTCCAGTTTTGCGAGTAGGCGCACGATGCGATAATCCGCCATCCCATCACGCCCTATAAAACACGTTGTCGGCAAAGAAGTCGGCCGGCGGCTCCATGCAGGCAATCTCACCGTCAAACATCATGGCAATGTCATCGGCAACCTGCTCAGCAAAATCCAGATCGTGCGTAGCCATGATGACGGTGCCGCCAGCCTTCGCATGGTCACGCAGGGCGCGGGCGATGATGCGGCGACTCTCCAGGTCCAAGCCCTTCGTGGGCTCGTCAAGCAGCAGCAGCTCGGGGCCGATCAGCAGCAGCTTTGCCAGTGCAAGCAGCTGGCGCTGTCCGCCCGAGAGGTCGTAAGGGTGGCGCGTCTCCAGGCCGTCCAATCCCAGTTGCGCCGCACGCTCCCGCGCCAAGTTCTCGTCATATCCGCAGGTCGAGGCCCATTCCATCAGCTCGTCGCGCACCGTCTCGGCAACCAGCAGGGCCTTGGGGTTCTGCGGCAGCAGCGCAGCCGAGGCCGCCCCGCGCACCATACGACCACGCTGCAGCTTGGCAGTCTTGGCCAGCACCGAAAGCATCGTCGACTTGCCGCAGCCGTTACCGCCCACAACCGCATGCACCGCGCCAGCCGAAAACGACGCATCGAGCCCGCGCAGCACCCAGCCGGACGCTCGATCGTAGCGAAACCAGCCTTCCGACAGGGTGGTAGCCGACCCGCCGTGCATTTTTTGGAGTATTCTGCTTCCATCCGTGCGCGGGAAGGCTTCCGAGCCGTTCTCGAGCGACGTTTGCGCCACAAATTCGGACGATTTGTCCAATTCCGAACTTTTTTTCGCGCTCGATACGTCCCCGAGCGGCTCCAGAGAGCCCAAATTGTCCTCACGCCTGCTGAATACTCCTTTATTTGCACATCGGATGGCACCCCACCCCAACATGTCATCGGAAAACAGCGATTCTCGGCGTCCCAAAGAAGCCATATCCGCCACCTCGCGCACGCGGCCACCCTCAATCCGGTACGCACACGTCGCGTATTCGAGCATTGGGCGCGGCTGATGCGTCGCCACAACAACCGTGCAGCCCAGCTCGCGATTCACGCGAAACAGCGCATGCAGAAAACTCTTCTCGGCAACGGGGTCGAGCTGAGACGTGGGCTCATCGAGCAGCAGCACGCGCGGGCGGAGCGCCAACACGGCGGCCAACGACAGCAGCTGCTTGCGACCACCCGAAAGCGTATCGGTATCGCGGTGGAGCCAATCCTCCAGCCCAAAGAAATAGCTGGTCTCGGCCACGCGACGACGCATCTCGTCACGCGCTAGCCCCAAGTTTTCCAGGCCAAACGCCATCTCGTGCCACACGGTCTCGCACACAATCTGGTTCTCGGGATCCTGAAACACATAGCCCACGCGCTCCGCAGACGCGCGCACGTCCATGTCGGCAACGTTCTCGCCCAGCACGCGCGCATCGCCAGTGCGCTCGCCCGCCGGAGCGATCTCGGGCTTGAGCAGCGACAGCAGCGTCGACTTACCCGATCCGGTACCGCCAACAAGAAGTGCAAACGCACCTTGGGAAACACGCCAATCAAGCCCCTCGAGCACCGGTGCCTCGGCCCCGGGATAGGCAAAACTAAGGCCTCGCACCTCAATCGCCGGCGCGGCCGAGCCATATGCCACACCCGCCGCCGAGCCCCTATCAAACCGAGCCATCAGCCAAACCTCTTCTCATCAATCGCGTGCAACGCGCAAGGCAGCACCATCCAGGCAGCGTACACGACATAGCCCGGCCACGGCGCCGGCACCGAGAGCTGCGGATAAAACGAATACTGCGTCGTCGCGGTCCACGCCACTGTCACCGTGACCACGCCAAACAGTGCAAGCCCAACCAGCGCAGCAACATCGCCGCGCCCCAGCCGATACCGCGCATACGTCGTTCGACGCGTCGCGGCGCCCCACCCGCGCGAGCGCATCGCGTCCGCGCGCTCCAGCGAATCTTCCATGCCCCAGCCCATCAACACACTCGATGCCCGCAGGCGCGAGCGCACGGGGTCGGCCGGCGCGCGCCCCGGCACGTCAATCGCATCTTGCACCGCCAGCACCGTGCGGCCGCGGCGCAAAAACTGCGGGATAAGCCGCATGCACATCGAGATCATAAGCGCAATCACCGGTGCGGCATTGCCCAGCAGCGCGAGTACCTTGTCGTATTCGAGCATCGACGCCGCTGCCTCAAACCACAGCACGCTCGCCACAAACAGCCCACCCATGCACAGGCCGTAAACCATGCTCTCTAGATACACCGCACGCATGCCAATACGAAACAGCTCCGTCGAGCCCGATGCACTAAACAGCGGATTGAGCACCGCGATAATCAAAATCACCGGCAGCTGCCAGCGAAGCGCCCCCAGCGTGCGGGCAGCCCCACGCGTCGCAAATCCATACGCCAGCCCGCCCGCAAGCGACAGCGCAATCAGCACCGGTTGCATCGAGAACATGGTGAGCCCCAGCGTCAGCACTATATAGAGTGCCGGCACAGCCGGATGCGACATCGAGAACGCCGCGACGGGCTCGCCGCCAAACTCCTCTTGTATGTTGTCCACGGGCACCCCCGTCCCCTCGCTCAAACGACAGCTCCGCAGCACCGCCAATGCCGCACGCAAGCAGTACAAACGTCACGCCGGCGGCACCGACATCGGCCCTCACGCATCAATCGTTACGCGCTCAACATATGCCTGCGGTATCATATTGCGCCGTGTATCGTTTCCAAACACACGTCTCTATAACGTAACAGGAGATCACATGGACGCAACCGCAATTATCCTCGCTGCCGGCGAGGGCACCCGCATGAAGTCGAACCACTGCAAGGTTTCGCACAAGATCCTGGGCAAGCCCATGGTTCAGTGGATCGTCGACGCCACCATCAAGGCCGGCTGCAGCCGCGTCGTGGTCGTCATCGGCAGCCACGCCGACGAGATGCGCGCCCTCATCGACGGCGCCTACGCCAGCAGCGCCACCAAGGTCGAGTGCGTCGAGCAGACCGAGCGCCTGGGCACCGGTCACGCCGTGAAGGTCGCGCTCGAGGCCTGCGGCATCACGCAAGGCCCCGTCGTCGTGCTCAACGGCGACCTGCCGCTCATCACCGCCGACACCGTCGCCAAGTTCGCACAGACCGTCGCTACCGGCGAGCTCGCCTGCACCGTCATGACCATGACCCCGCCCGACCCCTTCGGCTACGGCCGCATCAAGCTGGGCGCCGACGGCCAGATCGAGCGCATCATCGAGCAGAAGGACTGCACGCCCGAGCAGGCCGCCACGCTGCTGGAGTGCAACGCCGGCTGCTACGCCTTTGACGGCGCGCAGCTCGCCGCCCACATTAACGAGATCGGCAACGACAACGCGCAGTCCGAGTACTACCTGCCCGACATGCTCGAAATCCTCAAGGGTCACGGCCAGGCGGTCTCCATCTTCCACTGCGATGACTACCGCGACGGCCTGGGCGTCAACAGCCGCATTCAGCTCGCGCAGCTCACCGCTATCGCGCGCGACCGCATCAACGAGCACTGGATGGCCGAGGGCGTCACGTTCATCGATCCCACGCAGGCCTGGATCGGCCCCGATGCCACCATCGGCCGCGACACCGTCGTGTGGCCGCAGACGCACCTGATCGGCCACGTCACCGTGGGCGAGGAGTGCCAGCTCGGCCCCAACAGCCGCCTCACCGACACCACCGTCGGCAGCGGCTGCACCATCGATGAGACCATCGCCATCGAGGCCGTCATCGAGAACGGCGTCGACTGCGGCCCGCGCGCCTACCTGCGCCCGGGCACCCACATGCTCGACGGCTCCAAGGCCGGCACGCACGTGGAGATCAAGAAGTCCACGATCGGCGAGGGCTCCAAGGTGCCGCACCTGTCCTACATCGGCGACACTACCATGGGCTCCGGCGTCAACGTGGGCGCAGGCTCCATCACCTGCAACTACGACGGCGTGCACAAGCACAAGACCGTCATCGGCAAGGACGCCTTCATCGGTTCCGACACCATGATGGTCGCGCCCGCCCAGATCGGCGACGGCGCGCTCGTGGCCGCCGGCTCCGTCATCACCGAGCCGGTCCCGGCAGACGCACTCGGCCTGGGTCGTGCCCGTCAGGTAAACATTGAGGGTTGGGCCGCCGATTATCGCCGCCGTCTGCACGAGGACGACGAGGTATAACGTTTTACCAAGCATCTAAGGAGCTGTTCCCATGGGGGCGGCTCCTTTTTCTATCGTGACCTGCGCAACCGGATGAGTGGTCGGTTCGTGTCCGTTGACGGTAAAGACGTTATCAAGACCCGATAAGCCCCGTCGCGCGGTTACAATGCAAAAAAGCATCTATATGGCATTCGATGTATAAAGGAGAAGGGTAATGCCGATTAATGATCCCGAGAAGTCGGAGAATATGCGCAAGTCCATCCGCGTGTATTCCGGTTCCTCCAACCGTCCCCTCGCTCAGAAGATTGCTGAGTACCTTGGGGTCGAGCTTTCGGGCCTTACGCTAAAGCAGTTCGCCAACGGTGAGATTTACGCCCGCTACGACGAAACCGTCCGCGGCGCCGACGTCTTCCTGATTCAGTCCGTGGCCGGCGGCAACGTCAACGACATGCTCATGGAGCTGCTCATCGCCACCGACGCTGCCAAGCGCGCATCCGCCCGCTCCATCACCGCCGTTATCACCCACTACGGCTATGCCCGCCAGGACCGCAAGGCCGGCCCGCGCGAGCCCATCACCGCCCGCCTCGTCGCCAACCTGCTCGAGCGCGCCGGCGTCAATCGCATCATCACCCTCGACCTGCACCAGGGCCAGATCCAGGGCTTCTTTGATATCCCGGTTAACCACCTGTCCGCGCTGCCGCTGTTTGGCCAGTACTACAACGACATGCACTTCGACACCGACAACCTGGTTGTCGTCTCCCCCGACGTGGGTCGCGCCAAGGCCGCCAAGAAGCTGTCCGACATGCTCGGCTGCGACCTGGCCATCGCCCACAAGGGCCGTCCGCGCCACAACGCCGCCGAGGTCATGGGCATCATCGGTGACATCAAGGGCAAGACCTGCATCATCAACGACGACATGATCGACACCGCTGGCACCCTGTGCGCCAACGTCAAGGAGCTCAAGGCTATGGGCGCTGGCGACATCTACGTCTGCGCCACCCACGGCATCTTCTCCGGTCCGGCCATCGAGCGCCTGAACGACGCCCCGATCGTCGAGTGCGTCGTCACCGACGCCATCCCCGTCGAGGTCGGCGGCAAGATCAAGACCATCTCAGTCGCCGAGGAGTTCGCTCAGGCCATCTCCGCCGTTTACCACGAGGAGCCCGTCTCCACGCTCGTCGGCGGCGACTTCGCGCTGTAGTCGCATCGTCCTGCCACCCGGCCGCACCGCGGTCGCACCATAACAAACCCCCGCGCCCCCCCTGGCTTCGCAAAGGTCGCGCGGGGGTTTCTTCTGTTCCGACGGCTTGCTCTGCCGCAGCCGTGCTTTTGTCTGGTGGGATTTCGCTGAAACGAAGTCTCGCCTTCGGCGGGCGTGGTAGCCTTTGTCGTTGATTGAACTATTTACGTAACGGAGGACAAACATGGCAGCTGCACAGCCGCTTAAGATTCGCATGGTTGCCGGGCTTGGCAACCCTGGCGAGGAATATGCCGAGACCCGCCACAACGCCGGCTTTAAGGCGATCGACGAGCTGGCCCGTCAGGCCGGCGTCACGTACTGGAAAAACCAGGCCGGCGCCGAGGTCGCGCTCATCAACATCAACGATCCCGAGGAAGAGGGCGGTAAGCGCCAGATTGTACTGGTCAAGCCGCAGTCGTATATGAATACCTCGGGTGGCCCCATCTCCAAGCTCTGCCGCGAGTACAAAATCAAGGTCGAGGAGCTGCTCGTGATCCACGACGAGCTCGACATTCCCGCCGGCGACGTACGTGTTAAGGTGGGCGGCGGCCACGCCGGTCACAACGGCCTGCGCTCCATCATCGACAAGATGGGCAGCCGCGACTTCAGCCGCATCCGCACCGGCATCGGCAACCCTCCCGGCAAGATGGCCGTCGCCGACTACGTTCTTAAGCAGCTGCGCGCCCGCGAGGCCGAGGATTTCCAGGACACCTGCGCCCGCGCGGCCGACGCCGCCGGCCTGGCGATCGTGCACGGCGTGGTCTATGCCCGCGACCACGTCAACGGTGCCGCCTCCGCCAACGGCAAGCACTAAAACCTACCATTTAGGGACAGGTTTATTTTGGCAGGTTTTATATGCGGAAACGCCCCAGTTGCGGCATCGCAATCAACCGCGCGCCGACATACATGCATAGCACCCCAAAGGGGGCCGGCCTCATCACAGCCCGAGGCCGGCCCCCTTTGCCGTTTTACCTGATAAAACCGACCAAAAAAAACCTCTCCCCCTTTGGTAGGCCAAAGTGGATAAACCCTGCTCCCAACAGCCGAAGACACACGTAAGTGACATGTCCATGAGGGTATAATTTGCACCGTATGTCTGCACAACGCCTGTGCGCGTACGGTTTTATTCGGGCTACCGTCCATTTCCGTGGAGGCACGGTTCGGCGGCCCTAACAAGAGAGGGGTTCTATGTATAAAATCCTGGAGAAGACGCAGTTCTCGGAGAAGGTGTTCAAGTTCCGCATCGAGGCGCCTGCAATCGCCAAGCATGCGCACGCTGGACAGTTCCTCATGGTTCGCGCCAACGAGACGGGCGAGCGCGTCCCGTTTACCCTGGCCGGCTGGAACGGTGACGAGGGCTGGGTCGAGTTCATCTTCATGGTGATCGGCAAGACCACCGAAATGCTTTCCACCTACGAGGCCGGCGAGTCGCTGCGCGACGTCGTGGGCCCGCTGGGCGTTCCCACCGAGATGGCCGAGGGCCCCTGCGCCGTCATTGGCGGCGGCGTCGGCCTGGCAATTGCCTTCCCGGTCGCCAAGCACCTGGTCGAGACCGGCCACGAGGTGCACGCCATCATGGGCGCCCGCACCAAGGACCTCCTGCTCATGGAGGACCAGTTCCGCGAGCTCCTCGACGAGGAC
Source organism: uncultured Collinsella sp. (assembly GCA_958405195.1). GTDB lineage: Bacteria > Actinomycetota > Coriobacteriia > Coriobacteriales > Coriobacteriaceae > Collinsella. Next base: position 12,227 of record CATYDM010000021.1, read on the forward strand.
CACATCCACATCACCACCGACGACGGCTCCTACGGCGAGCAGGGCGTTGTCACCGCTCCGCTGGAGCGCTTGCTGCAGGACAAGGCCGTGAGCCAGGTCTTCTGCGTCGGCCCCGTTCCGATGATGAAGTTCTCGACCCTCACCGCCCAGAAGTACGACACCCCCATCACCGCGTCGCTCAACCCCATCATGGTTGACGGCACCGGCATGTGCGGCTGCTGCCGCGTCGAGGTGGGCGGCGTGACCAAGTTCGCTTGCGTCGACGGCCCCGACTTCGATGCCACCCTGGTCGACTGGGATGACCTTCGTGCCCGCCAGGCCGCTTACCGTTCCGAAGAGGGCGAGTCCCTCAAGGCCTATGAGGAAAAGAGCTGCGCATGCCACTAGTTAACGGTCGTTTCGTTGCCGATATGAAGTCGCCCCGCACCCCCGATAACGAGGAGCCGGCTGCCGAGCGCGCCTGCGACTTCCGCCCCGTCGACAAGGGCTTCACCGAGGAGATGGCGCTGGCCGAGGCCGAGCGCTGCCTCAACTGCAAGAAGCCGTTCTGTGTTGAGGGCTGCCCCGTCAACATCAACATCCCCCGCTTTATCGAACAGATCCGCGAGAAGGACTTCGGCGGCGCTCTCGATACCATCCGCGAGGACTCCATGCTTCCCGCCATCTGCGGCCGCGTCTGCCCGCAGGAGAACCAGTGCGAGGGCAAGTGCATCCGTGGCAAGAAGTCCGAGCCCGTGGCCATCGGCCAGCTCGAGCGCTTCCTGGGTGACCGCCCCGAGCTCGCCTCCACGCCCAAGATGGCCCCCAAGAACGGCAAGAAGGTTGCCGTCGTCGGCTCCGGCCCGTCCGGCATCACCTGCGCCGGCGAGCTCGCCCGCAACGGCTTTGACGTCACCGTCTTCGAGGCATTCTTCACCGGCGGCGGCGTGCTGGTCTACGGCATCCCCGAGTTCCGTCTGCCCAAGGCAGTCGTCAAGCGCGAGATTGACGGCCTGGAGGACATGGGCGTCAAGTTTGAGTACAACTCCGTCGTGGGCAACATGGCCACGGCCGAAGAGCTGTTCGAGCAGGGCTTCGACGCCATCTACGTGGCGACCGGCGCTGGCCTGCCCAAGTTCCTCAACGTCCCCGGCGAGAACCTGCCCAACGTCTTCTTCGCCAACGAGTACCTCACCCGCGTGAACCTGATGAAGGCCAACAAGTTCCCCGAGTACGACACCCCCACCAAGCACGGCAAGAACGTCGTTGTCTTTGGCGGCGGCAACGTGGCTATGGACGCCGTCCGTACCGCCAAGCGCCTGGGCGCCGAGCACGCCATCATCGCCTACCGTCGTACCGAGGACGAGATGCCCTGCCGTCGCGCTGAGCTGCACCATGCCAAGGCCGAGGGCGTCGAGGTTCTGCCGCTCGTCTCCCCGCTCGAGTTTGTCGCTGGCGAGGACGGCTCCGTGTGCGCCGTCAAGGTCCAGAAGATGGAGCTCGGCGAGCCCGACGAGTCCGGCCGTCGTCGTCCGGTGCCCATCGAGGGCGCCATCGAGGAGATCCCCTGCGACGTCGCAATCTCGGCTATCGGCACCAACGCCAACCCCTTCGCAAAGAAGATCGGCGGCAAGATGGAGCTCAACAAGTGGGGCTACATCGTCGCCGACGAGGAGACTGGCCAGACCACCGATCCCCGCATCTGGGCTGGCGGCGACATCGTCACCGGTGCCGCTACGGTCATTCTGGCGATGGGCGCCGGCAAGAAGGCCGCCGCTTCCATCACCAAGAGCCTGCTGGGCGAGTAATCACCTGCAGCGCTAGCCACCAAACGGCAAAGTCCCCGTCGAGCACACGCCCGGCGGGGACTTTTTCTATGCCGGCCGCCCGACCACCACGATGGGGACAGGCACCTTTGTGGTGGTTGGGGACTTGCCCGGCCGTTTTGTCTCAATCTGTAACAGTTAGGCCCTGTTGAGCATCGCAGTTGTTACAGATCGAGATATTGCGCCAGCCGCCTCCGCTTTATCTCAATCTGTAACAGCTAGAGGCCAAATATGCCGCCTGGTGTTACAGATCAAGACGTTGGGCTGACGGCCGGACGGTTCATCTAAATCTGTAACAGTTAGAGCCATTTTCGCTGGCTTGGTGTTACAGATCGAGATTTTGCAAAAGCCGAGGATAGACACCGCCGCCAAGGCCTTCCCCTCGGCCTAAAACAAAAACCACCACAAAGGTGCCTGTGAACTGCGCCCCGAAACTTGGACTGAACAAATAGCGACTACGCCGCAAGGGCCCGGTTCCGGAACTCCTCCGGCGTCAGGCCCTTCAATCTTACCTGCCTGCGCCGCGTGTTCCAATGGTCTATGTACTCCTCCAGGTCGCGCTTGAAGTCCTCGAAGCTGCCCCACTCCCTGCCGCGGTAGAACTCGTCCTTCACGTGGCCGAAGAGCTACTCGGTGGCGGCGTTGTCGATGCAGTTCCCCTTGCGCGACATGCTCTGGGTGATGCCCGCCCCCTCCAGCCTGGAGGCGTAGGACTCGTGCTGGTACTGCCAGCCCATGTCCGAGTGCATGGTCGGTGCCGCCCCGTCGGGCAGGGCCTCGAGGAGCCGGTCGAGCATCCTGTGCTGCTGGGCGAGGTCCGGCGAGGTCGATATGTCGCTCGCCACGATCTCCTTCGTGCAGAAGTCGAGCACCGGGGCCCAGTAGGCCTTGGCGCCGGCGACCTTGAACTCGGTGACGTCGGTGCCGAGCTTCTGCCACGGCCCCTCGGCGCCGAAGTCCCTCGCGATGACGTTCTCGAACGTGCTCCCCACGAGCCCCCTGTAGGAGCTGTACCGGCGGCGGGAGCCCCGGCGGCGTATCCCGCACCGGATGCCCATCTCGCGCATCATCTTGAGCACGGTCTTGTCGGCCACGACCGCGCCCAGCTCGGCGCGCAGGCACATGGCTATCTGCCGGTGCCCGCAGCCGTTGGCGGTGCGCGAGAATATCTCGGCGGCGGCGTCGCGCAGCTCGGGCCTGGTCGGCCTCCGCGGGTGCGCCAGCGCGTAGTAGTAGGTCGACCTCCTGAGCCCCGAGCACTCCAGCAGGTGGCGCAGGGAGTGCCCCTCCGCGCGCAGCGCCCTCACCGCCTCGGCCGCCGCCCTGGTCAGAGCCCGTCCCGCTCGACCAGGGCGCGCAATTTTTTTAGGTAGGCGACCTCGGCCTCGAGCCTGCGGCAGCGCTCCTCGAGCTCCTGCTCGCGGGTGCGGGCCTGGGGTTTCGACCTCGACCCCCTCGGCCTGCCCTTCGGGCGGGGCCGCAGCGCCTCGGCGCCGCCCTCGCGGTAGAGCCTGCACCAGCGCTCCAGCGGGGACTTCGACCTGATCCCGAACTCGGCCATGGCGTCGGCCTTCGCCATCCCGCCGTCGACCACGGCCGACGCCGCGGCGACCCTCTGCTCGAATGTGTACCTGGATTGTTTCCCGCCCATGGACAGCAGCGCCTCGCTTCCGAACGCCCGGTATACCCACTGCTATTCTCTCACGGTCTCGCGGGGGACGGACAGGGCCTCGGCCGCCGGCTTGCAGCCGACGCCGGCGTCGAAGAGCTCGACGGCCCGCCTCCTGGACTCCAGGTCGTGCTTCACCCTGAGGTCTATACTCATGGAAAACCTCCCATTTCCCGATGTCCAAGAAATGGGAGGCAGTTCACTGTCCCCTTTGTGGTGGTTTTGATCGGTTAGCCTTCGAGCTGGGCCACTTTGTAGCGGTAGGCAGCGGCGATAACGTCCTTGCAGCCCTCGCGGCCCAGCTTGGCGCGGTTGACGACGATATCCTTGCCGCTCGTCATCTTCCACTTTCCGGCGCTATAGCGCTTATAGAACGCCTCGCGCGCCTTCTGCTGCTGCTTGACCAGCTTGGCGCCTTTCTTTTTATTAAGGCCACGCTTCTTGCGCACGATCTCGACGCGGTCCTCAAAGGGTGCGGTCACCAGCACGGCAATGTGATTGGGGTTGTTGCGCAGCAGGTAATCGGACAGACGGCCTTCGATAATGCAGCTCTCGGTCTCGCCCAAATCCAAAATCACCTGGCTCATCTTTTGGAACAACTTATCCGAGTACGAACGCGCATCGTAGCGGTCGGGCAGAAACGCCATGTTCTCCACGGCCAGGCGCTCGTCATAGGCGGCCATCTTATCGAGCGACTCGCCCGCGCGCAGCGACGCACGCACCAGCAGCTCGTTGTCGTACAGTGGAATCCCCAACTCGTTGGCGAGGATGCGTCCGATCTCGTGGCCCTCGGCACCAAAGTCGCGCGCGATGGTAATGACCACAGGACTCTTCTTGTTCTCCAGATCGCTCATCGCGATTCCTTTCTAACAGATGAGAAATAGGCGATTCCTGATTCCCATTTTGTCACTTACGACCGTCCTGGTTTCCCAAGTGCGGCAGATTGCCCCGAAAGAGGAGCGCCGCGTACTAAATGTACGCAAGCGACGATTGAGGGGCAAGGTGCCGTGCTTGGGGAAGCAGGACTATGCGGCTACGATACGGCGTTGATAAGCCCTCACCAGCAGCGAGATACCAAAGTTGAGCACAAAGTACATCGCAAACACCAGGCCGTAGAGCATAAGAACCTGCGACAGGTCGATCGCGTGGGCCATCACGACGTTTGCCGTGTACATGAGCTCGGCCACGTTAATGCCCGAAAGATACGAGCTGTCCTTGATGACGGTCGTGCACTGGCTAAACAGCGCCGGAATGATCGTCTTAAACGTCTGCGGCAGAATGATGTAGCGCATGGTGGCAAAGAAGCCAAAGCCCTGGCTCTGCGCCGCCTCAAACTGGCCGCGCGGAATCGAGTTGAGGCCGCCGCGCACAATCTCGGCCATAACAGCGCTGGTAAACAGCGTAAAGGCGATGGTCGAAATCACAATGTCCAGACCCTGCACCGTAAAGTAGATAAACAGAATCCACAGCAGGTTCGGCGTGCAACGGAACAGCTCGATGTAGGCGCTCACCAAAATACGGAACGGGCGGGGCGCATAGCTTTTAACGAGCGCCAGCACCGTGCCAAAGATAAGCGAGAAAAAGATCGACAGCGCCGAGATCTCGATTGTCTTAACAAAGCCGCCCCAAATGTAGAGCAGGTTGGTCGCGTTGAAGATTTCCATGCGCTAGGCCTCCTCTACGTTGTCGAGCCCCAGCTCGGCCAGGCTCACGCCGCGCGGACGCTCCTTGGAGCGGCGCTCGAGCCACTGCACCAGCATGGCGAGCGGAAAGCAGATGATGAAGTACATAAGGCAGCAGACGATGTATCCCTGCAGGTAACCGTACAGACTCACAAAGTTGTCGGAACGGTACATAAGGTCGCCGCCGGCCACAAGCGCCAGCACCGACGTGTTCTTGACCAGGTTGAGCGCCTGGTTACACAGCGGCGGCAGAATGATCTTGAATGTCTGGGGCAGCACGATGTACCAGTACGCCTGGGCACGGGTGAAGCCCTGGCTCTGGGCCGCCTCCATCTGACCGCGCGGAACCGCCTCGATACCAGTGCGGATAACCTCCGAAATGTAGGCCGCGTGATACAGGCCCACACCCAAGAAGCCCAGCACGAACGGCGCGATGCGCACCGGCTGGTCGGCACCGGTTATGGCCTGCAAAAACTGCGGACCGGCCATGTACATAAAGAGCACCTGCACGGGCAACGGGGTGTTCTGGTAAAACTCCACGTACACGCGGCTTATGGCGCGCAGCACGCGCGAGCGAGTGGTAGAGAACACGCCCAGCAGCGTGCCCAGCACCAGCGACAGCAGCAGACCGGCAACGACCACTTGCAGCGTCACGCCAAAGCCCTCCCAGAAGGGCCCCATGTTTTGAAATGTCGTCGACCAACGGTCGGCGTCAAATAATCCTTCGAGCATTTGATTCCTTCCTTGGACGATGTGCCTATACAAGACCCCAGGTCTTGACCTCTTGGTCGAGCCAGCCGTCGGCCAGGCGATCGCAAATCACCTGATCGACCACGGCCGAAAGGTCGCAGCCTTTCTTGGTCGCCACGCCGTAGCCCTGCTCGCCAAACTTGACCTCGGGCTGCAGCAGCTCAACGGTCTCGTTCATGTAACCGGCCAGCGTGGAGCGGTCCATGGCAAAGACGTCGATATTGCCGGCATCGAGCGAACTCTTGATGATGGGGTAGCCGCTAAAGGCCCTAAACTCGGGCTTGCAGCTAAAGCCGTTGTCCTTGATCATCTGCTCGATCAGGCCCTGCGTGGTAGCACCCTGGCTCACGCCGATGACCTTGCCGTCCAGGTCCTCAATCGAGGTAAAGCCCGAACGCTTCTTGACCATGAGCCCCACATAGTCGGTGCGGTACGGCGTCGAGAAATCCCAGCTCTTCTTGCGCTCGTCGGTGATGGTGTAGGTCGCCGCGACCACGTCGAGTTGGCCGTTATCGATCAGCGGGCCGCGTGTCTTGGGCGTTACGTCGGTAAACTCGACAAGCTCCTGGGCGCGGGCCTCCTTGTAGCTCACGTCAAAGACAGCGGCGGCGATCTGATAGCACAAATCGACTTCCATGCCCTCAAAGCGGCCCCTGGCGGTGTCGTAATAGCCATAGCCGGGAACGTCTTTCTTAACGCCGGCATTCAGATGGCCACGCGATTTGATGGCCGCAAGCTTGGACCCCTTGTCGGAGTCCTCGCCGCTGGTGGAGTTGCCGCAACCGGTAAGCGCGGTCCCCGTCAGCGCGAGCATGCCGGCGCCCGCCAGCTGCAAAAAGTGACGGCGCGACACGGCCGCCATCGTCATATCCGTCATGTCCATCACCGCGCCTAGTGCAGAATCTTGGACAGGAACTCGCGGCAGCGCGGGTTCTCGGGGTTATCGAAGAAGTGCTCGGGCGTACCCTCCTCCAGAATGCGGCCGTCCTCCATAAAGATGACGCGGTCGGCCACCTGACGCGCAAAGCCCATCTCGTGCGTCACACAGATCATGGTGATGTCCTCCTGCGCGAGCTCAATCATAACGTCCAGAACTTCCTGAACCATCTCGGGGTCGAGCGCCGAGGTCGGCTCGTCAAACAGGATGATGGGCTGCTTGGTGCACAGGGCACGGGCGATGGCGATGCGCTGCTGCTGACCGCCCGAGAGATTCTGCGGATACTCGCCGGCCTTATGCGCCATGCCAACGCGCTTGAGCGCGGCGATGGCGATCTCGGTCGCCTCCTCCTTGCTCTTCTTTTGCAGCTTGATGGGCGCGAGCGTCAGGTTGCCCAGCACCGTCATGTTGGGATACAGGTTGAACTGCTGAAACACCATGGAACTATACTTGCGAGCCATCTCCAGGTGATTCTTTTTGGTGAGCGGCGTGCCGTCGATGACGACCTCGCCCGACGTGGTCTCCTCCAGATAATCGACGCAACGGATGAGCGTCGACTTACCCGAGCCGGAAGGCCCGATCATTACGAGCTTCTCGCCGCGCTTGACGGTGAGATTGATATCTTTGAGCACATGCAGGTCGCCAAAGTACTTGTTGAGATGCTTGATCTCGATCATGTCTGCCATGAATGTCCCTTCCCTGCGTTTACACGAGTTGAACTATTGTACGGAAAGAACCGCGTTTCCGCAGCCCACACTACATTCCCGTAAAGAACCCGCAACCTTTAACCCACTCATTGGGGACAGACTTAAATGAGTGCCCGCTCATTGGGCACTCATTTAAGTCTGTCCCCAATGAGCGCCGAAAATAATACAACCGTCCTTGTTGAGCATAAGCCAGCGAAAACCCGTACACGCGAGCAAGGTGACGTGAAATGAAAGGGCGCAGACCTTATGGTCGCGCCCTTGAAATTGAACGTCAGATTGCCGTGTGTACGGGTTTGCAGCGTCGAGCCGTTACGCGGTTTGGTAAAACCGCGTAACAAATTACGCAAGCTTTGCGCCGACGATCTTTGCTGCGGCAGGCTTATCGAAGTTGCCGCCGGTGGCCTTGCCGAGTGCACCCATGACCTGGCCCATCTGCTTCTTGGACGTGGCGCCCAGCTCGGCGATAACCTGCTCGATCAGAGCCTCGAGCTCCTCGCCCGAAACCTGCGCGGGCAGCAGGGTCTCCAGAATCTTGACCTGCTCGGTCAGGTTGTCGGTACGCTCCTGGTCGGTACCGGCCTTAATGGACATCTCCAGCGTCTCACTCGTCTGCTTAATCAGACGCTTGATCATGTTGTTGACGTCTTCCTCGGTCACATCGCGACGCTCGTTGACCTCGATATTCTTCACCTCGGCCTTAACCTGGCGAATGATAGACAGGCGAACCTTGTCCTTGGCCTTCATGGCCGCAATCATTTCCTTCTGCAGCTCTTCGTTGGTCATCTGCATAGCCTCCTCAATAGCGTGGGCGGTACTCACGCGGGCACCGCCCCATGATTACTTAGTCGTCGACGAATCGTCGGTCGAACTCTTGGTGACGCCCTTCAGGCTGACGTTGTACGGCACGTCCTTGGGCATGGGGTTAACGGTGATGTCGGCGTCCTTCTTGTACTGCTCCAGCCACTCGCTGTACGCAGTGCTTGCCGCCTGCGTCTTCACCACGTTGGAGACGTACTTCTTGATGTCCTTGGGCACCTGCTTAATGTCATCGACCTGATTATCGACATGGAAGTAGTCGGTGCACTTGATGATGTGATAACCATAGGTCGACTCGACGACGTCGCTCACATCGCCCTTGTTGAGCCCCTCGAGCGCCGCCTGGTAGCTGTCGACGAAGGTAGTGAGCTTGTCCCAGCCAACATCGCCCTTCTTGTCCTTGGAGCCGGTGTCATCGGAGTACTGCTCCACGGCGTCCTCAAAGCTCAGCTCACCGGAGTTGATCTTGTCCAGGCACTCCTGCGCCTTGGCCTTGGCGGCAGCCTTGTCCTCGTCGGAAGCGTCGGAATCAACCTTGATCAGGATGTTCGACGAGCGGCGAGCATCGTTGTAGTTAGACAGGTTCTCGTTGATGTAATCGACGATCTCGCTGTCCTTGGGCTTGCTTGTGGGCGCTACCGCATCCTTGAGTTTCTGCTGCGCCAGGCTCTCCTTGAGCGAATCCTTGTAGGTGTCCTCGGTATAGCCGTAGGTCTTGAGGGTCTTCTTAAAGGCCTTGGCACCGCCCGCGCTCTTGCACGCGTCCTTCCATGCCTTCTCGACCTCCTCGTCCGACACCGTCACGCCGTTCTCCTTCTGTGCCTGTTGAAGCAGAATCTGCTGCGTGTAGGAGTCGATGAGTTGCTTGCGGTACTTCTTGGGCGTGAGGTCGTTGTCAACCAGATACTGCGCCCAGTCCTTGTCCTTGGTGTAGCCGTAAGACGTGCGCATGCTCATGATCTGCTTGGTCACGGTGTCCTCGGTGAGGTTGGTGCCGTTGATAGTAGCAGCAACACCGCCGGTCAGCTTGTAGCCCGAGGTGTCCTCGGCCTGCGACATAAGGCCGGAGCACGCCATCGCCGAGACGGAAAGCAGCATTGCCAGCACGCCGATGACCACCAGGACGATCTTGACGGTCTTAGACACGTACGTCTTGCGCTGCTTCTTGCGAGAGCTGGAGGCAGCGCGAGCCTGCTGCTCGGGCGTCGGCGCGGCCTCGGAGTTCTTTTTCTTATTTGCCATAGTTGGCCTTTCGCATAACGAATCGAACAAACGCCATTGTGTCACAACGCAGCCCCCGCGGCACGCTTGGTGCATTGGGGACAGGTTAATCTGCACCATTTTGGTGCAAAGGGGACAGATGCGGCACTTGGCACTTGGGGACTGTCCCTTACTGCCGGCAGAAAAGGAACGTCCCCAAGTGCCGACTCAGCCCCACCTTAGAAGTGGCGGCGGATGGCGTCGACCATGCCCTGCGGCGTGGTTTGGCCGAGCACGTCGGCTGCGGCATCGGCGTCCATAAAGATGTTCATGAGCGCCTGCAGGGCCTCGACCTGACCGCCCGGCTCTGCGATGCCCAGATTGATGACGATCTGCGCCGGCACCGGAGCGCCCATGCCAGCCATAGCGTTAAATGTCACGGGCGCGGCGGGCTTCACCACCGCGATATAGGGCTTGGCCACAAACCCCGGGTCGGTGTGCGGGATAGCGATGTTGGCCGCCGGCATGGCAAGACCCGTGGGATAGGCATCCTCGCGCGTGCGAACGGCGTCGAGCCAACCGGATGCAATGTAGCCGCGCGGGGCAAGCTCGCCCTCGAGCCGCGCAAACACCTCATCCGGCGTTGCACACTCCCAATCAAAAAACACCAGCTCAGGCGTAAACAGCGCTTCGTTATCCGCCATGCGCTCACCTCTCTCATCTAGTCACCTGCGACGTTCTTGAATGACTAGTCGTTAAAGAACGTCGCAGGTGACTACCCAAAGCAAAGGGTGGCCACGTGCGCCTTGGCGCCAATGACCACCCTGACTACTCGGCTAAATTGTACTGTGCGCCGCTAGCCGCGAGGCGCGTCAATTGCGACCTTGCCGCTCTCCAGCACGTGGACGCGGCCGTCGGCGAGCATTTGCACGACCTCGGGATACAGCACGTGCTCAATCGCGTGGATGTGCTCCTCGAGCGTGTCGACATCCCAGCCCTCCTCGACAGCCAGCGCGCGCTGGGCGATGATGGGGCCGTTGTCGTAAATCTCGTTGGCAAAGTGCACGGTCACGCCGGTCACCTTGACGCCGCGCGCAAAGGCATCATCGATCGCATGCGCACCGGTAAAGCTCGGCAGCAGCGCCGGATGCAAGTTGACCACGCGGTTGGGAAACGCCGCCAGCAGAGGCGTGTGCACCATGCGCATGTAGCCGGCCATGACCACATACTCGCAGCCGCGCTCGAGAAGCTCGTGCGCAATAATCTCATCGGCAGCGATAGGGTCGGCGTAGACATCCTTGGAAAGCGTCAGCGTCTGGATACCCGCACGCTCAGCGCGCTGCAAACCCTTAGCCGAAGGACGGCTCGACACCACAAGCTCAATCGAGGCGTTGAGCTTGCCGGCGGCGATCAGGTCGATCAGCGCCTGCAGGTTGGTACCCGAACCGCTGATAAGCACGCCGATCTTGAGCGGCTCGGCCGTATCGGTGCCGGTCGGACGGGTGTAGGGCACAAAGCCCAGGCCCTCGGCAGCAGCCATCTGCTCGTTAGCGCTCATCGGAGTACACGACCTTACCGGAACCCTCGACGCACTCGCCCACGCGGAACGGCTTCTCGCCTAGCGCGACCAGTGCCTCGGTCACGGCAGCCTCGTCCTCGGGGGCGACGATCAGGCACAGGCCGACGCCCATGTTGAAGGTCTTGCATGCCTCGTTGGGCGCGAGCTCGGCTTGACGCGACACATAGGTGATGACGGGCGGAACATCCCAGCCCATCTCTGCGCCGTTGCGGGTGACCACGGCATCGACGTCGTCGGCGAGCGCGCGGTTGAGGTTCTCGGTAATACCGCCGCCGGTGATATGGGCGATGGCATGAACGTTGGCGCCACCGCGCAGCAACTCCAGAATCGGCTTCACATAAATGCACGTGGGAGCCAGCAGAGCGTCGGCCAGCGAAGCACCGCCGAGCTCCTCGAGCGGACGGCTTAGCTCCTCGGCCTTAGCGACAGCCTCGGGCGTACCCGGCTTGATACCGTCGACACCGATGACCTTGCGCACGAGCGAGTAGCCGTTGGAGTGCACGCCGGTGGAGGGCAGGCCCAGGATCACATCGCCGGGGCGAACGTTCGCGGGGTCGAGCATCTTGGGACGGTCGACAACGCCCACGGTAAATCCGGCAAGGTCGTAGTCGGCAGGAGCCATGACGCCGGGGTGCTCGGCCATCTCACCGCCCACGAGCGCGCAGCCCGCGAGCTTACAGCCGTCGGCTACACCCTTGATGATCTTTGCCATGTGCCCGGCCTCGATGTGACCGATGGCAACGTAGTCCAGGAAGAACAGCGGCTCGGCGCCCGAAGCCAAAATGTCGTTGACGCACATAGCGACCAGGTCCTGGCCCACCGTCTCGTGACGGTCCATGATCTGGGCAAGCACGAGCTTGGTGCCCACGCCGTCGGTACCGCTAATCAGAATCGGGTCTTCCATATCCTTAAGCGCGGCGGCCGAGAATAAGCCACCAAAGCCACCGATACCGCCGATGACCTCGGGACGGTTGGTGTCTTTAACCATCTGCTTAATAGCGTCAACGGCGCGGCCGCCCTCGGCGGTATCGACGCCGGCGTCCTCGTACGTCACATGCTTGCTGTCGCTCATCTGAGCCTTCCTCTCCCACTACCGTGGCGCCGCGCGGGCGCCAAACGGTGCTCATAGTTGCGTTCATTTCGGCGCGTGCCATAACAGCACGCGCCGTCATATCAACAAAACAGCAGGTAAAACCTACCAAAATAAACCTGTCCCTACATGGCAGGTTTTAGGCCTCGCCGTGCTCCTCTTCCCAGCTGCGGTCGTCGTATTTCTCGACCACGGCGTCGTCGTCAACGTGCAGCGGTTTGTCCAGGTTGCGAGGCTTAAAGCCCTCCATAAACTTGTCGCGGCCAAAGCTCTCGGGAATCGCCACGGGGTAGCGGCCGGTAAAGCACGCATCGCAGTAACCGCCCTTGGGCATGACCTTAAGCAGGCCCTCGACCGAAAGGAAAGCCAGCGAATCGGCGCCAATGTACTCGCAAATCTCGTCGACCGTTTTGTTGGCGCTGATAAGCTGCGACTGCACGTCGGTATCGATACCGTAGAAGCACGGCCAGATGACCTCGGGCGAGTTGATGCGGATATGAATCTCCTTGGCGCCAGCGTTGCGCAGCATCTTGACGAGCTGCACCATGGTGGTGCCGCGCACGATGGAGTCGTCGATGACGACCAGGCGCTTGCCCTCGATGTTGTCGCGAAGCGGGTTGAGCTTCATGCGCACGCCCATGGCGCGCAGCTCCTGCGTAGGCTCGATAAACGTACGACCCACATAGCGGTTCTTGATGAGGCCCTCGCCAAAGGGAATACCGCTCTCGTGCGAATACCCCTCCGCGGGCGGCAGGCCGGAGTCGGGCACGCCGATGACCAGATCGGCCTCGACGGGCTCTTCGTGTGCCAGCTGACGACCCATGTCGTAACGGCAGGCATAGACGCTCTTGCCGTTCATGATGGAGTCGGGGCGGGCAAAGTAGACCTGCTCAAAGATGCAGTTTGCGGGCTCTTCGGCTGCAGGCACGCCCTGCTCGGATACCAGACCCTCGGCGCTGATGCGCAAAATCTCGCCGGGACGGACGTCACGGACGTACTCGGCACCCACGATGTCGAGTGCGCAGGTCTCGGAAGCAACGACCCAGCCGCCGGCGCGCGTGACACGGACGGCGGAGTCGACCGTCGCGGCGCCGTCCTGCGACGGCAGCTGCGAAACGGATGCGGCATCGGCCTGGTCCAGGCCCTCGTCCACCAGCTTGCCCAGCACGAGCGGGCGAATGCCGTGCGGATCGCGGAATGCGTAGAGCGCCTGCTCGTTGATGAGCGTCATGGCGTAGCCGCCGCGCACGAGCTCCATGGTCTTGCGAATGCCCTCGCGCAGATGGCCTGTACGCTGAGTAAAGTAGCCGATAAGCTTAGTCGCGACCTCGGAATCCGAATTGGAAAGGAACGGCACGCCCAGCTCGATCAGCTGGCGGCGCAGCTCGTCGGTGTTGACGAGGGTACCGTTGTGCGCGAGCGCGATAATGACGCTGTTGATGGTAGAAAGATGCGGCTGCGAGGCTTCCCAGCTCTTGGCACCGGCAGTGCCATAGCGCACGTGGCCCACGGCCAGCTGGCCGGAGAGCGTCGACAAGTCGGCGTTGGAGAACACGCGGTCGAGCAGGCCCAGATCCTTGCGGACCATAACCGTGCCGCCATCACCCACGGCGATTCCCGCCGATTCCTGGCCGCGATGCTGCAGCGCGCGCAGACCAAAGTACGTCAGTCGAGCCACATCGCGATCGGGTGCCCACACACCAAAAATGCCGCATTCCTCATGCAGCTGGTCGGAGTCCGGATCATACGTCGACATGGTCTTCACCTGTCCCGCGGCACGCTCGGCCGCGCGGATGGTTTCTTGAGACATGGCATCCCCTCAGAGCCTCGTTATTTGGCGTTACCTGCCCTATTATACGCACGGCAAGACAAGCACTCCCGCGCATGAACAGCGCTTTTTAAAAGCCCACCGAGCTTATAATCCGTTTTGCAGCCAAACATTTTATTGGGCAACCGCCTCGGGGCCGACGATCCCGCATACTTCCGTTGCGACGCGTCTCGCCCGCCGTTGGGGCTTGCATTGTTGCAATTGGGACGTTCGTCCTGTCTTTTGGCAGGTCGGCGGCGTATCCTTGTACCTACAGCAAAACGAGAAAGGTTATGTATGGATCGAAACGAACTCGACCCCAGCGTCCCCAGCGCCACGGAAGTCAAGAAGATCCCCCTCATCATTAAGGTGTACGCCGTCCTGTGCATCCTGTCCGGCGTGGGTACGCTCCCGTCGGTCGGCGCCTTTATGTGGCAGGTCATCACCGCACTCATCAACGGCAACGCCGCCGCCAAGCTCGGCGACAACACGCTCGTCGCGGTCGGACTGATTGTCGCCGGCATCATGCTCTCGGCTGCCAGTGCCGTCATCTTGATCATCTTTGGCCTGGACCTCATCAAGAACCAGCGCCGCAATGCCGCCCGTCTGTCCTATATCCTTATCGCATTGACCGTCGTCGAGCTTTTGGTTGACGTGATGCTCCAGGGTATCGGGCCTTTCTTGCTGCGCCCTGCCATCCAGCTCGGCATCCTCGTCGCGCTTTCGACCACCGTCGACCCCACGCTGCGCCAGGAGCGCGAGCTGCAGCGCCGCCTGCAGGAGATGCTCGATCGCGACGCCGCCGCCGAGGGCATGCTCGGGCGCGATGAAACCGGCGAAGGCTACATCAAGCTCAACTACTTCAACCTGTTCTGGGTATTCTTTGTCTGCTGCATACTCGGCCTGATCGCCGAGGACATCTGGCACATGACGGTCGTCGACCCGGGCGTCTACCAGAACCGCGCCGGCATGCTGTTTGGCCCCTTCAGCCCCATCTACGGATTTGGCGCCGTGCTCATGACCATGGTGCTCAACCGCTTCTACAAAAAGAACCCCATCATTATCTTTTTGGTGAGCGCGCTGCTCGGCGCAAGCTTTGAGGTGTTCGTGGGCTGGTTTATGCAGACCTCGTTTGGCGTAGTCTCGTGGAGCTACTCGCACATGAAGCTCTTTGGCATGCCCGATCCGCTCGCCGTCCTTACCGGCGGACGTACCTGCACGGGCTTCGCCTGCCTGTGGGGCCTGGGCGGCCTCATCTGGATCAAGCTGCTGCTGCCGAGGCTGCTCAAGCTCATCAATATGATTCCCTGGAAGAGCCGCTACTCCGCTACCGTCATCTTCACCATCATTATGCTGGTCGATGGCGTTATGACGCTGCAGTCGCTCGATTATTGGTATCAGCGCGTCAACGGCACGGAACCGGATATTCCCGTTGCGCAGTTCTACGGCAAGTACTTCGATAATGACTTTATGGAGAATCGCTTCCAGAGCATGACCATGAGTCCCAAGGATGCGACGCGCGTGTAGCGCCCACCGCGCCCAAAACGCAAAATGCCCGCCGGTATCACACGTACCGGCGGGCATTTTTATAAACGAGCCTTCTATCGACGCAAGCCTCTACGCCTCGCGCTCGACCTCACTCACACATTCGTTCTTGATGGTGCCAACGAGCGCCTGCAGCGCATCGACCACATGCGGGCGAATGTCCCCGCCAATGAGCACGAGCATGATGTCGTCACCTACGGCAAGCTCGCCGCTTGCCAGCCACACGCGCACATAGCCGATACCCGGCATCGCGCGCGTGGCCTCGATAGCAGCCTGCACTTTCTGAGCATCGAAGCCGAACACCATGCCGCCCACCCTGCGTCCGGGAGCTACACCATCGGTTTCGATCCCGCGGACCTCGGACTTGGGCGTCGCGCGCACCACGCCGTTATGCGTCAGATACATCCCACAGCCTGCCGCCGAAGCATCGGCCTTGGCCTCGCGCAGCCAAGCATCAACCGAAGGCATCGTTTTGCCATTCTCGAGCATCATTTCCCCTTTCACCGTCATTGAGTAGCCCATTATCTATTCCTCGACCGGCGTGAGCACCATGACGGCACGTGTGTTGCTCAGCGATAACGAACGACAGGTCACAAGCGTTACGACCTTGGTTGCCGAAGCGGCACGATCGGTGGCATCGCTCGCCACGGCAGAGGCACCGTCGAGCATCTCGGACAGGTAGTTCTTGAGCCCGTCGTCGCCCTCAAAATTGGTCGTGCGCGCCTTGGCATACGTGTCCTCGACAACTTTGGTCGCCAGTGGTCGCAGTTTATACGTAGCATCCCGTGTGATGTAATACACGAACTCGATGCTATCGAACGTTGCCTGATCAGTGGTGTCCGAAATCACGTTGAACATCGACCCGTCATTCATGTGGTGGCCGTAGATCGTGGTCTGCTGGTCAACCATTCCCGGCGCGGTATCGTCGCTGTCCAAGAAGATCGCACCCGATGCATTGGACGTACCGTCAAACAGCGTGTTGAGGTATTTGGAGTTGTTATTGGTCTGCACCACGGGATAGTTGATGTTGGTTCCCGGCGCGTAAATCCAACCCACAACCTCGGGATTTGTCTGGGCAAGTGCATCGAAGTCGATAATCGGCACGCCGCTGGCGTCCTTATCGCTTACATATTGCTTCTCGATTTTCTGGTACGAATCGCTTGCCTGCTTATAGCCAATCTGAGCATTGATAAAGATGGCAGCGGCGGCAACAATCAGGCCGATGCCGATGATGATGAGCAGAATGGGAATAATGGAGCGGCGCTTTTTGCGCGGCGGCTCGGTGTAATCCGACGGCGCGGCGTGCGATGAAGACCGGGGCGGCTTCTTAGCGTTGCTATAAGATGAAGGTCGATATGCGGCTGGCGCGTCCTGTCGACGATGCGTCGCCGGCGTCACGGGGCGCGGCGCGCGCGGCTGCTGAGGAGAGGATGTCCGACCCTGCTGTGCCCCATGGGCAGCACTCAGCTTCGACGGATCGGGGATCTGAGAAGCCTTGAATCGTTTTCCCTGATAGTCGGACATGGCTCTCCTTATACTGCGGTGAAACGGCGGAACGCCTAGGCGTCGGCCATCTCCTGCTTCATCTTCTCGATAACCTTGCGGTACTCGGGGCCGCAAGCGCCTAGAATCTGCGTGGCGTAGATGGCGGCGTTCTTGGCGCCGTTGATGGCAACGCAGGCCACGGGCACGCCCGAAGGCATCTGCACCATCGACAGCAGCGAATCCATACCGCCCAGGTCACTCGTCTTCATAGGCACGCCGATGACCGGCAGCGGCGTAAACGCAGCCACGACACCGCCCAGGTGAGCAGCCTTGCCGGCGGCGGCGATAATCACTTTGATACCGCGATCGGCGGCAGTCGAAGCCCACTCGTGGACCTTCGCCGGTGTGCGGTGTGCGCTCGCAATGACAAGCTCATAGGGCACACCCAGCGCCTCGAGCTCGGCGGTGCAACCTTCCATAACGCCCAGATCGGACTTGGAGCCCATGATGATCCCGACAACCGGCTTTTGATCTGCCATAAACAAAGACCTCCTGTTGAGAGCGGTGACGCGGCCAATCCGCGACCCTTAACTACTGAGAGTAGTATAGCTGCTCCCGTCCCTGCGGTCTGCGTGGTGGGTTGCGGGGGGGGGCGGCGGTTTATTTAATCAGGGTTGGTTTGGAGGGAGTTGAGTTAAATACAGTACCCCCC
>CATYDM010000022.1 GCA_958405195.1 uncultured Collinsella sp.
TTGAGGGCAAGAGGGCAGCCGGTCGTGTCAATTCCGGTCTAACAGAGCCTTATTTAATCCCCGTACCAGAGAAATCAATTAGCGGGCAGAAGGGCAAAAGTAGTCAAAAAAGCCCCGTCCCAAATTAGCTACCCCTTGCACCGATTATTCGCCCGGGTTGATGTTCGCGTAGAACTCCGCCCCGTCGTCCAGGCGCAGGATGCCCACGCGACCGAACTCGGAGCCGGTGGCGGCAGCGCAGTCGATGTCGATGCGATCGGGCACACCGGCGGCATCCTCGCCGCCCAGGCGCACGATCTGCCCGCGTCCCGATTCCTCATCGAGCCCCGCCAGACCACCGACCTCGCAATAGCGCCCAAGCGATACCGTGGGCGTGTGACCGCTCACCACGACCGGGCCCTTACCCTCGGTAGAAAGCAGCCCGGTCGGCACATCCCAATAGCCGTGACGAATCCACAGCAGGTCATCGGACGACTGCACTGCGAGCATCTGCTGCAGCAGCTCGCGATCGGCACCCACCGCTCCGACGCCATCGGCACAATCGACACCATGCTCAAGCAAAAACGCGCGCGCCGCCTTCATCTCGATTCCAGCATGTACCAGCAGATACGGGCGCTCCTCGGTCTCGACCACCGCGTAGAGCGGCAGCGCGGCCATCCATCGCACGAGCTCCTCGTATGCCTCAAATTCCATGTCGTTGAGCTGCTCGCGCGTCGTCCAGCCACCGTTGATATCCCAGGTCTCGGCATCGAGCGGATCCTGACCAATGATGGCATCGAGCATGATCTGCTCGTGATTACCCTTGAGCACGTGGGCGTTGGGCAGCGAGCGCACGAGCTTAATAACGCCGACCGGATCGGGCCCGCGATCGATCATGTCGCCCAGCACGTACAGCGTGTCGTCGGACGTCAACGAGATCTTAGACAGGGCCTCGTCAAGCGCACGCACGTGCCCGTGAGCATCAGATGTCACATAGATCGCCATGGTACGCCTCTCCTTGCATTGCGGCCGAAGCCCGGCGCCGCAACTAAAACTTCAAGTTGAACTTAAACGTTACCCATTGTACTCCGTTGCAATAAAGCTGGAAAGGGTTTCCGAGCAGAGGCAAAGACGGCGGCCGTCTATGACGATATCGCGCACGCCCGCAATCCAACCCCATAAACCCACCATCTTTGGGTACAAATAACCGCAGACAACTGACCGTGCCACGCCAACCACCCAGGAGCGGACACCATCCATGAACCAGATCCTTCTTTTTATCGGCCTCGTCATCATTTTGTGCCTGACCATCAAACCCGTCGGCAAAAAACTCCCCTTCCCCACCCTGCTCATCTTTATCGCGCTCGGCATGCTGTTGGGCGTCAACGGCCCGGCGCATATCGACTTTAGCGACTACGCACTCACCGAAACCGTCTGCAGCACGGCGCTGCTGTTCATCATGTTCTACGGCGGCTTCAACACCAACATCGACCGTGCCAAACCTGTCGCCATACCTGCAGTGCTGCTGAGCACGCTCGGCGTCGTCATCACCGCAGGCATCACCGGCGTATTCGCCCACTTTGTGCTGGGCTTCGACTGGATCGGCGGCCTGCTGCTGGGATCGGTCGTGGCGTCGACCGATGCGGCCAGCGTCTTTAGCGTGCTGCGCGAGCACAGTCTTTCGCTGAGGGGCGGCACCGACTCGCTGCTCGAGGTCGAATCGGGCTCCAACGACCCCGTCGCCTACATGCTCACCGCCGTGCTCGCCACACTCGCGTCCGGCGGCGACATCAACATTCCCGCACTGCTGGCCAAGCAGATTATCCTGGGCGTGGGTCTAGGCCTTGCCATCGGCTGGGCGGCGGGCCGCCTGATTGAACGCGCGCACGCAACGGCCGAAGGCGCGCAGACCATCTTTTTGTTCGCCGTGGCGATCGTCGCCTACGCGTTACCAAGCTATCTGGGCGGCAACGGCTTTTTGGCTGTATACCTGGCCGGCATTGTGCTGGGTGCCAGCGACATCACCGGCAAAGTCGAGATGGCGCACTTCTTTGACACCCTCACCGAGATGGCCGAGATGACCATCTTCTTTTTGCTGGGCCTGCTCGTTACACCCGCACGCCTGCCGCAAATGCTGCTACCGGGCCTGGCGCTCATGGCGTTTATGCTCTTCGTGAGCCGCCCCATCGCCGTGGGCATGCTGCTGGCGCCGTTTAGGACGAACCCTCGCCAGGTTGCGCTCGTAAGCTGGGCGGGTCTGCGCGGCGCGGCTTCGGTCGTATTTAGCCTCTTTGCCGTAGTGGCCGGTGTCCCCGGCGGTCACGACCTGTTTGACCTGGTGTTTGTGATTGCCGTGTCGAGCATTGTGGTGCAGGGCTCGCTGCTGCCGGCGGTGGCGAAGAAGCTCGATATGATCGATGCGACCGGCGACGTGCGCCGCACCTTTAACGACTACCGCGACGAGGACGGCATGTCATTTGTAAAGCTCAAGGTGGGCGCTGGACATCCGTTTGCCGGACGCTCGCTCGCCGACATTGGCAGCGCAACGGACATGCTGGTGGTCTTGGTGCTGCGTGACGGCGCCCATCCGGTGCTGCCCAACGGCGATACCGTGATCCAGGAAGGCGATCTGCTGGTTATGGCCGCGCCGACGTTTGAAGAGCGTGCCGAGGTTACGCTGCGCGAGGTCACCGTAACCCCCCACGGTCGCCTGGCCGGCCAGCGTCTTCGCGATGTGCCGCAAGGCAAGCATCCCTTTATCGTCGTGATGCTCAAACGCGACGGCCAGACGATCATCCCCGACGGCAACACCCTCATATACGCCGGCGACGAAGCCGTCATCGCCACACTGGCGTCGTAGCCATCCCCACCCATAAGTTGCGGTGAAATAGGGATTGAATAGGCTTCTGAACAGCCATTTCAGTCCCTATTTCACCGCAAGTTATTGAGGGGATGGGATGAAAATCATTTGAATTGACACCGAAATGAAAAAAGCCGGGGAAAACGTCCCCAGCACTTGGAAGCCCTCTCTTTTGAGATGACCGATTTCTTTATATCACGAACACTAGTTAGATGCCATTCATTGAGGGCTTTATCAGGCGCGCCATCCCATCCCATCCACATGGCGCCATTTGAAAGCCGTCCGATCTCATGCTATAAAGAAATCGGTACCCTCGAATAAAGGGACCTCCAAGAGCCGGGGGATGTCCCCCGGCATTTTTTATGCGAGTCAAGACTAAATACTTCTCGGGAAAACGCCGGCCCATTGCGTCAGCAATTTACGAGCCGCTCTACCCACCTCTGGACGGCTAAGGACTTTTCGCAGGTAGTTTGACGAACATATGTTTGCTTATTATAATATTACTTGAAAGCACCCCTTATCTCATGGTATAAAGAATACGGTTCCCTCCAAAAGAGGGGCCTCCAAGAGCCGGGGTCTTACCCCCGGCATTTTTTTGCAAAAATGGAGGCCCATCATGAGCGAACTCTCCGTCTTTGTTGACGAATCTGGCGACCTCGGAGGCGTCTCCAACTACTACCTCGTCACCCTCGTTTTTCACGATCAAAACGATGCAATCGTTGAACGCATTGACCGCTACGAGCGCGCCCTGTCGCAGTCCTCGCTTCCCAATACGCCTTTTCATGCAGGACCCCTACTGAATGGAAACGGCGACTACAAAGATCTTCCCAAGGAGCAGCGAAGGCACATGTTGAGCGCATTTCGCGCGTTCATTCAGCATCTCCCCATACGCTATCTCTGTCTGCAATACCGAATGAGCGAATTCGCCGGCAATCAAAACGGTCTCGCGGAGAGAATGAGGCGAGACCTCACAGTTGAACTTTTCGACCATCTGGAATTCTTCCAGCGATACGACACCGTTAAGATTTACTACGACAACGGCCAACCGATTGTAACGGAGGTCATTCATTCTGCGCTTGAGTACGTTCTAGCAAGGGATGTCATCGTATACCGAGAAGCCACACCACGAGCCTACCGGCTATTCCAAGTTGCTGACTACATCTGTACGATCGAGCTAACGGCTATCAAGTTTGACAGCAAGGAAGATACAAAGACCGATCGGCTATTTTTTGGAACCCGAAGGACGTTCAAAAAGGGATTTCTCTTATATCTCAGGAAGAAAAGGATGAACTGACCCGGGGTCACCAGTCGTCAGACGCTCCGCAGTCGTCATCGACGGCAAAGTCGCGGAGGTCGAGGCCTTCGCGCTCGGCTCGGGCCAGGAGCTCTTGGGGCGACTCGTCCTCGATATCCACTACGTCGAGCATGGCAGCGGGAAAGCCCACGCCCGCCGCGCTCCCAGCGCGATCGAGCAGGTTCTCGCGTAGCTGGTCTACATCAACTTCGATCTTCATGGTGAAACCTCCTACCAGGCCAGGACCCCTACTCAGCAGCGCCAAGCTCATCCACAGCAGCAATAAAAGCCGCAACCTGCTTGTCGTCCATCTGCGTGGCCAGGCGCCCCACGGGCTCATCGTAGGCATACTGCACCTTATCGATAAAGCAATCCCAAGCACGCTCATCTACACGCACGGCGGCCTCGCAATACTGGCTGAGCTTTTTGAGTCCATACCAAAACGTATTCACATGGCGCGTAGGATCCTCATCCAGCACACCATCGTAGCGACGCCCGTTAAACTCGCGCATGCGCGCCACGGCAACCTTGAGCGAATCGCCGCCCTCGGCAGAAGCCTCATCCACCAGCTCGGGAATCGCAACCTCACGCCGAACAGCATGCCTGGTTGCACCATCGTACTCGCCCACCAGCACGTCCTCATCAAGCCGAGAATCGTAGTCCAAATAGCTCGTGCCATAACAAATGCCGTGCGGCGAGCCCGTGCCAAACGCGCAGAACAACCCGCCGTCGGCAACAACGCGACGGTAGGTCTCAAACGACTTCTTAACCTGAGCGAGCAACTCGGAAAGTTCTCCGGTATCACACGCCATCTCGCACGCAACGCACGCAGGCTTCGGCAGCCCCGAAGGCTCCACCGCACTCCCCGCAACGCGGGCGGCGCGCTCGGCCCGATACGCCTGCGCCGCCAAGCGCGCTCGCTGCGCAGCGCCGCACACGTTGGTAAGTTCACGCTCCAACGCAACGTCACCAGCAACATCGCCAGCCAAATCGCCCGTAAACCCGTCGGCGCCCTGCGACCCCGTCGCACTCAGCTCGGACTCAAACGTCGCTGTGATCATACCCGCAAGGTCCGTCGCGTCGGCGGCACAGCGCATCTGCTCCAGCTGCGTACACAGCAGATCAGCATCCAGAGGCACGGCCTCGGCAACGCGCACGTCACTCAGGCGCGCCACGTCATGCAGCACCATAGCCCCTGCAGCATCGTACGCCGCGCGCACCTTGTCCGCCGTATTCGCACGCAGCTTTACCTCGATAAACGCAAGTGTCTGTTCCAAACGGGCCAGCAGCTCGGCCTTGTCCTCCATGCGCAAAAAGGCAGCATAGCGGCGCTCCATCCGTAGCGGTCCAACAATGCCCGCCTGCTTGCGAGCGCGTGCAAGCGCGGCGCCCCCAACACGGCGAACATACCCGTCAACAGCCCGCACGGCAGACTCGTGCGCAGCGTGCTCGGCAGCCTCGACACCCCTAAGCACGCCCAGCAGCTCGCGGGAGCGCGCCTTGCGCGCCAACTCCCCGCGATCATACTGCTCAAGCGCAGCCTGGCGTTTGGCCACCGATTCAAAGCCAAACAGCTCGTCGAGCAGCTCACCAACAGAACGCTCGCCCGCCATGGCAAGGCCTCCTTACCCGAACACGCCAATACGCTCGCGGGCCCACGCGTACGCAAACCCGCTCGCCCGCACTTCTACAGGTCCAGCGCCTTCTTCGCGGCGTCGACGGGATCGCCATCCATGTAGAACACCGGGCTCAGTCCCGAAATAATCTCAGACGAAACACTCTGCAGGCCCGCGATGGCACTCAGCGGCAAAATCACGCGCTTGGCGCCGGCGTTTTTGGCCACGCGCATAATGTCCTCAAGCCCACGGATCTCGTCCATAGAGCCCGACATGCGCAAGATGCCCGGAATCGCCAGCGCGGGCATCACCGGGCGGTTGCACGCCGCGGAGCACAGGCCCACAAACTCGGCGAGCGAAACTTCCTCGGACAGGCCCTTGCTCTGCAGGTCGTTGTAGAACAGCAGGTAATCCTTGGAGCCAATGTGCATGCCCGGCGCCACGCGGTTCGCCAGGTTCACAAAGTTGTCGAACGCGGCTTCCAGCGTATCGCGCACCGGCTTGTTAAAGGCCACGCCCTCGTGCTTAAACTTGCACTCGCCGGCAACGACCTTATTCTCCAGCTTGTACACGGCGACCTCGCCGCCCTGCGACCTGCCCACGCCAAACACGTGGCCGGACAGCAGCGGCCCGTCGGGAATCAGCGTGTCCTCGCTCTGCTCGGGCACGCGCACCACGTGCACGTCCTGCGGGTTGTCGGCATCCATATAGCCCAGGTTAACGTCGATAAACTCAACGCCCGCCATAATCTTGAGCTGCTCCTTTACGCGGCGACGGCCCTCGATGGCGTAGTCCAGCAGCCAGCGCGCATCGTCCTTGTCCATGGCCTCGTCGGGGAACAGCAGCTTTGCAAGGCCGCTAAAGGTCTTGCGCACGGCGATCTCGTCACGCTTGTTAAAGTCGCTGTTAAAGCGGAAGTAACGGTCGATATGGTGCGTAAAGTCCTTGCAGCGCATCTCCTTGCAAAACTCCGACAGGCAATCGGTGATCAGGCCATAATGCCCGGTCAGCAGGCTCGAGCGCATCTTGGGAATCTCCCAGCCCGGCAGGTAATAGTGGATACGGTCAAAGAAGGCCGAATCGTTGTTAAACTCCGGCGGGAACGGATCAAACAGGTGCGTGGTCTTAAGGACATTTTGCACGGTGTCGTTGATGTTGCCCTCAAAGACCATGGAGGCGTCGGCGTTAATCTGGTCGCGGCCGCGCGCGTAGCTGCCGCTCGCCATGTAGTCCTTCATGATCTGCACGGCGTTGGTGTCCTTAAAGCGCATGCCGGCGACCTCGTCGAACGTCACGCAGTCCCAGTGGCCCACCAAGCCCACGCGGTCGGCGCGCATGGAGTTCATGCGGCCGAACAGGTTGGCCGTGGTGGTCTGGCCGCCCGAAAGCAAGATGGCGTAGGGCGAAACCTCTTTGTAGATATGGCTCTTGCCGGTGCCGCGGGGACCCAGCTCGCACAGGTTGTAGTTGCGCTCGATGAGCGGCACCATACGCTCGATAAAGTGCAGGCGCTCTTTCTCGGAAAGCTCGCTGGGTTCGTAGCCAGCCGAGCGCAGCAGCATGTTGAGCCATTCGTCGCGCGTAAAGTACTGGCGCTCGTCGACCATGGCATCCAGGTCCAGGTTGGGCATCTGGATGGGCGTGAGCGACGCCACGCTAAACGGAGAGTCCTCGGGTCCGCGCTTTTTGCGCTTGGCCTTGGAGCGGCGCGGCGCATCGTCGCCAAAGACCTCCATGCCAAACTCGTCTTCCTCATCCACGGGATGACGGTACTCGATGCTCATAATGCACCAAATGCCACCCTGCAGAATCTTGGAATAGTCGCGCACGTACTCAGCAGGCATCACAAACGGCTCGATAGTCAGATTGGCAAACGATGCAACGTAGATGTCTTTGTACTCGTCGAGCTTGGCCGTCACCTTATCGATGATGGTAAAACGACCCAGCTCGCGAATCTTGGACTTAATGCGCTCGGACTCATCGGGACGCACGTAGTTATCGGTGAGGATCCTGCGGATGCGCTCCAAACCCTCTGCCACGGCATCCTCGTCATCAGTTGAGCAGTACATGCCCAGCAGATACTCCAGTACAAAGGTGGGCACGTTGGCGCCGCGCTTCATAAGGGCCGTCAGGTCCTTGCGCACGATCTTGCCAGCAAAGTGCTCGAGCAGCTTGCCGTCCAGGCCATCCATGTCGTAGCCGTCGTCCTCGGGGGCCTCGGCCGCAGCCCGGTCATAGCCATCGGTCGAGGATTCGTCCTCGGCGGGCACCGCAGCCCCCACGGGCGCGGCAGCAATCACCGGCTCCGGGGCAGGCGCAGCAGCCTCAGCCGCCGGGGCCTCCACAGGCGCCGCAGCCTCCACAACCGCCGCAGCATCCACTGGCACGCTCACACCAATCGAGGGAACTTCCCACAGATCGTCGTCATGGCTATCAAACATAGGGCACACTCCTAAAAACCAAAGTCAGCAACAGGGGCAAACGAAACGGCAATGGTATACGTCTCGCGCCAAACGATCTTGCCCGTCTCACGCTCGCGGCAGACCAGATAGTACGGACCCTTTGCCGAGAATCCATCCGCCGCGCGCAGCGCAAACTTGGCATGCACTACGCGCTCCTGCGAATTAACAGAAGCCTTGTTAGCATGCGTCTTGACCGTATCGCTCACCTCGTTGCCGCTTGCATCGGTAAACACCAGCTCGTATTCGCACGGCAAGACCTTGCCTTGGGCTGGTTCTTCCTGGATCAAGTTGAGTGAGAAGAGCGAGTTGGTCACCCGGCGCCCCTCACTTAGCACGCGCAACGTCGCCGCGCGCGTGTCGACAAAGTCCTTGGAACCCGAGCGCGCACGCCAAAAACCGATAACGGGCACGCAAAGCTCCTGCAGGCTCATGCCGCCGTGGACGTAGTTGTTAGTACCACCGGGACGCTTGAAGTGCACGTTCTCACGCGGGGCAAACCCCTCAAAGCCGGCACCCAAACGTCCCATGTCAACATTAACAAACACCCCGCGTGCCTCGTCCGAAAGCTTGTCCACGGCCTCGTTGGGCACCACCAGATGACGCTTGCCGTGCATGACGGGAGCGTCAAGGAAGGGAAGATCTGGCTTGCCGAGCATCTGACACTCGCTGAGCTCCCGGCGCGTGTAGATAAAGCCGTGATCCGCCGTTATAACAACACGCGCGCCCGGGGCGTCGGTGCACACGCGGCGCGCCAACGTGGCAAGCTCCTCTACGGTGTCCGTACAGGCATCGAAGACGTCATCCTGCGTAGCGGCCTTCTCGCCCGTGGCATCAATCTTGTTGTGATAGAGGTAGACAAGTCTTGAGTCCTTGAGCATCGCCTTGCGCTCGGTTCCCGCCATGTTGAGGTATGCGCTCGAGCGCAAAGCGCGGGCTGTAGGTTCAACGTGGGCAAGCACGGCCTCGCGCTGCGGAGTCGTCGCAGTGGGCATGTCGTCAGCCAACACAAACGCGCCATCCTCTGCAAGCTCAAGCGCCTGATGCGGCAGCAGCGCGGGCATGCCCACCTCTGTAATGGAGGGAAAGACCGCCTGCATGCTAGAAACCTTGACGTTGCCGCCGCGCTCGCGCTCGAGCAGCGCCGCGACGTCGCAGGCCACCTCATAGCGCAGCGCGTCGCTCACGATAACGACCGTCGTTTTAGCAGAGCCCACAAAGGTGGGCAGCACATGCCAGTAGAACTCATCCTGCCGTTCGGGACCCTCGATGTAGCCGCAATCGGCCCACTCCCCTTGCGCAGCGGATGTCCAGCAGGCATTGGCATCCGCCAAGAACCAGTTGCTGTAGAGATTCTCCGCCCAGTCCGCCACAGCGCGGGTGGGCTCCTCGAGCACATCGCACTCGACGGAGCGCGCCCGCAGATACGCGGTGCACATATGACGATAGGCGGCATCCATGGCATACCAATCGGACGTGTAGGCATCCCACACCTGCTGGGGCTGCGCCAGATGGAACCCGCCCGCGTGCGCCTGCCTAAACGCACACATATCGGCCACAGCGGCAAGCAGGTCAAAGTAGCTCTCGACACGACGGTACCAGCTTAGGTCGCAACGGCGCGCAGCAAAGGCACGCGCATCCTCAACACGGTCTGCACCTTGCGCAAACGAGCAGAACAGCTGCGAGAGCACAGCCTCATTGACGCACGGAAACACATCAAGCGAGGTCAGCACATCGATCGGCAAGGTCTCGAACCGTGCAAAGAGTCCGCGGGCGTCCTCAACCAAACGGCAAATCTCAAATAGGTCCTCGCTCGATGCCTGGGTATCGGCGGCCTGGTCCCACGTACGCACCGCCTCAAGGCAATAGGGCCCATAGGCGGGAGCCACATGGCTCTCAAGCCCCTTGAGCGCTCCCTCGGGAAGCGCGGTGGATGCCGCCGTAAGAAGCACATGGGATGCAAGCATAAGCAATGAGTCACGCTCGTAAAGCGGCCCATCAAACCCATAGCAACGCACGATGAAGGCAGAGAGCACATCACGCACGCAGTACTTGTCCACCAACTCGGCCAGCGCCTCGGGACCCTCGTGCAGCAGCATGGTCATACAGCCACGCAGCACAAACGCGGGGCGCGCGTCACCAGGCTCTTTACCGCCAAAAATCACCGTAAGGATGCCGAGTTCGATATCGGATGCGCCCGAGGCATGCGGAACACACGCGGCAAACTTAGCGCAGCGGGTCTTGGCATCAAAGAACGTCTTGTGCTCGCGCAGGCTCTCGCGCACGGCGTCGATATTCTCGATGCCCAGCTGATCGGCCAAAAGCGAAAGATAGTCAGCCTGGAACTGATCGGCATACAGCTCAACATCGGCAAGCCAATCACCTTCAAGCCTGCCGCGCGGGCAACGGCGATACAGCAAGATATCGCTCGCAAGGTCATCGCGGTTGATGAGCTTCTTGACGGCAAACATACGGCCCTCGCAGGCCTCAACAAAGCGCACCGGGCGCTCAAAGTCACCGTGAGCGGGCATAACGCCAGCATCGGCCCCCGCGCCGTCGAAACCCTCGGCAGCCAATCGCTCAAACTCAGGAGCAAACTCGCCGTCCGCATCGTGCCAAACCACAACACGGCGCGGCGCGCATGAGGACAACGGCTGCAAAAATCGCAGCTTGAGCTGTTCTTCTACATCGATCTTGGGCATGAATATCCTTACCGTATCTGCAGTTACTTAATCTTCGCCAGCACATCCTGAAACTTGGCGTAGTTGACCTTGACGCCGTCATCCAGGTCGACCTTAATCATCTGGTCTGCCAAGTGGTGCAGTTTCTCCTCGTAGGCAATGGTCTCTTTGAGCTGGTCGTTGAGCTTTTTGATGCGCTTATCCAAGCGCACGCGCTCGCCGCGCTCGGCACTGACAAGGGCATCGTTGGCATACCCGATCTGGGCACGGTAGCGCTCCTGCTGCTCATGCACATAGTCGGTGCGGATGCGAGCCAACAGGTCAGGCTGGTAGCGATGCATGTAAACAAGGCACTTAAAGCCGTTCTTCTTGCCGCTGTCGAACAGCCAGTAAATGGGGCGCTTCTTATAGGTCTGGCAGTGGTCCTTAAAGAAGTCCTTCAAAAAGTAGGTGCGGATTACCTCGCGCGAGGTACCCTTGCCGCCGAGTGCCTCGGCAATAAAGGCCAGGTTCTGCTCAAGCGTCTCCTCGCCATACACGGTGCGCACAAAGTCGATAAAGTAGCGCACGATGTCGTCGTCAAAGTACTCGTCATCGGTAATGGGCAGCACGTTATCGCTATCGGGCATAAAGGTCACATGATCAGAGTTGGGCATCTTGGCCAGATAGTCATCGACTGTGGCGCCCTGATCGGCCAGGACCAGCCCGTCCACATCCAGCGAATAGCGGCCAAACATGCAGCCCACGGCATAGCTTATGAGCGAGGTAATCTCGTCGCGCTTAGTGCGCACGTATTTGTTGCCCTTATAGCTCTCGGGGATTTCGTCGGCGGTATCGAAGATGCGCGCCACCGAAACGTACTTATCCTCGACCTCGATGGACACCTCACCCTCCATGTTGTAGATCTTGGCAAAGATTCGGTTGAGCTCCTCCTCGTTAGCGCGGAGCTGCTCGAACCGCTCGTTGACTTCGGCATAGCGGGCCTCGTATTTTTCTTGAAGTAAAGTGGCCATGACAGACCGCCCTTTCTTTGTTGAAAAGTGCGGCTATGCAAATTTAAAATTTGCACTAGCCAGCTAAACAATTAACAGATTTAAATTCTTTACGGATTAAAGCGCGTCGTTTATTAATTCCCTAGTGTTTGTTGCTCTTTCTATGAATGAGCTTTTCAAATTCGCCTCTGCCAGCGTCCTTAAAATAAAAACGAGCGTCAATATCAATCGCCTTTATCCAGTCGGTAAACGCCTTTTGAGGCAGAAGCATCATGGCAGTCGTTTTTCCACTTGAACCACCAGCTTTATCCTCGAGAAGCATCATTCCATTAGGGAAGTAATACGTACACCCATGTGCAAGTGAATTGCGGATATGAGTTAGTAAAGTCATTCCTTTACCTGAGTCTTTAGGTTCGGGACCCTTGCGACCAGAGATTGTATAAGGTTGAATACAGAGGACCCTCGGACTAACGATATCAATCGGAGCTTCAATCTCTTGTTTAACTCCATCAGCCGACTTTTGATTTACAGT
Source organism: uncultured Collinsella sp. (assembly GCA_958405195.1). GTDB lineage: Bacteria > Actinomycetota > Coriobacteriia > Coriobacteriales > Coriobacteriaceae > Collinsella. The sequence continues at coordinate 12,414 of CATYDM010000022.1, forward strand.
TGTTTTAAATCCATATTCCTCAATCACATCTCCAAGATTATCAGCCATAAGTAATTCACGCTTCCCGGAAGGCACCCCTTCATACTCAAGAAGAGTATCGAATGGCAATTGTTTCAATCCATAATCAGAGGCGGTTCTTCTTTGAGAAGCAGAGTTAGCTACAGATTTAGTCACAAAGAAATCCCAAATAGAAGAAATCTCATCCGGAGTCCAATAGCTAGATTCATGCAGAGACATATGAAATGAAGATATACAGGCTTTGTCCATAACCAGCACCTACACCAAAGGGTTATGTTTGAAATCCCAAGAGGTTTCAAACGAATCCCAATCGGTTTTCGATAGTTCGCGGCACGAGTCGACCATGTCGTTGACCAACGGCTCCTGTTCCTCGTTCTGAATGATCGGGTAGGTTGCGATTTGGCCTACCTCGAAATTAAGCGTCGGCGAGAGCATGCTTGCGACACGCATGATCACGGAGCTGTTACAAGCTCCCTGGAGATACTTGAGTGACTCCTCGTCGCTAAAAACGCTCGTGCCCGCCACATCAAAGATATGCCCAGCAGGCTTAAAACGAAACGCAATGGACCCGCTTGAAATCTTCGACCAGGTAATCGATGGGCTAAAGAAGCAGTTTGTATTCTGTGGCCTGGAAAGCAATCTACCATTCTGGTCTTTGTAATTACGGATCTCCTGTCCGTCATTCTCCCAGTTAACAACTGAGCTATTATTTCCGTACCATTTGCGGAAATCGCCGCCCTTGTTGTAGGGGAACCACTTGCAAGCGCTTTCAATCGACTCTTGAATAGATCCACAGGAATAGACGCTCTTGCAATCATCGACTTCCCACCACTCGCGAACGAAACGAGCGTTCTCGCCAGTAGCAAGCCCTTGGCGCGGCTTGCCATACTCACTGAGCTGTTTTGCGTTTCCAAACGCATCCAGAAGAGCGTCACTGGCCCAGTAGGCTATGGGGGTGCCGGGGATTTGCTTGAAGGTGTCGGCGTCGCGGCGGTAGAACCAGCCGCAGTCGAGGTTTTCGATCGCCCCGAGCAGCTTGAGGCGCTTCGCCTCGCTGCCGTTGATGTCGACGAGGCGAACGTAGGCGCCACCGCATGCCGCGCGGCCGTTGTAGATGACGTCGGCGGTCACATTGACGACCTCGCCGCCGATGGCGTCGAATGCGCGGGGGCCGAGGTGCGCCATCGAGACGATCGTCTTGCCGTCGATGAGCGAGGAGCGCATCTTCTCGAAGCTGCCCAGGAACATCCAGCTCTGCATGGTGACCATGGCCGCGTAACCGCGGTCCTTGGCAAGGCTGAACCCGCGCTCGATGAAGCACGTGCACAGGTCGCTCTTCACGTCGGGGTAGTTCTTCTTGACCCACTTGCTCATGAAGGGGTTAAAGCTGCTGCTGCCCATATACGGAGGATTCGCCACGACGCAGATAAAACGACGGGACAGTTTCTCGCAAATGGCGACGGCGCTTTCGAGCTTAGTTTTGGTCGCAGAAGCAAAAAGGTCCTCGGAACAACTCGCGGCGGCAGCCTTGAGCTCGTCGATCTCGTCCTCTGAGGGATTGAGCAGCGAACCGATCTCGCCCAAATGACTCAGCTCCTCGGCGAGCTTCTTGTTACCCGGCAGCTCGTCCTCCCCTAGTGGGATGCTCGAGAGCACGGTAACGTCGGCACGAACGCCACGCCTAAAGAAGCGACGGTCGTGCTCGCGGGCGCACATGGCAAGCGCCAGCTCCGCGATCTGTGCCGCGCGGGAATCGATTTCCATACCTGCAAGGTTTTTAGTAAGAATGAGCTCGGGAATCTCGCGCTCACGATAGCCGCGCTCCTCGTACATATGGAAGAGCAGCTCAAACGCATAGACCAAGATATGGCCCGAGCCGCATGCGGGGTCGCAGAGGGTTATCTCCTCGGGACTCGAAATGCGAATGAAGTCCTCGTGCTCAGCATCGGGCTCGATGTAATACTCCATGCGCTCGCGTAGCGAACTCCCCGGATTGTTGAGCATCCACAGACGGCCGAGCGAGTTCTCGACCATATAGCGCACGATCCACTCGGGGGTGAAGAGCTGCGTGGCGGGCGCGATGTCCGCCGCCGCTGCCTTGCGCTTGGACTTGAAGAACTCGTCTTTAACGTCGGCATTGTAGTACTGATACATCCAGCCCAGAACGGTCACGCCCTCGCGCCAGTCCTCGTCAGTGAGGACGGCATTGAGTTTGCCCACCACACTGTCAGCCATCATGAGGCCCTGGGGCAACAGCAGCTCCATGGCTCCGCCCACGCGTTCAAAGACGCCCGGCAGGCAATCGGCAAGCTCCTCGCACTGAGCAACAAACAGGTAGCGCCACAACGGTTCATCCAAGCCCGCCATCTTGAGCTCGGCTATGCGATCGGTATCGGCCGTCGTTATTTCCACGTCCAGTGCGTTCTCCACGGCCTCGCTGCCATGGCTGCCGTCCGCACGACTTAGCATGCGCATACGGCTGGGAAGCCATCCGCATGCATCCATGAAGCGAATGGCCACGATGCGGTTGAACCAGGTGTAGGCCGCACGGTCGCGCAGCGCCTCGTGACCAACCTCTGCCTGCATGCGCAGCAGTTCGTTGCGTTGCTCAATCTCAGCCGGACTTAGGGGCAGGCCGTTGACGGTCTCGGACCCAACGGGCGCGGGTGCAGGTTCGGTGATGCCGTAGCGCACCATCTGCGCCTCCACGCCTTTGATGAGCTCCGTACGGGCCCAGGTGCAGAAGCTCTTAAGAGCAGAATCGTTCATGGTTGATGAGCCTTTCTAAACGCCATAAGCCACCGGTGCGCGCTTTGGCACCGGTGGCTCCGCGGGTTAGTTGATACGGATCTCGTCGTTTGCAGCGAGCGCCTGCATAAGGCGGGAGCGCAGGTCGTCCACGTAGCGCTCCACGTCCTCTGCGGACAAGAGACGACTCGGCTTGGCCAGATCGGCGCGGCGCACAGTCTTGATCTTGCGCTGGGGCTTGGGCGCGGGCACGGGAGCAGACGATGCGGCGCCCTTGTTGGAGACCTTCTTGACCACCTCGCCCGTACTCATGACCTCGGTGGTGCGGCGCTCGTTGTCCATGCGCACGCGGGCCTCATCCACAGCGTCGTACATCTCGTTGGCCGCCGCACTGAGCCAGTCGCCCCAGTTAGTTGCAACAACGCTCAGTTCGTTGAGACTTTGAGCGCTGTGGGCACGGTTTTTGAACGACTCGTATTTGGTGCCGGCGTCTGCTATGGCATCCTTGGCCTGATTGACAAAGCCCTTTTGACTCTCGGCCTGCGTCCGCAGGTCTTGCAGATCGCTCTCGATGCGACACAAAAACTCATTGCGGCGGATGCCCAACAGCTTTTTCATGTCATCCTCGACGGGATCCATAAGCGGCTGCAGGTCTTTAATACGGCCGTAGGGCTTGGGATCTTTGAGGATCTCACGAACCGTTGCCACGTTCTCCACCGCACCGGGAATGTCATCGGAGGCATACTCGATACCCTCGGTGCGGTTCAAGAAATCCCTGGCGTGGTCAAACGCTGTTCGTTGATTGGGCTCGAAGAACTCAACCACCTTGTCAAAGTCTTCCTTGGCATCGAGCAAACGCTCCTCATGCTTGGTGAACGTGGTCAAGAACGCCTCGGCCTCGTTCTGGTCCTTAAGGACGTCGGCCACCTCCGAGCGCATCTTCTCGCACTCGTCCTCACCGGGATACGGGTAGGCCAGCTTGATGCCCGTGTAGTAGTCGCGTGCCATGGCGAGGCACGCCTCGCGCAAGCCCTCAAGGCGCTCTTTGAGCTCGGCCACGAGCTTATCCTCGTTGGAGGGCACGGTCTTGAGATCAAACAGGTCACACATGAGTTCGCCCGTGGCGCGTAGCAACCGGTCGCTCATACGCATGCGCAAGCGCACCTGGGCCTTATCGGCATCCTTTCGCAGGAGCGCCACCATGCGGCTGTCATTAGCTTGAACCGTCTGACCGCCAAACAGCACCTGCGCGCGCTGCTCCACCACAAGCTGCGCCACCACATTTGCGATGTCGACCTCGCGCCAGCCAAAGGGCCTTTGCTGGTACTGGCGCTGGATATCGCCCATAGCGGTATCCAGGTGGCGCTGGTGCTGCACTTTGAGGTAGTCCTCGACCTCTTTGAGCGCACGCGTGTTACCTGCATCCATGCCAGCGAGCCCCACTTGAACGTTGCCCACCAGAGTAGAGCGAATATCGGAATCGCTCGTGACCGGCGCGCCGATATAGTCGGCCTTTTCAAAGACCACATCGCACAGCTGCGCCAGCACCTGCTCAAAGACCTGAGCGGGTTTGGCAGCACGGATCTCAATCATGCGCCCGTTGACGGCGCATCGTGCATGGAGCACTGCCTCAGCCAAAAGGGCGTCAGCCTCTTTCTCGTTAAAGTCCTTCTCGCGCATTTTGGCCTCGACAATCTGGCGGGTACTCGGCGGTAGCTCCTGCAGATTGCGCGTCTGGGCGTACATGCGAATCTTAGCGGCGTTGACGAGTGGGGCCCAATAATCCACCTCGTCGCTCAAGGCCACGATGGCCTTATCCACGGATTTCAATGCCAGCTCGGTATCGTCCGAACGGCCCAAATCGCTGGCCATAGTCACCACGGAAAGTTCCATGCCGCCCATGCTGGTACCGTGGATTGAGCCGTCCACATAGCGGTCAAACGGAAAGTCGTTGGCCCCGCGGTTGAGTTTGCGCGCAGTGTAGATGCTTTCGAACAGGCGCTTCTTGATGTACTCAATCACCTTCGCGTTGTCGATCGGGGTGCGTGCGATCTCCTGCGCTATCTCCTGCTCCTCGTCGGTGAGGAAGCTATAGGTATCGCCCTGGCGTGCCACGTAGCTCTCGCGCTCCAAGCGGGCCAGAGATTCCTTGACGCGGTCCTTAAGGGCGCGCTTGTCCACGTCCAGGCTATCGATCATAAGGATGGAGATGTTCTCGACCGTGGCCTTGACGTAGCCGATGTAGCGGATCAAGTACAGGAGCTTAAGCACCCGGACATCGTAGCTCTCAAGACCCTCTGCGTTTTCAGCCGCGCGCTCCGCACAGACGACGACCTGAATGATGCCGTGCTCCAAATCCTTGGAGATTGTGTCGAAGAAGCGCCAGAACGGCACGAGTGCACCAGTCTGGTCATGCTGAATGGCCTGAGCGCTCTCCTGAAACGCGCTCAGCATGGAGCGCTCGCCCGTGGACATGTGCTTGGCCTTAACACCGTGCTTGCGTACCTCGGTCATCACGTCGGGCAGAAGCTTAAACTGGTAGCCCACAAACGGGTAGCTGGCCACAAAATCCTTGGAGTTGGCGAAACCGGCAAGGTCGGAGCGCGAGCCGCCCTCAAAGGTAAAGTTGTTTTTGAGGACGGCGGCGTCTTGCTCGTAGACCTGTGCAAGCATATCGGCCGCCGGCGCGGTCTTCTCGAGCACACGGCGCTGGATGACCTCGTCCACGCTGGAGCTGGAGAGCGAAAGGCGGGTATTGAAGCGGCCTTGGATCTTTGAAAAGTCGTTGCCCACGGGCAGGCTCAGGTTGTCGATGGCCTCCTGGCTCGTGACCATCACCCACACGCGGCCACCGCAGGCGGCACCCAGCTCCTCGACGATGGTCTGAAGACTCAACATAAGGCTTGGATCCCGGTCGTTTGTAATAAACTGACCCACCTCGTCGACCATAAAGAGTAAACGGTAGTTGCCGCCGTGGGCCGCTGCCTGAGCGTCTACGTAGCCCTTGACCTTTTTGGCAAAGACATCGGGGGCCAAAACCTCGTCCTCAGAACCCTCGAGCCAGTTCCATGCGGCCTTTTCACTCATGCCGAGCACGCTCTGCAGCACCTCGACGACGTCGTCCTCAAAGTAGCTGTAGGTGTCGCGGGTCTGGAGCCAGGACTCGCCGTTCACGCGCTCAAAGGCCTCGCGGAACTCCTGGGTCTTGCCCAGGGAATCGATGTAGTCCTCGAGCTTTGCAAGCTTGAGGTCCTCGCCGTAGAAGCCGCGCGCCTCGTAGAACATGCGCTCAAAGCCGCGAAGCAGCGCCGTGGGAGCCGTATCGCCCTGCTTCCACTGGCCCGCCTTGCTATCGATGTTAAAGAGGATGGCCTGCGTGGACACCGAGCAGGCACGCTCCATGGCAGCCTCGACCATGGGGTCGACGATCTTGCCGTCAAAGTAGCGGATGGCGCTCTTGCCGCCGATCTGGCGATTCTCGAGCAGATAGCTCAGCATCTTGAGGAAGTGCGATTTACCGGAACCGAAGAAACCACTGATCCACACGCCGATCTTGTCGGTGCGCACATCGATGGCATCGCCGTAGGCCTTGAAGAACGTGGCAAAATGCCTCTGCAACTCGCGCGTCACCACGTACTCGTCAAGCTCCTGGCGGATGGACCCATCTTTTGAATCCTGGACCTTGACCACGCCGTTGATGGAGCGGTTGATGTCTTTTGCAAAGAGGTCGCGAATGATCGTGTTGTCCATGGGTGCTCCTTTGGGTTTGGGAACGTTATGGCAAAGGGTTGTTAACGGCGGCAGGGACTTGTCTGCGGGGAGCCGTGCTTACGAGATATCGATGGCGCGGTAGTAGTTGTCGGCCGGCAGACGGTTAAAGAGCTGGAAAGAAGAGCCGTTGAAACTGCCCGGGTAGGCGGCGACCACAGGCACCTCATCAAAATCCGCAAGCATGCAGTGGAGAAGCGTGTGTATGCGAAAGAACGGGAAAACCTCGCCCGCGCCGGTGAGGAGAACGACGTCTCCAGGCGCGTGCGGCTCGGTCTGCTCAAGGATGTACGCGGCGACTTTCTCGGGCGAGGCGAACTTGGCCACGTCCTCGAGTACGCGCTGGGTACCGCGGCGCTCCTCTTGGTGCGGGATAGCCTTGAGGACACGGCGCTTTTCGAGAATTGCCAGCACGGCGTCGTAAAGGTTCACGACCTTGAGCGTGCACGGAAGCTTGTCGGCCTCGGCATCGCGTGAAAGGGTGTCAAATAATGCACGCGCCTCAAACTCCAGCGCGGGGTCATAGCAAAAGGTGTGGAAGCCGATCTCATTGCCTATGCCCTTGTTGGCCAAAAAGTCCTCGCTGCACAGGCACTCGCGCAGAAGCTGCGCACGGCGCTCAAATTCCTGACAGGCGCGCTCGGAGCGGACATGCGCCGCCACGACGCTCTTGCGGGAATGGATGCCGATATTGGTGGTGAGATCGGTCGCCGGGGTGATAACAGGGTCGACGGCGCTTTTGACGGGAGCCACGCTACATCACCGCCCTGCCGGTAAGGGCCGCGATAAGCGACTGCTCGCCCAGCTGAACCAAGGCTCGCTCGACATCGGAATCGAGGAAGAGTGGTGACAGGCGCTCGGACTCCGGGCCCTGGCCCTCGCCGATAAGGCCGGCATGGTGGAGCGTCTGGCGGAGCGAGCCCTTAATGCGCCTGACCGTGGCCTCAGTCCAGCGGGCCGCGTCCGGATATTCCGTGGTAAAGCGTGTCATAAAGGCGTTGAGGTCAACCGCCGTAAAGGCATAATCGAAGTTTTGTAGGCGCTCCCCTACCTCGACGAGCACGAACTCGCGCACGATATCGTAGCGGCAGATCATGCTGTAGAAGATGGCCTGGTCCGCCTGCGTGGGAGTGCCGGATGCCATGAGCCTGGTTAGGGATGACGCAGCCTCGACGGCGGTTTTGGGGTCGATGCCGCGCGCGGCGCATACGGCGTCCGTGGGCACCATGGCGTCAAGGCGGCGAAGGCACACGGTTGCGCGGTTGGCGACCATGCGCTCCGTGGGATATTGAAAGAGGTTCTCGCTCTTTACGCGTACAATGACCTGCTCGTCGCTTGCGCCCTGCATACGAAGGGCAGCGACGATGCGCATCTCATGCGGGAGGAATTGCTCGCGGGTGAGCACCCCCCCCCCGAACGCTTTTTGTGGTTACATCCACAGTACACGCTCCAAGGGTGTCAAAGGCTGTCACAAGTGCGCCGCAACCCGGCAGGCAGGCGCGGCGCACATGACAATAATCATACCTGTTGGTAAAAAAGATACCACGCCCAGAGTGTCAAATGTTGAGCAACATAATTTAATCCGGTTAACGGTCATTTTCGCAGCTCAGAAGCTTTGACGAGGTCGCCCCAAATCACGCTTGCCAGACAACCGCGCTTACGAATGCAGGCACGCACACGCCTAACGCCATCCTCCGCTACGCTCAACATAGAGTTATACATATGATTCTATGTAAGGAGTTTCATATGCCTGTCGTAAAGCCTATTTCCGATCTGCAGCGCAACTCTGGCGCTATTGCAGAGAGCTGCCACAAGACCAAAGAGCCCGTCTGCCTAACCAAAAACGGACCGGCGTCGCTTGTCGTCATGGATGCCGAGACCTATGGCGATCAGACGCGCGCACTAACCACCATTCAGGAACACGAAGATCACATTCAACGTGCCATCACGCGTGGCTACGACGACCTCACCAACAGTCGCGTGCGCCCCTGGAAACAAGCGAAGACCGAGGCGGATCGGATGCGAGCCTCGAGATAAGCCCTCCCCCATGTAACCATCCTGTAAATCATAGCGGCGCAGTCGAGTTTTACCGTGATGCGGTCGCGTCTGGCGCTCCACTGTGCTAAAGTATCCCGAACGTTCAAACGACTACGAGGGGAAGCAGAAGATGGCACGTGTGCACAACTTCTCAGCTGGCCCGGCCGCACTGCCTACAAGCGTGCTCGCCGAGATCGCCGACGAGATGATGGACTACCGCGGTTGCGGCATGTCCGTGCTCGAGATGAGCCATCGATCTAGCATGTACCAGCAGATCATCGACGACGCCGAGGCAACCCTGCGCCGCCTGCTGAGCATCCCCGGCAACTACCGTGTCCTGTTTTTGCAGGGCGGCGCCACGCTGCAGTTTGCGGGCATCCCCATGAACCTCATGCGCCGCGGCCGCGCCGGCTACGTCGTGACCGGCAACTTTGCCAACAAGGCGTACAAGGAGGCCGCCAAGTACGGCGAGGCCGTGCTGCTCGCGAGCTCCGAAGACACCAATTTCGACCGCATTCCCGCCATGGCCGACGTCAACGCGCGCATTGCCACCGAGGCCGTGGGCAACAGGCTCGACTACGTCTACATCTGCCAGAACAACACCATCTTTGGCACCATGTACCATGATCTGCCCAGCTGCGGCGACGTACCGCTGGTCGCCGATGTCTCGAGCTGCTTTTTGTCGCAGCCGCTCGACGTTGAGCGCTACGGGCTCATCTACGCCGGCGCGCAGAAAAACGCCGGCGCCGCGGGCGTGACCGTGGTCATCATGCACGACGACCTGATCGCCGACGGTCCGGCCTTTGCGCAGACGCCACAGTACATGGATCTTAAGACCCAGGCCGCCAAGGGCTCTATGCTCAACACGCCCAACACCTTTGGCATCTACGTGTGCGACAAGGTGTTCCGTTGGGTTGAGCAGACCGGCGGACTTGCCGCCATGGCCGAGCGCAACTGGGCCAAGGCCAACCTGCTCTATGACCTGCTCGAGCACAGCGAGCTGTTCCACGGCACCACGCAGACAGACAGTCGCTCCATCGCCAACGTCACGTTCCGTACCGGCGACGCCGAACTCGACGCGGCCTTTGTCGCAGGCGCGGCCAAGCACCAGATTCAAAACGTCAAGGGCCATCGCCTGGTGGGCGGTATGCGCGCCAGCGTCTACAACGCCGTAACCATGGAAGACGTGCAGGCACTGGCCTCGTACATGAAGGACTTCGAAGCGCAGCATAGTTTGAGTCCGCGATCTAACTAGCCCGCAACACGCGGGCCGACAAGCCACCTCAGACCACCCTGTTTAGATCAAAACCTGCTAAGGAGTTTTTCCATGCGCAAGATTAAGACCATCGACGACATCACTAAAGACGGCAAAGTCGAGTTTGGCGAGGGCTACGAGTTTGTGGGCACCGCCGAGGAGGCCGACGCGATCCTGATGCGCTCGACCGACCTGCACGGCTACGAGCTGCCCGAGGGCATCCGCGCCATCGCCCGCTGCGGCGCCGGCGTCAACAACATCCCCGTCGAGGAGTACGCCAAGAAGGGCGTCGTCGTCTTTAACTCCCCCGGCGCCAACAGCAACGCCGTCAAGGAGCTCGTCCTGGGCATGCTGGTGCTTTCGAGTCGCGGCGTCGTGCAGTCGATGAACTGGGTGTGCGACAACGCCGACGACCCCGAGATCCAGGTCGATGCTGAGAAGGCCAAGAAGGCCTTTGTGGGCCGCGAGCTCAAGGGCAAGCGCATCGGCGTCATCGGCCTGGGCAACGTGGGCTCCAAGGTCGCCAACGCCTGCGTCGATCTGGGTATGGACGTCTACGGCTACGATCCGTTCATTTCCGTCGAACACGCGTGGGTGCTGAGCCGCGAGGTGCAGCGCGTGGGCACGCTCGAGGATCTGTGCCGCGGCTGCGACTACCTCACCGTGCATGTGCCCAGCAAGGCAGACACCATCGGCATGATCAGCACCGAGCAGATCAACCTGCTGGCACCCGACGCCGTGCTCATCAACTACGCGCGCGAAACCATCATTGACGAGGACGCCGTCGACGCTGCCCTGCGCGAGGGCAAGCTCAGCTGGTTTAGCTGCGACTTCGCCACGCCCAAGACGGTCAAGATGCCCAATACGTTTATCACCACGCACTCGGGCGCCGGCACCGGCGAGGCCGAGGCCAACTGCGCAGACATGGCCATCAGCGAGCTCAAGGATTACCTGGAGAACGGCAACATCGCCCACAGCGTCAACTACCCCGCCTGCAGCATGGGTAAGGCACGCGCCGCAAGCCGTATCGCCTGCCTGCACGCCAACGTGCCCAACATGATCGGCCAGATAACGGCAATCCTTGCCAAGGACAACGCCAACGTGCAGCGCATGACCAACGAGTCCGCCGGCGAAAACGCCTACACCATGTTCGACACCGACGAGCACCTGGACAGCAGCACCATCGAGGCGCTCAAGCAGATTCCGTCGATGTATCGCGTGCGCGTAATCAAATAGCGCCGGCTGATCTGACGGGCAGCTCCCCATGTGGCCTGCCCGTCACTGACATTGAATGCCCGCGGGGACGCCTTTCGCACGAGAGGCGCCCCCGTTTTTGTGAGCACTCCATTAAATACACCGAGCCGCTTCTTGACATACAATCTGTATGTTGACCTAACTATCTGTGAGGTGCCTATGGTTGATACAGATTTTGCTTGGCGGCTTACGCAAGGACTCGTGCGGATCGACAGCTCAGACCCGGGTGCGTATGAGGACGAGATTGAGCGCTATATCAAAACGTTGGTTGAGGAACGGGTGGCACAGCTGAGCCATCCGGTGCTCCATGCCGTGCAGGTTGAGGAACTCGAGGTGCTGCCCGGGCGCCGCAACCTTATGGTCACCGTGCCGGGACTGAGCGACGAGCCACGGCTCGTCTATATCTGCCATATGGATACCGTTACGCTGGGCGATGGCTGGGACGCGGACATTCCGCCGCTCGGAGCGATCGTGCGCAACGATAAACTCTATGGCCGCGGTGCCTGCGATATGAAGGGTGGCCTGGCCTGCGCCATTGCCGCACTGGTCCATACGCTCGAGCGCGTGGCGGCAGAAGGCGAGCTGCCCCGCCGTGGCTTCTCACTCATTTGCTCGGTCGACGAGGAGGACTTTATGCGCGGCTCAGAGGCCGCGATCGATGCCGGCTGGGTCGGCTCGCGCGAATGGGTGCTGGACACCGAACCCACCGACGGACAGATCCAGGTGGCGCACAAGGGGCGTACGTGGTTCGAGATTGAAATGGCTGGCGTAACGGCGCATGCGAGCCAGCCGTGGAAGGGCGCGGATGCCGTCGCCGCCATGGCCGAGGTCGTGTGTTCGCTCCGTCGCGCGTTTGTGGCGCTGCCCGCGCACGATGAGCTGGGGCCTTCGACCATCACGTTTGGCCAAATCGAGGGCGGATATCGCCCCTATGTCGTGCCCGACCGCGCCAAAGTCTGGGTCGACATGCGCCTGACCCCGCCGACCGATACGGCCGCCGCGACGCGCATGGTAGAGCAGGCCATCGCCGTTGCCGAAGCCGCGGTCCCCGGCTGCCATGGAAGCTACACCGTGACAGGCGACCGCCCCGCTATCGAGCGCGATCCAAGCTCTCCTCTTCTAGCCGCGCTCAAGCGTGCCGCCGATGACGTGACGGGGGCGGACACGACCGTAGGCTTCTTTACCGGCTACACCGACACCGCTGTCATTGCCGGCAAGACAGGTAACCGCAATTGCATGAGCTACGGTCCCGGGTCGCTCGCGCTCGCGCACAAGCCCAACGAATATGTGCCCCATGCCGATATCGTTCGTTGTCAGCAGGTGCTGATCGCGCTCGCCGATAACGTGCTCTGGGACGCGAGCGGCCAAGTTGGGGCATAATAAGCCGCGAACAAACCGACTCGTGCGTTAGGACCGCCCATGAAAGCACTTCCGTTTCCCTGCATCCGCCCGGCTCAGGACCGCGTGCTCGAGGCGCTGCCTGCAATGGGCAGCATCCTGAGCGGCAACGATGCTCTGCGCGGAGCCATTGCCGATGGCCTGATGCTCAAGGACCCGGGCGCGGCGTATTACGTGTACGAATGCTCGGGCGAGCCGGGGCGCGTAACAGGTGTCGTGGCGATCTGCCCGACGAGTGTACTTGCGGGCGGCAAGGGCGTTGCCAGCGCTGACGTGGCCGCCGCTGCGCACGCGATCGCCGAACTCAAAGTTCAGCCTCGTCCCGTGTCGCTCGCCTACGAGGCCTCGCCCGTCATGGATATCATCCTGGGCGCCGCCAAAGAGGGCGCGTCGCTCTACGCCGTCACCGACCCCGCGGGCATTACGCACCGCGCGTGGGAGGTCAAGCGCGAGGACGCTGTTGCCGCCATCCGTGCCATGCTCGACCAAGTACCAGAGCCGGCACTGGCCGACGACCCCGCCTACGCTGCCGCGCTGGCCGGGGCGTCGCAGCTGCTGGCCGATGAGGCCCGTGCCGCCGGAACGTACACCGGCAAGGAGCCGTTCAACTTTGCCGTAGCTGCGCTCTTCCCCGCCGCACAGGTCAGCGGCGGCGCGCCGCAGGTTCCGACGGGTCTGCTCACGCACCAAGTCGCGCGGTTCTAGCAAGACCAGACCGTCCAGCACAAAAATCGGCAGCTCAACAAACAGGGGGCGGAGATGCAGCAGGTACATGCATCTCCGCCCCTTTTGCGTCGAGAAGTTATGCCGGCGACCCGTGCCGCCACGCTCACGTTATCCCCGCTGCGGGCCTGCTGCCGCCACGAGCGGTTCAAGCCCCAGCTCGCGTGCGTAATCCTCCTGCGTAAAAATCTCAATCAGCTCAAACGTGTCGGATTCGTCGTCAAACGCAAAGTGCAGCACCGCGCAGTTGCCCGGCACGCGATCGCGCTCGTCGGCCGCCGCACCCTTCACGTGATCCATAAACTCCTTGATGGCCGAGCCATGGCTTACCGCGAGCACGCACGTATGGTCCGGACGCTGCATAAGCTCGATCAGCGTCGCCACCATGCGCTCGCGCACTTGCATCTGGCCCTCGCCGCCAAACTGGCAATAGAAGTCGCGCCACGGGCGCTCGGGCATAAGCATCACGCGCTCGGCCTCAAAGTCGCCAAAGAACCACTCGCGCAGACCGTCCAGGCGCTCGTACGCCAAGCCCGGCCACAAGTTGGCGATAGTCTGCTCGGTGCGATGAAGCGTGGAGGTGTAGGCATGATCGGGCTCAATGCCACGCGCACGTAAAAACATGCCGGCGCGCGCCGCCTGGTCGCAACCCAACTGCGTAAGCGGCGAGTCACTCCACCCCTGAATGATACGCTTAAGGTTGAATATCGTCTGTCCATGACGGACCAGATACAGATCTTTATTCATAGGGGTCCTTTCGTTCGTTACCAACCCAAGAGCGAAAACGCCCCGTCGCAATAGCCAAAATGAAGCACGGCACCGTTGTCGGGTAGCTCCCCCTCGCCAGTCACATACTCAAGAAACTCCTGGCAGGCTGAGCCATGGGAAACCGCCAGCACGCAGTCGTGCTGCGGCCTGGCCATGATGCGGGACAGCGCCGCGACCATGCGCGACTGAAGCTGCACTTCCGACTCGCCGCCAAAGGCCACCGGATAATCGCCCCAGGGCTGCGGCGGCATCTCGCGATTTGATGTGCCCTCCAGCGAGCCAAAATGCCACTCACGCAGGTCATCGACCAGCTCAATGGAACGGCCCTCGCCAACGATAAGCTCGGCCGTATGCCGCGCCCGGCCCAACGGCGAGGAATACACATGGTCAAAGGCCACGCCGCGCGCCTCAAACGCCGCGCGCGTCGCCAGCGCCTGCTCGCGCCCGCGCGCCGTAAGCGGCGAATCGTGCCAGCCCTGCAAAATGCTCTGCACATTGAGCTCAGTCTGCCCATGCCGCACCAAATACAGATCTGCCACACACCCTCCCCTCGTACCACCACAAAGGGGACAGGAGCCTTTGTGGTGATTTTGCCGCCGGATTGCACCGCAACGACGCACAACTACAGCAGCACGTCGGCAAGCGGACGCTTGGGTACGTGGTGCACCTGCGCCTCGTCGCGCCAGTAATTAATTGAGCCGTCGGGGTTGGAATCGATCGCATCAATCACCTGCGTCTCGGCCGGAACGCCAAACGCCATGATCAGCTTGAGCTCATACTTGTCGCTATCGAGCCCCATGGCATCGATCGCGTGGGGCGTAAAGGCCTTGAACATGCAGGCAGCCACCTCGGGCGTGGCGCTGCGGGCGGCGAGCATCATCGTCTGCGCGGCAATGCCCGTGTCGACCTCGGTAATAGGAGCGGCGGGCTTGCCCGGAACGGCGCGCTCGGCAAGAATCGCGATGTAGCCGGTCGGGCGCTCGCCCTCGGCAGGACCCGACCAGTCCTTAAGCGCGCCGGCCCATGCAAGCTCGTCAAACACGCGAGCGCAGTCCTCGGAACCGCTTACCACATGAAAACGCAGATGCTGAGCATTGGCGCCGCAGGGAGCCAGGTGCGCCAGTTCCGCCAGCTCGAGCAAAAACTCGCGCGGCACGCGCATGGACTCGTCAAAGCGACGGCACGTACGGGCGCGGCGGACCAGCGCGTCAAACGTGTCCAGGCCGAGCTTTTCGCAACCTTGCTTTGCCATCGACTCCGCGCTAGACGGCGCCGCGGGAACTGTTTCGTTCATAGGGACCCCCAATTTCGGGCAATTGTTCTTAGGAAAATCTAACCTAAAACGTAGGCAATAACGAACAGGGCCGCAATGTTCTACACCTGTTGAATAGAAAATCGCGACGTGGGGAACAACGGAAACAATTCGGGGCCTTTGGGTTACGTTTCACCCTCCCCGACCCATACGTCAGCGCCTTTAGGCGATACTGGTCGTAACGATCAAGGCTTACGCCGCACGGAAAGGAGACATTATGGGCATCTTTAAGAATGATGACCAAAAACGCGCCAGTTTGGATTTGACGAGAAAAGCATGGCAGGCAAGGCCGTCAAGGCCGTGCGCTGGATTTACGCCATCACGGGCGTCTTGGCGCTCGTCGCCGGCATCGCACTGCTGTTTGCGCCCGCCAAGTCCCTCGTCTTCTTAACGACCGTCTTGGGCTTCTACTTTGTGATCACGGCCGCGATCACGCTGTTTACCGCTGTTTTCGAGCCACTGCTGCCCACCGGCTGGCGCGTGACGAGCATCATCTCCAACCTACTCATTATCTTGGGCGGCGTCATAATCCTGCGCAACCAGGCCTTCTCGACCGCGACGCTCACCACGATGGTGGTTATCGTGGCCGGCTTTGGCTGGATCGTCGAAGGTGTCATGTCCATTCTGGAGTCCGAGCTTTCGTCCAACCGTGCCCTCGCCATCCTGAGCGGCGCGCTCTCCATCATCGCCGGCATGTTCGTGTTTATCTATCCGCTGTGGTCGGCCAAGATGCTCGTCATCTTTAGCGGCGCCGCACTGCTGGTGTTTGGCGTAACGCTGATTGTTCGCGCTATTCAATTTGGCAAACTGGTGCACTAGATGCCGCGAACGCTCTTTATTGATGCAGACGCCTGCCCGGTCACGCGCGAGTCGATTGACTGCGCGCGGCGGGCGGGCGTCGCCGTCGTTATCGCCGGCAACAGCACACAGAACCTGGAACGCCACATTCGCCGCGACGATCCGCGCGACGTCGAGCATGCGCGACGCGGATTTTGGGTCACGACGCTCGATGTGAGCGTGGGCGCCGACAGCGCCGACTTTGCCATTGTCGAACGCCTGCAGGCGGGCGACGTAGTCGTGACGCAGGACATTGGCTTGGCGAGCATGGTGCTCGGGCGCGATGCCGCCGCCATCGGCGTGCGCGGGCGCGTCTACGATAAGGCGACCATCGACATGCAACTGTTTATTCGCCACGAGGAAAAGAAGGTGCGCCGCGCCGGCGGTCGCACTCGCGGTCCGGCGGCATTTACCAGCGAAGACCGGGCCCGCTTTAAGCGCAACCTCACCGAGCTGCTGCGCTAACCAAGGTAGATTTTCGGGACATGCCCGGAAATCTACCTTTTTGTTTTGAGCGGTGTGAGCGCTCGGAATCCATGGCTCAACAAAAAACGGGCT
>CATYDM010000023.1 GCA_958405195.1 uncultured Collinsella sp.
GTCAGCCCGTGGGAGGCCAGGGCGCCGCTGACCGGTGGACGGCACCGAGCCGTCGCAACGGACTGAAGAAGGGGGAGGCCTCGCGGCCTCCCCCTTTTTTGCGTTTGATAGAGAGCTGTAATACAAGAACTCGCCTTCGTTTAGCTTGTCTTACTGTTTGGCTGTATTTTGAGTCCTTCTTTTGTATTTGCGCGATAATAACTCCCATTGGCGTTAGGGAGGACTTGATGTTTACCGTTTTTGTCTTGGGCAATATTGCTTCGGGTAAGTCGACTGCCTGCCGCTACCTCGAATTTCATGGCGCCATGCTTATCGATCTGGATGAGCTTGCCAAATCGCTGTATGTGCCAGGCTCCGATATCGTCAATGCCCTCGCGGAAGAATTCGGTTGGGACATTCTGGACGGGGAGGGCGGCATTCGCCGCAATGTCCTCGCTGCTCGAGCTTTCTCCTCTCCTGATACAGTTGCGCGGCTCAACGACATCGTTCATCCGGTTCTCATCGAACAGCTTTCGCTGAGGATTCTCGATCCTGTTTGCTGTACGGTTTCGTCCCCCCGTTATCCCTTTGCGGTTGTCGAGGTTTCTGCCCCGACTGGTTTTGAGGATGCTTTTGGCCTGGCTGATGAAATTCTGGTTATCAGCGCTCCTTTAGCAGTTCGTCGCGAGCGTGCCATCCATCGTGGTATGGAGTCCTCTGATTTTGATGCGCGCTCTGCATGCCAACCTGATGAGGCTTCGCTTTGCAATCTCGCTACGACGGTAATCGATAATGCGGCAGGCGATAACTCGCTCTTTGAACAACTGGACGCATGGCTTGCACGCCATGGCTTCGGGGATGTAGTGGATAAGGATGAGGCCGATGCCTAAGACACGTTTCTTTACGTGGTATCGCGTGGCGCCACTTGCCGTTATGCTCGTCTTCGGCCTTATTTCGCTCGTCTACTCGTATGCCCCTGCCGCCTTCTTTAAGCCTTTGTATCCGATTGACTACGAGGCGTACGTAAAGCAATCGAGCATTTCGCACAATCTCGATCCGTATCTGGTGTGTGCTGTCATAAAGTCGGAATCGAATTGGGATCCCAAGGCTGAGTCGAATCAAGGCGCTCAGGGATTGATGCAGCTGATGCCCGAGACTGCCCAGGATATGATTGCCAAGGGTCTTGTCGATGGTAGCGAGTATTCAGCCGACAACCTTAACGATCCCGTTACGAACATCGAGTTTGGATGTGCGTACCTTTCGTATCTTCTAACGTATTTTAACGGGTCGACTGACAGTGCCATTGCCGCCTATAACGCCGGCATGGGCAATGTCGACGGATGGGCGCAGCAGAGCACGTCGCTTCATAATGCAATCACCTTTCCCGAGACGCAGGCGTATCTGATTCGTGTCAATAATGCCTGGGTTCGCTACAAGACCCTCTATCCCGATCGGTTCGTATAGGACTATGCCTGCCGCCTGCGTATACTGCAGATATATGAGTTAGGAGTATCCATGGCGGAATTTGAAGTTGAGCGTGTTGGAGGAGAGCTCAAACGTTTTGGCGTTGAGGGCTCTGAGGTGCCGTTTAAGGTCGTGTCTCCATACGAGCCCGCTGGTTCCCAGCCTAAGGCCATTGAGTCGCTTGTGCAGGGCGTGAGGGACGGAGATCGCTATCAAGTTTTGCTGGGCGTGACTGGTTCGGGCAAGACCTTCACGATGGCTAAGACTATTGAGGCCCTGGGGAAGCCGACGCTGGTCATGGCTCCCAACAAAACGCTTGCCGCTCAGCTCGCGAGCGAGCTCAAGGAATTCTTCCCTGACAACGCCGTGGTCTATTTTGTGTCGTACTACGATTACTATCAACCCGAAGCGTATGTGCCGCAAAGCGATACGTATATCGAGAAGGATTCCTCGATTAACGAAGAGGTCGAGATGCTGCGTCATCAGGCGACTGCATCGCTGCTATCTCGACGCGATGTGATCGTCGTCGCATCGGTCTCGTGTATCTATGGCATTGGCTCTCCCGAGGACTATGCTGGCCTAGCTCCGAACGTCGACAAGAAGGTGCCGCTCGAGCGCGATGACTTTATCCATGCGCTTATCGATATCCAGTACGATCGCAATGACTATGATTTGGCACGTGGCACCTTCCGCGTGCGCGGCGATGTCGTCGACGTGTATCCACCCTATGCCGAGCATCCGTTGCGGTTTGAGTTCTTTGGCGACGAGGTTGAGCTGATTGCCGAGATCGACGAGGTCACCGGCGAGATGCTACGTGAGTACGAGGCCATTCCCGTGTGGCCGGCCTCGCACTACGTGACTGAGAAGCCTAAGGTCAAAGCGGCTCTGAAATCAATCAGTGAAGAGTGCGAGAAGCGTGTGGCCGAGCTCAAGGCGACTGATAAGCTGCTCGAGGCACAGCGTCTGCAGCAGCGCACCGATTATGATCTTGAGATGCTCGAGACGATGGGCTTTTGCAACGGCATCGAGAACTACTCGCGTCATCTGGATGGTCGAAAACCGGGTGAGCCGCCGTTTACCCTGATCGATTACTTTCCTAAGGATATGCTCTGCATCATCGATGAGAGTCATGTGACGGTGCCGCAGATCCGCGGCATGCACGAAGGCGACCGCTCGCGTAAGGTGACGCTGGTGGAGCATGGTTTTCGTCTGCCTTCGGCACTCGATAACCGCCCGCTTCGTTTCGATGAGTTTGAGGCGAGGATTCCCCAGTTCATCTACGTTTCGGCCACGCCGGGCGACTATGAGCTGCGGGTTAGCCAGAACGACGTTGAGCAGATTATTCGTCCGACCGGCCTGCTCGATCCAAAGATTGACGTGCGGCCGGTCCGAGGCCAGATTGACGATCTTGAGGACGAGATTCGCGAGCGCGTGGCCCGCAAGGAGCGCGTGCTGGTGACCACGCTCACCAAGCGCATGGCCGAGGATCTGACCGATCACCTGCTCGACGCTGGCATTAAGGTCAACTACATGCATTCCGATACAGCGACGATGGACCGTGTCGAGATCCTGCGAACGCTGCGCGAGGGAAAGATCGATGTTCTCGTTGGCATCAACCTGCTCCGCGAGGGTCTAGACCTTCCCGAGGTCTCGCTGGTGGCAATTCTCGACGCCGACAAGGAAGGTTTCTTGCGCAATCGCCGTTCGTTGATTCAGACGATTGGCCGTGCGGCCCGTAATGCCGACGGCGAGGTCATCATGTATGCAGACGTTGTGACCGATTCGATGAAAGAAGCCATCGAGGAGACGCAGCGCCGTCGCGAGATTCAGATGGCATATAACGAAGAGCATGGCATTGTGCCCAAGACGGTCCGCAAGGCCATTAACGACATTTCGAGCTTTATTGCCGAGGCCGAAAAGACTGTGGGCTCGAAGGGGCGCTCGAGAGGCGATTCGCTGGGTCACGGTGCGTTCTATACGCCCGACGAAAACGGCGAGGGCGCCGCGCCGGAGACGGTGGCGCCCGAGCAGACGCTTGCCGAACAGCTGGAAGGGCTACCGCATGACGAGCTCGTGCGGATCGTCGAGACCATGGAGGAAGACATGCGCAACGCTTCCGCCGCCATGGACTTTGAGGAGGCGGCGCGTCTGCGCGATGCCGTCGTTCAGATTCAGGCGATGCTCGAGGGCGCATCTGAGGACGAAACGATCGAGCGTTTGCGTTCGCAGGCTCGCAAAGGCTCTACCTTTGCTTCGGGCAGAAAACGCCAGGGTGCACGATTCAGGAAGTAGCGAACAGGCCCCGAGTTCCCTGTGGAGCTCGGGGCCTGTGTCGTTTGGACGCGGGAGTTCGTGCACTAGAGGTCTGCTATCAGCGCCTCAGCGCAACGGATGCCGTCGGTGGCGGCACTCATGATGCCGCCGGCATATCCGGCACCCTCGCCGCAAGGGTAAAGGCCCGGAGTCGACACGGCGTGGCATGTTCGATCGCGGGTGACGGTGACCGGGGAGCTCGAACGCGTCTCCACGCCAGTGAGGACCGCGTCAGGGCGGTCATAGCCATGCAGTTTCTTACCGAGCAGGGGGATTCCCAAACGAAGCGATTCGACGATATGCTGCGGGAGGGCATCGTCGATCGCCGTCCAGGTCACGCCAAGTGGATAGGTCGGTTTTACCTTTCCGGGTGCCGTGCTGGCGCGTCTCGCAAGGAAATCTCCGACGAGCTGTGCCGGCGCGTTCCAGTTGGAGCCGCCCAGGCGATAAGCGGCTCGCTCGCAGGCGCGCTGGAGCTCAATGCCTGCGAGCGGATCATCGCCGGGAAGGTCGTCAGGTGTGACGTTAACGAGTAGGGCGGCATTCGCGTTGCGCCCGTTGCGGGCATTGAGGCTGGCGCCGTTGACGCACAGATGGCCTTGCTCGGAAGAGGCCGCGACAACCTGTCCGCCGGGGCACATGCAAAACGAGAACACACTGCGGCCGTTGGGGAGATGGGCGACAAGCTTGTAGGGGGCTGCTCCGAGTGCCGGGTGCCCCGCCGAAGGGCCATATTGGGCACAGTCGATGTCGCGCTGTGGATGCTCGATGCGCACACCCATGGCAAAGGTCTTTTGCGCGAGGGTAACGTTATGTTCTTTGAGAAGCTCGAATACGTCGCGGGCGGAATGGCCGCACGCGAGAATGAGGTGCTTTGTGGCGATTGTCTCGCTTGTGGTCTCTTGGGGCGGTTGGACATCGACGCCGGTGATGGCGCCAGATCCATCGGTTCGAATATTGACGAGC
This sequence comes from uncultured Collinsella sp., assembly GCA_958405195.1. Lineage (GTDB taxonomy): Bacteria > Actinomycetota > Coriobacteriia > Coriobacteriales > Coriobacteriaceae > Collinsella. Next base: position 4,723 of record CATYDM010000023.1, read on the forward strand.
TTTGTTCGATAGCGGACGGTTCCACCGAGCCGCTCGATGCGCTGAGAAATGTTGGTGACGACGGTGGGGAGGATGTCGGAGCCAATGTGCGGCTTGGCGTCCCACAGGATGTCGCGAGGTGAGCCCGCTTCGACGAAGGTCTCAAGAATCAGTCGATGGGCAGGATTCTTGGTTCCCGTGTTGAGCTTGCCGTCCGAGAAGGTCCCTGCGCCGCCCAGGCCAAATTGGATATTGCTTTCGGGGTCGAGGATACGCTCCTTAAGAAAGAGATCAATCGCTTCCGAGCGGCGAAGTGCGGGGTCGCCTCGCTCGATGAGCAGGGGTTTAAGGCCCGCTTCGGCAAGGGTGAGGGCGGCGAAGAGACCGGCGCAACCGGCGCCGACAACGACGGGACGCCCCTTGGGTGCATTCGGGACAGGGTTGGGGAATGAAGGAGCCTCGCCGTCTACTATGCGGATGCGCGAGCGGTCGCGCTCGGCGACGCGGTCGACCACCTCCTGCTCGAGTCGAGAGCTTGTCAGCTCAACTCGAAAGCTCAAAATAAAATGGACATCTCGCTTTTTACGGGCGTCGATTGACTTGCGATGGAGCTCAATGGCTTTAATCTGGGAATCCTCGCATCGCAGGGCTCGTTTGACGGCACGTCTACCAATAGCAAGGCAGGCAGTTTCGTCGCCGGCCTCATCGAGTGACGCGTGGACTTGGGTGATTTCGATCATCGAGGTCTCCTTAGATGCAAGAAAGAGGCCGCCCGGTGTCCCAGACGGCCCGAATGCGTTTTGATTATAGACTGCGCGGCTATAGGCTGCTTGCAACGCGAATACCCGAGATCCAAGCCCACGCAAGGTTGAAACCGCCGCAATCGGCATCGATGTCGAGCGCCTCGCCACAGATGTAAAGTGGGGCGCTTGCCGCGTTGCTCACGCAGAGGTTGGGAGCTGAGACGCTCTCGATGGGCACGCCGCCGCGCGTGACCTGGGCCGAACGCTCCTCTGTCGTTCCCTCGACGAGCAACTTAAAGTGCTTGAGGATTGAGACTAGATGGATGGGGTCGTGCGACCCGGGGTGGCACTGTTCGAATGCGGTGCAGACAACGTGTGAGAACTGCGGGGCGAGCATGCCGTCGAGCCAGCGGGGGTCGCAGGGCGAAAAGCCGCCGAGCAACTCAACTCGCTGGTTGAGCATATCGAGCAACTCGCCTTTGGAGAGGTCGGGGAAAACGTCGAGCAGAATCGTGTCGCCGCGCTGGACGCGACGGGAGAGGTTGAAGGCAGCAACGCCTGAGATGCCAAAGGTTCGGAAGAGCACTTCGCCGTCTTCGCGCCAGAGCTCCTCGTGATTGCGGGTGAGCGTCAAACGGGCGCGGACGCGCAGGCCATCCAGTGTCTTGAGCGCAGCCTGGTCGCCGAAGACCGATGCCGACACAGGGCAGAGGACGGGTCGCTGCGGGGTGAGGGAAAGATTGAACGTCCTCGCGATGTCGGCAGGGTTGCCGCCCGTAGCGATAATTACGGCCTTTGCCTGCAGCGTCTCGTTCGTGCGAGGGGTGTCGGCGAGCGCCTTCCGAAGCGAGCGTAGTTCGGATTTTCGGTCGTCGTGCTTTTTTGCCTTGAGTGCTCGCGCGGGACGGTCTATTTGGAGTGCCCAGCCCTCGGGGGCTTTGAATGCCGAGGCGACGTTTGCTCCACAGATCAAGGTGATATCCAGGTGATTGCAAGCGTTGAGAAGCGCATCGCGCACCGATTCGGCACGAAGGGAGCGCGGATACAGCCGGCCCTCCTCGGAGGTCGTCATGATGCCCAGCGAGGAGAAGAAACTGTCGAGCTCTTGCTCAGGCTGGGGACCCATGACGGATTCGACGAATGCGGGGTGGTTGTACCGCTGGAAATCAATTGATTCGTTGGAAAGGTTGCAGCGGCCGTTGCCGGTCGCAAGGAGTTTAAGGCCGCAGGCAACATCGCGCTCAACGATGCAGACGCTTTTGCCTGCGCGTGCAGCCGTAATGGCGGCGGCGAGACCCGAGGCCCCGCCGCCGATTACCAAGACGTCATAGGAGGCGTTTGTGTTCACTTAGGCCTCGGCGGTCTCGTGCGGGGCAATGGCCTCGACGGCGGAGACGGCCTGGGGCAGCATACCGTCGGGCAATGCGGTCTCAACCTCGCCCTTATCGCAAGCCTCGGCGAGTGCCGGATTGATGGGAAGCTGCCCTAGGATCTCGAGGTTGTAACGCTCGGCGACCTCGGGGAGCTTGCTCTTGCCAAAGACTTCGATCTTCTTGCCGCAATCGGGGCACTCGATATAGCTCATGTTTTCGACGATTCCCAGAATGGGTACGTTCATCTTCTCGGCCATGTTGACCGCCTTGGCGACGATCATCGAGACCAGATCCTGCGGGCTCGTGACGATGACGATGCCATCGACGGGCAGCGACTGGAAGACAGTGAGGGCGACGTCGCCCGTTCCCGGAGGCATGTCGACCAGCAGGTAGTCGATGGGGCCCCACGAGGTCTCGCTCCAGAACTGCCTGATGGCACCCGCGATAACCGGACCGCGCCAGAGGACGGGGTCGGTTTCGTTTTGGAGCAGCAGATTAGAGCTCATAACCTTGACGCCGTGCTCGGAGATTTCGGGCAGCATAAGGTTGCCGAGGGCGTGGACGTGACGTCCGCTCATACCGAACATCTTAGGGATAGAGGGGCCGGTAATATCGGCATCGAGGACGCCGACCTTGTGACCGTGGCGGGAAAGCTCCGTGGCGATGGCGCCGGTGACGAATGACTTGCCGACGCCGCCCTTGCCGGAAAGCACGGCGATAACGCGCTTGACCTCGGACAGCGTATTCTCCTCAAATTGCGACGGCGGCGTTTGCCCGCCGGCTGCCTGTGCGTGCTCGCAACCCATGTTTGACTCCTTTGTATATGTTGGGGCCGGAGCCCCGCGGTGTGACACGAGCGTCATTGTACCCTCGTTTGCGAGCGGGAGTCATTCATGATGCGTGGTAGGCGATCGACGGTATTCGAAAGGACGGACCGAGCGTGCAGTCTGCGGCGTCAGACAACGCAAAAGGTCTGCGAATCTTGTATTACGAACATCTGTGCGCGTCGAGTGCGCTAAACTCATCGTCAGTGTGATTTGAAGTTGTAGGAGGCAAGGAGCTTCCATGTCTGATTCTTCTATCGTTATTCGCGGCGCGCGCGAGCATAACCTGCGCGATATCGATGTTTCCATTCCGCGTGACCAGCTCGTGGTCATAACCGGTCTTTCCGGATCGGGCAAGAGCTCACTGGCGTTCGATACCATCTATGCCGAGGGCCAGCGCCGTTACGTCGAGAGTCTTTCGAGCTATGCGCGTCAGTTTTTGGGCCAGATGGACAAGCCCGATCTGGACTCGATTGACGGCCTGTCGCCGGCCGTGTCGATCGATCAGAAGACGACGTCCAAAAACCCACGCTCGACGGTGGGCACCGTAACCGAGATTTACGACTATCTGCGTCTGCTGTTTGCTCGCGTGGGAACGCCGCACTGTCCTGAGTGCGGTCGTGTCATTGAGCGTCAGACGACCGATCAGGTCGCCGATAAGGTGCTGGCGGCGGGGGAGGGCCGTCGCGCGTTTGTGTTGGCGCCGGTGGTTCGTGGACGCAAGGGCGAATATGCCAAGCTGTTTGAGGACCTGCGTGCGGAGGGCTTTAGCCGTGTGCGCGTCGACGGCGAGGTGCGCTCGCTTGACGACCCGATTGACCTGGACAAGAAGTTCAAACACGACATTGAGGTCGTGGTCGACCGTATCGTGATTCGAGAGAACTCCCTGGGTCGCATTGCCGAGTCCGTTGAGCAGGCGACGTCGCTGGCGCACGGTAACGTGAACGTGTACATGCTGCCCGACCGCGACGCTCCCGAGGGAACCGAGGGCGAGCTGCTAGAGTATTCGCTGGCACTGGCGTGCCCGGAGCACGGGCATTCCATCGACGACCTGCAGCCGCGCGATTTCTCGTTCAACGCGCCCTATGGTGCGTGTCCCGAGTGCGATGGTCTGGGCTTTAAAAAGACAGTCGATGCCGAGGCGCTGATTGAAGACCCCTCAAAGTCGATTGCCGACGGAGTCTTTGGCAGCCTGTTCGGCAATTCCAACTATTATCCGCAGATTTTTGCTGCGGTCTGCAAGCACTTTAAGGTGAGTGCCGATACGCCATGGGAGGACCTGCCCCCGCGGGTGCGTCGTGCGTTTTTGGATGGCATGGGCGACACGAAGATTTCGGTCGACTATCAAAAGCTCGATGGGCGTCGCAGCCAGTGGGATACTAAGTTCTCGGGTGTGCGCAACATCCTGTATGAGCGCTACAACGAGACGACGAACGAGAACACCAGGGCTCGCTTGGAGAAATACATTCGCGAAGAGCCATGCTCGAGCTGTCACGGTGCTCGCCTGCGCCCCGAGATGCTTGCCGTCACCGTGGGCGGCAAGTCCATTTACGATGTCTGCTGCCTGTCGTGTCGCGAGTCGCTCGAGTTTTTTGAGGGCCTGGAGCTTACCGAGCGCCAGCAGTTTATCGGCGGGCGCATTGTCAAGGAAATCCTGGAGCGCCTGCGTTTTCTGGTCGATGTCGGACTCGACTATCTGACGCTCGATCGCGCCTCGGCGACGCTTTCCGGCGGCGAGGCGCAGCGCATTCGCCTGGCAACGCAGATCGGTGCCGGCCTCATGGGCGTTCTGTACATTCTGGACGAGCCGTCGATCGGCCTTCACCAACGCGACAACGAGCGCCTGATCAAGACGCTCGAGCGCTTGCGCGATATCGGTAATACCGTTATCGTCGTCGAGCACGACGAAGATACAATTCGCGCTGCAGACTACGTGATCGATATGGGTCCCGGTGCGGGCGTTAACGGCGGACACGTGGTCGCCGCGGGAACGCCTGCCGATATCATGGCATGCCCCGATTCCATGACGGGTGCTTATTTGACCGGCAAGCGGATGATCCGCGTGCCCGAAGAGCGCCGCAAGCCCGGCCGCGGCTGTCTTAAGATTACGGGCGCTCGCGCTAACAACCTCAAAAACGTTACCGCCAAGATTGAGTTCGGTACGCTTACGGTCGTTACCGGTGTTTCGGGATCGGGCAAGAGCTCCCTGGTCACCGATACGATTGCGCCCGCGCTTACGAATGCCATCCATCGTTCGACGCGTCCCGTGGGGCCGTACAAGAAGATTGAGGGCATTGAGTGCATCGATAAGGTAATCGATATCGACCAGTCACCGATCGGTCGCACGCCGCGTTCGAACCCTGCGACCTATATTGGCCTGTGGGATGATCTGCGTGCGCTGTTTGCAAGCACGCCGGAGTCGAAGGCGCGCGGCTACTCGCCGGGACGTTTCTCCTTTAACGTAAGCGGCGGTCGCTGCGAGGCGTGCAAGGGCGATGGCCAGATCAAGATCGAGATGCACTTCCTTCCCGATATCTATGTCCCCTGTGAGGTATGTGGCGGCAAGCGCTATAACCGCGAGACACTCGAGGTTACCTACCGCGGCAAGACAATCTCGGACGTGCTCGACATGAGTGTCACCGAAGCACTGGCTTTCTTTGGGAATATCCCGCAGATTAAGCGCAAACTGCAGACCCTATATGACGTGGGTCTGGGCTACGTGAGCTTAGGCCAGCCCGCTACGACGCTTTCGGGCGGCGAGGCGCAGCGCGTGAAGCTCGCCAAGGAGCTTCATCGTCGTCAGACAGGCAAGACGTTCTACATTTTGGACGAGCCCACAACCGGCCTCCATTTTGAGGATGTTCGTCAGCTGCTCGACGTTTTGCAGCGCCTGGCCGATGCGGGCAACACAGTTCTGGTGATCGAGCACAACCTTGATGTCATCAAGGTTGCCGACCGCCTGATCGATATGGGCCCCGAGGGCGGCAATGGCGGCGGAACCGTCGTGGTCTCGGGCACGCCGGAGCAAGTCGCGGCATGCTCGCAGAGCTACACGGGCAAGTTCTTGGCGCCGCTGCTCAAGCGTGACCGTGAGCGTCAGGCGCAGCTCGACGCGCAGTAAAGAGACGTTGTAGTACCGACGCGCACCGATTCCTTCTGATTCGGTGGCGCTTCTGTGTGTCGAGATGGCATATGCGACGGAATTGGCCCTATACTTAATCCTTGCGTCGCTCTGCGAGGGAAAGGATGTGCCATGGCAAAGGCTGTTAAGACGCCAAAAACCAATGCGATGCGCGAGCTGGAAAGCGCCGGCATCTCCTATGTTCTCCATACGTACGAAGACGATGGCGATGAATCGTCAGGTCTGGGTGTCGCGATTTCCGATCAGCTTGGCGAGGAACCCGGTCAGGGATTTAAGACCCTGGTCTGCACGACGCCGTCCAACGACCATGTCGTCTGCTGCATTCCCGTTGCCGACGAGCTCGACCTCAAGGCCGCCGCGCGCGCCGCAGGCGAAAAGTCGCTGACCATGATGCATGTCAAAGATTTGCTTGCCGCGACGGGGTATGTCCGCGGCGGTTGCAGCCCGGTCGGTATGAAAAAACGCTTCCGGACGCTGATCGATGAGACATGCGTCCTTTGGGATACCATTTTTATCTCGGGTGGCAAGCGCGGCTATCAGCTTGAGCTTGCTCCCGATGACTTAGTTGCATTTTGCGGGGCGACGGTTGCCCCGATCACGAGAGAGGACTGAGCGATGCCGCAGGAAGAATCAAAGCGCGGAGCTCACTTTGCAAAAGGGTCGGCTCCTCAGACGCCCGCGCCCGAGGCCGCTTCGTTCGATAACGAGATTCGAAACGCCTGGTCCGCTGCCGCTGACCCGGGCGAGACGGCCGTGTACTTGCGTGCCGCCGGTGCCGGCACGGCACTTCCCCGTACGGTTCTTTCTTCGGCTCGTCCCGATGAGACGGCTGTCTTTTTGGCCGCCGCTCAATCGAGCGCCAGCGTGAAGCCGATCGCCTCCGAGGCTCCTCGTGTGCCGCGTCCCGATGAGACGGCGGTGTTTTTGATGGCAGCCCAGGGAAAGAGCACACCGCAGAGCGCTCCTGCCGCTCGTTCCGCCAAGCCCGCGGCTCATGATGATGACGAACCGCTTCTTTCGGATGACGAATGGTCGCCGCTTGGTTCGACCGATCCCGTCGAGGGCGTGGCCATCGACGGTGATGACGACTGGGACCCTCTGTCGTTTTCTGCCCGAACCGTCGCCGCCAAAGAAGTTGACACGGTGTTTGGCGACCATGCCATATTCGATGATGATGCCGTATCCGGAAACAACATGCCGAACAGCGATGACGTCGCACCTGCTGATGACGCCGTTTTGGTTGACGATCCCTTTGCGATGACCGGCTCCTTTGCCGTCGTGGACGATTTACTGCCACAAGATGAGGTTCATGAGGACTCTCAGGACGACGTAGACGATATGGGTTCGTCGGACTACTCCACGGTTGGTCGTTCTGCTGGCCTCATGACCGTGCTGACCATCGTGTCGCGCGTCACCGGGTTTATCCGCACGTGGGCCATGGCGGCCGCCATCGGCATGTCGCTGCTCTCGTCCTCCTATCAGGTTGCCAACAACCTGCCCAACATGCTCTACGAGCTCGTGATGGGCGGCATGCTCGTTACGGCGTTTTTGCCGGTGTATATGGGCGTGAGGCGCGAGCAGGGCCGCGAGGCATCGAACGAGTATGTCGGTAACTTGCTCGGTATTCTGCTTCTGCTACTGGGCGGTATCTCGCTGCTGGGCACCGTGTTTGCTCCCGGCTTTATTTGGACGCAGTCGTTCCTTTCGGGCGATGGCGGCAGCATGGATATCGCTGCGTTCATGTTCCGCTTCTTTGCTATCCAAATTCTGTTTTATGGCTTGGGTTCGGTGTTCTCGGGCGTTCTCAACGCACACCGCGACTACTTCTGGTCGACGTTTGCCCCGGTTCTCAACAATGTCATCGTCATCGCCAGCTTTATGGGTTTTGCTCCCGTGTCTGCACAATTTGGCGGGCAGGCCGGTATTATCTTGATCGCAGCTGGTACGACCCTCGGCGTCTTTGTCCAGATGGCCTGCCAGATTCCCGCGCTTGGCAAGCATGGCGTGCATCCTCATATCCATATCGACTTTAAGGACCCCGCACTGCGACAGACGATCGCGCTTGGTATCCCGACGCTGCTCGCCACGGTGTGCATGTTTGTCTCGACCTCTATTACTAATGCCGCCGCGCTTGTGGTGCAGCCCGAGACCGGCCCTTCCGTTATCGCATATGCGCGCCTGTGGTACACATTGCCCTATGCGCTGATCGCCGCCTCGCTTTCGACGGCACTCTATACCGAACTCTCTCACGATGCGCAGGAGAAGGATTACGACAGCGTCCGCACGGGCATTTCGCGCGGTGTCGCCCAGATGCTCTTCTTCCTGATTCCGTTTGCGATGTATCTGATCGTCTTCGCCCGTCCGCTCAACATGATCTACTGCGCCGGCAAGTTCGATGAATCCGGTGTGGCGCTGGTGTCGGAGTTCCTTATCTATCTGGCACTTTCCTTGCCGCTCTACGGTGTGGTCGTGCTGATGCAGAAGAGCTTCTCGGCCCTGCTCGATATGAAACCTTATAGCCGCTATTGCCTGTACTCCGCTATCGGTCAGGCCGGTTCGGTGCTGCTGTTTGGCGTGGTGCTGGGCTACGGTATGCCGGCAATTGCGCTTTCGTACGTCGTTGACTACGTGGTCTTGGTCGGATGCTCACTGTGGTGGCTGCGCCGTCGTCTGCATGGCCTGCAGGTCAAGTCTATCCTGCACGGCGGTTTCTTCGGCCTACTGTTCGGTGGCTTGGGCGCTGCCGCGGGCGCCGGCGTCATGTGGGCACTTGAGCACTTTGTCGGAGTGCTTGGCAGCTCGATCCTCATTACCCTGGGCTACGTTTGTGTTGCAGGCGTCGTCTCGCTCGCTGTAACTTTTGGCCTTGCCTTCGTCTTTAAGATGCCCGAGGTCTCGGCGCTGCTTCGTCGCAAGTAGGCGCGCGTGGCAGGTCACGACAACATTCCAACACTTGCCGAACAGGTTTCGCGCGTTCCCACGCAACCCGGCTGCTACCTTTGGAAAGATGCCAAGGGCGATGTCATCTATGTGGGCAAGGCAAAAAACCTGCGTGCCCGTATGCGTCAATACGTGACGCTGCAGGACGAGCGTCAAAAGATCCCGCTCATGATGCAGCTGGTGGCGAGCTTCGACTATATCGTGGTGGAGACCGAGCACGAGGCATTGGTGCTCGAGCGTAATCTGATTGGCCAGTACCATCCGTACTTTAACGTCGATCTCAAAGACGATAAAAGCTATCCCTTTATCGCCATTACCAAGAGAGACTTGTTTCCGGCTATTAAATACACGCGAGAGCGTCATAAACCGGGAACGCGCTATTTTGGCCCCTATACCGATAGTCGTGCGGCGCGTGAGACCATCGATACGCTACGCAAGGTTATTCCTATTTGCTCGGCATCCTGTGCGGAATGGCGCCGCTGCCGCCGCATCGTCGAATCTCATAAGGGCGAAGAAGACATCGTCAATATGATTTGCGCGCAAAACGGGCGTCCCTGCTTTGACTACCATGTCGGGCGCGGGCCGGGCGCATGCGTCGGCGCGATTTCCCCTGCCGACTATGCCAAGAACGTCAAGCGTGTCGAACGTTTCTTGTCGGGCCATCGCAAGGATGTCGTCGACGAGCTCACGTCCGAGATGACGGAGGCAGCCGAGACGCTCGATTTTGAGCGTGCGGCGCGCGTCAAGCGTCGTCTGGAAGTCATTAGGGGCTTGGACGATCGCCAACAGGTTGTTTTTCCATCGAGCGTCGATATCGACGTCATCGGCTTCTATCGCGAAGAGACTATCTCTGCCGCCTGCGTCTTTGTCGTTCGCGAGGGCCGAACGGTTCGAACTTGTGAGTTCATCCTCGATAAAGGCCTGGATGTCGACGAGGAAGAGCTTCAATCGGGCTTTCTTAAGCGCTATTACGACGAGACGGCTGATATTCCAGCCGAGATCAATCTCTCTGTCGAGCTTGAGGATGCCGAAGCGTTGGGGGAGTGGCTTGCGGGCAAGCGCGAACGCTCTTGCCATCTCCATAGGCCGCAGCGCGGCGAAAAGCACCGCCTGCTCGATATGGCTTCCAAAAATGCACGCCATGCCCTCATGCGCTACATGATGCGCACGGGATATGCTGACGATCGCACCAATCAGGCGCTCCTGGAGCTCGAAAGCGCGCTGGCGCTGCCTGCGCCGCCGTTGCGCATCGAGTGCTTCGATATCTCGACGTTGCACGGCACCTTTACCGTCGCTTCGATGGTGGTGTTTACCAACGGTCGTGCCGACAAGGGCCAGTATCGTCGCTTTAAAATTCAGGCCGAATTGGACGAGGCGAACGACTTCGTATCGATGTCCGAGGTTCTGGGGCGTCGCTATGCTCCCGAGCGCATGGCGGACGAGCGCTTTGGCTCGCGCCCCGATTTGCTCGTTGTCGATGGTGGCAAGCCGCAATTGACCGCTGCAATTAAGCAGCTTGAGGCGCTCGGCCTCGATATACCAGTTTGTGGCTTGGCAAAGGCCGATGAGGAAGTTTTCGTGCCGTGGGACGAGACTCCCGTCGTGCTGCCGACCGGCTCCGCTTCGCTTTATCTGATCAAGCAGGTTCGCGATGAATCCCACCGATTTGCGATTACGTTCCATCGCGAGTTGCGCGATAAGGCTATGACGGTTTCGGTGCTTGACGACGTTCCGGGCGTGGGACCCACCAGAAAACGTGCCATTATGCGCCATTTTGGCTCGATGAAGCGTTTGCGCGCAGCAAGCGAGCAGGAGATTGCAGAAGTTCGAGGCGTTCCGGCTGATGTCGCCAAAGCGGTCCACGAGGCACTTGTTGCATGGAATGCCGAACGCGCCCAGGCATCGGCCAACCAATCCGAAAACTAAACGCGCTTCTAAACAACTGATATACATGATTGGTCAATTTTCAATCATTTGTTTCGCGGTGATTACCTGCCGATTTCGGGTTTTATTAACGCTAAAACGTTTGACTAGCCATGGTGAACAACACTGCTATCCTGCGGGTTGACGAAGACTGATATCTCACCTCGTCGATACATACTGTCTGGCGAATCGTTTGTCAATGAATTCGGTGAACGGTAGTAAATACCGTTCAAGCGTATGTATGTATCGGTCGCCGAGCGCGGCACCTCAGTTGGGTCCGTCGGTAGGTAAGGTATATATCGTCCGCAAGTTGCGCGGGGGCAAGTCTAGGTGCTCCCGGGTAAGATTCTCTATTGATAGGAGAAGACATGGCCATCATCAACAAGGGTATGTCCAGGCGTTCGTTCCTCGGCCTCACCGGCAGCGTCGCTGCTGTCGCAGGGCTTGGTCTCACCGGCTGCGGTGGCAGCTCCAACGACGAGGGTTCCGCTTCCGGTTCCACCGATTCCGCCAACCGTGGCGGCGGCGTGATCACCGCTGGTTCCGCTTACGCTCCGTCCAGCTTCGACCCCGCCAGCACCGGCTCCGCTGTGGGCCTGGGTGCTAACTGGCACGTCATCGAGGGCCTCTATGGCATCGATTACCACGACTACAGCACCTTCAACGAGCTCGCCACCGACGATCCCAAGTCCGTGGACGACACTACCTTCGAGGTCACCATCCGCAAGGGCGCCAAGTTCTCCGATGGCACCGAGGTCACTGCTGACGACGTCGTTGCCTCCTACACCGCTTGCGCTGCTTCTGCTACCTATGCTCCGTTCTTCCAGCCCTTCGAGTCCATCGAGGCCAAGGACGCCAGCACTGTAACGGTCAAGACCAAGGTCCCCAACTTCTCCCTGCTCAAAGATCGTCTGGCCATCATCCGCGTTACCCCGGCTACCCAGGCCGAGGAGGATCGCGCTAAGCAGCCGATCGGCTCCGGCCCCTGGATGTACGACTCTATCTCCGATACCGAGATCACCCTGGTTCCCAACCCCGAGTACAACGGTGAGTATGCTGCCGAGGATAAGAAGATCCAGTACAGCATCCTGACCGACCCCACCGCTCGCGTTACCGCTCAGCAGGAGGGCTCCACGCTCGTTATGGAGCTCGTCACCGCTGACGCCGTCGACCAGCTCGAGAGCGCCGGCTGCAAGATCGATAACGTCCAGGGTTTCGGCACCCGCTTCATCATGTTCAACGTCGCCAAGGAGCCTTGGAACAACGTCAAGGTCCGTCAGGCCGTCATGTACGCGCTCGACACTGAGAAGATGATCACCAACACCTTCGCCGGCCTTGCCACCGCTGCCAGCTGCTACCTGCCCAAGAGCTTCACCAACTATCATGAGGCTTCCACGGTGTACAAGACTGACGCCAAGAAGGCCAAGAAGCTCATCGAAGAGTCTGGCATCACCCCGGGCGCCATCACCCTGCGCACCACCGACAACGAGCAGATCAAGGGCATGGCCGCCCAGGTCAAGAACGACCTCGACGCTCTCGGCTTCGATGTGACCATCCAGACCGATACCTCGCCGGCCACCTACGCTGCCATCGACGGCGGCGAGGCCTATGATATCCTTCTCGCTCCTGGCGATCCGTCCTGCTTCGGCGCTGACCCCGACCTGCTGCTCAACTGGTGGTATGGCGACAACGTCTGGATGCAGACCCGTTGCCCGTGGAAGGATTCCGCTGAGTGGGCGAAGCTCCACGGTCTCATGGACGAGGCTCTTGCCGCCGAGGGCGACGAGCAGCAGAAGAAGTGGAACGAGTGCTTCGACATCATCGCCGACAACGCTGTTCTGTACCCCGTTGTCCACGTCAAGACTGTTTCCGCTTCCTGGGACGATCCGTCCACCGCGCCCAACGGCGAGGCCCTCGATGGCTTCAAGGGCATCGGCACGACGAGCATGTCCTTCAGGGGCGTCGCGACCGTCAAGGCCTAAGACTCGCTTGAGTCATATGTGGGGCGTCGGTCGTAAGGCAACGTCCTCATAGTTGAAACAAAGACCCGGGCGGCCTCGATGTCGCTCGGGTCTTGTAATGAGTATCCATACTCATATACCAGTTGGTCCTACCGACAAAAGAAAGGGGAGAGAACGTGAACAACTTTCTACGTTTGATTGGAAGGCGTCTCGTGGCGCTGCCGATCATGGCATTGGGCGTCACCGTCCTGGTGTTCTTCCTTATGTCGTTCTCCAAGACCGACCCCGCCTATACGGCGTTGGGTGACGGTGCCTCGCCCGAGGCGGTTGCCGAGTACCATGAGAAGTATGGTCTGGACGACCCCTGGCCCGTGCGCTACGTGCGCTACATGGGCGATTTGATCCATGGTGACATGGGCACCTATGGTGCTGCTCGCAACTCCGTTGCCAAGCGCATCTCCACGGCCCTGCCCGTCACGATGCAGCTGACCTTTATCGGTCTTGCCATCGGCGCGGTCGTCTCGTTTTTGCTCGGCGTCATCGCGGCACTGTATCGCGATAAATGGCCGGACCAAGTGATCCGCGTCTTTTCCATCGCCGGCCTGGCAACCCCGTCGTTCTGGCTTGCCGTTCTGTTGATTCTGCTGTTCTCTTCCTACCTTAAGGTGCTCCCGGCGTCCGGTGCTCTGCCTCACTTCACCACCAACCCGGCTGGCTATCTGGGACGTATGATCATGCCCGCTATCGCCCTGGCATTTCCGCTGACGGGTCAGATGACTCGTATCGTGCGTACCGCCATGGTCGAGGAACTCGACAAGGACTACGTCCGCATGGCCCGTGGCGCCGGCGTTCCCGAGAAGGTCGTCGTCGGCATCAACGTTCTTCGCAACGCGCTGATCACCCCGGTCACCACCCTCGGTCTTAAGATCGGTTACCTTATGGGCGGCGCCGTCGTCATCGAGGTCATCTTCAACCTCCCCGGCATGGGTACTGCGATTCTGCAGGGCGTTCAGGGCAACGAGGCGAACCTGGTTCAGGGCGTCGTCATCGTCGTTGCTCTTGCCTTCATCATCATCAACATCGTGGTTGACATGCTCTACCTGCTCATCAACCCGCGCATCAGGACGGTGTAGATTATGGTAAAGATTCGAGAGAAGCAAACCGAGCAGCTCGAGAAGGCTGCCTCCAAGGGGCTCAAGCTCGGTGGCTGGAAGAAGATGACGCTGTCTTCTAAGATTGCCGCCGTCGTGCTGGTGCTGGTCGCCCTGACCGCGATTCTGGCGCCCCTTCTTGCCCCCTATAGCCCGGTCGAGATCTTTACGGCTCGCCAGGCTCCCGGCAACGGATTTATCTTCGGTACCGACGATAAGGGTCGCGACATTCTGTCGCGTATGCTCTACGGTGGTCGTTACTCGCTGATCATCGGCTTTGGCGCCACTGCCATGGCTCTGGTCTGCGGTTCTGTCGTGGGCGCCCTCGCGGCGGTTTCGCGCAAGTCCGTTTCCGAGGCGATCATGCGCATCCTGGACATCATCATGTCCATCCCGGGCATCGCCCTCGCGGCCGTCTTCGTCTCCATCCTGGGCAATTCCGTGCCGTCGATCATCTTCGCCATCGGCTTTATGTACACTCCGCAGATTGCCCGTATCGTGCGCGCCAACATCGTGTCTGAGTACGGCGAGGACTATGTCCGCGCGGTCATCGTTTCCGGCGCCAAGGCTCCGTGGATTTTGATTAAGCACGTCCTGCGCAACTGCATCGCCCCGATTATGGTCTTCACCGTTACCCTGGTAGCCGACGCCATCATCTTCGAGGCCTCGCTGACCTTTATCGGCGCTGGTATTCAGGAGCCTACCGCTACCTGGGGCAACATCCTCGCCGACGCTCGCGGTGGCGTGCTCGCTGGCCGTTGGTGGCAGGCGCTGTTCCCGGGCCTGGCCATCATGATCACCTGCCTGGCACTCAACATCCTCTCCGAGGGCATTACCGACGCCATGGCCGCTGCTCCCTCCGCCGCCCTGGATCCGACCGACTCCTCCAAGCGCCGCGAGGCCGACCTGCTGGTCTCCGACCCCGTTCGCGCCTACAAGGAGCAGGCTCAGTCCCTGTCCGCCCGTCTTGGCGCTCTGCGCGATGTCGAACTCAAGCGTAACGACCGCCATGTTCCCGATGAGTCCGTCGAGCCGATCCTTTCGGTCCGCGATTTCTGCATCCAGTTTGAGCACCACGGTGACATCAACGTCGTCGACCACGTCAACTTCGATGTCCGTCCCGGCCAGACCATGGGCCTGGTAGGCGAGTCCGGCTGCGGTAAGTCCATCACCACGCTGGCCATCATGGGCCTGACCGACGATGACGAGCATCTTTCCGGTGAGGTTCTCTGGGAGGGCCGCGACCTGCTCAAGATGAGCAAGAAGGAGTGGTTCGGCCTGCGCGGTACCGATATCGCCATGGTCTATCAGGACGCCCTGTCCTCGCTCAACCCCTCCATGCTCATTTCCGCCCAGATGAAGCAGCTCACCAAGCGTGGCGGCACCCGTAGCGCCGAGGAGCTCCTGGAGCTCGTGGGCCTCGACCCCAAGCGTACGCTCGAGAGCTATCCGCATGAGCTTTCCGGTGGTCAGCGTCAGCGCGTTCTGATCGCTATGGCCCTTACCCGCGACCCCAAGCTGGTCATCTGCGACGAGCCCACGACCGCTCTGGACGTTACCGTCCAGAAGCAGGTCATCAAGCTGCTTAACGACCTTCAGGCCAAGCTCGGCTTTGCCATGATCTTCGTTTCGCATGACCTGGCGCTGGTCGCCGAGGTTGCCCATAACATCACGGTTATGTACGCCGGTCAGGTTATCGAGCAGGCGCCCACCAAGGAGCTGCTCACCAACCCGATTCACGAGTACACCCGCGGCCTTCTGGGTTCCGTCCTGTCCATCGAGAGCGGTTCGGGCCGCCTGCACCAGGTGCCCGGCGCCGTTCCGAGCCCGCGCGATTTCCCCAAGGGCGATCGCTTCGCGCCCCGCTCGAGCCATCCGCGCATTGGCCTGGACACCCGTCCGGTCTTCAAGCGCGTGCCCGGCACCGAGCACTTCTATTCCGAGCTCCCCGACGAGGTGCTCAAGGCAAATGGTTTGACCCCTCACGCGGAGGTGATGTAGATGAGCGAGACCGCAGTCAACGGCGTCGAGCCGATCATCTTCCTTGATGACGTCCACGTCACCTTTAGGACCCGTACCGGCTCGATTCTGCACCCCAACCTGGTTCACGCCGTCCAGGGTGTAACGATTAAGCTCATGCCCGGACAGACCATCGGCATCGTCGGCGAGTCCGGTTGCGGAAAGTCCACCACCGCTAACGTCATGTGCGGCCTGCAGGCCCCCACGAGCGGCAAGGTCTACTTTAAGGGCAAGGACGTTACCAAGCGTACCGCCGAGGACCGTCGCCACATGGGCCGCGTCATCTCGGTCGTGTTCCAGAACCCGGCCACGGCGCTCAACCCCCGCATGGTCGTTCGCGAGCAACTGCTCGACCCCATGCGCGTCCACAACCTGGGTACCGAGGCCGAGCAGGAGAAGCGCGTCAAGGAGCTCTTGGAGCTCACCGGTCTGCCCAGCTCCGCCGCCGAGGTTCTTCCCGGCCAGCTTTCGGGCGGCCAGCGCCAGCGCGTCGCAATTGCCCGTGCCCTGTCGCTGAACCCCGATGCCATCATCGCCGACGAGCCCACCTCGGCTCTGGACGTTTCGGTCCGTGCGCAGATTCTGAACCTGCTGACCGACCTTAAGAAGGAGCTCGGCCTGGCCATGGTGTTCATCAGCCATGACATCCAGACGGTCCGCTATATCTCTGACGACATCATCGTTATGAATGGCGGCAAGATCGTCGAGCAGGGCGAGGCCAAGCAGGTCTTCCAGCACCCTCAGGACCCCTACACCAAGATGCTGCTCGGCGCTGCGCCGTCGCTGCTGCATCCCAAGCTCGGCGAGTAGCCTCGCTTTCCCTCCCGTGCGCCCGGTTCCCTTACCGGGCGCACCTCCGTTGCGATTTCGAAAGGTTGGGTTCACGAGCCATGCCAAGTGCTCAGGAGCTACAACAGCAATTTGGTGAATATCGAGGCGCTATGCCCCGTCCATCGGATTTCGATCTCTTTTGGAAGGACCGCATGGCCGAGGCCGACGCCGTTGAGCTCGACTACGCGATCGAGGCGGCTTCGGTTGCGGATTCCGCGACCTGTCGGTTTTTCGACCTCTGGTATACCGGCATGTGTGGTGCACGTCTGCATGCCAAGTACCTCAAGCCGGTCTCGGAGGAGCCCATGCCGCTGGTGCTTCAGTTCCATGGATATCCGGGTGCGAGCCGCAGCTGGTTTGAGCAGGCGTCGTTTGCGGGCATGGGCATGGCGCTCATTGCTCTCGACTGCCCCGGCCAAGGTGGCCCCTCCGAGGATATTGGTGGATTTGAGGGCACGACGGTCGCGGGCCATATCGTCGCCGGTATCGACGGCGACCCGGCCAACCTCTACTATGTCCGCTTGCACCAGGATATTCGCATTCTGTGCCGTATCGTTCGCGAGCTCGAGGGCATCGATCTTACCCGCGTGTATGTGAACGGCGCATCGCAGGGCGGCGGTTTGGGTATTGCGACCTGCGCGCTCAATAGCGATTTGGTTGACCGCGCGGCCATCCTCTATCCCTTCTTATCGGATTTCCGCCTGGTTTGGGATTTGGACGCCGACGATATTGCCTACGAGGGCCTGCGCTATTGGTCGCGCTGGTTTGACGAGGACTCGACTCGTATCGAGGAAGCCTATGCCAAGCTGGCGTACTTTGATTCCAAGAACTTTGCCCCCATGGTCAAATGCCCCGTGCTGTTTGGCACGGGCACAGCCGATATCGTCTGCCCGCCGGCGACGCAGTTTGCGGTCTACAACAACCTGACCTGTGAAAAGCGTCATGAGTTCTTTGAAGGTTTTGGCCACGAGGAGATTCAGGACTTTGACGACATGATCATTCCGTTTTTCTGCGAAGGAGGGGAGGCTCATGTCTAAGTGCGAGAGCAATGTCGATGAGCTGATCGTCCCCGGGCTCGCGGGGATTGCTGGGACGGTTTCGTCAAGGCTCTCCGATTTCCGGGATTGGCGCGGCGATGCTTCGGCGGATGTTTCCGAATTAGAGACAGCCGCTTCGGACCTTGAGGTTTGCGGGCTGACTGTTACGGCGATTGATTTCGCCAATCCGTGCGCGCGCTACTCCGAGGTTTCCTTTGAGCTCGGCGGGTATGTCGTGCACGGCCGTTTGATTGAGCCCTCAGGCCGCGCCCGAGCATCCGAGCTTGTTCCGCTCTGTCTGATGTTTCACGACATCGATCGACCCGTGCGTGGATGGCATCACATGACGAGGTTTGCCGCCATGGGATATGCCGTGCTTGCACTAGACGACGTTGTTGCTGGTGCGGACGACCTGCAGTGGGGGATTGCTTCGCCCGCTTTTGTCGGGCGTGTCCGTTGGGGCTGCGCGTTGGCGAAGGTTGCGCGAAATCTTGATGGCGTGGACCCCGACCGCATCTTTGCATGGGGCGAGGGTCTTGGCGGCGGAGTCGCGCTGGCGGTTTCTGCTCTGGACGAGCGGGGCCTTGCCTGCACGGCGGTTGCCAATCCAATTCCCGGCGGCCTCGAGGCTCTGTCGTCTCGGGTGCGCGGATCGGTGCTCATGGGCACATCACTCATGGATGCCGTGAGCGATCCCAAGGGCCAGTTTGCCGTATTCAACGGTCTTGAGTGTGACCGGAGGCATATCATCTATGCCAAATACGCTCACGAGCGCATCAATGCGTTCGAAAACGAAGTCGTCGACTTTTTTAACCAAACGTTCTACCCGTGTTCTTTGGCCTAGGCGGCCTGGACACTGCCAACAAGAGTGGGCGGCACAGGGCCGCTCGCCAGACAACTAAGGAGATTCTTGTGGCAACTCAGAAATTCACCGGCGTTATCCCTCCCGTCGTTGTTCCCGATACCGAAGACCATCAGCTCGATGTTGCCTCCTTTGAGCGCAGCATCAACCGTATGATCGATGCCGGCGTCGATGGCCTGTTCTTCCTGGGATCCTCGGGCGAGGTCGTCTTTTCCACCGACGAGCGCCGTCGCCAGATTGTCGCCGAGGCCGTGCGCATCGTTGATCACCGTGTGCCTGTTCTGGTCGGCATCATCGACACCGAGACCGAGCGCATGATCGAGCACGGTAAGGTCGCTCAGGAGCTGGGTGCCGACGCGCTTGTCGCCACCTGCCCGTTCTATGCCCTGCAGGGCATGACCGAGGTCGAGGAGCACTTCCGCATCCTTCACGAGGAGCTCGACCTGCCTATCTTCGCCTACGACATCCCCGTGTGCGTCCACACCAAGCTCCCCTGGAAGCTCCTTGCTAAGCTCGGCGCCGAGGGCGTCCTGGCCGGCGTCAAGGATTCCTCGGGCGATGACATCTCGTTCCGCTACCTCGTTCAGGAGAACGAGAAGAACGGTCATCCGATGAGCATCCTCACCGGTCACGAGGTTGTTGTCGACGGCGCTTACCTCGGTGGCGCCGACGGTTCCGTCCCGGGTCTCGCCAACGTTGAGCCCGAGGGCTACGTGCGCCAGTGGAAGGCCGCTCAGGCCGGCGACTGGGCTACCGTCAAGGCCGAGCAGGATCGCCTCAACGAGATCTCCCACATCTGGGATGTCACCTCGGGCGTCCAGGGCTATGCCGGTGGCGTTGGCGCCTTCAAGACCGCTATGAACCTCATGGGCATCTTCGACAGCCCGACCATGCCGCGCCCGGTGAAGGCCATGACCGGCGAGAACGTCGAGGCGATTAAGAAGGTCCTCCAGGACAACGGCCTCCTTTAAAGCTTCCCAGGCACCCGACCTCGCCGTTCAACCTTGCGGCCATGACCCATTAGGTCAATGGCCACACGGTTTCTCGGCGATCTCGGGCACCTGGAAAACCTTTACCGCGCTGTGACGGCTAGCCTGACGGCGCATTTCCTGTAGTTGTTTTTTATCTCCGAAGGAGAGCGACATGGAGAACAAGTACGTCTGCTCTGTCGATATCGGCGGAACTAAGATCGCGACCGCCATCATGGAGTATCCGGCTGATGACAGCGTGCCCCATCCGGTCTTTGAAGCTGAGGTTCCCACCGAGGCCCAGGAGGGCGGCGAGGCTGTCTTCCAGCGTATCGAGGCGTCCATCAAAGCTGCTCTCGAGGCGAATCCCGATGTCGAGGTCCTCGGTGTCGGTATCGGTGCCGCCGGTGTCGTCGATCCCAAGACGGGCGCCATCGCGTATGCCAACGAGATCATGCCCGGCTGGTCCGGCGTTCAGTTGGGGCCGCGTCTGCGCGAGGACCTTGGTCTTCCCGTTGCCGTGGTGGGCGACGTGCAGGCTCATGCTCTGGGCGAGGCCCACTGGGGCGTCGGCAAGGGCAAGTTCTCCGTCTTGTGTCTGGGCATCGGTACGGGCATCGGCGGCGCATATGTCGAGAACGGCCGCGTGATGCAGGGCTTCCATGGTGCTGCTGGTCATATGGGCCACATCGAGTGCTCGGCTGCCGCTGGCATTCCCTGCGCCTGCGGACGTTCTGGCCATCTTGAGTCGGTTGCTTCGGGCACTTCCATTGGTCGTATGTACGATGAGCGCTTTGGTCGCGTCGACCCCAGCCGTCCTTCGGTCGGTCGCGACGTGAACGACCTGTGCCGTGCGGGCGACGCAAAGGCGACCGAGGTCATCCATGACGCCGGCTTTGCGCTGGGCGCCAGCTTGGGCTCGCTTGCCAACATCTTGGATCCCGAGGTTATCGTGCTTTCGGGAGGTGTGATTCACCAGGGTCCCGATTGGCGTTCGCAAACGTGGAAGGACTCGGTACACGAGGGCTACGTCAGCCAGGCGCTCGACCCGCTTCAGGACACGCCGATCCTCATCGGTTCTCTGGAGGGCGACGCGCCGCTT
Organism: uncultured Collinsella sp.; assembly: GCA_958405195.1. GTDB lineage: Bacteria > Actinomycetota > Coriobacteriia > Coriobacteriales > Coriobacteriaceae > Collinsella. Next base: position 25,578 of record CATYDM010000023.1, read on the forward strand.
ATCGGTGCCGCCGAACACCTTCTTGCGTCGTTGAAGTAAACATAACTACCAAGTGCGCCTTCTGAGGTGCCGCAGATTGACGTGAAAGAGGAGCGAAGCGTACTTCGGTACGCGAGCGACGGTTTGAACGTCAAGGTGCGGTGTCTCAGAAGGCTGTTTTGAGAAAGGTTGAGTCGAACATGACCGTTGATCCTTTGATTCAATCCCTGAAGGGCAAGCTCGTCGTGAGCGTTCAGGCGTATATGGGCGAGCCGCTTCGTACGCCCGAGACCATGGCTCAAATGTCTCGCGCTTGCGAGCTCGGCGGCGCCGCCGCCATTCGCTGCCAGGGCCTTGCCGACATTGCCGCCATTAAGGGCCGCTGCGAGGTCCCCGTCATCGGCTTGTGGAAGGATGGGCACGAGGGCGTCTACATCACGCCGACGCTGCGCCACGCTCGCGCCTGCGTTGCCGCCGGTGCCGATATCGTGGCAATTGATGCCACTGATCGCCCACGTCCCGATGGCAAGACCGTCGAGGACACCTTCCGTCCGCTGCATGAGGAGGGCGTGCTCCTGATGGCTGACTGTGCCACCATCGAGGATATTCGTCGTGCTGTCGACATGGGCTTCGACCTGGTGTCCACCACGCTTTCTCACGGTGTCGCCGCTATCGATTGCACCATGGCCGACGGTCCCGATCTGCCGCTCCTGCGTCAGGCGACCGAGGAGTTTCCCGGCCTTCCCATCATCTGCGAGGGCCGCGTGCACACGCCCGAGGAGGCCCGCGCCGCGATTGATGCGGGCGCCTGGGCAGTTGTCGTAGGCACTGCCATTACGCACCCCACGAGTATTACAAGTTGGTTCAAGGCTGCGCTTGAGGCGTAAGACAGGCCTCGTATCCGCTTGGGGCGGTATACTCAATAAAGGCAATTGATCGCGCGGGATCCGCTGGCCGGGTCCCGCGCTTGTTTTAGGAGGCACACATGCAAAAGGGAGATGCCATGGATGCGGCGGAGCGCTCGGAGCGCATCCCCGATATCGTCATCATCACCGGAATGTCCGGATCGGGCCGAACGCAGGCCATGCATGTGTTCGAGGACATGGGCTACTTTTGCATCGACAACTTGCCTCCGCGTCTGATCGCCCAGCTTGCCGAACTCGTCGGCATCAATACGGGCGTGGGCAGGCATCTTGCCGTCACCTGCGACCTGCGCAGCCAGGGCTTGTTCGATGAGCTGCTCGATGCCGTTGCCGCACTCGAGGAGCGCGAGATGAGCTGCGACATCGTGTTTCTCGAGGCCTCTGACGAGGTGCTGATCCGTCGTTATAGTGAAAACCGCCGCCGCCATCCCATTGCCAAGCCGGGGGAGACTACGGCCGATGCGATTCAGCGCGAGCGCCTGCAGCTGCAGGGCGTTCGCGACCGAGCTGACATGATTATCGATACGAGCCGCTTGCGCACCTCTGCTCTGCGCAACAAATTGCGCATGGCGTTCTCCGAGTTGTCCGACCAGCAGCTCATGGACGTTCACGTGTTCTCGTTTGGCTTTAAGCACGGTATGCCCGTCGAGGCGGACATTATGATCGACGTTCGCTTCCTGCCCAATCCGTTCTACGATCCCGAGATGCGCACGATGACCGGTCTCGATAAGAAGGTCTCCGACTTTGTTCTGGACCATCCCAAGACCCAGGAGTTCTGGAAGGCCTGGACGCAGCTGCTCGATACGGTCATGCCCGGCTATATCGCGGAGGGCAAGCCACAGCTTTCTATTGCCATCGGTTGCACGGGCGGTCAACACCGCAGTGTTGCCATCGCCGAGGCCACGGCACGTTATTTGGAAGGCGCCCAGTATCACGTGAGCATTTCCCATCGCGACCTGTCGCGCGCCAACACGAAAGCATAGGTCTGCATGTCGTTTACCGCCGAGGTGCGTGACGAGCTCGCGCGCTGCGAACCCGAATGTGAATACTGCGATTTGTCGACGCTTGCCGCCCTGACGCGTGTGAGCGGTACACTTTCGCTGGCCGGCTCCGGGCGGTATCGTTTGACGGTCGCGACCGAGACGGGTGCCGTCGCGCGCACGATGATCACACTGACGCATCGCATCCTTAAGCTCAAAACGGAATTCACCGTTCGTAAATCGGTCTTGCATAAGGTCCGTAACTATCTCATTACCCTGCCCGATCAACCCGACCTGGACAAGGCTCTGGTGCTGCTGGGCATTCTCGACCGCAGGGGAGGGCTCGTCGCTGGTGTTCCCCGGCACATCGTTGCTCGTCCCTGCTGCAGGCTTGCCTACATTCGCGGCGCGCTCATCGCCGGCGGTTTCGTGGCCGATCCCCGCGGCGACTTTCATTTGGAGATCGCGGTGCAGGGCGAGCAGTATGCCCGGGGGCTTTGCGATCTATTGGAGCAGATTGGGGTCCATGCGCGCGTTAACGCGCGGCGCGGATCCTTTGCTGTCTACATTAAGAGCGCCGAGGAAATCGAGCATCTTCTAAAGCTGATTGGTGCCAAGCGCAGCGTTGCCGAGATCGAGGAGGCGCGCGCGGTCAAATTGGTTAAGAACGACGTAAACCGTCGCGTGAATGCCGAGCTGGCCAATCAGACCAGAAGTGCGGGTGCCGCCCAGCATCAGCTTGCGTTGATCGATGAGCTCGAACAGCGGGGTTTGCGCGACACGCTTCCGGACGCCTTGGCGGTCTTTTGCGACCTGCGCGAGCGCTATCCTGATCTGTCACTGCGCGATCTGGGGGAGATGGCTGACCCTCCCTTGTCGAAGTCGGCCCTCTACCATCGAGTTTTGAGGCTTGAAAAGCTCATTGAAGCAAACAGGTAGTTTGAAGTATCGACTTATATACGGATTTAGCTGCTATTTTATTCTTTAAAACGTTTTAACGTAAATTTGATTTTCAATTTCGAGCATTCTCGTGAAATTCAAGTCAAAAAAAAGGTATATTAGGCGAGTGGTTAGTTTGTGGGCCTCAACGGCGGGCGCTGTAGCTTGCGGGGGCCTTACGAAAGGAGACACAATGGCAGTAAAGGTTGCTATTAACGGCTTCGGTCGCATCGGTCGTCTGGCTTTCCGTCAGATGTTCGGTCATGAGGGCTCCGAGATCGTCGCTATCAACGACCTCACCTCTCCCGATATGCTCGCTT
>CATYDM010000024.1 GCA_958405195.1 uncultured Collinsella sp.
AACAGTCCGTATTTCACCGCAACTGCGGAGGGGGTACGGCATCTTTGCTGCTAGCGGGGGACGTAGCGGCCGGGTTGGGCTCCGGTGGGCTCGCCATCGCGCGCCACCAGCACGCCGTTGACGTAAACAGCCTTGGCGCGGCCATGTGCCTCAAAACCCTCGAGCGGCGTGTAGTCCACGGCCTGATGCTGCGTAGCCGCGCTAATGGTCCAGCGCGCCCTGGGATCCCACACGCACACGTCGGCATCGGTGCCCTCGGCAAGACAGCCCTTGCGCGGATACATGCCAAAGACGCGCGCCGGGTTCTCGCTCATCAAGCGGCACAGATCCTCGGGGCCCAGCTGGCCCTCAAAGCTCGTGGCAATCGCGACGGGACGATGTTCCACGCCGGGCCCGCCGTTGGGAATCGCGCGGAAGTCGTCGCGCCCGCGGTCCTTTTGCCCATGCAGGTTAAAGCTGCAGTGGTCGGTCGCAATCGTATCGATCTCGCCGGCCACAAGCGCCTCGCGCAGCGCGGCACGGTCGCCGGCATGACGCAGCGGCGGGCTCATCACGTACTTGGCACCCGCAAAGCCGTCCTTGCCCTGCTCCAGATAGCAGGTGTCGTCGAGCATCAGATACTGAGGGCAGGTCTCGACATAGATATTCTTCTGCCCGCGCGCCTTGGCGGCACGGATGGCCTCGAGCCCCAGCTTGGTCGAAAGGTGCACCACGTTGACCGGTGCGTCGCCGGCCAGGTGCGCCAGATATAGCAGACGGCTCACTGCCTCGGCCTCGCACACGTCCGGACGGCTGAGCGCGTGGCCCTCGGGCCCGTGGATACCCTGCTCAAACACGCGCTTCTGCAGCTCATTCACCAGCGTACCGTTCTCGCAATGCACGCACAGTATGCCGCCAATACGCTTGAGCTCCTCGAGCACCTCGAGCGTCTCGGCATCGTCCAGGCGCAGATGATCGTAGGCAAAGTAGGTCTTGAACGACGATACGCCCGCCTCGCGCATGGCCGAAAGATCGGCGCGGTTGCGCTCGTTCCACTCGGCGAGTGCCATATGAAAGGCGTAGTTAGCCGTGCAGGTTCCGTCGGCGCGGCAATGCCACTCGGCCAAGGCATCGGGCATGGTCACGCCGCGATCGGCCGTCGCGTAGTCCACGATGGTCGTCGTGCCGCCGCAGGCAGCCGCACGCGTACCGGTCTCAAAGCTATCTGCCGTCCAATCCATGCCGGTCCAGCACTGCATGTGCGTGTGGCCGTCGATAAAGCCGGGAAACACCCAACAGCCCGCGGCATCCTCGACGGTATCGCCCGCGCCCGGCTCAATCGCCGCGGCAATCCGCACAATCTTGTCGCCCTCCATGGCAAGATCGGCGCGGCGAAGCCCCTGGGGCGTCACGAGCGCGCCGTTTTTGATGATGATCATGTTGCTCCTTATTGATTAATACAGTTGGCCACGCGATCAAAATACGAGCAGGCCGCGATATGCTCCGCTATGCGTCGCTGTCCCTTGACGGTATCGACGTCCCACAGCTCGTAGGCACGCGCCTCGACCAGCGCAACGTCGACGCGACCTTTGAGAATCGAGCCCCCGCCGTCCTTGCCCTCAAGACACATAAGTGCATCGAACAGTTCCGCCGGAAAGAGCACCGGGCTCGAAGGCTCACCGTTGCACGCAAGACGCACCGGATGCTTGCGGCCACGCTCATCAAACGCGCGAACCATGGCCTCAAAAGAGTCCGCGCTCACAAGCGGCTGGTCGCCCGGCAAAAAGAGGCAGCCTTTCCAGTTGCGTTCGACTCCCCATGAAAGGCCCGCGCGGACGCTATCCCTGCGCAGCTCGCCATCGTGCAGCACGCACGGGCAATGCTTGTCCTCGCAAATCTGGGCGACCTCGGGCCAACGCGTCGAAACCACGACGTCAAAGCCCCGGGGAACCGAATCGATGGTCCGGGCAATCAGCGGCTCGCCATAGATATCGGCAAGCATCTTGTTAGAGCCAAACCGCTTGCCCTCGCCCGAAGCCATAATGACGCATCCAAGTCTCATGGTGATACCTCCCCTGAAACCATCGTACCCATAACTCGCGCCGCGGGCATCCACATCGAGAGCGCTTATCCCGCACGCCCGCGATGCAAAAAAGGGGCACCCCGCCGGTTGGCAGAGCGCCCCCTTTACATGGCTTACCTCAACCCGGCTTTAGGCCTGGAGCCAACGGGCGGTGTTGCGCTCGTCGAGGGCCTTGAGGGTAGCGGCGGGATCGGCAACCTTCTGCAGGAACATCATGGCAGCGATGGCGTACGGCTTGTAGCTGGCCTCCTTGTACATGCCCACGCGGTGCATGTCGAAGACGTCGGCGTTAACCTCGCCGTGCTCGCAGGAGACACCGGAGATGTCGGCGGGCAGCGGATGCATAAAGATGGTGTCCTGGCCGTTGGCGGTCTTCTCCATGAGCTCGGTCGTGGAGCACCAATCCTGATGCGTAGCGTTCTGAGCGAGCAGCTCCTTCTCGAGCGCTGCGATGCCGGCGTCGTCGCCCTCGGCGTACAGGTTGGTACGCTTCTCCATGGCGGCAAACGGAGCCCAGCTCTTGGGGATCACGATGTCGGCACCCTCGAAGGCCTCGGCCATGGTGTTGACCTGCTTAAAGGTGGTGCCGGACTCGGCGGCATAGCCCTTGGCGCGCTCGACGACCTCGGGCATGAGGTCGTAGCCCTCGGGGTGAGCCAGGGTGACGTCCATGCCAAAGCGGGGCAGCAGGCTGATCAGCGACTGCGGGCAGGACAGCGGCTTGCCGTAAGAGGGCGAATAGGCCCAGGTAACGGCAACCTTCTTGCCCTTGAGGTTCTCAAGACCGCCAAACTCGTTGATGAGGTAGAGCATGTCGGCAGAGGACTGCGTGGGGTGGTCGGAATCGGACTGCAGGGAAATGAGCGTGGGACGGTGATCCAGAACGCCGTCCTCGTAGGCCTGCTGCACGGACTCGGAGACCTCGGCCATGTAGGCGTCGCCCTTGCCGATGTACATGTCATCGCGGATGCCGATGACGTCGGCCATAAAGGAGATCATGGTAGCGGTCTCGCGGACGGTCTCGCCGTGGGCGATCTGGGACTTCTTCTCGTCCAGGTCCTGCAGCTCAAGGCCGAGCAGGTTGGCGGCCTTAGAGAAGGAGAAGCGCGTACGGGTGGAGTTGTCGCGGAACAGGGAGACGGCCAGGCCCGAGTCGAAGATCTTGGACGAAACGTTGTTCTCACGCAGCTCGCGCAGGGCGTCGGCGACGATGTAGAGAGCCTTGAGCTCATCGGTGGTCTTGTCCCAGGTGTGCAGGAAGTCGCTGCCGTACATGCCCTTAAAATCGAGGCCGTTCAGCTGCTCGACGAGCTCGGTAAACTTGGCGTCCATGGAAATGTCCTTTCTAAAGGTGAAACGATCGCAATGAGTAGATGCGCTCCGGCATGCGCGTGTGGCTAGAACATGCAGAGCACCATGACGAGGATCCGCCACCGTTGAGGAAGCATGGGAGATAACGACCGCGGGCCCCGAGTCAACAGGGGGTGCCGGGGACACGAGCGGCCCCCGGCTCAACAAAATCGAGGAATGGGACTAATCGATCTTGTTGTTGGTCAGACCGGCGCGGAACACGGTGGCATCGCCATCGGCCTTGCTCGGATCGTAGAGGTTCAGGGCAGCCACGTACATGGCGGCAGCGGTGACCAGGTCGTCCTTGTAGGTGACCTCGTTGGGAGCGTGAGCCTGAGACTCGGCACCCGGGCCAAAGCCCACGCAGGGGATGCCGTAGCGACCCTGGATGGAGACGCAGTTCGTGGAGAAGGTCCACTTGTCGCACAGCGGACGACCGGTGCGCTTGTCCATGCTGGGCTCGCAGCCGATGCGCTCGTCACCGAACATGGCCTTGTGGGCGTCGACGAGGGCCTTGACGTGCGGAGCGGTCTCCTTGTTGATCCACGTGGGGAAGTAAGCCTCGGTCTCGTAGACCTCGCCGGTCCAGGACGGACGGTCGTACATGTACATGGAAACCTTCACGTCGTCGCCGTACTTCTTGGCTGCCGGCAGGTTACGGATCTCGTCCAGGCAGGACTCCCAGGTCTCGCCGGCGGTCATGCGACGGTCGATGGAGATGGCGCAGGAATCGGCCACGGCGCAACGGCTGGGGCTGGTGTAGAAGATCTGGCTGACGGTGCAGGTGCCGCGGCCCAGGAAGCGGGCATCCTCAAAGTGCTCGGGGTTGTACTTGGGGTCAAGCATCTTGACGAGACCTTTGATGTCGGTCGACTCGTCGCAGCCGTTGTTGTTGAGGGCGCGGACGTCGGCGATGATGTCGGCCATCTTGTAGATGGCGTTGTCGCCGCGGTCGGGAGCGGAGCCGTGGCAGGAGGTACCGTGAACGTCAACGCGGATCTCCATGCGGCCGCGGTGACCGCGGTAGATGCCGCCGTCGGTGGGCTCGGTGGAAATGACAAACTCGGGCTTAATGCCGTCCTTGTTGTAGATGTACTGCCAGCACATGCCGTCGCAGTCCTCTTCCTGGACGGTGCCGACAACCATGATCTTGTAGCCCTCGGGGATGAGGCCCATGTCCTTCATCATCTTGGCAGCGTAGGTAGCAGAAGCCATGCCGCCCTCCTGGTCGGAGCCGCCGCGGCCGTAGATGATCTCGTCGGTCTCATAGCCCTCGTAGGGATCGGCGTCCCAGTTCTCGATGTTGCCGATGCCGACGGTGTCGATGTGGGAGTCGATGGCGATGATCTTGTCGCCCTCGCCCATAAAGCCCATAACGTTGCCCAGGCCGTCGACCTTGACCTCGTCATAGCCAAGGTTCTCCATCTCGGCCTTGATGCAGGCGACAACCTCGCCCTCCTCGCAGGACTCAGAGGGATGGGAGATCATAGCGCGCAGGAAGCGAGTCATATCAGCACGGTGAGACTCAGCAGCGGCCTTGATAGCGTCGAAATCGAGTTCTTTAGTCATAACAGTCAACCTTTCTACAAGGGTTTACCTACAGGTAGATATTTCAGATAGATCACTTGTGCCAAGTAGCGTGAGGTCGAGCACCCCACAAGCAAGTAACCATAGGAGGCGGACGGAGGACTTTGCTCCGTCGCGAGTTCCGCACGAGCCGGAGAGCACTTAATGTGCTCTCCGTGCGAGCAGGACTGTCCGAGCAGGGAGTAAAGTCCTCCGGCTGCCTCCGGACAGGTCAGGCCTGCTAGCAGGTGGGGTACTCGCCCTCCCAGACGATGCGACGGTACTGATCCGGATCGGTGTCGCCCTCGGTGGAGAAGCAGAGCACGGAGCTCGTCTTATCCAGACCGATGAGTTCCTTGAGCTCGGCGTACTCGGGATCGAGCATGAGGGTCTCGACCAGGCCGGTGGTCACAGCGCCGGACTCGCCGGAGATGACGCGCGGATCGCCCTTCTCGGGAGCGCCCAGGGTGCGCATGCCGCGAGCGGTGACCCAGTCGGGGCAGGACACGAAAGCGGTGGTGTGGTTGCGCAGGATATCCCAGCCCAGAATGTTGGGCTCGCCGCAGCACAGGCCGGCCATGATGGAGGGCATGTCACCGTCCACGATACGCGGATCTCCGTCGCCGGCGGCAGCGCCCTTGTACAGGCAGGCGGCAGGCGCGCACTCGACTACAACAAAGGTCGGCGGGTTATCGGGATACAGGTTGGTGAAGTAGCCCACCACGGCGCCGGCCAGCGAGCCCACGCCAGCCTGGACAAAGACGTGCGTCGGGCGGTTGATGGCCATCTCGCGCAGCTGCTCTGCAGCCTCGGAAGCCATGGTGCCGTAGCCCTCCATGATCCAGGACGGGATCTTCTCGTAGCCCTCCCAGGCGGTGTCCTGAACGATGACGCCACGCTCGCAGGCGTCAGCCTCGGCGGCAGCCATGCGCACGCACTCGTCGTAGTTGACCTCTTCGATGGTCACCGTGGCGCCCTCGGCGGCGATGTTATCGAAGCGGGGCTTGGTGGAACCCTTGGGCATGTGCACGACGGCCTTCTGGCCCAGCTTGTTGGCAGCCCATGCCACGCCGCGGCCATGGTTGCCGTCGGTGGCGGTAAAGAAGGTGGCCTGGCCAAAGTCCTTGGCAAGCTGATCGGAGGTCAGGTAGTCGAAGGTGCAGTCGGCAACGTCCTTGCCGGTCTCGTCGGCGATGTAGTTGGCCATGGCAAACGAGCCGCCCAGAACCTTAAAGGCGTTGAGGCCAAAACGATAGCTCTCGTCCTTAACGCACAGGTTGGACAGGCCCAGGCGCGCGGCCTGGCCGTCCAGGCGGGCAAGCGGAGTGACGGTGTACTGGGGGAACGACTGGTGGAAGGCACGGGCCTTCTTCACATGGTCGAGGCTCATGATTCCCAAGTGCTTGTCATCGCTCTTGGGCATCGTGTTGCCCGCCCACTGGATCTTATCGGCCATACGGTGAACTCCTTAAGTCCTCTCTTGCCGGCCCCCGCATACGCGTTTCAGCCCGATCCCAATCACACGACTGAACTTTTATGTGGATGCCAAACAAAAAGTTTGTTAGTAATGTTCTATCACACTTTTTGATTGGTATACCTAACGAATTGTTTGTTGCCGTAATCGGTACTTTTTCGCCGCCGAACGGTCATGAATTGCCTTGTTGATGGATTTGTTTGCGGTCATGTGTGGTTTATGGCACAGTGAGCCCAAACTAATTTTTAGGAAGGTACCCATGACCCCCGCACAGATTGAGTTTTACAAGCGCCTCGCACACGGTCTGGCGCTCCAATTTGGCCCCAACTGCGAAGTCGTCGTCCACGATCTGGAGACCGAGGACGTGGACCACTCCATCGTAGTGATCGAAAACGGCCACGTCAGCGGGCGCAAACTGGGTGACGGCCCCAGCCATATTGTGTTTGAGTCCATGCACGAGGGCACCGCCGACGTACACGACCGCGAGCCGTACCTCACTAAAACCACCGACGGTAAGCTGCTCAAATCGTCGACGATCTTTATCCGCAACGACGAGGGCAAGCCCGTCGGCATTTTGGGCATCAACTTTGACATTACGCTTATGAAGGCTTTTGAGCGTTCGCTCGACGCCTTTACCGGCACCGGCGGCACGGGCTATACCGAGCCCGAGCCCATTACCAAGAACATCGGCGACCTGCTCGAGGACCTGCTGCACGAGTGCGAGCAGTTTGTGGGCAAGCCCGCGGCACTCATGACCAAAGACGAGCGCATTCGTGCCATTGGCTACCTAGACCGTCGCGGCGCCTTCCTCATTTCCAAGTCGAGCGAGCGCGCCTGCGAGTTCTTTGGCATCTCCAAGTACAGCTTCTATAGCTACCTCAATGAGGCCAAGGCGGCGGCCGGCGACAAGTAGGCACTCGCCTGGATTGCCCCTCCCCTTTTGGGCGCGAGTTCTGGAAAGCACGAATCCAAGACCGAGCCGCTTGGGAAGTTCCATATAATCGATGTCATTAGTATTTCGAAAGGATGGAACAGAATGGCGTTGAGCAAGGCATCATGCACCGGTCGCGGATTGATTCCGGCAATTGGTGGACATGTGCACCGCATGTTCGATGAGGGTGAAGACGACCTGTTTTCGCTGAGCCTTGACGACGTGATGGATGATCGCCCGTGGACCGCCGACGAACTCATGGGCGGCGGGGCTCGCCCGTCAAACCCCAATCCCGCACTTGCGCCTAAGACCGCATCTGCGCCGACTCCTGCGCAGTCGGCTGTTTCGACGCCCACGCCTACGCCCGCACCCACTTCGGCGCCCACACCCGCTCCCCGCCCCGCAAGCGACCCGTCCGAGACGGCGGCATTTCTCGCTGCAGCGACGCAGGGCAAATCGGCCGACAGCACTGTTATGTACAGCGCCCAGCAGTTGCCTGTTCCTGCGGCACGCAAGCCTCCGGTCACAAGGCTCGATGAGCCCGTTGCCCATCAGGTTGTCCACGATTCCTGGGCTGCAGCCGATCTGGATGAGACCTCTACCGGCATGCCGGCGCTCGATGTTCCAGTTAACCCGCTTTTTGCCGCCAACACGAGCGCCGCGGACTATGAGGGCGGTGCGGCATATTCCGATTATTCCGATGGCCATGCTGACACCGGTCGCATCGAGACCGAGGATTATGGCACCGCATCGAGCGATTATCTCAACGATCCGTACGCTGCCACGCCTGCACCGGAATATGACCCGGAGGCCGCGTCCGCACCGGCGTATACCAAAAGCGCGGGCGAAGAGCGCTTCGCCGATTATTACGCCGAGGAAAAGGCGCTGCGTTTCTCGGAATTTCCGCAGGCAGTCAAGGTTGCATTTATCGCCATTGTCATTGCCCTGCTCGGCGTCATTGCGTTTGAGGGATTCCAGCTGTTCCGCGGCCCCACCGCATCCGAATCGGCAACGCAGCAAAAAGAGGACGACAACCAGTACCTGGACATCAACACCCTCAAGGGCGACCCCAACGACGGAGACGACGAATAACAAATGCCAAAAATTGAGGGTCGTAGACCAGATCAACCCCGTGCGCTCATTGCCGCACGGGGTTGATTTTTGTCCGCGCGTGCTGATAGACTCCATCGTGCCCGCAAGCAGCGGGCGCGTTTTATCCAGAGTCGGGGTAGAGAGTTGGCTCCACGATCCCGACGCCAACCGGCCAAGAGGCACGGTGGCCCTGCCAACATCGATGAAAGGAGTCCGTATGGACAATTTCTCTGTGCGCAGTGAGCGCAACTTCCACAACCTAGCCGCCAAGCCAAAACGAATGCATCTTCTGGACAAGCCGAACGGCTATGCCTCGGCCATGGTCAAGAGCAGTCTCCCCCACCAGATGCGCTTTACCGTGCAGGCGCTCGAGAAAGAGCTCTACACCGCCGGCGACCCGCACGTACTGCAGATCAAGCTGCTTGGAGACGACTCGCGCGAGCTGTCTAGCTGGAAGCTGTTTGCCGACGGCACGTGCGTCGCAAGCGGTTCGGGTGACTTTGCCCGCGAGTGCTTCTGCGAGGGAGCTGAGGTGTTTCTGGACCTGTGTCGCGACGCCGTCGAGACTGCCGAGCTGTGCCAGTGGAGCGAGAGGGAGTACGCGCTGTTGGGTGCCGCGCGCGGGATTGCGGGGGGGGTGTAGGAACAGAAGCCTCATGACGGTGGCCTCAGCTGGAATGACGTATCGCTCGATAAATGATCTCAACAACGTAGCCGATGCGCCGCATTTCACCTCAAAGGCATTGAGCGATCAGGAGGCGTCCAGCATTTCTTTGATATCCCCAATTGATTGTTCCGAGAAAGTCTCTTCATGTCCTTATAATCGCCCTTACGAGAAACGTGGACGAGACAGGCGTCCATATGCCGTCTCTAAACTAACGAGCCGTTCGCGGAAAGAACATCTGGCTAGCATGGGCCAAAGATATACTGGTATCGCTGCAACAATTATGGAAGATCGGCACCACCAATGACCTCCTTGAAATTCTCCAGGCGCTTCGCGCTTAGCCTGCTCGCCTCGCTGTCCGCCACCGTAGCGCTTGCTTTGCCCTCAACCGCCCTAGCCGCGTCGGACCCGAACCCGCCCAGCATCTCCAACGTGACGATATCCGCGACGACAGTCACGGCCGGCTCCACGCTGCATGTCGGCTATAGCGTCGATGACCCTGACGGGGTACGGTCCGTCACGCCCATAGTCGAAGTCCTTGTCGAAAACGATACCGGAGACCATGGAATCAGTTCCCGTCTCGCCTTCTCGTCGACCGGCAACACGACCGCGGGCTTCGATATCTCCACCTCCCCGAGCGACCGGCCCTGCAGGTACCGGATCATCGGCCTCGGCGTGACCGATAGTCTTGGATGGGTTACCGATGTCTACGACACGACGTATGCCGAGGAGAAGGGGCTCGACTGTCCGACCTTCACCACCGACCCCCTCGAGTATGAGGTGACCGAGGGACCCGAGGACCAAAACCCGCCGACCGTGTCCTCCGTGTCGCTCTCGAGCAGGGAGGTCGCAACCGGTGCCGACTTCCACATCTCTTGGACCGTCTCCGATGCCGACGGCGTTCGCTCCGTTTCCCCCATACTGCGGCAGGGCTGGGAGAATTCGGACGACGGCTGCTCTGTTTCGTCAGCCTATTATCACGGAGGCTCGTCTATCGACGGGTTTGACCTCACATTCGACAGCAATAGGATCGGAAGGCATAGGCTGATCGGCCTTTCGGTCACCGATGGCCTAGGGTTCGAGACCGATGTGTACGAGAGTTCCTACGCCAGGGCCAACGGCATTTCGGGCGCGACTTTCTCGGTTGGCGACCCGAGCGAGCTGTGCTTCGAGGTGACCGGCAGCGCGATCGACCGGAACCCGCCCACGGTCTCGAACGTTTCCATCTCCGCGAAGAGGGTCCCCGTCGGCGGGATCCTCCGTATCTATTGCAATGTAGGCGACGCGGACGGCGTAAAGTCTGTCTCCCCGATCCTCGGCGACCCCGGCTATGTCGAGGACCCGAACTCTTTAAAGACCCGCAAAACGTTGAGCTGCAGCTACGATGCGGCAAGGGGCTATATCGAAATCGAGTTCCCCACGTCGCTCTCGATGGGCTCGTTTGAAATCCAAGCCCTCGCGGTCCTCGACAAGACGGGCCACGAGACCTTCGTCTACAGCTCCGCCTACGCCGAGCGTAACGGCAAGACCGGCGTTCAGACCTTTGATGTCGACGACGCGGGGGACGTCACCTTCGACGTGACCGCCCCGCTGTATGCCGCCACCAAGGGCGACGGGCAGGCGTATGCAAAGGGCGGCGGGGTCGGTCTTACCTTCCGCTTCAGCGGTCCTCTCGATGAGTTCACGCGTCTCCTCGTGGACGGAACTGAGGTCTCGGCTGAGAACTACACCGCAACCAAGGGCAGCACGATTATCGAGCTCAGGCCGGCCTACCTGGACACACTCGCCGCCGGTGAACACACTGTCACGACCGTCTGGAAGGACGGGACGGCGACTGATGCATCCTTCACCGTGGAAGGGAAGGCCCAAGGGGAGCAAGCGGGCGGAAAGACCGACGTAGATTCACCCGGCGTCAACAAAAGTGATCCTGCCACTCCTGAAAAGGACGCCGACGAGGCGTCTACAAAAAGGTCGGGACGCACGACAACCGATGAACCAAAGCTCGCCGCAACCGGCGACTTCGCTTGGATGGCCAGCATCGCATTAGCCATGGCGGCCACGGCCTGCTTCACGGCAGCGAGAAGGCTTGAGCCCAAGCAGCATAGGCACGAACAGTAGCTCAAAGCGAACTCAACTGGGAAGGGCAGATGGATAGCCGTCCCTCTCTTACAATCAACCCAATCCGCTGAAATGCAATCAGTTAACGAGTTTCGCCAGACGCTCGGTCTCTACCCCGCTCTGGCAAGCCACCAGGCGATGAGATAATGCCCACGGCTATCAACGTAAGCAAGGAGCGCGCTATGGCAGACAACGAGATCAAACCCTCGACGGACGGCGGCCGAGAGGAACTCGTGGCAAAACAGCTCGCATCCACCAAAATCCACCTCGCGCTCACCCAGGAGCGGGTGGACGTCTCCAGCGCCATCAAGCTGCCGCTCGAGCGAATCCCTCAGCTCGGCGTGGCGCTGGCCTCTCTCCCCTCGACATCCCGCACCGTCACCAACACGGTGAGCGTACCCACACTGCTCCAGGCGACTGACAAATATGGCAACCCGCTCGATCTGTCGAAACTCAACTCGTTCAAGGACGGTAGCGGTCTCACAGGGGGCTACCGCGACGCCGCCAAGGGCCTTGGACAGGCGCGCTTCCACGTAGTCGAGGGCGATATCGCCACGAGCGTCACGCAAGTGCCTTACGACCCGACGTCGCTGTTCATGGCAGCCGCAATCGCGCAGATAAACCAAAAGCTCGACTCCATCCAGGAGTCCGTCGACGAAATGTTTGAGTATATGCGTCAGCGCGACAAGGCCAACATGCGCGGCAACCTCAAGACGCTCGCAGACATCCTCAACGGTTACGGCCTCAACTACGGCAACGCCACCTACATGGCAAACGCCCATATGAAGGTGCTCGACATCAAGCAGTCGTCCGCGCAGGACATGGAGCTCTTTCGCTCGCAGGCGCAGGCGGATCTGAAAAAGAAAGGGTTCATCGAGGTGCGAGACGGCTTGGGCAGACGCCTCGACAAGGTGCTCGACTACCTCAAAGACTGCCAGCTCGCCACCTACATCCACGCGTTCTCGCTGTTCCTCGAACCCATGCTCGCCCAGAACTTCGAGCCCGCAAAGCTCGCGGACGCCACCGCGAAGATCGAGGCTGATTCGATCGCGTACCGCGAGCTCTACACCGACTGCTACAACGCACTCGAAGCGGGGGCTGCCGACACCGTCGATTCGGCGCTACTGGGCGGTATCACATCCGCTGGAAAGATGCTCGGTCACGCCATCGCAAAGACCCCCGTGGGCGAACATACGCTCATCGACGAGGCGCTCGAGGGTGCAGGAGAGGACATCGGCAGGTTCAACGATAGGCAATCCGAGAAACTCCTCGAGAAGCTCCATCAGGCAAAGACGCCCGACGTTGCGCCGTTCAAGCAGAGCGTAATGGAAGTAGACACCCTCTACAACCATCCCACGCAGATTGCCGTGGACGCCGAGAACGTCTATATCCTGCCTGCCAAGCAGCAGGAAGAGTAGCGATACGCAACAGGCACGTGCCACGCAGACAGCTAACGCCCCTACCTCCCCTCCGCCTTCAGCTTCAGCAGAAGGTCGCCCAGCTCGGGGCACTTCTTGGAAAGGCGCGTCTGAGTTTGCTCGCCCATCCCCCACCGCTGGCGGATCTCCTGGGCGCGCGGGCTCACGTGGTAGTTCCCGTCCATCATCTGCTTGAGCAGCTTGGCGGTCACATGCGCATCGGCCAGGGCACTGTGGGCGTGACCCGTCGACTCGTCGAACTCGATGCCAAACCACGTCGCTGCATCACTCAAAGAGACGCGCCCGTGGCTGCCCACTTCCATGATCGAGGTGTAAAACGCCTGCAGGTCGGCCCAGTCCGTAGGAAATGCGGAAAGGTCGATGTGCTTTGCCTGGCACTCGGTCAAAAGCTGTCGACGGTCCGCCCCGCTCCAGCAAACCACCTGGGCGGAGTAGCGACCGATCCAATCGCTGAGCCTTTTGATCACCATGTAGAGCGGGTCGGCCATCGCGGTGTCCACGGCCGATATCCCTGTAAGCTCGCGGACGGGGAACGCAACGCCTTCGGTAAATTCCGTCTGCACAAACTGCGAGAACTCGCCCATAACGTTGCCGTGGTAATCGAGCTTGACGGCACCGACCTCGATAATCTCATTGCGCAGTCCACGGCGCTGGCGCTGCTTTGGCACCGGCGCAAACTCAAAGTCCAGCACGATCTGGCGCGTAAAGTTCGTCGTATCGATAGCCGAGATACACGGCGTCTTTTCAGCTGACACGGTTAGGGCCTTTCTCCGTCAACTGCCGCTTGCTACATAGGCGGCTACATTGCCGTAAGGATAGGCGCCCGTGCGGACATGAAAGCGGGGCGCAATACCATGCGCTGGTCGCACGCCATGCAGACGGCCCCAAGAGAATCGCCCGCTCTATTCAAATGCATGAAAAAGATTTGGGCCCGGTGACTTGAATCAGCGGTCATCCCGGGCCCATCAGAGCTCGTAGAGCTCTTGGTTGCTTTGGTCTCGCTCTTCACGGCGCTTATCGAACTTTCCGAGGCACTCAAGCAGCATTCGAAGCATAACAAGTCGCTGCCATTAAGGCACTGACCTCTTGACCAAGCAACAGCGCTGCCCAGCTATCACCCTTGGGCTGCCGTCAACTTTATTCTATCCGCGAGCATCTGGTTTACCAAATGGATTTTCGGTAAAGGAAGCACGGCACGCCCGCAAAACCACTACGCCCCAAGTGCCGCCATGGGAATCACCGCCACGCCGTCGTCGCGTGTGTAGGCAATACTCCCCTTTCCAACCACGACCGCCAAAAACGCCGGCGCGGCATTCTGGGCGGCAGGATTGGAGAGCACTTTCCTCTCCAGCGCCTTGAGATTTCTCGCTCCATCGTCTGCTTTCGCATCACTCAGCTTGACCTCGATGGCTCCCCAGCGCCCGTCGTGCTCAACGATCAGATCGACCTCAAGGCCCTTCTCATCTCGGAAATAATGGACACTGTTGTCGACACCGCCGTAGGTGGAAAGGAACACGCGCACGTCGCGCAGGACGAGATTCTCAAAGAGCATCCCCAGCGTTTGCATATCGCCAAGCAGCCGCTCAGGGGTAGCCCCCAGCAACGCCGCCGCAAGTGACGGGTCACAGAAGTAGCGCTTGGGGCGCACGCGAACGCGGGCCTTCGAGCGCATGGGCGGCTCCCATCCGCAGAGGTCCTCGGTCAGCTTGAGCCTGTTGAAGAGGTCCAAGTACGCAGCGATGGTCCTCTCGTCGGGGCCCGCCTCACCGTACGAGGCATCCTTTACGAGCGTCTTGTACGTGACAGCCTGGCTCTCGTTCATGGCAAGAGCTCGCAAAAGGCCGTGTGCAAGCTCGGACGACATGCCCTCGTCCAGCACGTTGACGTCGAGCACCGAGTGCACGTACTGGCTTGCCGTCTCTCGCGCAAGATCTTCCGAAAGCCCAAGATTTGCAGGCCAACCGCCCCTGCAGCACCAGCGGGCGACGTCATCCACCGTGCTCTCGCGACGCTGAGGGGCAAAATCCTCGCCCTTAAAGAGGCTTGCCAGTGACACGAGCGGCTCGCCGTCGCCCGACTCACACAGGGCCATGGGGCGCATTGACAGACGGGCGATCCTACCCGTGCCGGAATGACGAACATGGCTGCGCTCCTCGCTTTTGAGCGCGGTCGAGCCCGTGAGCAAAAGTGTCCCCCGTTCGTTGCCGCTCGCGTCCACGAAACGCCGGGCGGCATCCCAAACCTCGGGCACCTCCTGCCATTCATCGACCAGGTGTGGCGCATCGCCGATGAGCGCCAGGCTTGGGTCGACCTCTGCCGCCGCACGCTGCGCAGGCTCATCGAGCCTGGAGACGCTCGCCGAGCGAGAGAGCGCCGTCCAGGTCTTGCCGCACCATTTGGGGCCGTTGATCTCCACACAGCCAAACGCCCGCATAAGGGTGTCGAGGCGCTCCTCTATGAGCCGGGGCCTATATCCCTTTTGGGTCAATCTCTTTGGTGCATCCATAGACGGCCGTCCCTCTCTATCATGCGATATGCGAAATTACGCCATTCTCAATGCTGATTTTACGCTACTTTCAATGTAGTTTTTACGCCATGACAGATGTAGTTTTTACGCCATTTTCATTGAAGGTTTTACGCTTGGCATCCTTAGCGCGACCCATTCCGAGCATCAAATCAGAGCGCGCTTGGTTATCTCCGCTCGCACATCTCGGCAAACGAAATCAGCTTGGTATCTCCCCTGCTCGCCGCAGCATCCTGACATCCTTGCGTAAAGCCTCGCTTCGAGAAGATCGCATAGCTTTTTTGCTGCCGTCTAAAGAGCTCGCTTCGGTGCACGAGCTTTTGCAGCACATCCTCGCCCACCGGTTCATTGCGCCATTTGCACTCCGCAAACAGCGCAGCGCCCTCGCCATCGTCAACAATCAAGTCGATTTCTTCCTGCGTATGCGTGCGATTGTCCGTCCCCCACCAGCGCCCGACGCTCGCCGGAACCACATCGAGCTGGCCCGCCCGCGCAAGTTCGTACACGTATTGCCTGCATATAATCTCAAAGACCGTACCCATGTAATCCGATACGTGCGGCTCAATGCGCTCATACGCCATCTCGGCCATATCGTTTTGAATCAGCCCGATGTTCTGCGGCACAAACTTGTACCAGAACCTAAACATCTGGTCGCTCAGCAGATACACGGCTCGCTTATTGCTCGTCTCGTTTAGGGGCAGCTCGCGCTCGACAATCCCAAGCGACGCCAGCTTATCCACATAGCTCTTTACGTTGCTCGCAGGGATTCCCGTAGAGCTCGCAATCTCCGAGATCTTCGAGCGCCCCTGAGCAATTGCTTGCACGATCGCGTCATATTGCTCGGGATTGCGGCACTCTTGCAACAGCAGGTTACTCGGCTCCTCAAAGAGATAGCCCGTAGGAGCAAGAAAAAGACGTTTGATGTTGTCCTTGAGCGGTGCGGCAGGATCGACTTTCTCGATATATGCAGGAATGCCGCCCGTCATGCCATAGCAAACCGCAGCGTCTTCGCGACTCATGCTCTTCCACAGGCCGAGGGTCGTCGTAAAATCGAGCGGCATGATCTTAAACTGGGCCGTACGCCTACCGTATAGTGGGCTCTCGTAGCCCAACACCTGTTCCTCCATAAACGAAAGAGACGAGCCGCATAGGATCAGCATTAGCTTGGTCTCTTTGTACAAGTGATCGATCTTGTCTTGCAGCAACGAGCTGATCTCGGGATTCGATTGGGCGAGATAGGGATACTCGTCGATCACGACAATCAAACGTTCCGTGCGAGCCATGGTAGCCAATGCATCGAACGCCTCGTCAAAACTACGAAACGACACGCCTGCAGCACCAACCGAACCCGCAAGTATCGCCTGGCTAAAGCCGTGCAGGTTTGCCTCCGCATTGGTACGACGAGCCTGAAAGTAAATAGCCTTCTTGCCTTGGATGAACTCTGTGATAAGGCGCGTTTTACCCACACGACGGCGGCCGTAAATCACAGGCATCTCAAAGGAGCCCGTGCCATACAGTCGATTGAGCTCGGACATTTCCGTTGTTCTTCCGATAAACACAGGGCCATCCTTCCTTTACGTTATAGCTAGCTATATTATATCTTCCTATAATATAGCTAGCTATAACGTAATTCGACAAGCGACGCACGCAAAAGGGGCGGTACCCCACCGCATGTGGACCGTTCCGGAAAATGTATCCCGTTCTGGAGCCAAAAACTGGGCCGTAGTTTCCGCCAAGCATGCCATCCGGAAAGCGCGTCCCGCTCTGAGCCTGAATTCTGGGATGTACTTTCCGCTGAAGCTTCTACCGGAAAACGAATCCCATTCTGAGCGTCGAATCCGGGATACAGCTTCCGCATGCGGCCCCGTTGGGAAAGTTCATCCCGCTCTGAGGGCTCGTTCCGAGATGCAATTTCCGCTTGAGGGCTGTTCCGGAAAGCGCGTCCCGTTCCGAGCGGCAATTCCGGGACACAGTTTCCGCAGATACACGGCGACGATCCGCAGCCCGTATCACATGCCTTCAAGCATGCGATCCTGAAACACAAAACAGCAGATAGAATGCTCTTTTTCAAAAAGTACACGTCTCGAAACTTACCCAGTCTTCATAACTCGCTACCGTTCAAGGTCGCCGATTACCGCCCACCGATTCAGCTTCAAAAAATGACGTCAAAACCAGGCCATCTACCTGCATGGTTAGATTTTGGTCAGCTTTTGGTCAGCTGAGCGGCAAGTTCCAGCTGATACGTTTTTGCTACCCAAAAGGAGGCGGTAGCTCATGACCCATTGCAATGACCAGCTCATCGACCAACTGCTCACTCAAGCCGAACAAGAGGGGCGCTGTCTGATTCCCCCGAGCACGGCGATCCGAAAAGCGCTCCTTCGGCGCACCAGCGGCACGGTTGTCTCGCCCATGCCGGGGTTGTTTGCGCGAAAAACGCGCTGGGATGAACTCAACCGAGCGCAACGCCATTGCGAAATCCTCCGCGCCCTTGCGATCATCCATCCCGATTGGACGTTCTGCTCGTTTTCGGCAGCTTGCCTGCTGGGGCTCGAGGTCTCGTGGCGACACCTGAACGTCGTGCATGTTTGCAGCTCGACAAAGCCGTCGGCTCGTCCGGGCGCACATATTCAGCGACACCAGATTGAGCCGGCCGGAGCAATACGCAGAGCCAGCATATCGGTAACGCCGCCCATCCAAACGGCCACAGATTGCCTGCTGCAAACTGGTTTTGCCGACGGCATGCCCATTGCCGATTCGGCGATCTCAAAGCTCGGCCTTGCGTCGGAACAGCTGATGGAGGCCGTTGAGCAACGAACGACTGCCCGCAATGGTCGCGCGATTCGCACCGCCCTCACAACGCTTCGATATGCCGACGCCCGCGCCGAGAGCGGTGGAGAATCAGTCGCCCGCGCCGTCATGATCGAGACCGGCTTCGCACCCGACCAACTGCAATACGAGCTGACGGACCCCTTCGATTCGACCGAGACTATGCGAACGGACTTTGCCTGGGAGCGCCAGGCGCGGGAACTCACGCTAGGCGAGCTCGACGGGCTCATCAAATATACCGACCAGACCATGCTGGCCGGACGCACCACCGCCGAAGCGCTCGTTGCCGAACGACAGCGCGAGGCACACCTATCGCTCTACGGTCACCCTCTGTTGCGCTTTACAATGAACGAGGTCCGCTCGGCAGGAATGCTCGCCAAAAAGCTGCAGACGGCAGGCATCCGGCAGACCGCGCTGCCGACATGGCTCAACGATATTGAGCTGTAGGAGCTGCTGAGCTTATGCCCGCCTGCCCACCAAACTGGGACACACTTTCCGGTTGGCAGCACCCGCGGAAACCGTGTCCCAGATTGAGCGCTCAAAACGGGATGCGCTTTCCAGATGGTATGCCTAGCGGAAACCGTGTCCCGGAATCAGGTCTCGGAACGGGTCGTGCTTTCCGGTTGAGTCCTTCAGCGGAAACCGCATCCCGGAATAAACACTCAAACTGGGATGCGCTTTCCAAACGACCGGCCAGCGGAAAACGCATCCCATTCTGAGGCATGATTCCGGGACACAGCTTCCGGTTGAGGGCCGATCCGGAAAGTGAATCCCATTCTGAGCATCGATTCTGGGACGCTGTTTCCGCCAGAGGCTCTACCGGAAAGCGCGTCCCGTTCTGAGTGGCAATTCCGGGACACAGTTTCCGCTCCAAACAAAAGGCCCCGGCTCGCGATGGAGCCGGGGGCCAAAGGCGCAGCGTATGTAGTTGATGTTGAGCGCGAACGGCCCGTCAACAATGGCCGTCCACGCTCTACCCTACCCGCGGCGACGGGCGCGGCTGTAGGGCGTATCCACCATGGGCAGATCCGGACGCAGCTTGCCGTCGAATGCGCGATAGGCGTTCTGTACGGCGGGCGCCGTGGGGATTGTTGCGATCTCGCCGATGCCCTTGCCGCCGTATGCCACGGGCAGCAGCTCGTCCTTCTCCACGTAGATGGCGTGGATATCCGGAATCTCGGGCGCACGGAACAACCCGAGCGTACCGTACCTTGCCTGGGGTACGCAGTCCTTGAGCGGCCAGTCCTCGGTAAGCGCATAGCCCATACCCATGAGCACGCCACCTTCGATCTGACCTTGGATGGAGATGGGGTTGACCACCTTGCCGGAATCGTGCGCGGCATAAACCTCGCTCACGCGACCGTCATCATCCAAAATGACCACATGTGTGGCAAAGCCGTAGCAGATGTGGCTCTTGGGATTGGGAACATCCGCACCCAGCTTGTCGGTCGGCTCCAGGTACACGTAGCCAAACTCGCATCCCTCGAGCGCCTTGATGGCGGCCGCGGGATCCTGAGGATGCATACCCTGGCCGGCGACGAGCTCCTGTGTGCGCAGCTGATAGGCGCGACCGTCGTCGTACTCGATCTTGACGCCGTCGCCATGCGCATTCACGGGAGCGGCGGGCGCAGACTTGCCGGCCTCGATGTCAAGCATGGCATCGCGCAGCAGGAAGGCGGCACCGCGCACGGCCTCGCCGGTCACGACCGTCTGACGCGAGCCAGACGTGGTGCCGGAGTCGGGAGCGTTCTCGGTGGAGCACTCGCCGTTGGCGATGCAGCGAAGCGGCAGGCCGCATGCCTCGGCAACGTCCTGCAAAAAGACGGTGTTGCAGCCCTGGCCGATGTCGGACGTGGCGGCATAGACCACGGCCACGCCGTCCTCGATGCGAATCTTGCAGCGGCCGGCATCGGGCAGGCCAACGCCCACGCCGGCGTTCTTCATGGCGCAGGCGATACCGGCGTGTCCGGGATGCGCATAGTAGGCATCCTTGACCTCGAGCAGCGTCTCCTTCAGCGCCGTGGAGCAGTCGGCAATCTGACCGTTGGGCAAAACCTCGCCCGGCTCGATGGCGTTGCGGTAGCGAATCTCCCACGGATCCAGGCCGACCTTCTCTGCCAGCAGGTCGATCAGGCTCTCGAGCGCAAACTCGGACTGGCAAACGCCAAAGCCGCGGTACGCACCGGCGGGCGGGTTGTTGGTGTAGTAGCCAAAGCCGCGGATGTCGGTGTTCTGGTACTTGTAGGGGCCGACGGCATGCGTACAGGCGCGCTCGAGCACCGGGCCGCACAGCGACGCGTAGGCGCCGGTGTCAAAGTTGATCTCGCAATCCAGACCGGTAAAGTTGCCCTCGGCGTCGCAACCCAGTGTAAAGGTACCGTCCATGGCGTGGCGCTTGGGATGGAATGCAAGCGACTCGGCACGCGTGAGCTTGCACTTCACAGGACGCTGGAGCTTATATGCGGCAAGCGCGGCCAGGTGTTGGATGGACACGTCCTCCTTGCCGCCAAAGCCGCCGCCCACGAGCATGGTCTCTACAACCACGCGCTCGGGCTCGCTATCCCAGCCAAACATGTGGGCGCACTCTTTGCGCGTATCGTAGGCACCCTGGTCGGTCGACTGCACCTTGACGCCGTTCTTGTACGGGAAGGCAACGGCACACTCGGGCTCCAAGAAGGCATGCTCGGTAAAGGGCGTGGTAAAGCGCTGCGTCACGGTGAACGCGCTTTCGGCCAGTGCCTTGGCGGCGTCGCCGCGCGTCACATGACGGCTCTGGCACACGTTGTCCTTGAGCTCCACTGTGTTGCCAAAGGCAAAGAAGCTGTCATGCAGGTGCGGGGCGTCGGCGGCCCTGGCCTCGACAATGTTGCGCACGGGCTCCAGCGGCTCGTAGTCGATCTTTACGAGCTTCTTGGCCTTCTCGAGCGTCGCCTCGTCCTCGGCGACCACCAGCACGATGGCATCGCCCACGCAGCGGGTGATATCGCCCTGAGCGATCATGACGTCCCAGTCCTGGATAAGGTGGCCGACCTGGTTGACCGGCACGTCCTCGGCGCGCAGGATGCCCACCACGCCGGGCAGGGCCTCGGCCTTGGAGGTGTCGATGGAGAGCACGCGGGCGCGCGGATACTTGGAGCGCACGGCGCTGGCATAGGTCAGGCCCGGCTGATCGAGCTCGTCGATGTCGTCGGGATACTTGCCCTCGCCGAGCACCTTCTTGCGCACGTCAATACGGAAGGCGCGCTTGCCCACGCCGTAGTCATCGCCGCGCTCCAGGTCCTCGTCGATCTGCTTTTCGCCGCGGAGCACCGCAGCGGCCAGCGAGATGCCCTCGATAATCTTTTTGTAGCCGGTGCAGCGACAGACGTTACCGCGAATGGCGTACTTGATCTGCTCCTCAGTGGGCTCGGGGTCCTCGGCGATGAGCGCCGCACCCGCCATGACCATGCCGGGAATGCAAAAACCGCACTGCACGGCGCCCACGGCGCCAAAGGCGTACACAAAGGCCTCGCGCACGTCCTCGGGCAGGCCCTCGACGGTCACGATGTTGCGGCCGGCGGCAAGAGCGGTGGTCAGCACGCACGCCTTGACGGCCGCACCGTCCACATGGATGGTGCAGGTGCCGCAGGCGCCCTCGGAGCAGCCGTCCTTGGCGGAGTGAATGTGCAGGTCGTCGCGCAGATAGCGCAGCAGTGGTTTATTCTCCGTCGTCGTGTGCTCGACACCGTTAACGGTAAAAGTGAATTCCTGTGCCATGGTGATTCCCTTCTACACGCCGGCGGCGATGCCGGTGCGGTCGTGGATGGCGCCATGCGGGCAGACGACGGCGCACATGCCGCACGACAGGCAGTCCACGCCGTCGATATGGGCGCAGTTGTCCTCGATGCGGATAGCGCCGGCAGGGCACTTTTTGGCGCACATACCGCAACCGATGCAGCTCGTGTCGCAGACCTTGCGCGCAATGGCACCCTTATCGGTGTTGTTGCAGCGCACCAGAATGTTCTGGTAGCCGGGGACGAAGGCAATCACGCGCTGCGGGCACGCCATGCCGCACAGGCCACAGCCCGTGCACTTGGAGCGGTCCACGCGGGCGATGCCATCGACCAGCGCAATGGCGCCGTGGGGGCAGGCCGTGACGCAGGCGCCACAGCCAATGCAGCCTTCGCTGCAGCGGGCGTCGCCGCCTGCGGAGGCGCAACCACTTCCGCAGGCAACGTAGGCCACGTTATGTTGAATGGATTTGGCCATAAGAGACTCGCCTATTTCTTAAGAAGGTACGAATAGTTGTCACGCACAGCCCTGATGGTCAGGCGGACGGCCTCGGGAAGACCGGTGTTGACGGCATCGACCGAGACGGTGCGGACCGTGCCGGCGACGCGGACCTTAAAGTGGTCCTCGTCCACAGCCAGGAAGCCCTCGTTCTCGGAGTTCTCCATGTCCTGCTCGCTCCAGAACAGGGTGAGCTTGTCCTTGTAGGGACGACCCTCCTGGTAGGGACAGAACACGGCGCAGTTGCCGCACTCGTTGCACATGCCGTCGACATGGACGACCTGATGCTTGGCCAGGCCCGGCACCTTAATTGCCACGTTGGCGCGGTTGGGGCACACGTCGCAGCAGACCTCGCACACCGAGCCGCAGCCCAGGCAGCGGGTCTTGGTGCAGTTGCGCTTGTCGCGGCACAGCGACCCCTTGCGCTCGTAGCAGGTGTCCTCGCGGCCGGCCTGCTCGTTGCAGTCGGCGTACTTGTTAAAGTCCACGTCGGCGATGGCACGGGCGACCTCGGCGGCATCGGCGATAGCCTCGACCACGGTGGCAGGACCGCGGCGGCAGTCGCCCGCAGCCCAGACGCCCTCGACGCCGGTGGAGGTGGCGGCAAGGCGGCCGCGCCGGTCGTGCTCGACGCCCGCGGCATCGTACAGGCTGGCGTCGATGCCCTCGCCCACGGCGCAGATCACCGTGGTGGCGGAAAGCTCGACGGTCTCGCCCGTGGCGACGGGGCTGCGACGGCCGCTTGCATCCGGCTCGCCGAGCACCATAACGTCGCAGGTCAGCACGGAGCCGTTGAGCGCCTTGGGCGCCAGCAGCTCGCAGAACTCGACGCCGTCGGCAAGAGCAAGATCGAGCTCTTCCTCGTCGGCGGGCATCTGCTTCTTGGTGCGGCGATACACCAGGCGCACGTTCTTCACGCCGGCCAGGCGCTTGGCCACGCGGGCCGCGTCCATGGCGGTGTTGCCGGCGCCGATGACCACGACGTCCTCGCCCAGCTCGAGCCTCTCGCCCTTCTTGGCGGCCTCGAGGAACTCCAGCACGTCGAGCTCGGCGCCCTCGCCCAAGCCTGCAGAGCCGGGCATCCAGGCACCGGTGGCCACGACCACGTCGGTAAAGCCCTGGGCCTTGAGTTCGTCGATGGAATCCACGCGAGCGTTGAGCTGCACCTTGGCGCCAAAGGCCAAGCAGAGCTCGGCATCGTGGGAGATATCGTCGCTCGCGATACGGAACTCGGGGATCACGTGACGGACCACGCCGCCGAGCGAATCGCGGGCCTCAAAGATGGTGACGGGCACGCCGGCACGCGTCAGGAAGAACGCCGTCGCCAGGCCGGCCGGGCCGCCGCCGATAACGGCAACATTGCGCTCGCCGTCGTTTGCGATGGCCTGGGCGCGCAGCTTGGGCAGCACGGCGGTCATGGCCTCGCGGGCGGCCTTGAGCTTGCTGGCGCGGATCTGGGCGCCCTCGGGCTCGTAAAATGCACGCTCGCAGGCACGGCCGCAGGGATGCGGGCAAATGGTACCGGTAATGAACGGCAGGGCGTTGCGCTCGATGATGATGTTGAGCGCGTCCTCGTAGCGGCCCTCGTCAACAGCCGCCAGATAGGCGGGAATATCCTGCTGGATGGGGCAGCTCGTGCGGCACGGCGTGGTAAAGCAATCGGAAAGCGGGCTCTTGCCGGCGACCTTGCGGTCGGGCAGCGGGCGCAGCGGCTTCTTGTAGAGCGGGTTGGTGAGCGAATCAGCCTGGATCGCGGTCACGGCCTCGAGAGAGACGCCCTCAAACGGCTTGCCGTCCAGGTCGGTAAACTCGCCGGCCATCTGGCTAAAGCGCTCGTAGCCACCGGGCTTGAGCACATCGGTCGCCAGAGTAACGGGCCAAATGCCGGCATCGTACAGGGCGCGGATATTGTAGACCGTGGCACCGCCGGAGTAGCTGATGCGCAGCTTGCCATCGAACTGCTCGGTAATGCGACGGGCGGCCTCGATGGTCAGCGAGAACAGCGAACGGCCGGACATGTACATCTCGGTGGAGGGCAGCTCGTTTCTCGTCACGTCGACGGGGAACGTGTTGGTCAGCTTGACGCCAAACTCCAGGCCACGCTCGGCGCACAGGGCAATCAGGCGCTCGAACATGGGCACGGCATCGGCCCACTGCAGGTCCTCGCGGAAGTGCGTGTCATCGAAGACGATGTAGTCAAAGCCCAGCTCGTTCAGACGCTGGCGGGCAAACTCATAGCCCAGCAGCGTGGGGTTGCACTTGATGTAGGTGTTGAGGCCCTTCTCGGTGATCAGATAGGTCGCGATGCGCTCGATCTCCGCCGGCGGGCAGCCATGCAGCGTGGACTCGGTGATGGAGTTGGAGACGCGCGCCGGGATGGACTCGACAAACGCGGCATCGACATGCTCAAACTTGTCCAGGTTAGCGAGCGCCCACGTACGGCACTCGTTCCAAACCTCGGAGCCACTGGCGTCCTTCATGCCCTCGATGTAGGCGTCGACCTTAGGGCTCTTGATGCCCTCCAGGTCATAGCCCACGGACATGTTAAAGACAAAGCCGTCCGGGCTGCCCAGGCCATACTCGCGGGCAATCAGGTGGCAGGCAAACCATGCCTTCACGTACTCGGCAAAGGCCTGCGGAACCTCGAGCTCGGTCGACCACTCGCAGTTGTAGCACTCGTCCTGCGCCACGATGCAGGGCTTGTTCACACACTTGGAGAGCTCCTCGCCGTCCATCACCTGAACGGTCTTGAGCTCAAAGAAGCGTGAACCGGCCACGTAGGATGCCACGATGTTCTGGGCAAGCTGCGTGTTGGGGCCGGCGGCCGGGCCAAACGGAGTCTCGATGCGCTCGTCAAAAATGGGAAGCGCGCCCTCCTGATTGGTCGTAACCATCTTGCGCACGCCAAAGACGGCGCCCTGAGTCTTGTGCTCCTCGATGATCCAGTTCATCAGCTGCGAAAACGGGATCGGCCTCATGATGTCGCTCATAATGAGTTCCTCTCTGTAACGCCCGGCGAGACCGCGCGGCGGGCGCAAATACGGTGTAGCGCTAGCACAGCGCCGGCGACCCCGCGGAGGCCGCCTATGCGCGCGCCGGATGCGGCGAAACATCCGACGCGCGCGAATCTACTTGTGAATTAGTAGGTGCGATCGTTGAGCGTGCTCCAGAGCTTCTTGGACTCAGCCATGGTCCACGCGTTGATCTTGTCCTCATCGATACCGATAAACTCGCGATCCTTGTACAGGACGCGGCCGTTGATGATGGTGGTGCGGCAGTTTTTGCCCATCATGCCAAAGAGCATGTGGCCGTCGATGTTCTCCTCGCTCAGCGGCGTAAAGGGCTTGTAGTCCATGACGATGACGTCGGCGGCAGCGCCGGCCTCGAGCACACCGAGCTTGCGATCGAAGTACTTGCTCGCCATCTTGGCGTTGTTCTCGAACAGCATGGTCATGGCCTCGCACCAGCCCACGTTGGGCATGGCGGCGTTGTGGCGCTGAATGATCAGGAAGACCTTAAGGCTCTCGAGCATATCGTGGGTGTAGGCGTCGGTGCCCATGCACACGGGGATGCCGCGGCGGAAGAACTCGAGGACGGGGGCGCAGCCCACGGCGTTGCCCATATTGGATTCGGGGTTGTTGACCAGCCAAGTGCCGGACTCCTTGACGATATCCATCTCGGCAGGCGTCACGTGGATGCAGTGGCCCAGCATGGTGTCGGGACCCAGCAGGTTGTGCTGCAGCAGGCGCTCGACGGGGCTGATACCACCGCGGTTGAGGCGGGAATCCCACACGTCGTTCATGCCCTCGCACACGTGGATGTGGAAGCCGGTCAGGCCGTTGTTGGCCTCGGCCATCTTATCCATGGTCTCGTCCGACAGCGTAAAGGTAGCATGTCCGCCAAACATGGCGGCGATCATGTGGTTGTCGTTATCGCGACGCTCTTTGGCGGCCCACTGGGCAAATTCGGCGTTCTCGGCAATGGCCTGGTCGCATTTTTCCTGGCCACGGCGATCGGAGACCTCGTAGCACAGGCACGAACGCATGCCCAGCTCCTGAGCTGCATCCTTAATGGTAAAGAGGCTTCCCGGGATCTCGCAGAAGCTCGCATGGTGATCGAAGATCGTGGTGACGCCATCGCGGATAGAGTCCAAAATCGTGGCATAGGCGCTGGCCTTGGTGCCGTCGAGCGTCAGATTGTCGTCGATCTTCCACCACTGCTGCTCGAGATTCTCCAGGAAGTTGGTGGGGTTGCAGCCCTTAATGGCAAGGCCGCGGGCCAGACCCGAGTAGATGTGGGTGTGGCAGTTGATGAGTCCGGGCATGATGAGGTTGCCCCGGGCATCGACGTACTCGGCATCCGGGTACTTGGCCTTGAGCTCGCGCTCGGGGCCCACTTCGACGATCGTATCTCCGTCAATGGCGACCGCACCGTTTGGAATGAACGGGGTCTGAGCGTTGCGGGTAAAGACGGAACCGTTAGCGACCAGAAGCATGGATGCTCCCTTCAACATCAGAGGCGGGGTTTGACACCTCTGACATGGCGGAGTGCGAAGCGCCGGCCTACACCGGAAACGGGCCCTCTCCCGTCAACGCTTCACCAAAGGGACAAACCCTTTGAAGTGCGGCTTGGCGCCGCATGGCGTCGGCGGACGAGGCGATGCGTCCGCCGACGAATAGCACCGAATTGGTTACTTCTTGCTCTCGGGCAAGACCAGATCCACGGCAGCGTCCTTGGCAGCATCGATGTGCTGAGCCACGACCGGCGTCTGCGGAAGGATCAGGTTAAGGACAATGGCCATGATGGCGGTGGGAGTTACGGCATTGGAGCCGATGACGGTGGACACCCAGGCGGGCATACCCTCGCCGGCAAGGCAACCGCTGGCCATCCAGATACCCAGGCCAAAGACGACGGAGGTGCCGACGATAGTGGTAGTGCGCTGCGTGAGGCCCTCGCGGGTGAACATGCGCACGCCGTTCATGGTGATGGTGCCAAAGACGCCGACGGTCGCGCCGCCGATGACGGGCTGCGGGATAGCGGAAAGAACGGCAGAGAGCTGCGGGAACAGACCGGCGATGGCAAAGACGGCCGCGATGATCACAAAGACCCACTTGTTGACGACTTTGTTGGAGCAGATGATGCCCACGTTCTGGCCAAGGGCGCTGGTGGGAAGACCGCCCAGCAGGCCGCCGACCATAGAGGTGAGGCCCTGGGACACGATGGCGCCGGAGAGCTCGCGCTCGGTGGGCATACGGTCGATGGAGCCCAGGCAGGCGGCGGAGACGTCACCGATAACCTGGATGGCGACCATGGGGAACACGACGGCGAGGGTAATGCAGACCTCGGGATCAAACTCGAGCGCGTAGGGCATGAGCTTGGGAAGGGCGAAGACCTGAGCGGTGGCGACGCTGGAGAAGTCGATCATGCCAAAGGGGATGGAGACGATCATGCCAACGATCATGCCAAAGAACACGGATCCCAGCTTGAGCGTGCCCTTGCCAAAGTTGGCGAGCGCAAAGACCACGGCGAAGGTGATGAGAGCGACGCACCATGCCTGCGGGGTGCCCCACAGCGGCGTACCCATACCGCCGGCCATATACTTGACGGCCGTGGGATACAGTGAAACGCCGATGGAGAAGATGACCGTACCTGTCACGACGGGCGGGAACAGCCACTTGATCTTGCTGTAGGCCAGACCAAAGAGGACCGCGACGGCGCCGCCGACGATCTCGCCACCCAGCAGCGCACCAAAGCTAAAGCCCGAGGCACCCATGGCCTGCAGGGCCGGCAGGAACGCGAACGAAACGCCCATGACGATGGGCAGGCCGCCGCCGATGCGACGGAAGGGAGCGAAGGCCTGAAGGGCCGTGTCGATCGCCGAAAGAATGAGCGCGACCTGGATGATGTCGGTACTCTGCTGGCTAGTAAAGCCGGAGACGCCGG
>CATYDM010000025.1 GCA_958405195.1 uncultured Collinsella sp.
TTATTTTTTGGGCCTCGGAGGGCGGATTTCGCGCTTTTGGTAAAGAAATGAGTGCGTGTTTTGCCGTGCGGCGGCATTGGCACAGAAAAAGGGCCCGGAAGGCAATGCCTTCCGGGCCCCTTTGCAATGCAAATCTGCTTGCAAGTACGATTTAGCGCACCTGAGCGACGTAAGCGACGTTGGTCGAGGAGACCTTGTCCTCGAGCTGGACGCTCATGCGGGGATCGCCTGCGGTAGCGACGGTCAGGTCGCCGGCCTCGACGTAGCCGAGCTCCTTAGCGGTCTCGATCGCCTTGACGATCGTGCCGTTGACGGTGCCCTGGGTAATCTCGGCCTGGTGCGGGATAACGCCCCAGTACATGATCATCTGCTGGACGGCCCACTCGTGGCGGGAGAACGCGCAGATCGGCATGTTGGGACGGAAGTGCGAGATCAGGCGAGCGGTACGACCGGTGGTCGTCGGCACAGTGATGCACTTGGCGCCAACAGTGGTAGCCATGTTCACAGCGGACATACCCACAACGTTGTTGACGACGCGGGTGCCGTGAGCGTCAGCCGGAACCTCGAGCGGAGCGTGAGCCGGGAGGTACTTCTCGGTCTCGAGAGCAATGCTGGCCTGCATCTTAACGGCCTCGACCGGGTACTTACCGGCAGCGGACTCGCCAGAGAGCATAACGGCGTCGGTGCCGTCGTAAATGGCGTTAGCAACGTCGGCAACCTCGGCGCGCGTCGGGCGCGGGTTCTGCTGCATGGAGTCGAGCATCTGCGTAGCGGTGATAACGGGCTTGTAGGCCGCGTTGCACTTGGCGATGATCTCCTTCTGGATGTGCGGAACGAGCTCGGGCTTGATCTCGATGCCCAGGTCGCCACGGGCGACCATGATGCCGTCGGAAGCCTCGAGGATCTCGTCAAAGTTCTCGACGCCCAGGGCGCACTCGATCTTCGGGAAGATCGTCACGTGCTCGCCACCGTTCTCGCGGCAAAGCTCGCGGATGCCGCGGACGGACTCGCCGTCACGGATGAAGGAAGCGGCGATGTAGTCGATGTTCTCGGTCAGGCCAAAGAGGATGTCCTGACGATCGCGCTCGGTGATGGCGGGCAGCGAGATGTTGACGTTGGGCATGTTGACGCCCTTGCGCTCGCCGATCAGGCCGTCGTTCTTGACGACGCAGGTCATGTCCTGGCCGTCGACGGACTCGACCTCGAGGGCAACCAGACCGTCATCGATCAGGATAAGGGAGCCCTTCTCGACCTCGGAGGGCAGAGCCAAGTAGTCGAGGGAGATGTGCTCAGCGGTGCCGTGGAAATCCTCGGACGTGGGCTGAGCGGTGACGACGATCTTATCGCCGGTCTTGACGGCAACCTTCTTGCCATCGACCAGAAGGCCGGTGCGGACCTCGGGGCCCTTGGTGTCGAGCAGGATGCCGACGGGCAGACCGAGCTCCTTGGAAATACGACGGACGCGCTCGATGCGACCGTGGTGCTCGTCGTAGGATCCGTGCGAGAAGTTAAAACGGGCGACGTTCATGCCCGCCTTGATCATCTCACGGATGGTCTCGTCGCTATCGCAGGCGGGACCCATGGTGCATACAATCTTGGTGCGCTTGTACATTCAGACCTCCATCTGACATCGTCTTGCGCTGATAGATAAACCATAAGAAATAAAACTGAGATGATTATAACGAAATGCCGACCGAATACCCCAAAAAATCGACCGTATGCCGAATTAGAAGTTCATTTTTTGCGGTAAAAACGGTATATGAAAAAACTTTATCAACCGTTCTGACCGCTGCTATCTGGGCGATATTTCAGTTTGACGATGCGCCGAAGAAAAAACGTTTTATCAATGTTGAGCATCACACGGTCTGCATCGTTGCACTCGAGCCGTGTTTCCAATTGGAATGTTTTGGCTAGACGCGCCGCTTTGGGGTACCATAGCTCCACTATCAACTGCCGCTCAGCACGGCAGCCTTGATGAGCCCTTGCCCTTCTCCTGGGAATTATGATCGGGCATCAATCTGCTGAGTGGCCCGAATCCCAGGAGGGGACTCTATATGCAAAAGGAATACCTGTCCGCCGCGGCGGAGGTACTCAGCGACCAAGGTGTCGATGAGAACCTCGGCCTGAGCAACGACGAGGCGTCGTCGCGCCTCGCCAAGACAGGCCCTAACAAGCTCGAGGAAGCCGGGAAGACGCCGTTGTGGAAGCGCTTCTTTGAGCAGATGGCCGATCCCATGGTCATCATGCTGATCGTTGCCGCCGTCATCAGTGCACTCACGGGCATGGTCAAGGGCGAGGCGGACTTTGCCGATGTCGCCATCATCATGTTCGTCGTTATCGTCAACTCGGTGCTGGGCGTGGTCCAGGAGGCTAAAAGCGAGGAGGCCCTCGAAGCCCTGCAAGAGATGAGCGCGGCGCAGTCCAAGGTGCTGCGCGACGGCAAGCTCGTGCACCTGTCGAGCGCCGAGCTCGTGCCCGGCGACGTGATCATGCTCGAGGCGGGCGACTCCGTCCCGGCCGACTGCCGCGTCCTCGAGAGCGCCACGATGAAGATCGAAGAGGCTGCACTGACTGGCGAGTCCGTGCCGGTTGAGAAGCACACCAACGTGATTGAGCTCGCCGCGGGCACCGACGACGTGCCGCTCGGCGACCGCAAGAACATGTGCTATATGGGTTCCACCGTGGTGTACGGTCGCGGTCGCGCCGTCGTGGTCGGTACCGGTATGAACACCGAGATGGGCAAGATTGCCGGCGCCCTGGCCGAGGCCAAGGAAGAGCTCACGCCGTTGCAGGTGAAGCTCGCCGAGCTCAGCCGCATCCTTACCATCATGGTTATCGTCATCTGCATCGTCATCTTTGGCGTTGACATCATCCGTCACGGCGTGGGCAACGTTCTTACTGACCCGACTGCCCTGCTCGACACCTTTATGGTTGCCGTCTCGCTCGCCGTCGCCGCCATCCCCGAGGGCCTGGTCGCCGTCGTGACCATCGTTCTTTCGCTCGGCGTGACCAAGATGGCCAAGCGCCAGGCGATTATCCGCAAGCTTTCTGCTGTCGAGACGCTCGGCTGCACGCAGACCATCTGCTCCGACAAGACCGGTACCCTTACCCAGAACAAGATGACCGTCGTCAAGCACGAGCTCGCTGCGCCCAAGGAGAAGTTCTTGGCCGGCATGGCGCTGTGCTCCGATGCCCAGTGGGACGAGGAACTGGGCGAGGCCGTGGGCGAGCCGACCGAGTGCGCGCTCGTCAACGACGCCGGCAAGGCGGGGCTCACCGGCCTGACTGCCGAGCACCCGCGCGTGGGCGAGGCCCCGTTTGACTCGGGCCGCAAGATGATGTCCGTGGTCGTCGAGACCCTGGACGGCGAGTATGAGCAGTACACCAAGGGCGCGCCCGACGTGGTGATCGGCTTGTGCACCCATATCTTCGACGGCGACAAGGTCGTTCCGCTGACCGAGGAGCGTCGTGCCGAGCTCGTGGCCGCCAACAAGACCATGGCCGACGAGGCCCTGCGCGTACTGGCGCTGGCAAGTCGCACCTACACCGAGGTCCCGGACGACTGCAGCCCCGCTGCGCTCGAGCACGACCTGGTCTTCTGCGGCCTGTCCGGCATGATTGACCCGGTTCGCCCCGAGGTCGCCGACGCCATCCGCGAGGCGCACGACGCCGGTATCCGCACCGTCATGATCACGGGCGACCACATCGACACCGCCGTGGCCATCGCCAAGCAGCTGGGCATCGTCACCGATCGCAGCCAGGCCATCACCGGTGCCGACCTCGATCGCATGAGCGACGAGGAACTCGACGCGCACATCGAGGACTACGGCGTGTATGCCCGCGTCCAGCCCGAGCATAAGACACGCATCGTCGAGGCTTGGAAGTCGCGCGACCAGATCGTGGCCATGACGGGCGACGGCGTCAACGACGCCCCGTCCATCAAGCGCGCCGACATCGGCGTTGGCATGGGCATCACCGGTACCGATGTCACCAAGAACGTCGCCGACATGGTGCTTGCCGACGACAATTTCGCCACCATCATCGGTGCCTGCGAAGAGGGCCGTCGCATCTACGACAACATCCGCAAGGTCATTCAGTTCCTGCTTTCGGCCAACCTTGCCGAGGTCTTCTCGGTATTCATCGCCACGCTCATCGGCTTTACCATCTTCCAGCCGGTGCAGCTGCTGTGGGTGAACCTGGTCACCGATTGCTTCCCCGCGCTCGCGCTGGGCATGGAGGACGCCGAGGGCGACATCATGAAGCGCAAGCCGCGCAACGCCAAGGACGGTGTCTTTGCCGGACATATGGGTCTGGACTGCGTGGTCCAGGGCCTAATCATCACCGTGCTGGTGCTGGCGAGCTTCTTTGTGGGCGTGTACTTTGACATGGGCTACATCCACATCGCCGATATGATCGCCGGCAATGCCGACGAGGAAGGCGTGATGATGGCGTTCATCACGCTCAACATGGTCGAGATTTTCCACTGCTTCAATATGCGCAGCCGTCGTGCGTCGCTGTTCACCATGAAGAAGCAGAACAAGTGGCTGTGGGCTTCCGCCGCGCTGGCACTGGTGCTGACGGTGATCGTGACCGTGCAGCCGACGCTTGCCGAGATGTTCTTTGGCCCCGTGACGCTTGAGCTCAAGGGCGTTCTTGCCGCGCTGGGCCTGGCCTTCCTGATCATCCCGCTGATGGAGATCTACAAGGCGATCATGCGCGCGGTCGAGAAAGAGTAACGTTCCTGTCCGGGCCCGACCGCCTGCGGGGTTTCCACGGGCACGTCCTCGCCGCTTTGCGGCTGCGGGATGTGCCCTTAGGAAACCCCTCCCGGCGGGCGGGCCCTGCGGTATCCTTGCTGGCTTTTCTCCCGCGCGGATGATAAAGGGCTGAGGGAAAGTTTGTGAGCTGGTCGGGCTTTGCCCGGCCAGCTCTTTTTGATTTAAAATACCTGCTCAGTTGTGATTTATGGTGCTGGGAGGCGCTTGTGGGCAAGGCTAAGGCTAAAGCGAAGAAAAAGACGACGGGGGCGCGGGCTAAGCGTGATCGTCGTCGGAAGCTCGCGACCGAGGCTCCCGTATCTGCCGAGGAGCTGCTGGCAAGCGTGCCGGGACTCGACGCACTGCAGGACGTTCCGGCGTTTGATGACCTGCCGGTCGATGAAGCCCAGCAGACTGCCTTTGACGATTTTTGCGCACATGCCGAGGAACCCGAGCAGATGCAGCTTGGCGCCGTGGTGCGCTTGGATCGCGGGTTTCCACTGGTGGCGACTGCCGATGACACGTTTCGTGCCGAGCATGCCGTGGGGTTTGCCAAGTCGCGCGGCGAGGACGAGGTCCTGCTGCCCGCTGTGGGCGATCGTGTGGCGGTGCGCCGCGCTCCCGGGCACGATATGGGTGTGATTGAGTGCGTGCTGCCGCGCCGTACGAGCTTTGAGCGTTGGCGCGGCCGTGCCCGCGGGGAGCGTCAGGTGCTCTGCTCCAACGTGGATAGCGTGCTAATCGTGCAGGCGCTCGGTGCCGGCGAGGTGCTGCTCGACCGCGTGGCGCGCTCGCTGGTGTTGGCGCTCGACTGCGATGCCGAGCCGGTGGTGGTGCTCACCAAAGCTGACCGCTGCGATGCCGAGGAGCTCGAGCGCGATCTGGACCGCGTGCGCCGCCTGGTGGGTCCGGACGTGCGCGTGATCGTGACGTCCTCTGCCGAGGGGCGCGGCCTGGACGAGGTTCGTTCCTGCGTGCCTGCCGGGAGCTGCGCCATGATTCTGGGCGAGTCGGGTGCCGGCAAGTCGACGCTGCTCAATGCGCTGCTGGGCCACGATACGTTGGCGACCGGCGGTGTGCGCGAACGCGACGACCAGGGCCGTCACACTACCGTCGCGCGCGTGATGGTGGCGCTGCCGGACGACGCCGGCGTGATCGCCGATGCCCCGGGCCTGCGCAGTCTACCGCTCGTGGGTCACGAGCGGGGTCTGGCGCGCGCCTTCCCCGAGATTGTCGAGGCATCGCGCGCGTGCCGGTTTGGCGATTGCACGCATACCCATG
Source organism: uncultured Collinsella sp. (assembly GCA_958405195.1). GTDB lineage: Bacteria > Actinomycetota > Coriobacteriia > Coriobacteriales > Coriobacteriaceae > Collinsella. The sequence goes on from CATYDM010000025.1 coordinate 6,039, forward strand.
AGCCGGGTTGCGCTGTTCGCGAGGCCGAGGACGCCGGACAGATCGACAGCCTGCGTTTGGAAACGTTCCAAAACCTGGCGTCATCCATGCGCGTGAGTGCTCAAATGCTCGATCCCGATGTCCATCTGTAATTGATTTTTCCTATGACAGCCGTCTTCCAACTGTTCGGGAGACGGCTTTTTTGCTGCGGAAAAGCCTCGAAACATGCAGTTTGCTGACGTGCTGGCCAAAACCTTGCCACGAGCTTGACGGGCTGGTCAGCTTTTGGTCAGCGATTGGTTTGACATCGAAAACCAAGATCGCGATTGCGCCGCTTTGCGCTCTGACCGCCCAGACAATGGTGGTACGGGCATTCGCCCGGCACTGCCATGAGAGGAGCGGCCGTGAACAAGAGCAAGCGCATCGCCATCAGTCTGGTCGCGGGCGTGCTCGCTGCTCTGCTCTGCATGGTTTACGGCTCGTCGATCCGCTCGCAAGCCGAACAGGTCCAGGCTGAGACCTTGGCCAAGTACGGTGGCGATCGCGTCGAGGTATGCGTCGCGGCGCGTGATATCGATGTGGGCGAGACCCTCGATGAGACCAATGTCATAACCCAGGAATGGTTGACGAGTCTGCTGCCGCGTGACGCGGCGACCGAGCTGCGCCAGGTGCGCGGCGACGTGACGACTTCGCGTATTCCCAAAAACGCCGTGATCTGCAACGTCTACACCAAGGCCGAGAGCCACAAGCTCGAGGTGCCTAAGGGCAAAGTCGCCGTTTCGGTGGCGGTCGATGCCGAGCACTCGGTCGGCGGCGCCACGGGCGTGGGCAGCTACGTGGATGTGTATGTGCAAAAAGACGGCGTAACCGATCGACTGTGCGGCGCGTACGTGATCGATACCAGTGAGAATTCCGGTGCCACGCGCGAGGGCAAGATCGAATGGGTGACGCTGGCGGCTGACCCCGAAGACGTCAAGGAACTGCTGGGAGCCTCGGGCAAGGGAACGGTCAGCTTGACGATTCCCGCCACGGCGCGCGGCAAAAAGAGCGGAGGCGACGAGTGATGAAGGCGATCTGGCTTGCGTGCTGCGCGTGCGGCGATTACGGGCTGTTGCAGCGGGAAGTCGAGGGCCGTGATGCGGGTGCACAGGTGCTTCGCGTAGGTGACCTGGACGGGCTGGTTTCCATGGCTCGGGCGTTTCCGTCGCGCCGCGGGGCTGCCATCATCGCGGCGTCTCTGTTCGATACCGAAGATGTGCGCAAGACTGTTGCGCGCCTGACGGCCGAAGGCCGCGTGAGTCGCGTGGTCGTGTTGATAGAAGCACTCGATCCGTCGGATATCGAGGGGCTGTTTCGCGCAGGGGCGACCGAGGTCATCGCTGCGCACAGTATATGCGGCAACGGGTGCGCGGGCGAGGGAGCGGTTGATTCCGATCGGCGCATGACGATTGAGCCCGATGCTTTTGTTGACAGGGAACCCGGGGCGCCTCGCGCTACAAGAGGCCCGCGTGTTGATGATTATGGAAAAGCGGAAGCCGAGCATGGTCGGCGCCCCCGGAACCCCCTTGTATGCGATGACGCTGGAGGGCCGGCGCAGCATGCTGGCGATTCCCCGGCTGTAGATATGGGATACGTGCACGGCGTGAATCTGGCGGATGAACTCGACGAAGTTGAGGACTTTGCCGGGTGCGGCGAGTTGTCGCTGATGCAGCATGAGCAGATTGCACAGAACGAGCCTGCCTCGCAGGCCGAACAAGCTGCCATGCCGGCCTGGACGCAGCGTGTAGTTGCGGCGGGGGAGACGGGGACGCTGTCACCGACGCTCGCCCCGCCGCCTCCGATGCCGCCGGCAGACTCTGCCGCTCCGCCGCATCGAGCTCCGGTCATCTGCGCCATTTCGGGTTCGGGCGGTTGCGGCAAGTCGACGATCGTTGCCACCATGGCACACACATCGTCGCTGTTGGGCTTGCGTGCCGCCGCGCTCGACCTGGACCTGATGTTTGGAAACCTTTACGACTTGTTAGGCGTCGATGCTCCGCACGATATGGCGGCACTTATCGAGCCGTCGGCGGCGGGCACGCTCACCGAGCCGGATATCGTGGCCGCATCGATGCGCGTCGCCCCGGGCGTTACGCTCTGGGGTCCCGTCGCGGCGCCCGAGCAAGCCGAGCTCATGGCACGTCCGGTGGAGCTACTGCTCGATGTCCTGCGTCGCGAATCCGACGTGGTCTTTATCGATACCTCGGTCTTTTGGGGCGATGCCGTGGCGGCTGCGGTGGCGGCGAGCGACCGTTGCCTGGTCGTTGGCGATGCGGCGGTGTCGTCCGCGACATCGGCATCGCGCGTCATTGAACTGGCAAGTCGAGTAGGTGTGCCGCGCACGCGCATGAGCGCCGTGTTCAACCGGTTCGGTGCGCGCGGGGCAGACGAGGACGTCGCCATGCGCTTTGAGATTGCCTGTGCGTTGAGCTCCAAGATTCGTATCGCCGATGGCGGGCAGGATCTCGCCGCGCTCATGGCGTTTGGGCGCGCCGACGAGGCAGTGGGTCAGACGAGCGCTTTTGCGACCAGCGTGCGCGAGGCCACGCGCGAGATGCTCGTGGAACTGGGGTGCGCCGTCGGCCCTTGGAGCGATATGGTCGCCGACCGTGCAACGCGTACCGAACGCCCGCGTATCCGCCTTCCCTGGTCGCGCGAGGGTGATCAGCGATGAGCCTGCAAACGAGGATTAAGGCTGTCGGCGCTGCAGCGGCGGCAGCTCCTGTAGATGCGGGGCGTCGCCGCGCGGTGAAACGACGCACTAAGCGCGCCGTGATGGACCGCATGGGTTACGACGAAGTGGCGCGTATCAGCGCCTATATCGACCCGGTACTTGCCCGCTCGGAATTGCGTCCCGCGGTGGAGGCGGCGCTCAATGTTGAGGAGCCGACCGATCTCGCGACGCCCGAGCGCGAGACCATCATCGACGAGATTTTGGATGACGTGGTGGGCTTGGGGCCGTTGCAGCCGCTCATCGAGGACGACACCGTTACCGAGATCATGATCAACGGCTGCCGCTCGGCTTTCTTTGAACGCGGCGGCGTCTTGTACCCCATCGAGCATGCGTTTGAGGATGATGAGCAGATTCGTGTGCTTATCGACCGCATCATCTCGCCACTTGGCCGTCGTATCGACGAGCGCAGCCCCATCGTCAACGCCCGCCTCAAAACGGGCTATCGCGTCAACGCGGTGATTCCGCCTGTGGCGATTGACGGACCGATTCTCACCATCCGAAAGTTCTCGGACCGTATCTGCTCGCTGGACGAGCTTGTGGGGCTGGGGTCGCTGCCGCTTTGGTATGCGCAGCTGCTGTCGTGCGCGGTGTCGCTGCGACAGGACCTGGCGGTTGCGGGAGGCACGGGATCTGGTAAGACCACCCTGCTCAACGCGTTGTCATGCGAGATCTCCACCGGCGAGCGCATCGTGACGATCGAGGACTCTGCCGAGCTCAAGTTTGCGCATCATCCGCACGTGGTGCGCCTAGAGGCGCGCGAGGCTTCAATTGAGGGCGAGGGCGCGGTGACGATCCGCGACCTGGTGACCAATGCCCTGCGCATGCGCCCCGACCGCATCGTGGTGGGCGAGGTGCGCGGTGCCGAGTGCTGCGACATGTTGCAGGCCATGAACACGGGCCACGACGGGTCGCTCACCACGCTTCATGCGGGTTCCGAGCAGGAGACCGTGGTGCGTCTGACGTTGCTTGCACGTTATGGCATCGATCTGCCGAGCGAGCTCATCGAGGAGCAGATTGCCATGGCGCTCGACGGCATCGTGATGTCCGAGCGCCACGCCGATGGCAGGCGCTTCGTCTCCTCGTATTCGGGGGTGCGTCGCGCCGCGTCGGGCGGCGTAGAGCTCGAGCGCTATGTGACTTTCGATGCCGCCGAGCGCACCTGGACGCTTGACCGCGAGCCGCCGTTTATCGCAGAAGGCCTGCGGTCGGGGACGCTCACACAAGAGGAGGTGGACGAATGGAGGTCGCTGTGCCCCTCGTCGTAGGGGGTTTGGCAGGGTTTTCTGTCGCGACGGCGTGCGGGGCGGAACCTCGTGTGCCGCAGGTGCCGCCGGCGGAGCTGGCGCGTCAGGCGTTCGAGACGGTGGCAGAGAATCTGCCGCGTGAGCTGGTGGAAAACGATCTGCTGAAAAAGATTGCCCGTTCGTGGGCATCGCTGGCTCCGGCGCGTCGCCTTGGCCTCGTGATCGAGGATGCTTCGGAGCGTTTGGCGTTTCTGCTGCTATCGAGCGGTGTCTGCTGCGTTTTACTAACGATGGTGTCGTTATCGCCCCTCGGGTTTGCCTTGGGACTTGTTGCTCCGATTGCCGCTGGCGCCGCTCGGGATGGCTTTGAGAGCCGGCGCGAGCAACACGATGCAGAAGAGGCCATGCCCGAGGCGTTTACCGCACTTTCCATGTCGCTTGCCTCGGGACATTCGCTGGCCCAGGGCATGCGCTTTGTGGGCGCTCATGCGCAAGAACCGGTGCATACCGAGTTTTTGCGGGTGGCGGCGGCGATCGATTGCGGTATCTCGGCGACCGACGCGCTCGATGACTTGCTCGTGCGCATCGACGCCCCCGGTCTTTCGCTTGTGACCTTGGCGCTTAAGGTGTCACAGCGCACTGGCGCTCCGCTTGCCGACTTACTGTCCGAGGCGTCGAGCATGGTGGGGGAGCGCATTGAGCTCAAGCGCCGCCTGGATGTTAAGACGTCGCAGGCTCGCATGTCTGCGCATATGGTCGCGGCGATGCCGGCGGGCATGTGCGCGGTGTTGGCGCTGCTTTCGGCAGATTTTCGTCGCGGTCTTGCGACGCCTGCCGGCGCGGGCGCTGTGGTGCTGGGTCTTGCCCTCAACGCCGTTGCCCTGGTGGTTATCCGGCGCATTATGAGGGTGGAGCTATGAGCGCCCCAGTTGCAGTTGCGGCTTGCCTGTGCGCCCTGAGTGTATTTGTCGCGACGGGTTTGGATCGGGCGGATGCGCGCAAGATCGCAGGGGCCTGCAAGCGCGAGGCGGTGCTGGTCGCTGCCGCGGGTCGCTCGGTGGTCGATGCCCTGACCGCGCGAGTGAAGGGCGCGGTTGGAGCGGGCGGCCCGGCGCGAGTTTCGCTCGGCGAAGTGTCCGAGATGATCGATGTTGTGCGCTTGGGTCTTTCGGCCGGTCTTTCGTTTGATGCAGCGCTTGAGATTTTCTGCGCCAACCGCCGGTCAGTGCTGGCTCTTCGCCTTGAGCGGGCCTGCATGGCGTGGCAGGTGGGCGTGGGCACGCGTGAGGACGAGTTGTTGGTCGCCGCGCGCGACCTGGACGTGCGAGCGCTCGAGACCTTTGCCATTACGGTGGGGCAGGCACTCGCCCTGGGTGCCCCACTTGCCGAGACGCTGGCCGCTCAAAGTCGCGAGATCCGTGCGGCTCATCGCGCCGCGGTCGAGCGCGAGATCGAGCGTGCGCCCGTCAAGCTGCTGATTCCCACCGGCACGCTCATCTTGCCGGCGTTGCTTCTGTCCATATTGGGCCCGCTGCTGGGAGCAGGCGGGATGATGTAGGGAGGAATACATGAACACGATGACTGACGCTGCTGGCAAGGTCCAGGGCTGGGCGTTTTGCCGGGCGGCATATGTTCGTCAGCGCGCCAAGGAGCTACTGCAGGAGGAGAGTGCACAGGGTACCACCGAGTATGCCATCTTGGTCGGCGTGCTCGTGGTGATCGCGATTATCGCCATCGTCGCATTTAAGGGCAAGGTTAAAGAGCTATGGGATGCGATCAGCGAGGGCATCAACAGCCTGTAGAGGGCGAGCGCTCCATCGGGGTGCTGCTGGTGTTTGCTTGCCTGATCGTGGCGATGGCGGCGGTGCTTTGGGGGCTTAACGCCGCGCGGCAGCAGCGTCCTGGGGCCGCCTTCGATTCGGGCTCAGATTCGGCGGTGGCGTCTCAAAAAGATGAGATGCGAGATGCGGACGATTCGGATGTCGCTGTCACGGCGCAAACCTTTCTGCGGACGCTCGACAAGCGGTCTGGCACTACGACGGATTCGCCTGAGGACAACGCGATTGCGGTCCGGCTTGCATGGTCCGAGGACCGACCGATGACCGAGGCAGCGGCGGATATGTTACGCGCCTACCGCGAGGTGCCAACGGCCCAGCTCGCCCTGAGCGGCTATCTCGATATTAAGGGCAACGTATGGGGCGCCATCGTGCGCGATGGGCGCGGCTGGGTCGATATGGTGACGGTTGCCGCGGATGCTGGCGATGCTTCATGTCGTCTGCGCGCGGTGCGCCTGGTCCCGCAAACAATAAGCTCAAAGGAGGGATCGTGAAATGCATGGCGTTCTGCGTGAAGAGGTTGCCCAAGCGACTGTGGAATACGCCATCGTCACGGTGGCGCTGCTATCGATCGTGCTGGCGATTGCGGGACTTTGGCGTGCTGGCACCGATGGACGCTTGGCGGCGCTGGTTGAGCGGGCGGCATCCCATGGCGTTGCCTCGATGTCGGTTATCGACGCCGCCGCGGGCGCTAAGGACATCGCGTTGTATTGATATCGCGCACGAGGACCGGGCGCAGTCTACGGTCGAGGCTGCTTTTTTGCTGCCGACGTTTCTGACGCTCATCCTTCTCGCACTGCAACCGGTGTGCCTGCTTTATACGCGCGCGGTCATGGAGTCTGCCGCCGCCGAGACCGCGCGGCTCATGACCACGACGACGGCGGAGGACGACGATCATAAGGAGTTCACCCGCCGCCGGCTTGCCGCAGTGCCCAACGTTTCGATCTTTCATGCCGGCGGGCCGTTGTCGTGGGATATCGAGCTTGGCCGGGCCGGTGCGGGTGGCGTCTCGTCCGTGTCCGTTTCCGGCGAGGTCAAGCCGTTGCCTGTGATCGGTGCGTTTGCGCAGGCTATGGGTGGTACCGCCGAGGGCGGCTACGTTGAGCTCAAGGTCGATGTCTCGTATCAATCGCGTCCCGAATGGCTGGAGGGAGATTATGATTCGTGGATTGCTGCATGGGATTAAGCGTTTCTGGTCTAGATGCGTTTTGACGCGCCGTCCGAGCTGCCATCGCAAACGAGGCGGCTTTATGGGCCGCGCCGGTGTCGATCTGTTTATCGAAGACGGTGCCTACACCACGCTTTCTTCTGCCGTGGTCATCCTAGTGGTGCTCACGTTGTTGTTTTCGTCGACCGCGGCGATATGGAGCATGTCGCGTGCCGGGGATACCCAGGTGGCGGCCGATAGCGGCGCGCTGGCGGGTGCCAACGTAGTGTCGTCCTATCACACGGCTGCCACGGTGGTTGATGCGAGCATCTTGAGTCTGGGGCTGGCGGGGTTTGCCACAATCGGGACGGGCCTGGTCGCCATCCTCATCCCAGGTGCCGAACCAGTTGCCGGCAATATGGTCGACACCGGGATTGAGATCATTAAAACGCGCAACAAGTTTGCCAAAAGCGCATCGGAAGGCTTACAGAAAATCGAGACGGCTCTGCCATATCTGATCGCCGCGCGTGCCACGCAGGCGGTGTCGGCGCAGGATACCGATAGTGTGGCCTATACCGGTACGGCGCTTGCCGTGCCCAGGACATCCGAATCGGACTTCGCTGCGCTCAAAGGGTCAGAGATCTCGACCGATACCATTAAAGACACATCAGATGATTTAGAGCGTGCGGCCGAGGAGCTGCGGAAGGCTTCTGAGGACACGGCGAAGGCTAAAGAGCGCGCTTGGCTGGCGGATTGTGGTGGATCGGTTCCGGCTTCGGTCGGTAGCTGTTCATGCATGTGGGAACGTGCGAGGAGTTTGGCAAAGCTCTCGGGTGAGCAGAACCCGCATTATGCCTCGAGCATTTCGTGGGAGCCACAGGTGGCGCTCGACCGCGCGAAGACCTACTACCGTCAACGCCTGGCAGACGAAAAACCGCATGGTTCAAGCGTCGAGACGAAGGCGGAGTCGGCGGCGCGCAAGGCGTTTTACACCTATGCGAGTACAGAGGTCAATCGTGCATATGTAACCGAGGACGGAGATGAAGTCGCTTCCTATATCCCGCTGTTGCCGCGCAACACTGACGAGGTGCGAGCGACGGAACTCTATACCGATAAGTTGTGGCCAACCAGTGCCATCGATGGCAAGACGTATCTGCATTACGGAACGAGTTGCCCCAACTATAAGAAGGGGGCGCCATGCGGGCTGGCCTCGGTTGCTGCTTATGACGGGCAGGACAAATGCAATAGATGCCATTTTGGTGTTTCGTCGCTCGGTGCCGTTGCGGCTCCTTCGACTTCTATCGAAAACGGCTTTGAGTACCACTTTGATCGATTCAAAGAGGCTCTGGAAGACTACGTCGAATGCCGCAACAAAGAACTCGAACTTGAGCGTCAGACCGAGGATGAGGCCGACCGTGCGGGCAATGCGTTTGACCAGGCCATTAAAGCGCTTTCCGGCGAGCGCCCGCGTATCGCCCCACCTGGCCGTAACGGCGTGGTCGCCTTTGCAGTTTCGGGTGACATTACCAGCCCCGATCAACTTAACTCCTCGTTTAACGCGGCAGTCAGGCTTGGCGATCGCGGTGCTATCTCTGCCGCGGTGCTGGCCCCCGATGAGGCGACGGCGCAAAACAACGTGCTTTCGCGATTTTTCTCGACATTGAAGGAACGCTCGGGCGGCGTTGCCGGCGTGCTCGACGGCGTCATGGATGTTTGGGGACGGCTGCTCGTAGGATACGGTGATATCCAAGGTTCGGCCGACGAACTTATGGACGAGATGATTAAGGGCCTAGGAGGGGGCAGCGGCGCGTTGGGCTCCATCGCATCGTGGCTCGGCGATACCGTTTCGGCGTCCGTGGCGGCGTTGGGTCTGGAACCGTGCGACTTGCGCCTGCGAAAGCCGGTGCTGACCGATTCCGCCAACGTCATTAAGAGTCCGGGGTCTGACGTTGCTGGTCTCTCTCAAGCGCAAGACAAGCTGCGAAGTATTCCGTTGGGCGTGACCGATCCCAAGGCACTTTGCGAGGCGTTGGAATATCAAGTCGAACGCACCATTAGCGGTACGGTGTTCACGCTTGCGGAGATTCCTCTGCCCGGCGGCGGCTCCATCCCACTTACCGTCGATGTCGCGACGCTGGTTGGCGCTCTGGGCGGTGGGTCGTAATGAGTATCCGCATGCGTCTGCGCGAGGAGCGTGCCCAAGCGACGGTTGAGATGGCAGTGGTTACGCCCGTTTTGCTGGTGCTGGCGCTCATCGTGTACAACGTCATGATCTTTGCCAGCGCTGTCGCGCGCTTCGACCGCGTGGTGCCCGACATCGTGTTGGCGCACGCTGTGGCGCCGGGCGGGGAGGGTGACGAGAACTCTGCCGATGCCTCGGTGACGGTCCAGACTCAAATTCTGAATGCCATGGAAGGCTATGACTTGCAGATCGAAGTGTCGAGCGAGCAAGGCGCGAAGGCATCAGATGGTGGCCTGCTCTCCCTATCCGGTACGTTTAGGACCTACACCTGCACCATGCACTATGAGTCGTGGCCGACTTCTCTCAGCATCGCTGGCGTTTCGCTGGGGGCGCCGACAACGTTGTCGCACGAGCGCGCGGTGACGGTCGATCCATGGCGTCCGGGGGTGGTCATGTGACCGCGGTCTCGTCCTACATCGCTTACGCGCGGGCACTCAACAGGCTGGGTTGGACGCCGGCCGAGTTTGTGGTGGCGGAGTCGTTTGTCGTGCGCCTGCGCGGCATGCTGGGACGGCGTCCGGTTGCCGCCAACGGCCTGCCGCTCGTCATGGCGTTTCCACGCTGCTCTTCGGTCCATACGTGTTTTATGGCCTATCCCATCGACATCGCCTTCATCGATGCACGCGGCAATATCCTCGCGCGCTACGAAAACGTATGTCCCTGGTGTATGTGCTCCTGCCCCGGCGCCTGGGCGGTATTGGAACGCCCTTCAATCCTCGCTACACCTCCCGCCCTCCAACAAGTGCCGGCGTAAGAGATTGGCGACAGCGGACTTTCGTCATACGAAATTGGGTAAGATGGAGGAGAAGATGCATGGATGTTGAGATCCATCCCAACGCTAAAAAGCACCTGACGGAAAGCAGGTACTAGGTGCCTGGTTCGCGGTTACTGAGTGCATTCGCCGCGAGTCGGAGGACGAGCCGCCGAGATGGCTTGCCATTGGATGGCTTCCAGATGGTCGAAGTGTGGAACTTGTTGCGGTCGAACTAATTCGTGGATGGCTCATTATTCATGCCCTGTCTCCGGTTCAGAAGAAATTCTGGCAAGAGATCGAGCGAGCTCGGCAGAGGGGTCGATGATGAGCAAGACGTATACGGCCGCTAATGGTCAGGTTGTAACGGATGAAATGATTGACGCGTGGTGCGAGTCGTACGAGCGCGGAGAGTTACCGGATGGCGAACACACCGTTGGTGGGATCGTGCATGGACGGCCCCCGCTCTCAGGTGAGGGGACGGCAACGCTGTCGGTCAAGATTCCTCTGGGAATGAAGGAGGCCATTCGTCGACGGGCGGCTGCCGAGGGGATGACGCCAAGTGAGTTTGCCCGTGCGGCTCTGAGCGAAAAACTTCTTGCTGCCGACTGATGCCTCTGACGTGCCGATTTATAGAACCGAGGCTGTGCTCAAAAACTTTTTTAAAATTCTCGGTTGACCGGAACGCGTCCTTGGTTATACTAATCAAGCCTTGAAACAAGGCACACCTCAAATGGCTGGGTAGCTCAGTTGGTAGAGCAGAGGACTGAAAATCCTCGTGTCAGGGGTTCGATTCCCTTCCCCGCCACCTTGAATTGACTAGGACCTCTGCAAAGGGGTCCTTTTCTTTTATACAGCCCCCACATGGAATCGAACCCCGTGAGGGCGTGGAGCTGAGTAAACGCGTAAGCGTTTGCCAGCGCAGCTCGCAAGGCGCGTAAGCGCCGCAGCGGTCCGTCCGCGCGGCGCGCGGACGCGATTCCCTTCCCCGCCACCTTGAATTGACTAGGACCTCTGCAAAGGGGTCCTTTTCTTTTATCGAGGACTCTGCGGAAATTGCGTCCCGGAATTTGGCTTCAGAGTGGGATGCGTTTTCCGCTTTGAGGCCGCTTGGGAAAGCGCGACCCGGAATCCGGCGTCAGAATGGGATGTGCTTTCCTTTTGCGGTCTTTGGCGGAAACTGCGTCCCAGATCCCGCGCTCAGAACGGGATGCATTTTCCGGTTGAGGCCTCGAACGGAAAATGCATCCCAGTCTTTTGCGAAAAACGGGACGTGCTTTCCGGTGCCTGCCTCCGGCGCGCGTACACGCCTCATCGCGCCATCTCGGGCCCGCCCGCTCAGACATTCCTCCCGCTTTTGCGCCACTTTACAGACCGTTCGGTCGTCTGTCCGCACGCGCGGGTATACTCAAAACGATACTTTTCCTATGCAATACGATGCAGGCTCGGCCTGCACGATCCGAAGGGGGCAGTGATGGAGAGGATACTCGGCGTTAATCTCTCTGGCTGGTTTATTCCCGAGCCTTGGGTGACCCCGTCGCTGTACGCGGCGACCGGTGCATCCAACGCGGCCGAGCTGCAGGAGGCCATGGGCACCGCCGCCTATAACGAGCGCATGCGCCGTCATTACGAGACGTTTGTGAGCGAGGACGATTTCCGTCGCATGGCGCAGATCGGTCTCAATGCCGTGCGTCTGCCGGTGCCCTGGTATGCCTTTGGCTCGCAGGAGTCCGATGCGTCCTACATCTCGGTTGTCGACTACATCGACCGTGCAATTGAGTGGGCTGCCAAGTACGACATCCGCGTGCTGCTCGATCTGGCAACTGTGCCCGGTGGCCAGGGCGATTCCAACGATTCGCCCGCCACGCCAGAGGCTGTTGCCGAGTGGCATTCGTCCACCAACGGTCGTCATGTCGCACTCGACGTGCTCGAGCGCTTGGCCGATCGCTACGGCGAGGCCGAGAGCCTGCTGGGTATTGAGCTGCTGGATACGCCGCAGATGAGTGTCCGCAAGAGCCTCTTCACCATGACGGATGGCATTCCGGCGCACTACCTGCGCAACTTCTATCGCGACGCCTATGAGCTCGTCCGTTCGTATATGCCCGAGGATAAGATCGTCGTCTTCTCGTCGTCGGGGCATCCCAGCGAGTGGAAGCATTTTATGCGCGGCGCCAAGTACAAGAACGTCTACATGGACCTTCACCTGTACCATTACCGCGACGAGCATGCGCTCGACATCACGAGCCCCCGCGGGCTGACGACGGCGATTTCGCGTAACAAGCGCGAGCTTAAAGAAGCGATTTCGACTGGGTTCCCCGTGCTGGTGGGCGAATGGTCGGGCGCGGCGATCTTTGCCAACTCGTCGGTTACGCCCGAGGGCCGCAATGCCTACGAGCGCGTGTTTATCGCCAATCAGCTGGCTTCGTTTGCGCCGGCTGCCGGTTGGTTCTTCCAAACGTGGAAGACCGAGAAGCGCATTGCAGCATGGGACGCCCGCGCGGCGCTCGGTACGCTCGAGCGCGGCATGATTGAATAGGTTGATATGACGCAAAACAGCGCCCATACGGGCAAACTCTATGTGGTCGGCACGCCCATCGGCAACCTGGGCGACCTGTCCCCGCGCGTTGGCGAGGCGTTTGCCGCCGCCGATGCCATCTGCTGCGAAGACACGCGTGTGACGTCAAAGCTGCTGATGCACCTGGGCATTTCCAAGCCGCTTGTCCGTTGCGACGAGAATGTGATCGCCAGCCGCGCCGCCGGCCTAGTCGACCGTCTGCTGGCGGGGGAGACCCTCGCCTTTGCCTCGGACGCCGGCATGCCGAGCGTGTCCGATCCCGGCCAGGCGCTGGTCGAGGCGGCACGTGAGGCCGATGTGCCCGTAGAAGTTATTCCCGGGCCCTCTGCTTGCGTCACGGCGCTCGTTTCGTCCGGCATTCCCTGCGAGCATTTTTTCTTTGAGGGCTTTTTGGGCCGAAAGCACGGCGACCGTGTGCGCCGTTTGCAGCGCCTTGCCGTGGTGCCCGGCGCGCTCATCTTCTACGAGTCTCCACATCGCATCGTGGCGACGCTCGAGGCCGTGGTGGAGGTCTTTCCCCAGCGTGAGGTTGCCGTCTGCCGCGAGCTCACCAAGCTGCACGAGGAAGTCTTGCGCGGGCCCGCTGCCCAGCTTGCCGAGGAGCTGCGTGCTCGCGGCGAGGTAAAGGGCGAGATTGCGCTGGTCATCGCGCCGCCGAGCGAGGATGAGGAGGCCGGTGCCGTGCCGGTTGGCGCCGCGGCAGCGGATCCCGACGAGGCCCTGCGCGAGGATATCCGCGCCGCGCTCGAGGAGGGGGAGCCCGCGTCTGCGGTGGCCAAGCGCCTGTCTCAGAAGTATTCGCGCCGCAAGCGCGATGTCTATGCCATGGTGCTCGATATGCAATAGATGGAGGATATCCAGCCCTTGCGCTAGAATCATCCTCTGTATGCAACGTTTTTCTGGAGGACAAACCCCATGGATCAAAGCAAGCCTTCGTTCTTTATCACGACGCCCATCTACTACGTCAACGCCGATCCGCACCTGGGCACGGCTTATTCCACCATCATCGCCGACGTTCAGGCCCGTTATCGTCGCTCCGCCGGCTATAACGTCAAGTTCCTGACCGGCATGGACGAGCACGGCGAGAAGGTCGCCGAGGCCGCAGCCAAGCATGGCATGACGCCGCAGGAGTGGACCGACAGCCAGGCCCCGCACTTCAAGGAGCTTTGGAGCAAGCTCGAGATTTCCAACGACGACTTCATCCGCACCACCGAGCCGCGCCAGCATCATGCCGTGCAGTACCTGTGGGAGCGCATGAAGGAGTCCGGTTACCTGTATAAGGGCAGCTACGACGGCTGGTATTGCGTGCCTGATGAGACCTACTTCACCGATACACAGGTCCAGAAGGGCGACGAGGAGTACGGCAGCGTCGGCCAGCACCTGTGCCCCGACTGCCACCGTCCGCTTGAGCGCGTGCAGGAGGAGTCCTACTTCTTTAAGCTTTCCGCCTTCCAGGACAAGCTGCTCAAGCTCTATGACGAGCACCCCGATTTTGTCGAGCCCGCGTTCCGCATGAACGAGGTGCGCAGCTTTGTCGAAGGCGGCCTCAACGACCTTTCCGTGAGCCGTACGAGCTTTGACTGGGGCATTCAGGTCCCGTTTGACGAGGGCCACGTGACCTACGTGTGGTTCGACGCGCTGCTCAACTATATGACGGCCGTCGGCTACGGTGTCGACACCGACGAGGCCCGTGCCGAGCTGGCCTATCGCTGGCCCGCGCAGTTCCACATCGTGGGTAAGGACATCATCCGCTTCCACTGCGTCATTTGGCCCGCCATGCTCATGGCCATCGGCGAGGCCCTGCCCGAGCACGTCTTTGCCCACGGCTTCCTGACCGTGCGCAATGCCGAGACCGGCAAGGCCGAGAAGATGTCCAAGAGCCGCGGCAACGCCATCGCTCCGCAGGACGTTATCGACATGCTGGGCGTCGAGGGCTATCGCTACTACTTTATGACCGACGTGGTGCCCGGCACCGACGGCGCCATCAGCTTCGAGCGCATGGAGCAGGTCTACAACGCCGACCTGGCCAACAGCTGGGGCAACCTTATCTCGCGTTCGCTCAACATGAGCGGCAAGTACTTCGACGGTTGCGCGCCCGCCAAGCCCGCATCGTTCGATGCGTTCGTCAACCCGCTGGCAAAGATTGCCGATGGCCTGGTCGATCGCTACATGGCCAAGATGGACGTGCTCGATTACGGTGGAGCTAAGGACGAGGTCATGGAGCTCATCCATGCCGCCAACCATTACATCGAGGACTCCGAGCCTTGGGCGCTTGCCAAGGACGAGGCCAAGGCCGACGAGCTGGCGTTTGTGATCTACAACCTGCTCGAGGCCATTCGCATTGCCGCTCACCTGCTGATGCCGCTCATGCCCCAGACTTCTGCCGAGGCCCTGCGTCGTCTGTCCTGCGAGGATGAGGCCGCGAGCGACGACCTCAAGGGCATTTGCGCTTGGGGCCTGCTTGCCGGTGGTCAGCCCGTCGAGAAGGGCGAGCCGCTGTTCCCGCGTCTGGGCTAAGACGCCGCGCGCCATATCGGCAATTTGCTGTTTAGATGTAAGGGCATGGCCGCAACGGTCCATGCCCTTTTGCTTTACGATGCAGCCACCATGTTAAGGAGGCAACCATGACAACTTCGCCTTTGGCAAACCCCACGGCAACTAGGGAGCTGCTAGAGGAGTTTGGCCTTGCGACCAAGCATCGCCTGGGCCAAAACTTCCTGATCGACAACCATGTGATCGAGCGTATCTGCGAGCTTGCCGAGCTTGCAGGCGATGAGCGTGTGCTCGAGGTTGGTCCGGGCGTTGGTACGCTCACGCTTGCGCTGCTGCAGGAGGCGGCGTGCGTCACGTCGATCGAAGCAGATCCTGAGCTCGAACCGGTGCTCGACGCCCACGCCGCCGACTATGCCAACTTCCGCTTTATCATGGGCGACGCGCTCAAGGTGACGCCGGAGCAGATTGAGCAAGCCGCCGGTGGCGAGCCCACGGTATTTGTCGCGAACTTGCCCTATAACGTGGCGGCGACGATCATTTTGCAATTTTTCCAGACGATGCCGGCGCTCAAGCGCGCCGTCGTCATGGTGCAAAAGGAGGTTGCCGATCGCATTGCCGCAGTGCCGGGTAACAAGACCTATGGCGGCTATACGGCAAAGCTCGGCCTGTATGCGCAGGTGACGGGTCGCTTTGAGGTGCCGCCGCGCTGCTTTATGCCGGCGCCGCACGTGGACTCGGCCGTCGTGCGTATCGACCGTGTTGACGGCGTGGTGCCCGAAGGACTCGATCGCGAATTTGTGGCCCGCGTGATTGATGCTGCATTTGCTCAGCGTCGCAAGACCATCCGCAATTCCATGAGCGCCAACGGCTTTGCCAAGGACGTGCTCGATGCCGCCTTTGAGGCTTGCGGTATCGCACCCACCACGCGCGCCGAGACGCTTGATGTTGCCGACTTTGTCCGCCTGGCCCAGGAGCTAATCCATGACGCTTAATGCCGAACGCGTGACGTTTACCAAGAAAAAGAAGACGGTTGCTTGTCCCGTGCCCTTGGCGCCGCTTGCCGACACGCATGCGCATCTGCTTTCGTTTTGGGGCAAAGAAGTGCCCGAGACGCTCGTGCGCGCCAAAGCCGCGGGCGTCGACCTGTTGGTGACGATGTTCGACCCCATCGCTGACAAACGCAGCGTGACGGACTATAGCGACTGGCTCGTGCGCGAAATTCTGCCGATGCAGGATATCCCTCAGATCAAGTATCTTGCCGGCGTGCATCCGTATGGTGCGCCGGACTATACCGACGACGTTCACGCGCAGGTCGTTGCCGCACTCGATGACCCCTTATGCGCCGGTATTGGCGAAATCGGCCTGGACTACCATATGGACTATGACGACGATATCGCGCCGGCACCCCATAACGTGCAGATTGACTGCATGGCGCGTCAGCTCGAGCTTGCCGTGTGCCGTAACGTGCCGGTGGAGCTGCATCTGCGCCACGAGGACACGGACCATGAGCGTACCTCGCACGTGGACGCCTACAACGTGCTTCGTGAGGTGGGCGTGCCCCAGGCCGGTTGTGTGCTGCACTGCTTTGGCGAGGACCGCGCCACGATGGAGCGCTTTGTGGAGCTGGGCTGCTATATCGCCTATGGTGGTGCGGCTACCTTTAAGCGCAACGACGACGTGCGCGAGGCATTCGCGGCAACCCCACTCGATCGAATTTTGTTCGAGACGGATTGCCCGTATATGGCTCCGGAGCCCATCCGCGGTCTTGAATGCGAGCCCGCAATGATCTCCATTACGGCAAACGCGCTGGTTAACGACCGTGTCGATCGCACAGGTGAGGATGCCGAAACAATCGCGCAAGCCGCTTGGGAAAATGCCTGCAAACTTTTTCAAAAATAGTTCTTGCGTTCGCGGTGGCGCTCCGTTATTCTAATTCCTGCACGCGGGCGTGGCGGAATTGGCAGACGCGTACGGTTCAGGTCCGTATGGGGGCAACCCCATGAAGGTTCAAGTCCTTTCGCCCGCACCATTAAATGAAAGAGCTCCCAGCAATGGGAGCTTTTTTGTTATGGGCCCATCGCGGGGACTTGAACCTGCGAAGGAGCGAGCGCCAAGAAAACGCGGAGCGTTTTTAGCGAGCTGGCGAGGACGCCGGCAGGCGGCCGAAGCCGGTGCGAATCCGCGAAGCGGATACGCGGACGTCCTTTTGCCCGCACCATTGATTGAAAGAGCTCCCAGCAATGGGAGCTTTTTTGTTATGGGCCTCTTGTTGATGTCACGTTGCTGCTTCGTGCGGGTATCCTAGTGCCAACGTGTGCCTATCAGAGGAGAGACCATGCTGTTGTCCGGTATCATCGCCGCCCTTACCAGCCTTTTGATTCCCATCATCATCCTGTTGCTGCTGCTTCCTAACGCCTGCTATGTCGTTGAACAACAGCATGCCGTGATCATCGAGCGTCTGGGCAAGTTTAACCGCATCGTCAACGCGGGCTTCCACATGAAGGTGCCCGTGATCGACCGCAAGGCCGCCACGGTGAGTCTGCGCACCATGAAAAACGGTTTTGGCATCGACGTTAAGACCCAGGACAACGTGACCATCGGCCTTGAGGTCTCTGCTCAGTACCACGTGAGCTATGACATGGGCGCCGGCCCGGCAGATTCGGGTATCTACAAGAGCTACTACATGCTGCAGGAGCCCGTCGACCAGATGCGTGACTTCATCACCGACGCCCTGCGCTCTTCGATCCCCGTCTACACACTCGATGAGGTCTTCGCCAAGAAGGATGACATCGCCAAGGATGTCAACGCTACCGTTTCCGAGCAGATGGCCGCCTACGGCTTCACCCTCGTGTCGACGCTCATCACCAAAATCGCACTGCCGACCGAGGTTGAGAACTCCATGAACGACATCAACGCTGCCCAGCGCAAGCGCGCTGCGGCACAGGAGCTCGCTGAGGCCGACCGCATCAAGCGCGTCACCGAGGCGACCGCCGAGGCCGAGGCAATGGAAAAGGCGGGTGAGGGCATCGCCAACCAGCGCAAGGCCATCGCGCTGGGTATCAAGGATTCGCTCGAGATCATCCAGGAGACGGGTGTCGGCAATGACGAGGCCAACCAACTGTTCATGTTTACGCAGTGGTCCGAGATGATGACGGAGTTCGCTCGCACGGGTAAAACCTCGACGGTCGTGCTGCCGAGCGACTTTTCGCAGTCGGCCTCGATGTTCGAGCAGATGCTGACCGCCAGCAAAGTTCAAAACGATTCGAAGGAGTAGACGCGCGTGAAATACACCGTCGTTTGCGTCGGTAAGCTCAAGGAGCGCTTTTGGAAGGATGCCTGCGCTGAGTACACCAAGCGCCTAGGTGCCTATGCCAAGGTTGATATCCGCGAGGTGGCCGATATCGACCCGGCTAAGGCGGGCGGCGTGGATGCCGCGCGCGACAAGGAGGGGGCGGCGATTCTTGCTGCCTTGCCGTCTCGGGCGCATGTGATCCTGCTGGCCATTGAGGGCAAAGAGCGCTCAAGCGAGGAGTTTTCGGCGCGGCTCGATGATCTTATGCTGCGTGGTAACAGCGACATCGCCTTTGTGATTGGCGGATCGGACGGCGTGAGCGATGACGTGCGCGTACGAGCCGACGAGATGCTCAGCTTTGGACGCATTACCCTGCCGCATAACTTGGCGCGTGTGGTGCTGCTGGAGCAAATCTATCGCGCTTGCAAGATCAGCCGTGGTGAGCCGTATCACAAATAGGTCGGCAATACGAAACAATGCCGTGGGACAATAGCCTTCGTTTTGAAGAGCGTGTCTGAGAGGACGATGAGATATGAAGATTGGATTTGTCGGTTTTGGCAATATGGCGAGCGCTATGGCCGATGGCTGGATCGCTGCCGGTGTAGCTGCGAGCGACATGTGCGCCTGTGCGGGTCGCTACGACGCACTGGTTGAGCGCTGTGAGGCGCGTGGGATGGCCGCTTGCCACGATGCCGCCGAGGTTGTCGCCGCATCCGATATCGTGGTCGCTGCGGTTAAACCGTACATGATCGAGAAGGTATTCGCCCCGCTCAAGGATGCTCTTGCCAAAAAGGTCGTTCTGTCGGTTGCCTGGACCTGGGACAGTGCCAAGTGGGAGCAGGTCCTGCCGGGCGTCGCGCACATCTCGACGGTGCCCAACACACCGGTTTCGGTGGGCGAGGGCGTCATCGCTTGCGAGAAGGCTTCCACGCTCAGTGATGAGCAGAGCGCAGTGGTGCTTGATCTGCTTGGCAAGCTCGGTGCGGTGGTCGAGCTCGATACGAGCCTGCTGTTTGTGGGCGGCACGGTGGGTGGTTGCGCTCCGGCATTTGTCGCTATGGCAATCGAGGCCCTGGGCGATGCGGCGGTCAAGCACGGTATCCCGCGTGCCGATGCCTATCGCATTGTGAGCCAGATGGTGCTGGGTACGGCAAAGCTGCAGCTTTCAACTGGTCAGCATCCTGCGGCGATGAAGGATGCCGTATGCTCGCCCGGTGGCGCCACCATCAAGGGCGTCGTTGCGCTCGAGGACGCCGGCATGCGCAGTGCCCTGGTCAAGGCAATTGACGCAACTCTCCAATAAAACCGACCAAAAAAGACAGGTTTATTTTGGCAGGTTTTTCCTGCGGTTTTGTCGTATGTGCGAAAAGCGCCCCGCAACCGGATCGTTACCGGTTGCGGGGCGCTTGCGTTTGCCCAGATAAAACCGACCAAAATAAACCTGGCCCTTTTTGGCAGGTTAGTCCCAGAAGCTGTCTTCCTCATCCTCGGACTTGGGTCCGCGGTCGACGTACATCTTATGGGTACGCTTCTCCATTACAAAGGCAAGAATCGCAAATAACAGGATGCCGCCGGCGAAAAGGATGGCAAAACCGGTGCGGGTGCCAAACAAAAAGGAAAAAACTGCGTCCATTGGGTGCCTTCTTGCGTAGTTGAGTTGGGTCGTAAACGCTCATAAGTATATACTTGCCCATACATGTACAAGGTTGCAACCTAAATGGAATGTATATCGCCGGAGGATCTAATGCTTGATATCAAGTTTGTTCGCGAGAACCCCGATGCCATCGATGTCGCCATGGCTAACCGCCAGACGTCTTGGGATCGCGAGAAGTTCTTTGAGCTCGACGACGAGCGTCGTGCCGTCATCACCGAGGTCGAGGAGCTCCAGGCTACGCGCAATGCCGAGTCCAAGAAGATCGGCGCCCTGATGAAGGAGGGCAAGAAGGACGAGGCCGAGGCCGCCAAGGAGGCCGTGCGCGCCGTCAACGAGAAGATTGACGGTCTGGCCGAGCGTCGTACTGCCCTCGAGCAGGAGCAGTACGACTTCATGGCTCACCTGCCCAACATTCCTTGCGAGGCCACGCCGTACGGCAAGGACGAGGACGAGAACATCGAGCGCCGTCGTTGGGGCACCCCGCGCGAGTTCGACTTCGACTTTAAGCCGCACTGGGATCTGGGCACCGACCTGGACATCCTCGACTTCGAGCGCGGCAACAAGCTCTCCGGCAGCCGTTTTACCGTTCTCGGTGGCGCCGGCGCCCGCCTGGAGCGCGCCCTCATCAACTTCTTCCTCGATACGCACACCAGCCGTGGCTTTAAGGAGTGGTGGCCGCCTATCGTCGTCAAGCGTCAGACCATGTTTGGCACGGGTCAGCTGCCCAAGTTCGAGGATGACGCCTATCACGTCTCGGGCGACAACTTCCTGATCCCTACCGCCGAGGTCGTGCTCACCAACCTGCACGCCGGCGAGGTCCTCGATGCCGACACCCTGCCGCGCCGCTACACCGCCTTCACCCCCTGCTTCCGTGAGGAGGCCGGTTCCGCCGGTCGCGACACCCGCGGCATCATCCGTCAGCACGAGTTCGACAAGGTCGAGATGGTCAAGTTCGCTAAGCCGGAGGAGTCCGACGATGAGCTCGAGAGCATGACCGCCGAGGCCGAGTACCTGCTGCAGCAGCTGGGCCTTCCGTATCGCGTGATTAGCCTGTGCACCGGCGACTTGGGCTTCTCTGCCCGTCAGACCTACGACGTCGAGGTCTGGCTGCCGAGCTACAACGCCTACAAGGAGATCAGCTCCTGCTCCAACTGCGGTGACTTCCAGGCTCGCCGCGCCAACATCAAGTATCGCGACCCCGAGAACTTCAAGGGTTCGCGCTACCTGCACACCCTCAATGGTTCCGGCCTGCCGGCCGGCCGCACCATGGCTGCCATTCTGGAGAACTACCAGAACGCCGACGGCACCATCACGATCCCCGAGGTTTTGCGTCCTTACATGGGCGGTCTCGAGAAGATCGAGCCGGTCGCGTAACTTGCCTGCATAGGGGATATGCAAGGGCGCTCCTTCGGGGGCGCCCTATTTCGTGCGTAGGTCCATACCATGCCGTGCGGACAGCTCGATAGAAAACACACGAACAACTGTTCTGTATACAGCCATCTACCTGCTATGCTTTTGCTAAATAAGAGCGAGAGAAAGGGGACGCGATGGAGCTGTTTGATGATCGGGTGGTTTTGTTTGAGAGCGACGAGGGCGGGGAGTACCTGCTTGTAACGTGTGAGCCGTCTGGCATGGGTGGCCTGGTGGTTCGACAGACGAGTGAGGGGCCGTTGACGCAATGGTGCTACGAGGAGTCGCCGCATGTGGTCGAGACCTTTGTGACGCATGAGGCGCTTGTTGTCCTTGAGCACTTCTATGGCGTTGGAACTTCTAATCAGGTGGCCCGAATGCTGAGCATCTCGTTTGCCGACTACGACTGTGCGCAACGGGTGCGGTCGCTTCTGGGGGAGCTTGGCGCCGGGTTCGATGTGATCGAAAAGCCAATCGATCGCACGAGAAGCGCCGATGCTTGTGGTGCAGCGTGACAAATTGCGGCCCGCGCGAAAAAAAGTTTGAGATTTTGCTTGACTCTAACGAACTAAAGTGGTTTTATATGTCTTGCGCTGCGGCGTTACCTCAGCTGGATAGAGGGTCTGACTACGAATCAGAACGTCATAGGT
>CATYDM010000026.1 GCA_958405195.1 uncultured Collinsella sp.
GGACAAAGTCTCCCCGCCCGGAGGCGGCCCCAGCGCGAGACCGTCCCGGATGCCTACCTACTCGTTGTCGCCTGCGGTCATCTGCGTTGCGGAGAGCGCGCCGTCGGCAGCGGTTGCGGCTGCGGCGTCGGGCCAGACCCAGTCGGTGAAGGCCGGGTGATCGTAGCCCTCATCGCACGCGAACTCGAAGGCCTCGGTGCGGAATGCCTCCCACTTATCAATCTGCTCGGCAAACTTATCGGCGTCGACCATGCGCAGCACGTCGGCGGCCAGTGCCCAGCGGTCCATGTTGTTCAGGCGCAGCATGTCAAACGGCGTTGTCGTGGAGCCTTTCTCCTCGTAGCCGTGAACGCGGAAGGCATCGTGGCCGGGGCGGTTCCAGATCAGGCGGCGAATCGTGCCGGCATAGGCGTGGAACGCGAAGAGGACAGGCTTATCGCCGCAGCCGAACAGCTCAGCCCAGCGCTCGTCGCTGAGAGCCTGGTCGTTCTCGCAGACGTTCTGAATCTTGAGCAGGTCGACCACGTTGACGAACCATACCTTGATACCCAGTTCGCGCAGCATGTCGGTTGCAGCCAGAGCCTCAAGCGTCGGCACGTCACCGCAGGTGGCGACCACGATGTCGGCCTCGGCGAGCGAATCGGCGGTCGATGCCCACTCCCAGGTCGCAACGCCCTCGGCGAGCTCCGCCTTGGCCTCGTCGACCGTCTGGAAGGTCGGAGCAGGCTGCTTGCCGCAGAAGATGGCGTTGACGCAGTCGGTGGACTGGTAGACGCGCTCGGCAACGGCAAGGGCCATGTTGGCGTCGGCCGGATAGTAGGCATTCACGATGTGCGTGTCGTTGGCCTTGTTGAGCAGCAGGTCGATAAAGCCGGGGTCCTGGTGCGAGAATCCGTTGTGGTCCTGGCGCCAGACATGGCTCGACAGCAAAATGTTAAGGCCGCTAATGGGAGCACGCCACGGAATCTCGCGCTTGGTAGCCTCGAGCCACTTGCAGTGCTGGTTGACCATGGAGTCGACCACATGGACAAAGCTCTCGTAGGAGCTCCACACGCCGGAGCGGCCGGTGAGAACGTAGGCCTCGAGGAAGCCCTCGCACTGGTGCTCGGACAGCTGCTCGACGACCTTACCGGAGCCGGCCAGCAGCTCGTCGTTGGCATCGTCCTCGTAGAAGCCAGCGTCCCACTGCTTCTTGGTCACCTTGTAGGCAGCCTGCAGGCGGTTGGACGCGGTCTCGTCGGGACCGAAGATGCGGAAGTCATCCATGTTCTTGGCCAGAACGTCGGCAGTGTACTCACCAAAGACGCGGGCGGCCTCGGTAGAGCCCCAGCCATGACCCTTAGTTGCGACGGGGACCTCGTGGGCATGAATATTGGGCAGCTCGAGCTCGCGGCGCACCTTGCCACCGTTCGCGTTGGGGTTGGCGCCGATGCGCAGCTCGCCGGTCGGCATAAAGGCCGTCACCTCGGGGCGCACCTGGCCCTCGGGCGTAAAGAGCTCCTCGGGCTTGTAGGAACGCAGCCACTCGCGCAGTACGCGGAAGTGCTCGTGGGTGTCCTTGGCACTCGCCAGCGGCACCTGATGCGCGCGCCAGGAGTCCTCGGTCTTCTTGCCGTCGATGCGCTTGGGGCAAGTCCAGCCCTTGGGCGTACGGAACACAATCATGGGGTAGGCCGGGCGGACCACGGTCTCGCCTGAGGCGGCCTGGGCCTGCGCGGTGGCCTTGATGTCACAGATCTCGTCAAAGACCTGCTCAAACAGGGCGGCAAAGCGCTCGTGGATGCTTGCGTGGCTCTCGTCGTCAAAGCCGGCGACAAAGAAGTGCGGCTTATAGCCCATGCCCTCAAAGAACTTGGTGAGCTCCTCATCGGACACGCGGGCAAGGATGGTGGGGTTGGCGATCTTGTAACCGTTGAGGTGCAGGATCGGCAGGACGATGCCGTCGGTTGCCGGGTTCACGAGCTTGTTGGACTGCCAAGAGGTCGCGAGCGGACCGGTCTCGGACTCGCCATCGCCCACCACGGCCACGGCCAGCAGGCTCGGGTTGTCCATAACGGCGCCGTAGGCGTGGCTGAGCGTGTAGCCGAGCTCGCCGCCCTCGTGGATGGAACCGGGCGTCTCGGGCGCAAAGTGGCTCGGGATGCCGCCGGGATAGGAGAACTGGCGGAAGAACTTCTGCAGGCCGGCCTCGTCATTGGTGATGTCGGGGCGAATCTCGCGGTAGGTGCCGTCGAGCAGCGACTGAGCAGTACCGGCGGGGCCACCGTGACCAGGGCCCATCAAGAAGATAGCATTCTGGTTGTGGTCGGCGATCAGTCGATTGACGTGACCGAACAGGAAGTTGATGCCGGGCGTGGTGCCCCAGTGGCCAACCAGGCGGTGCTTAACGTCCGGACGACCGAAGTCGCGCACCTCACCGGTTTTCTCATCAACAAAGTCGGGGCGCATTAGCGGGTTAGAGCGAAGGTAGATCTGACCGACGGACAGATAGTTCGATGCGCGCCAATACAGGTCGACGCCCTCGAGCTCGGAAGCCGGCACCTCGTGGCCCAGCTTTTGCCACGGCGTCCCCAGTGTTTTAGCCATTGTTTATGTCCCTTCGCTGTGCGGTCGCCCTCCGATACGGCAACCTTTCGTTGGGACTAGTATATTTGCTAAAACGTTTTATCATGGTGAAAAAACGTTTTACCACCCTTATCAATCGCATCGATCAACAAAACGCGACATTCACCTGCGGCATTGACTGTCACAGGTGCTCCACATTCGGTCTCTGCAAATTGATAAACGTGTTTAGTTGTGTTTAGTAAGCTCGAGCACGCTGTCCTTAACGATAAGCTCCGGCTCCAGAACGACCTCTTCGGCATGCCTGCCGCCCCTACCGGCAAGACGCTTGGACATGCAGCCAAAAGCATGCTCCGCAAGGACACCAGGATCCTGCTCAATCGCGGTCAGCGCCGGCTCAAAGAGAACATCGGCCGCCGAGTTGTCATAGCTCACCACCGAAATATCGCCCGGGATGCTCTTCCCCATCTCGTGCAAGCGCTTGAGCAAACCGAGGGCAATATTATCTGAGCTTGCGAACACGGCAGTGGCGTCAGTTGCGAGCACCGCCTCCGAGGCCTCGTATGCGCTCGGAATGTAGTACTCGCTCTCAAACTCCAAACGCGCGTCGATCGGCAGGCCAACCTCACGCAGCGCGCGCTCATAGCCGGCAAGTCGCTTGCGACCCGTATTGGAACGGCGGGCATTAACCAGGCAGGCGATGCGACGGTGGCCTTGCTCAATCAGATAGCGGGTGGCCATGTAGCCACCCATCTCGTGGTCGAACATCACCTTGTCGCACGCGAGCCCCTCAATGGCACGGTCGACCATTACCGCCGGGATAGGCAGATGGCTGACTTCTTCGCGCAGGGCGCGGTCGTCGGAGAACTCGTCACCCACCACCAGAAAGACGCCATCAACGCCGCGCGTCACCAGCTGGCGCAGCAGCTCCAGATCGTCATCGGCGCTTCCGCCCGAGCTGGTAATGAAGAGCGCATAGCCGTCCTCGCGGCAGCGCTTTTCCAGGCTACCGGCGAGCGAGGCAAAAAAGCGGCTCTCGATGTTAGGGACGATAAGGCCCAGCGTGCGCGACTCGCGCATGACCAGGCTGCGCGCAATCTGGTTGGGAACATAGTGGTTGCGCGCCGCGACCTCTTTGATGAGCTTGCGGTTTTCTTCCGAGATGCGACAGGGCCGATTATTGAGAACAAGCGAGACCGACGAGGGGGAAAGCCCCACCTCCTGGGCAATCTGCTTGAGGGTGACTTTGTTGGCCATCTCGCTCCTTCCGGGTTTACGCGCAATCTCTTGAAAGTATAGCGACTACCCCTCTACCTCGGTGATAAACACTTTACCAATCCGGTGGACGGCTGTTTTATCGCCGCCAGCGCACCAAATCCGTCCGGGTGGGGTATATTGCAATCGATTGATGACAACGACCACCAAAAGGCGGATATTCGTATGCACGAGAACGACTTTTTTAACGAGGACCTGCTCTGCGCGCTTGCTGGCGTTGCCGGCGAAGACAACGTACTGATGAGCGAGCCCATGCGCGAGCACACCACGTTTAAGATCGGCGGCCCGGCCGACGTCTTTGTCACGCCCGATACCGAGCAGGGCCTCGTCGCCACGCTCGATACCTGCTATCGCTGCGATCTGCCCCTCACCATCGTGGGCAACGGCTCCGACCTACTCGTCGGCGACAAGGGCATCCGCGGCGTCGTCGTAGCGCTGGGCGAAGGTCTCTCCAACATCACCGTCAACGGCACGCACGTCACGGCGGCAGCCGGCGCCTTGCTTTCCGATGTCGCCGCGGCGGCAGCCGAGGCCGGCCTCACCGGCATGGAGCCCATCTCGGGCATCCCCGGATCGGTCGGCGGCGCCTGCTACATGAACGCCGGTGCCTACGGTGCCTGCATGGCCGATGTGCTGGAGTCCGTGCGCGTCTACAAACCCGCTCGCCAGCTCGACGACGGCACCCGCGGCAGCGGCAATATCATTGAGTTCGATGTCGATGAGCTCAACCTGGGCTATCGCAAGAGCCGCATTGCCGACGACGGCTTCATCGTGCTTTCGGCCACCTTCAATCTCGCTCCGGGCAACGCCGCGATGATCAAGGCCGACATGGACGACTACCGCCAGCGCCGCGAGGACAAGCAGCCGCTCGACATGCCGAGTGCCGGCTCCACTTTCAAGCGCCCCGAGGGTTACTTTGCCGGCAAACTCATCATGGATGCCGGCCTGCGAGGACACGCCGTTGGCGGCGCGCAGGTGAGCGAGAAGCACTGCGGCTTCATCGTCAACGCCGACCACGCCACCGCCGCCGATGTCGACGAACTCATCCGCCACATCCAGGCAACCGTCAAAGACCAATTCAACGTAGACCTAGAACCCGAAGTCCACCGAGTCGGAGAATTCCTTTAACAAAGAAGGCCCCGAAAGGGGCCTTCACCATATTTATTCAGATAATCCGGTCCGGTGTGTCACGCCTTGGACCCGGAAGGTCCGGGGCTGGGGGCGAGGCATAAGGTTGGTCGCGAGTTCCGCACGCAAAGAAGGCCACTTAATGTGGCCTTCGTCTTGCGCAGGACTGTAGAGCAGGCAACCTTATGCCTCGCCCCCAGTCCCGGACCAACTTGCTTCAAACCGCAGCTACGACAGCGCAATACCGCCGAGCCAGCCCCAACGCACGCCAGAGCCAGTGCCATAGAAGCTAATAAACGAGTCAAGCGACTTAGACGTAATGGCACCCTCGTTGCTCATAACGATGCCGCCGCCAACGTAGATACCCACATGACCGTAGATAAGGCCCGGAGCACCCGTGCCGCTGTGCGAGGAATCGGCCACGATCATGCCCACCTGCAGCGCCGAGCGGTCGGAGCTATAGCACCAGGCGTTAAACATGTCGCACGCATTGCCTCCAAAGTAGCCAACGCCGGCGTTACGGAAGACATTGGTGACCCACGCCGCGCACCAGTTCTGACCCGGCGAAGGCGTGGAGTAGCACGCGTTGACGACAGCCTGCTGCTTGCCCGAGCCGGCATTCTGCTGCGGAGTTCCGGGCGCGTACGATCCACCACCCGAGCTCGAACCACCCGAGTAGGAATTGTTCTTGTTCGCGGCAGCCGCGGCAGCGGCAGCCTTCCTAGCGGCCTCCTCAGCCTGGGCAGCAGCGAGGATCTCGGAATCGCGCTGAGCCATGAGCTCCTTGACGTCGTCGGAAAGACCGTTCAGCACGGTCTGGACTTCTTGCTGCTTGGCCTGCATGTCCTGCATCTGGGCAGTCTGCTGGTCCTTGAGCTTCTCTAAGTCGGCCTTCTGCGACTCGAGCTCGGTCTTTTGCGCATCGAGCTCTTCCTGGATGGTCTGAATGTCCTCGATGGCGTCGCGGTCGCTCTTGTTGATCTTCTCAACGTAATGCGCGTTGGCGACGAGTTCCTCAAACGAGCCAGAGGCCAGCAGCAGCGACAGGATGTTCGTGCCGCCGGACTTGTAGCTGGCGGCCACGCGATCGGAAAGGTCGTTGCGCTTCTTCTTGAGCTCGGCCTTCTTTTCATCGATCTGGGCCTGCGTGTCGCCAATCTTGCCCTGGACATTCTCGATGTCGTTGAGGGTCTGGGCATTCTTGTTGGCCAGCGCCGCATACTCATTTGCGATGCTGTCGAGCTGGGCCTGAACCTCGTCGAGCTGGGCCTGGGCGGCATTCAGTTTATCGGTGGTTTCTTTGGAAGCCTCCGCCGCATGGGCGCGAGCGGGCAGGCCAAAAAGAACTGCCGCAGAAGCGGCGCCGAACAGGGCCTTGAGGGCAGTGCGGCGCGAGAGCTCCTGGGAAAGGATGGAATCGCTGTTTGGTGACATATGTACTCCGTTACATGCTTATTTATATGTCGCTCAACTCATACATATTAGCGTACATATGGCGCGTCCCAACGATTTCCACGAACGGCAGGAAACTGCAAGGTCAGCGGCTCGTAAGCAAATGCCAAAGATCAGGTTATGCGTACGCAAGCTCTTCTATGAGTACGTTAGCACAATCCTCTGCTTTTCCTACGGCGCACGATTTGGGCGTCCCTGCCTGCGCTATACTCCCCTGAAGAAGTGTTCCTGATTCGATAGGAGACTACATGTCCAAAGCACTCGACCCCAAAGACACCTGTGTCCTCGTTACCGGTGGCGCCGGCTTTATCGGCTCGCACACCGTCGTTCAGCTGCTCGAGGGTGGCTACCAGGTCGTCATCGTCGATGATCTCTCCAACTCCAGCGCCGTCGCCGTCGACCGCGTCAAGACCATCGTGGGCGACGAGGCCGCCAAGAACCTCACCTTCTACGAGGCCAACGTGCTCGACCGCGATGCAATGAACAAGATCTTCGATACCCATCAGATCGACCGCGTCATCCACTTCGCCGGTTTTAAGGCCGTCGGCGAGTCGGTGAGCAAGCCCGTCGAGTACTACCACAACAACATCGAGAACACCCTGGTGCTCATCGACGTCATGCGCAGCCATGGCTGCAAGTCCATCATCTTCTCGAGCTCCTCGACCGTCTACGGCGACCCGGACAACCCGCCCGTCACCGAGGAGGATCCTAAGAAGCCCGCGACCAACCCCTATGGTTGGACCAAGTGGATGATCGAGCAGATCCTTATGGACGTCCACACCGCCGACCCCGAGTGGGACGTCGTGCTGCTCCGTTACTTCAACCCCATCGGCGCTCATCCGTCAGGCCTGATCGGCGAGGACCCCAAGGGCATCCCCAACAACCTGGTGCCCTATGTCGCCCAGGTTGCCGTGGGCAAGCTCGAGGCCGTTCAGGTCTTTGGCAACGATTACCCCACCCCCGACGGCACCGGCGTGCGCGACTACATCCACGTGTGCGATCTGGCCTCTGGTCACGTTGCCGCCCTTAACTGGATGAACGGCAAGACCGGCGTCGAGATCTTTAACCTGGGCACCGGCACCGGCACCTCGGTACTCGAGGTCGTCGCCGCCTTCTCCAAGGCTTGTGGCAAGGAGCTGCCCTACGTGATCCGCGAGCGCCGCGCCGGCGACATCGCTGCCAACTGGTGCGATGCCTCCAAGGCCGAGCGCATGATGGGCTGGAAGGCCCAGTACGACATCGCGGACATGTGCCGCGATAGCTGGAACTGGCAGAGCCACAACCCCAATGGCTTCGCCGACGCCGAGTAGCAAAAACCTACATACCGCTCTTGCCCCGATCTCACGTTGTGAGGTCGGGGCTTTTTCATGGCATGTAACCATTCGCCGAAAATCGACCAACTTTTTTATCTTGCCTGTACATGTTTAAACAACATGTTTTACAATAGGCGTATCGAATCAGAACATCGGAGGCGGACTGCACACCCATCGGCAGGCCGACCCCACAACAAGAAGGTTGGTGAGCGCATTCATGGAGCGTGCAAGCGGCGTCCTCATGCCCGTCTCATCTCTGCCCGGACCATACGGAATCGGCGGCTTTGGCTGGAATGCCTACGACTTCGTCGATTTTCTCGCCTCGTGCAAACAACATTACTGGCAGATTCTGCCCCTTACGACGACCAGCTATGGCGATTCGCCCTATCAGTCGTTCTCGGCCCGCGCAGGCAACCCCAACTTTATCGACTTTGCCGAGCTTATCGAGGCAGGGTATCTGGAGCAGCGCGATATCGATGGCGTGTATCTGGGATCCGACCCCAGCAATGTCGACTACGGTGCCATCTTTGGTGGCCGCCGTCAGATTCTCGACCGCGCCGCCGAGCGCTTTGCCGCCGACAAGCCGGCCGATTTCGATGACTTTATCCAGGCCAACGAGGACTGGCTCATCCCCTACTGTGAGTTCATGACCGTCAAAGAGGAGTGCGGTCTCAAGGCGTTTTGGGAGTGGCCCGCGGAGCTCCGCACCCGCGGCGAGGCTTCCGCCAAGGTCTGCGCCGACCATCCGGCGCGTATGCTCTACCACCAGATGACGCAGTACTTCTTCGATCGCCAGTGGAGCCGCCTCAAGGCCTATGCCAACGAGCGCGACATTCTCATCATCGGCGACCTGCCCATCTATGTCTCGCGTGACTCCGTCGAGATGTGGGCGACGCCTGAGCTCTTTAAGATCGACGCCGCCGGCAATCCCGTGAGCGTCGCCGGCACGCCGCCCGACCAGTTCTCGGCCACCGGCCAGTACTGGGGCAACCCCATCTACGACTGGGACGCCATGGAGTCCGACGGCTTCTCCTGGTGGGAGGGCCGCATTCGCGCCGCCCTCGACATGTACGACGTCATCCGCCTGGATCACTTCCGCGGCTTCGAGGCCTATTGGGAGGTGCCGTTCTCCTCTCCCGATTCGTCCTACGGTTCGTGGACGCAGGGTCCCGGCCTCAAGTTCTTCAAGACGCTCGAGGAAAAGCTCGGCACGCTGCCCATCATCGCCGAGGACTTGGGCTTCCTCACCCCCGGCGTCATCGACATGCGCGACAACTCGGGCTTCCCCGGCATGAAGATCCTGCAGTTTGCCTTTGAGGGCACCAACTCGTACTACCTGCCGCATAACTACATCGCCAACACCGTCGCCTATGTGGGCACCCACGACAACGAGACGGCACGCGGTTGGTTTGAGGGAACGGCCACCCCGCGTCAGCGCGAGCAGGCAGCCCTGTACACCCATCAGCAGGCCGGCGAACCCATGGCAGATGCACTCAACCGCACCATCGCCGCCAGCGTGAGCGACACGTGCATCTACACCATGCAGGACCTGCTCAACTTGGGCAACGAGGCGCGCATCAACACCCCTGCCACGCTGGGCGGCAACTGGACCTGGCGCATGCTCGACGGCGCCATCACCCGCGAGCTCGAGCACAAACTCACCGACTGGACCGAGACCTACTTCCGCATCCCGTCGGAAGCCGAAATCGAGCTTCCTCAATAGGAGCTACCGCGCCCAACCCCTCCCCACCGTGCGGACGCGCTTGCTTTTCCCGCGCGAGGCCACCCCAATCCCCTCGCGCGGGCTTCTTATGAATTGCAGACATGAAACAACCCATCACAGGAGAAAACATGCCCCAAATTAACCTCATGGAACTCGCCGAGCAGTCTTTTGGCACCTCGCTCGAGCAGCTCGACGACCGTCGCATTTACAAGCTGCTGGTCAAACTCGTGCAGGAGCGCTCCGCCGCCTGCCCGCTCAACAACGGCAAGAAAAAGCTCTATTACATTTCCGCCGAATTTTTGATCGGCAAGCTGCTCATCAACAACATGATCGACCTTGGCATCTACGTCGAGGTTAAGGACCAGCTCACCGCCGCAGGCCACGACCTCAACAAGATCGAGGAGTTCGAGGTCGAGCCGTCGCTCGGCAACGGCGGCCTGGGCCGCCTGGCCGCGTGCTTCCTGGATTCCATCGCCACGCTGGGCTTGACCGGCGATGGCGTGGGCCTCAACTATCACTACGGTCTGTTCCGTCAGCGCTTTGTCGACAACCAGCAGAAGGCCGTCCCCGACGAGTGGCTCGGTGAGCAGGACATCCTAGTCGACGATGACCGCTCCTACACCGTCGAGTTCGGCGATTTTGCCGTTACTTCCAAGCTCGTCAACATCGATGTGCCCGGTTACGGCCAGCCCACCAAGAACCGCCTGCGCCTGTTCGACCTGGCAAGCGTCGACGACGGCCTGGTCCCCGGCAGCTCCATCGACTTCGACAAGACCGAGATCGCCAAGAACCTCACCTTGTTCCTCTACCCCGACGATTCCGACGAGCAGGGCCGCCTACTTCGCATCTATCAGGAGTACTTCATGGTGAGCAACGCCGCCCAGCTCCTGATCGACGAGGCCGTCGAGCGCGGCAGCAACCTGCACGATCTGGCCGACTACGCCGTGGTCCAAATTAACGACACGCACCCCACCATGGTCATCCCCGAGCTCATTCGCTTGCTCACCACCGAACATGGCATCGAGTTTGACGAGGCCGTGACCATCGTACGCTCCATGGTCGCCTACACTAACCACACGATTCTTGCCGAGGCGCTCGAGAAGTGGCCGCTCGCCAGCCTGCAGAAGGTCTCCCCTGCCATCGCCGACATTATCGTCAAGCTCGATGAGATCGCGAAGGCCGAGCACGATGACCCGCGCGTCGCCATCATCGACGAACACGATACCGTCCACATGGCCCACATGGACATCCACTTTGGCTTCTCCATCAACGGCGTAGCCGCCCTCCACACCAAGATCCTCGAGGACACCGAGCTTCATCCGTTCTACGAGATCTATCCCGAGAAGTTCTCCAACAAGACCAACGGCATCACCTTCCGCCGCTGGATCCATGGGGCCAACCCCGCGCTCGCCAGCCTGCTCGACGATGTGATCGGCACCGACTGGCGCAGCACCGGCGATCTGAGCAAACTCGCCAAGTTCGCCGACGACAAGGACGTTCTTGAGCGCCTGGCCGCCACCAAGGTCGAGGCCAAGGCCATCATGCGCCAGTTCATGGCGCTCGAGCAGGGCGTGACCATTCCCTCCAACGCCATCATCGACGTCCAGGTCAAGCGCATCCACGAGTACAAGCGCCAGCAGATGCTCGCGCTCTACATCATCTGGAAGTACCTCGATATCAAGAACGGCAACAGACCTAAGCACCCCGTCACCATCATCTTTGGCGGCAAGGCGGCGCCTGCCTACACTATCGCGCAGGACATCATCCATCTGATCCTGACGCTATCGCAGTGGATTGCAAACGACCCCGACGTGGCTCCCTACCTGCAGGTTGTCATGATCGAGAACTACAACGTCACCGCCGCCGAGCGCGTGATCCCCGCCGCTGACATCTCCGAGCAGATCAGCCTGGCCTCCAAAGAGGCGAGCGGCACCTCCAACATGAAGTTCATGCTCAACGGCGCCCTAACCCTGTGCACGCTCGACGGTGCCAACGTGGAGATTGCCGAGCTCGTGGGCGACGAGAACATCTACACCTTTGGCGCCTCGTCCAAACAGGTCGAGCAGCTCTATGCCGACGGCACCTATGACGCCGGTGTGCTCTACCGCAAGCCCGGCATTAAACTGCTGGTGGACTTCATCACCAACCCGGCCTTTATGGCGACCGGCAACGCCGAGCGCCTGCAGCGCCTGCACGATGACATTAAGGGCAAGGACTGGTTTATGGCCCTGCTCGACATCGAGGAGTACATCCAGACCAAGGAGCGCGTGCTGGCCGACTACGAGGACCAGGACGCCTGGATGCGCAAGGCGCTCATCAATATCGCCAACGCCGGCACCTTCTCGTCCGACCGCACCATCTCCCAGTACAACGACGAGATCTGGCACCTGAACTAATTTCGCTTCCCTTACCCATCCTCTTGAGAAACGGAGTCGTGGCGACACGGCTCCGTTTTTTGTGCCCGCACGTTACCCTGTGACCCGACTCGGCCAAACAATCTCGATCCGTAACAACTACTCGGTAAAAACGGTCCCAGCTGTTACAGATTGAGACATACCAGCCCCTCCCCTTGGGTTTATCTCAATCTGTAACATCTAGCAGCTGAAATTCACCTTTGGTGTTACAGATTTAGATGAAATGGTTAGCTCAGCGGAACCGTCTCGATCTGTAACATCTAACGTCCGAAATCGGCCCTACCCGTTACAGATCGAGACAAACGACCGGCCAGACAACCCCAACACAAAGAAAGGCTCCCCTCTCGCCCAGTGGACGGGAGGGGAGCCTTATATGTGACCACGGCAAAAGGATGGCAAAGCCGCAGTCGCCCAAAAGGAGGGCCTGGATGCACCGGGCCTAGATAAGGTTCTTGCCAGACACCTTATCGAAGAGATGGGTCGCGTTCTTCTCGAACTTGAACCAGATGGGGTCGCCCGCCTTGAGCGCACCCTTGGCCTCAAGGTCGACAACGGGAATGATCAAGACGAACTGGCCGTCGGGAGCGGTCACGTGGACATGCTCGGTCGAACCCATGAGCTCGGTCACCTCGACGGTACCCTGGAGCGCGCCCTCCTCGTCCTTGTCGGCAAGCAGAATCTGCTCGGGGCGCACGCCGGCCGTGATCTCCTTCACGTCGCCGCCGTCCCAGTTGAGAGCAAGCTGGGCGCAGGTCTCGGGGGCGAGCGCCACGTTCATATCCTCGGTCTTGACGGTAAAGGCGTTGCCCGAGCGCACCAGCTGGGCATCGAAGAAGTTCATCTGCGGCACGCCGATAAAGCCGGCGACGAAGATGTTCGCGGGATGGTTGAAGACCTCCTGCGGGGTGGCGATCTGCTGGACGACGCCGTCCTTCATGACCACGATACGGTCACCGAGGGTCATAGCCTCGGTCTGGTCGTGAGTAACGTAGATGAAGGTGCCCTTGATCTCGTGACGCAGCTTAATGAGCTCGGCTCGCATCTGGTTACGCAGCTTGGCGTCCAGGTTGGACAGCGGCTCGTCCATCAGGAAGACCTTGGGGTCTCGCACGATGGCGCGGCCGATGGCGACACGCTGACGCTGACCGCCGGAGAGCGCCTTGGGCTTACGGTCGAGGTACTCGGTAATACCCAAGATCTCGGCAGCAGAGCGAACCTTGCGGTCGATCTCGTCCTTGGGGACCTTCTTGAGCTCAAGTGTAAACGCCATGTTCTCGTACACCGTCATATTGGGGTACAGAGCATAGCTCTGGAACACCATGGCGATGTCGCGGTCCTTGGGCGCCACGTCGTTGACGCGCTTGCCGTCGATGAGCACGTCGCCCGAGGTAATGTCCTCCAGGCCGGCGACCATGCGCATCGTCGTGGACTTACCGCAGCCAGAGGGGCCAACGAGGACGATGAACTCCTGGTCGTGAACGGTGAGGTTGAAGTCCTCTACAGCGAGCACACCGTCCTCAGTAACCTTGAGGTTGTGCTTCTTCTCCTCGGTCTTCTTCTTTTTGCCAAAGAAGCCCTTCTTTTTTGACTCGTTGTTGGGATACACCTTCTGAACATGTTTGAGAACGATCTCGGCCATGTCTCTACCTTTCGATATGCGGCGCCGCGCTGAGGGGCGCCGCAGAAACTTGCAAAACAGTTACGGCATCAGCCCTTGACGGCACCTGCCACCACGCCGTCGATGATGTACTTCTGACAGAGGATGTACATGATAACGATGGGGATAACGACCATCATGATGCAGGCCATCATGGGGCCGAGCTCGACGTGGCCGTAGCCGCCGCGGAAGTACTGGATCAAGATAGGAATGGTCTTGTACTTGGTGGAGTCGAGCGTAAGGTAGGGCAGCAGATAGTCGTTCCAGACCCACATGGTCTCGAGGATGCCGACCGAAAGATAGGTGGGCTTCATGATGGGAAGGACGATCTTAAAGAACACCTGGACCGGGTTGCAGCCGTCGATCATGGCCGCCTCTTCGATCTCGAGCGGAATGTTCTTTACAAAGCCGGCGAACATAAAGACCGCCAGGCCCGCGCCAAAGCCGAGGTAGATAAAGCAGATGTTGAACGGCGTGTTGAAGCCGATGCGGTCCGCCAAATTGGACAGCGTGAACATGAGCATCTGGAAGGGCACGACCATCGAGAAGACGAACAGGTAATAGAAGAAGTTCGAGATCTTGCTGTTGACGCGCACTACGTACCAAGCACACATGGAGCAGCACACCAGAATCAGCACGACCGACGTGACCGTAATGATGAGCGAGTACATAAATGCCGAGGCAAAGCCCTGCTCGTTAAGGGCATGCATGTAGTTTGCGAGGCCGTTGAACGTCTCGGGCGTGAGCAGATCGAATGCCGTGGTGGTGCTGATTGCAGTTGCCTTTTTAAAGGAATTGAGCGCAATCATGAACACGGGGTAGATCCACGCGAGCGACAGAATCGTAAAGAAAATCGAGAGCGCGCGGTTGATAACCTTATCGCGTTTCATTACTGCTGCACCTCCTTGGACCTCGTGGCCTTAAGCTGAATCATGGAGATGGCTACGACCAGGATGCAGAAGATAACCGCCTTGGCCTGACCGATGCCCTGCCATGCGATACCGGCACGCGAATAGAACGTGTTGTAGATGTTCAGGGCGAGCATCTCGGTGGAGTGCGCGGGGGCGCCGCCGGTAAGGGCAAGGTTCTGGTCGAACAGCTTAAAGCCGTTGGTGATGGACAGGAACAGGCAGATGGTGATGGTCGGCATCAGGTTAGGGATCTTAACCTTCCAAAACGTCTGCCATGCCGTGGCACCGTCGACCTTGGCGGCCTCGATGTAGTCGGACGGAATGGACTGCAGACCAGCGATGTAGATAATCATCATGTAGCCGACCTGCTGCCACAGGGTCAGGATGATAAGGCCCCAGAAGCCAGCAGCAGAGTTAAGGGCGATGAGCTGGGCGCCCACGTTGGAGAGCAGGCAGTTGATCAGAATCTGCCAGATGTAGCCCAGCACGATGCCGCCGATCAGGTTAGGCATAAAGAAGATCGTACGGAAGATGTTGGTGCCCTTGAGCGCTTTGCGGGTGAGCGCCTGCGCGATGGCGAGGGCGATCACGTTGATGAGCACCGTCGACAGGAAGGCAAACGCCACGGTAAAGAAGAACGACGTGGCAAACTGCGGATCGGACAGTGCGCGCACGTAGTTCTCGATACCGACAAAGTGCGTGTTGTTGATCGTAATAAACTGGCAGAACGAGAGATAGAAACCCTGGATAAAGGGGATCACGAACCCGATCATAAACGCCAGACACGTGGGCAGCATAAAGAGCGGCCACCAGCGCTTGAGTGCTTTGCCCATAGAAGGGTCCTTTCAATATGCAGGGGGCGGGCAAACCAACGTCTGCCCGCCCCCTGTCGCTAATCAGATAGCTTGGGCAGCAACTGCTTACTCGGAAGCAGCCTTCTCGGTCTTCCAGCCATCGACGAAGGCGTTCTTGACGCCGTCCCACTTGCTGTTGTCGGCAGCATAGGCGATCAGAGCCTGCTTGAGGTTCTTCTTCCACTCCTCAGAGGGGATGTAAACGAAGTCCCAAGCGACGGTCTTCTTGCCGTCCTTGGCCATGGCAACGGCCTGCTGCGAGAAGACGTTGGTGGTCTCCTTAGCGCTCTTGAACGGGGCAGTCAGACCCATCTTGTCAGCGATGATGCTGGTGGCGGTGTCAGAAGTGACGCACCAATACATGAAGTCCTCGGTGGCCTTCTGGGCATCCTCGGAAGCCTGGGAGCTGACGCACCAGTAATTCTCGCCGCCGGAGCACAGGCCCTGGTTCTCCTCGCCGTCGACACCGATGTAGATCGGCATCATGCCAATCTGATCGTCGGTCATGCCGGCCTTGGTGAGGTCAGAGTAAGCCCAGGAGCCGTTCTGATAGAAAACGGCCTTGCCGGTTGCGAACTCGTTGGTGGCGTCGTCGCCGGTCTTGGAGGCAAGCTGCGAAGGATCGCAGGTGGAGTCGGTGATGTACAGGTCGAAGATCTGTTTGAAGTTGTCGAGATACTCGCCCTTGATCTCGTCGTCCTCCTGGTTGTGCTCCTTCTCGAACTCGTAGTAGAGCGGGAGGTTGGCGAGGTGGGTGGTATAGCGCCAGCTGGAGGAGTCATCCATGCCGGCAGAAGTGAAGGCACCCTCAACACCAAGCTCGTCCTTGCGGGCCTGGATATCGTCGGCACAAGCCTTCAGCTTGTCGAAGGAGTTGATGTCCTCGGCCTTGTAGCCAGCCTTCTCGAGCAGCTGCTTGTTGTAGATGATGCCGTAGCTCTCCTGGACCCAGTCGATGCCCAGATCCTTGCCATCGGACTGCAGAGCCAGGGAGTCGTCAATGAGCTCACCGCGGAGCTTGGTATCGGACAGGTCGGCGCAGTAATCCTTCCAGTTCTTAAGACCGGTGGGGCCGTTGACCTGGAACAGGGTCGGAGCGGAGCTCTTGGACATCTCGGACTTGAGCTTCTCCTCGTAGGTGTTGGAGGCGGCGGTCACGATCTTGACCTCGACGCCCTTCTCCTTCTTATAGGCCTTGGCGATCTCCTTCCACTCCTTGTCGACCTCGGGCTTGAATTGGAGGAAGTAGACCTCGGCAGCGTCACCAGAAGCAGAGGAGCCGGAGCCGGCAGAACCACCGCAACCCACGAGGCCCAGACCAAGAACTGCAGCCGCGGAACCAGCAAAGCCCAGGAACTGCCTTCTGCTCATTTCGTTCTTCATTACAATCCACCCTTTCACACCGTGGCGGCACCCTTTGCCGCCGCCTTCGGAGATTGGCTCGGGGACTTTGCCCCTTTTGCTGATTTGAACGATACGCTATTTGGCTAGTTGTTTGAACAAGTATTACTAGAGCGGTAGAAAAACTTCGGTGAACGGTAATTTCAACTTGATACTTGACAAGTTTTGTATAAACAATTATTTGTTATCGAATGCAGAGAAAACGCCCGTTCAAGCCGATGTACCGTCGGTTTGACCGGGCGTTTTCTCTTTGAGGCCATGAGTCTCGTCAGGCTGCGAGCTAGCCGGCTATCGCTTGGAATTGACGCGGTAATGGAAGATCTCGGGGTGTGTGCGAGTGTGCGTCACCTCAAACAAGATGCCATCCGAGGTGTACGACTGACTCTCCATGACGGCAACGCAGTTGTATTTGCCGAGGTCAAGATAGCTGCAGTCCTCATCGTTGGCGAGCTCGACACTCACCGTACGACGGCTCGCCATCACTTTGACACCGCGCTTGTGCTCCAGATAGCCGTAAATAGAATCTGCCGCGATCTCGGGAGTCAGGCCCTTGGCGATCGACGCCAAAAAATAGCCATGGTCCACTTGGCGCGCGTTGCCGTTGAGGCTTCGGACACGCACTACGCGAATCAGCTCCTCGCCCACCTTAAAGCCTAGGCGACGAGAGAGCTGCTCGGTGCAAATCAAATGGTCAAAGGACTTAACGTCCGTCGATGCAACGGCATTGTTGCGTTTTGCGAACTCGCCAAACGACTCAACCTCTTCGAGTGCGCCCAACATGTCGGTTTCGCCCTTAAGCCAAATAACGCGCACGCCCTTGCCGTGTATGGGCTGCACAAACATCCCGTCGGCCAGCATGCTCAAAGCGCGGCGGACGGTATTGCGCGTGCAGCCAAATTCCGCGGTCAGCTCGGCTTCGGTTGGCAGCATCTCCTGAAACGCATAGGTCCCATTAATGATGCGCGAGCGTATTTCTCGGTAGATTCCTTCGTATATCGCTTTTGGCATTGTTTCACCTCTACATTATTCATTTCCGGCTAGGCACGATAGCATTTCTTAAAGTTGTTTAAACCGAATATCGGTAAAGCGACAGGATTTAACCGTTGACGGTTTCTGTCATGCCCAAATCGGTTTCGCTCAAAACTGCCGGTACGACAATCGTCTGGTCCTCTACAATGAATCCATTGTTTAAACGTTTCCCCACGCGCAACGCGCCTCGATATTCGGAAGGCAGAACATGCTGCAAAAAATCCAACGCTTTGGCGGGGCAATGTTCGCGCCCGCCATGCTGTTTTCTATATCAGGCCTCATGGTCGGCGTCTCCGCTCTCGCAACGACTGCGGACATCGTCGGCGATCTCGCCGTATACGGAACCCCTTGGTACGTTTTTTGGGCCATCATCCAGCGCGGCTCGTGGACGGTCTTTAAACGCCTCCCGCTCCTTTTTGCCGTAGCGCTGCCCATCGGTCTTGCCCAAAAACAACCGGCTCGTTGCTGCCTCGAGGCTCTCGTCGCCTATTTTGCCTACTGCTTCTTTTTGAGCGAGATCATTAAGCTGAGCGGAGACAACCTTGGACTTGAGTACCCGTCATCTTTGACCTCCGCCAGCGGTATCACCGTCATCGACGGCATCAAGACGCTCGACACCGGCATTATCGGCCCGCTGGCGGTATCGGCAACCGTCGTCGCCATCCATGACCGCTTCTACGATGCAAAGGTTCCCGATTGGCTCGGCACCTTCTCGGGCTCCTCGCTGGTCTACCTCATCAGCTTTTTTGCCGTGTTTGCCCTTGCCGCTATCTCGGCCGCCATCGTGCCCTACGTATACGATGTAACTGATACGCTGCGTCACGCGCTTGCAGGCGTCGGTCCCTTTGGCGTGGGTATCTTTGTCTTTTTAGAACGAGCACTCGAGCCCTTTGGCCTGCACCACCTGCTCTACATGCCGATCTACTACGACAACCTGGTCATTAACGACGGCATCTACGCCACGTGGAGCAGTTTGCTCCCCATCCTCTCCCATAGCACGCGCCCCCTTAATGAACTTGCGCCGTGGGCCGGTTTTACCGCCACCGGCTGGGTCAAGCTCTTTGGCCTTCCTGCCATCGCAGCTGCGTTCTACTCCACCGCAAAACCCGAGCGCCGCGCCGGCCTCAGGGTCATCCTTGCTCCCGCCATCATCGCCTCGGTGGTTTGCGGCGTTACCGAGCCACTCGAGTTTCTCTTTATGTTCACCCACCCCGGGCTCTTTTTGCTCTACGCCGTCTTATCGTCTTGCCTTGCCACAACCATGAATCTCTTTGGCATCGTCGGCATCTTCTCGGGCGGCCTCATGGAGATGGCAGCCTTCAACTTTATTCCGCTCATGCGCACGCATGCCGGTGCCTATCTTTTGGCGCTCGGTATCGGCCTTGCCTTTAGCCTCATCTTTTTTGTTAGTTTTCGAGCACTCATCTTGGTCTATGACCTTAAGACACCGGGCCGCGAGGATCATGTTGCCAATCGCGCGGCAATCGATTGTTTAACGGGAAGCGACTTTACCAAAGAGCAATCCCCCAATGACGAGGTCGATAGTCGATCCGATCAAGATCACGTCCTCGCTGAGCGGGTAATTCAGCTTTTAGGTGGCGTTGGCAATATCGTGGGCGCAACCAACTGCGCCACGCGCCTGCGCGTCGAGGTCGCAGACCCTTCCATCGTTGCAGATAACGCGTCGTTTGTCGCGGTGGGCGCCAAGGGCCTCATCATTACGGGCAAGACCGCCCAGGTGGTCATCGGCATCTCCGTTCCCCGCGTTAAAGAGCATTTTGACCAGATCATGGGCCTCGAGCCGGAATTTGTGCCCACCACCTCGGCCTCCCCTGCCGCCATCGCAGCCCATAAGCGCGGCGATATTTGCTTCTTCGATATCGACGGAACGCTCGCCTGGCAAGACCCCAGGCTCGCCCAAGACCTTCCCGAAGACGAGCGGGACCTCTCCCCCTATCCCAACGAGGCGGTTTCGCAGGCAATCCGCGTGTTTGTCGCCAACGGCAACATGGCCTTTATCTGCACGGGACGTACCCTCAGCTGCATCCACCCCAAACTTCTTGAGCTGCCTTGGACCGGCATCGTCTGTCTTGCGGGCGGTTACGCCGAGATCAACGGACACGCAATTCGCGATCTGTCGATGACGCCCAGTATGCTGCAGCGTCTTGCCCCCTACCTTGAGCAATCGGGCGAGGTCATCCGCTTTGAGGGCCTCAACGGCGTCGTGCGCATGAGTGCCGATGCGCCCGATGCTCCCGGATACGCGCGCACCCTGGGCGACGCAGTCACGCAGCTGCAACATTACAGTGTCTACAAGATCTTGATGTCTACATCGCTCGCCAACCACATCGCTCAAGATAAGGCACTTGAGCCGCTGCTGTGCTTTAATGAGCTCGAACTCGAGGTAACCGAAATCTCGCCCCGCGAATGCACGAAGCGCGGGGGCATCCAGTCTGTACTCGACGCCCTCGACCCCCACCACGGAACCGTATACGGCATTGGCGACGCCAGCAATGACGTCTCGCTGATGAACGCCGTCGATGTCGGCATTGCGATGGGCAACGCACCGGACTATCTCAAGGATAAGGCCGATTACGTGACCGACACCGTCGATCACGACGGTGTCGTTGCGGCGCTCGAGCATTTTAGGCTGATTTAGGCGCGCTCCATCAAACGCACGCCCGTTGTCCTAAATCGCCAAAACTGCCGCGCCAAACGCCCTGATGTGGCAATATGTTGTCTGCATATTGCATCAATGCAACCTCAGAAAGAATGCGAGAACCCGTGTCCAGTCCGTTTACCAGCTTTTTAGCCCAGCACTTTGACCAGATTAACGACTATCTGGCCACGTTCTTTGACGGACAGGCGACCTCTGCCGATATCGAGCGCTACCTGTATGCGCCGCTCTCGGCTTTTACGGCCAACGCCGGCAAGCGCCACCGCCCGCTTATCTGCATGCTCGCCGCAACCGCAGTGGGCGGTAGCTTTGAGAGCGCCCGCAGCGCCGCGGCAGCCATCGAGCATTTCCAGTCGGGCGCGCTGATCCACGACGACATCGCCGACAACGGACAGCTTCGTCGAGGCAAGCCCTGCATGCACCTTACCGAGGGCACGGGCCTTGCCATCAATTGTGGCGACCTGGCGCTCACCATGGTCACCAAGACGGTTCTCGACGACCCTACGCTGGAGTCCGACGTGAAGCTGCGCGTGCTCCACGAGCTTACCGAGATGATCGTCCGCACCATCGAGGGCCAAGCACTCGACCTGGGTTGGGTCCGTGACGGGCGCTTTGATATCTCGGTTGATGACTACCTGGACATGGCGACGCACAAGACCGCGTTTTACAGCGGAGCCACGCCGCTTGCCGCCGGAGCCATTATCGGCGGCGGCAGCGATGAGCAAATCGAAGCGCTGCGCGCCTTTGGCCTGCACACGGGCCTCGCCTTTCAGATTCAGGACGACCTGCTCAACCTTGTCGGCACTAAGGAAGCCGCCAACAAGGACTTCCGCACCGACATCACCGAGGGCAAGCGCACGCTTGTCGCCGTACACGCCCTCTCTGATGAGCACCACCACGACGAGGTCGAGGCGATTCTTTCCTCGGGCACCGATGATCCCGCGCAGCTCGCACGCGCCGTGGAGATCTTCCAAGAGGCCGGCTCTATCGATTACGCCCACACTCACGCGCTCGACCTGACCGCTAAGGCCAAAGCGGCCATCGAGAACGTTGAGCTTGATCCGCACGCACGCGAGCTGTTCCTCTCCATGGCAGATTTCTTTGTGGAGCGCCTTAACTAACGGGGGTTATAAAACCTGTCAGCAGCGTATTTAGGCACAACTTGCTACACTGTTGAGTGAATGTTTATGCATCCCTTTGCGTTGTCTATCCGACAGACGCTCAAATAGTACGAATGGTACGCCGAAAGGGGTTCGTTCATGGAACCTATTACAACGGGCATGCAAGGAGCAGCCGTCGAAGACGTGCAGTCTCGTCTCCTGCAGCTCGGCTACACGATTGATGCCGCCGAAGTCACCGACAAGTACTTTGGAGCCACCACTGAGCAGGCCGTCAGCACCTTCAGGCTCGACAGCGGCCTTGCTGCCGGTCATGCCGTCGATATCCCCTGCTGGAGCGCCCTTGTAGACGCTTCGTATAAGCTGGGCGACCGCACTCTCTATCTGCGCATGCCCAATTTCCATGGCGCCGATGTGCAGGCCCTGCAGCGCGCTCTCAACGTTTTGGGCTTTGCCTGTGGCGAAGACGACGGCTACTTTGGCCCGCATACCGAGGCCGCCCTGCAGCAGTTCCAGGAAAATGTCGGCCTGTTTGCCGACGGCATGGCCTTCCAGGACACCTACGCCTACATCAACCGCCTGCACCATGTGTGGGAGGGCAAGCCCTCGGTCACCGAAGCCGAGTCCCGCATCGGTTTTGCTCGCGCTGCCAACGTGCTCGAGCGTTTCCAGATTGCCGTTATCGGCGAGGACCCCATCGCACGCAGCGTTGCGTCGCGCATGTGGAATATCGCCACGGCAACGACCGACAACAGCGGCATGATGCTCTGCGACTCCGAGGTCCCAACCGACGTTGACCTGGTGCTCGAGATCGCAAGCGACGAGCTGCCCGCCGACGCCGCACCGCGCGCCACGATTGCCCTCGCCGAGTGCCACAACCTGGCCCAGCGCATCCGCACTGCCAATGTCGCCGCGCAGCAGAAGCCGGCTCGCATTCGCATTGAGCTCACGGGCATGACGCGCTACAACGGCACCTTCACGGCCAGCGACGCGCAGACACTCGCCGTACGCCTGCTCGATGGCGTTTGCGATGCCCTCGCAGATTAGGTAAACTAAACGAGTTGCTTTTGGGCAACACCACACATTGGGACGTAGTTCAACGGTAGAACTCCGGTTTTTGGTGCCGGCTGTTGGGGGTTCGAATCCCTCCGTCCCAGCCCTTAAGAACACAGCGCTCCAGGCCCTTATGAACCTGGAGCGCTTTCTTGTGGGCAAGCGGAGGGATTCGAACCCGCAAGGGTGCGGAGCTGAGGAAACGCGAAGGCGCCCCAAACCCATTAGGACCAAGAGCGCCTAACATCAAGAAAATATCAGCCCAGTTCCGAAAAGCGAGCCGCATGCAACAACCAGGTAACCAC
The DNA here is from genome assembly GCA_958405195.1 of uncultured Collinsella sp. Taxonomy (GTDB): domain Bacteria; phylum Actinomycetota; class Coriobacteriia; order Coriobacteriales; family Coriobacteriaceae; genus Collinsella. The sequence continues at coordinate 22,873 of CATYDM010000026.1, forward strand.
AGACCCCGGGAGAGCGGGGACACCGGCTTAGGTTTATCGCGAGTTCCGCACGAACAGGAGGCCACTTAATGTGGCCTCCGTCGTGAGCAGGACTGTAGAGCAGGAAACCTAAACCGGTGTCCCCGCTCTCCCGGGGCCGAACGCCCTAGTTGTTGAGCATGCGGTCGAAGCTTCCCGAGTCGCCATCCCGATAGTCTGCGGTCATCAGAATCTCCTGCGGAATGCGCCCGCCCTCGCGCAGCACGTTGCGGAACTGCACGCGCGTGACCATGGGCAGATCTTTGATCGTCGCCGCCAGGTTCTGCGGCACACCCTGGTTGGCAGCCGCGGGCTCGCACTCGCCGCCGGCCTTCACGCGACGCTTATGCTCGGCGAGCATGGCGCGGTACATGCCGGCATGCAGGCGAATCTCAACCACATTGGCATTGCGAGTCTGCTCGACGATGCGCGCGCCCTCGCGATCGATATCGCCCACGTAGTAGACGTAGTTAAAGCGATAGCCAATCTCGGCCAGATAATCGTCCAGTGCGTGCGAGACGCTCGCCTTGCAGCCGCCGCCAAAAATCACGCCGCCCACCTTGGTACCAAAGAGCTTGGCATGTTTGCGTCCGCGCAGGAGCTTGACGATCTCGTCATAGGTATCCAGGTTCTCGACCATAATGAACGGCCTGTCGGCACCCAGCGTAAAGAAGCCCGTAAAGTGCACGGGGCGATTGGGGGCAACCTTGATCGCCTGCATGCTGATGCCCTTTTCGGTCATGCGCCTGATCAGACGCTCACCGTGCTTGCCGTCAAAAGCCTTCTCGTCGTTAAAGATCTGGTAGGCACGCTGGCGGCGCGAGGCAACCGGCGTATCGGCACCTCGGTTCTGCTCGATCCAAGCCTGGATGATTGCGATTTCCTCGGCAATCTTGCGGTTGGACATCTCGTTGTGCTGAGTGCGCTGCGGAGCCTTTTTGCCGTCCTTGCCCTCGACCTTAACGATTTGAGTCTGTTGCTCCTTAATCTTGGAGAGCGCCATTGGCGTGGGAACGACCTTGAGCAGCTGCCTGCCCAGGACACGGGCCAGAGCAAACGCCGAAACCTCGCCATGAGCGGGCTGCTCAGGCTGCTGGGCGGCCGCATCGTTTGCAGTCGGTTTGGGCTGCGCCTGGGATTTGTGCTTGGAATCTGCCTGAGCTTTGCGCTCTTGCTTTGGCGCGGACGAGCTCTTTTGCGAACGTTCAGGCTTGTCCCCCTTCGCCGGCTGGCGCTTGGGCTGCTCCACCGGGGTCTCAGCCTTCACATCCTTGTTTTGCGTTGTCGCCTTCTCGGCCACGGTTTCGGCATTTGAGCCACGTCCGCCACGGTGACGACGACGGCGGGGCTTGCTCGAAGCGCTCTCCCCCGCCTGTTTATCAGCGGACTGTTGAACTTTGACCTCGGTGTCAGCCGCAGGCTGCGACTCGGAAGGTTGCTGCTCGCGAGCCGCCGGCTCAACGGTTTTCTCGGTTTGTTCGGCCTTATCGGCCTGAGCGGTCGAAGCCGGCTCGCCCTTCTCCTGACGCTTTACGGGATACGCGCGCCCTGCAAAACCGCGGCCGGGACGACACGAACCCGGAGCCCTCTTGGCAGACTCCTCAACATCGTCTGCAACCTCGGAAGGCTCTTCAACCTCACGCGCGACATCCTGCTGCGCAGCCTTGAAGTGAGCACCGCGACGACGCTTGGGCTCTTGGGCCTCCACGGGCTTTTGCTCCTTCGTGGGCTTCTGCGACTCGGCAGCAGCCTCGGTCTCAACAGCCTCGGCATCCGTCTCGCCCTTTTGAGCAACGGCGCGACGGAAGCGCTCCTGCTGGGCGCGGCGCTGTGCATCGCGCTTGCCGCCCCCGCCAAAACCGCCGCGTCCTGCCTTGGCCGTAAAGGCACGCACAACGTTCTCATCGAGCAACTCATCGGTATCGACATGCTCACGCGGAGCAGCTTCTTCCACAGCAGGCACGTCAGCGGAATCCTCGACGACAAAATCCTCGACGGACTCGGCAGGCTGCTCCTGGGCATCGCGGATCTCGGCATTGATGGTATAGAACGCCGGGCGCCCGTTAATGCCGCTACCCTCGATCTTGGTCACGATATTTGCCGCGATAAGCTCATCGCGCATCGCCTTGGTGTCACATTCCTTATCGACGGAGCGGAAAATCTGCGCCAGCGCGCTCGACTTAATCTTGAGTGCCTTGCGGCAAAGCAGGTCGTAGGCAACCAGCTTTGCCCGCTCGGCAGAAAGCGACGTTTGTCCGCTCAGACGCTCAGCCAGAGCATCGACATTTTGTTGGTTATCGGAATATACCGTCTTGGCCACGGGGCCCCTTTCATATGCACACATATACGTCTATATGGTACAACGCGCGCCCTTATCCACGCAAAACATCTGCGAGAACACTCGAGCGTCACCCGCTTTTGCATGAAAAAAGACCGAGCCCGCGAAGTCGCGGACCCGGTCTTTCCGAGTCATATAGATGTGACGTTCAACTCGTCAGGTCGACTAAGCCTTGGCGGCCTCGGCGTCGACAGGAGCCTCAGCGGCAGCGGCGCGGCCGTACTCGGCCTTGCCCATCTCGGACCACTCAGGCTCCTCGTCGGGCATGGAACCGGCCTCCTTGCCGAAGAACTCCTTGAGGCAGTTGACGGCGACGATGAGGCCCAGGACCATCAGCAGGACAGCGAAGACAAGCTGCAGGCCCTTGGTGGCGGCGACGGAAACGGCGGCCGTGGTGGCGGTAGCCGGGATGGTACCGAAGAAACCGTAGGCCTGGACGGCGGTCATGCAGCCCATGGCGCTCTGGACCAGCGAGGTGAAGGTGCAGCAGAGCAGGAAGGCGACGGGCACGTAGAGCATCCAGCCCTTGCGGCCGGTGCACTTGCAGAACACGGCGAGGGTGATCATGGTCATGCCGCCGAGCAGCTGGTTGGAAGCACCAAAGAGCGGCCAGATGTTGGCATAGCCACCAAAAGCGAGGGCGAGACCGGGAAGCAGGGTGACGACCGTGGCGAACCAGGGGTTGCCGAGGACCTTCATGTAGCCGGCCTTGGACTCGATGGCCAGGGCGTCGTTGGTCTGGGCAAAGAACTCGGAGAACGAGGTGCGGGCGATGCGGGCGACGGCGTCGAGCGAGGTCAGGGCCAGAGCGGAGACGTTCATGGTCATGAAGACGGTAGCGAGCGTGCCGTCAACACCGAAGGCCTGCATACCGCGGGAGATGCCAGCGGCGAAGATCTGGAACGGGGTGGAAGCGACACCGGCGTTGAGGGCGCCGGTACCGGCGGTGTTCATATCGGAGAACATGATGCCGGCGACGATGATGGCAAGGATGCCGACGAAGGACTCGACGATCATGGCGCCGTAACCGACCTTGACGGCGTCCTGCTCCTTCTCGACCTGCTTAGAAGAGGTGCCGGAAGAAACGAGGCTGTGGAAACCGGAGAGAGCACCGCAAGCGACGGAGACGAACAGGACCGGGAACATCATGCCGGAGGCAGTGGAGAAGCCGGTGAAGACCGGAGCGGTGATAGTGGCCTGACCGTTGACGCCCAGGACGACGATGCCGAGGACAGCGCAGACGATCATGACGATCATCATGATGGAAGTGAGGTAGTCACGCGGGGTCTTGAGCATCTGGATGGGCATAGCGCCAGCGAAGACCAGGTAGACCATGACGACGGCGAACCACTGGAACTTATCCAGGTAGACCGGGAACTGCATACCGACGGCGAACATGAGAACCATGAGGACCACGCCGGTGACGAACTCGGCAGCGCCGGTGAGGTTGAACTTCTTCTGGGCCCAACCAAAGGCGATAGCGACGAAGGTGAACAGGATGGAGATGGTACCAGCGCAGCCGGCGGCATAGGACTTGGTGAAGTCGATGGCACCGGTAGCAGCACCAGAAGCGTCAACGGCCGGGGTGAACATGAACGTCTTGCAGACCATGTCGGTGAAAGCGGCGATGACGATGATGCAGAACAGCCAGCAGAACAGCAGGAACAGGCGACGGCCGGTCTTGCCGATGTACTTCTCGATGAGCTGAGCGAGCGACTTGCCGTTGTTCTTCATCGAAGCGTACAGAGCACCAAAGTCGTGGACGGCACCAAAGAAGATGCCGCCGACGAGGACCCAGAGCACGACAGGCAGCCAGCCAAAGGCCATGGCGACGATCGTACCCGTGACAGGGCCAGCACCGCAGATCGAGCTGAACTGGTGCGAGAACGCGGTGAAGGCGGAGACGGGCGAGAAGCTCTTGCCGTCCTTCATGCGCTTGGCCGGCGTGAGGGCCTCTTTGTCAACGCCCCACTTGTTGGCCAGCCAGCGGCCATAGCCCAGATAGCCGCAGGCGAGCACCGCCGCGGCCACAACCATGAGCAAAACTCCGTTCATTACATTTCCTCCTCTAAAAAGAACTTCCTAGACATAAAAAATGAGGGCCGTCGGTTGCGCTCGACGGCCCTCATCTTCATCAGCCGCCCGTTATCGTACGGGCTAGCTGTATGTGCTAACCCGCATCAGATAATTACTACGCTGATAATGTTTAGCTGATGCGTGAACATGTCTAAGAAATCCTCTTCAATCATGATGTGAACGATCCGTGCGTGTTCACATCCCCCAGTGGTTGAAAAGGAGTATGAAACTTTAGTTACCTAAAGTCAACGCAAATTTGTAATGAATTTTCAACTTTTTTTGAATTTCTCGGTATAAAACGCCATTGACCTCGGACTTTACCCCACGACAGTTTTTGCATGAGAGATGCCCCTGAGAGCCGCGGGAGCCGGGCGGCGCATATGAACTTTCCTGCTCTACAGTCCTGCGCAAGACGGAAAGCACATTAAGTGCTTTCCTTTGCGTG
>CATYDM010000027.1 GCA_958405195.1 uncultured Collinsella sp.
TCGCGCAAAGCCCCTTCGGCAGCACACGGTGCAGCCAAGTCACCGCAGGCCGGGGCGGAGGGGGCCGAATTTGCCACTGAGCGACTCTGCTTGCAGCCGGAGCGAAGGGGGAAACTCGGCCCCCTCCGCCCCGGCCGGCCAGGTCAACTACACCGTGTACTGCGGCAGGTCCTGCAGGGCGATGACGTCCATGCCCATGTCGTTGGCGCTGCCGTGACCCTGCTGGTCCTCGCGCACGGCCTCGATGGCACTCACGTATGTGTTGGCCGCGGACATCGCCGTCACGCAGGTCACGCCGCGGCGCACCGCCTCGGTACGCAACAGATAGCCGTCGCCACGCGAACCCGGGCCGTACGGCGTGTTGATGATTACCGCAATCTTGCCATCGGCGATGAGGTCGCCGATGTTGGGACGCTCGCCGTCGTGCGGGCCGCTGATCTTCTCCACGACTTCGCACGTCACGTTGCCGCCGCGCAGCACGCGCGCCGTACCCTCGGTGGAGCAGATATCAAAGCCCAGGTAGCGCAGGATACGGGCGACCGAAAGGATGTGGCGCTTGTCTCGGTCGCACACACTGATGAACACCTTGCCGGTGCTCGGGTCGGGCAGCTTGTAGTCAATCGCCAGCTGCGTCTTGGCGTATGCCTCGGGATAGCTCTTGGCGATACCCATGACCTCGCCCGTCGACTTCATCTCGGGCCCCAGGATAACGTCAGCGCCCGGGAAACGACCCCAGGGCATAACGGCTTCCTTCATGCAGAACCAGTCCAGCTGGCGCTCGTCGCTCGGCAGGCCCAGGCTCGCGATGGAATCGCCCGCCATGATACGCGCCGCGCACTTGGCCAGCGGCACGCCGGTGGCCTTGGAGATAAACGGCACGGTACGGCTGGCACGCGGGTTGGCCTCGATCACGTAAACGGTCTCGCCCTTGATGGCATACTGTACGTTGACCAGGCCGCGTACGCCCAGCGCCATCGCGATGCGGCGCGTGGTCTCGCGGAGCTTTGCCTGCAGGCTCTCGCTAAAGCTGAACGGCGGGATGCAGGTCGCGGAGTCGCCAGAGTGGATACCGGCCTCCTCGATATGCTCCAGAATGCCGCCAATGTAGACCTCTTCGCCATCGCACAGGGCGTCGACATCGGACTCGATCGCACCCTCCAGGAAGCGGTCCAGATACACCGGGTAGTCGGGGCTAATGCGCGCAGCCTCGGCCATGTAATCGCGCAGATGCTCGGCATCGTAGGCGATCATCATGCCGCGGCCGCCCAGCACGTAGCTCGGACGCACCAGCAGCGGGTAGCCGATGTGCGCGGCCACGGCCTCGGCCTCCTCAAACGAGGTGGCCTGGCCCGCCGGCGGGTACATGATGCCCAGCTTGTCGAGCAGGGCAGCAAAGCGCTCGCGGTCCTCGGCAAAGTCGATGGCATCGGGCTTGGTACCCATGATGTTGACGCCGCTCTCCTCGAGCATGCGCGCCAGCTTAAGCGGGGTCTGGCCGCCGAGCGTCACCACGACGCCGTCGGGGCGCTCAACATCGATAACGTCCATGACGTCCTCGTAGGTGAGCGGCTCAAAGTACAGGCGGTCGGACGTGTCGTAGTCGGTCGAAACGGTCTCGGGGTTGCAGTTGACCATGATGGTCTCAAAGCCGCGCGACGCCAGCGCGTAGCTCGCGTGCACGCAGCAGTAATCGAACTCGATACCCTGGCCGATACGGTTGGGGCCGGCGCCCAGGATCATCGCCTTGGGCTTGTCCGCCGGCGTGGTCTCGTCGGGAGCCACGCACTTCTTGGCATCCGGACTCGTGCGGTAGATGTTCTCGTACGTCTTGTAGTGGTACTCCGTGGCGCTCGAGAACTCCGCAGCGCAGGTATCGACCGTCTTCATGCTGGGAACCACGCCAAGGCCCTTGCGATAGGCGCGCACAAAGCGCTCGTCCGAGCCGGTCAGCGCGGCGATCTCGGCGTCGCTTGTGCCGTACTGCTTGAGCAAGCGCATCGCGTCGGCGTCGATATCCTCCACACGCAGGCCGCGGATGCTCTCCTGGACCTGCACCATGTCGTTGATGCGGTTGAGGTACCACGGGTCGATGCCGCAGGTGGCATGGATGCGAGCGATGTCCCAGCCACGGCGCAGGGCCTCGACCACAAAGAAGATGCGGTGCTCGGTCGGCGTGGCCACGGCTTGAGCGAGCTCGTCGTCGCTCAGCTTATCGGCACCCTCCTTGCCACCGGCGCAGATACCCTGGTGGCCGTCCTCCAGCGAGCGCATGGCCTTGCCAAAGGCCTCCTCAAAGGTGCGGCCGATCGCCATAATCTCGCCCACGGCCTTCATGCGCGTGGTGAGCGTGGGGTCGGTACCCTTGAACTTCTCGAAGGCAAAGCGCGGCACCTTGACAACGCAGTAGTCAATCGTGGGCTCAAAGCAGGCAGGCGTTGCCTTGGTAATGTCGTTGACGATCTCGTCGAGCGTGTAACCCACAGCCAGGCGCGCGGCGGCCTTAGCGATGGGGAAACCCGTGGCCTTGGAGGCCAGCGCGGACGAACGGCTCACGCGCGGGTTCATCTCGATGACGATCAAGCGACCGGTCTGGGGGTTCACGGCAAACTGCACGTTGGAGCCGCCGGTCTCGACGCCGATCTTCTCCAAGATGGCGAGCGAGGCGACACGCATGCGCTGATACTCAAGGTCGGAGAGGGTCTGCGCCGGCGCCACGGTGATGGAGTCGCCGGTATGCACGCCCATGGGGTCGAGGTTCTCGATGGAGCACACGATGATGCCGTTGCCGGCGTGGTCACGCATGACCTCCATCTCGTACTCTTTCCAACCCTCGATGGACTCCTCGACCAGCACCTCGTGGGCAGGCGAGAGTTCAAGGCCCTGGCTCACGATGGAGACGAGCTCCTCGTGGGTGTGCGCGATGCCGCCGCCGGCGCCACCGAGGGTAAAGCTCGGACGCAGCACGCAGGGATAGCCCACGCGCTCGGCGATGGCCTCGGCGTCGGCCACGCTGTAGGCATAGCCCGAGCGCGCGACCTCCAGGCCAATCTCGGCCATGGCCTCGTTAAAGAGCTTGCGGTCCTCGCCGCGCTCGATGGCGGCCAGGTCGCAGCCGATCATCTCGACGCCGTACTTGTCGAGCGTACCGTCTTTCGCCAGCTCGACGGCGGCGTTCAGACCGGTCTGGCCGCCCAGCGTGGGCAGCAGCGCGTCCGGGTGCTCTTTCTTGATTACGCGCTCGATAAACTCGGCGGTGATGGGCTCGACATAGGTGCGGTCGGCCAAGCCCGGGTCGGTCATGATGGTCGCCGGGTTGGAGTTGACCAGGATGACCTCAAAGCCATCCTCCTTGAGCACCTTGCAGGCCTGGGCGCCGGAGTAGTCGAACTCGCAGGCCTGGCCGATGACGATGGGGCCCGAACCAATAACGAGGATACGCTTGATGTCAGTACGTTTCGGCATGTTAGTTCTCCTCGGTCTCGGTCGCGGCGGTCTCGGCAAAGTTCCAGCCAGCCAGGCGGTCCTTCGCGGTGTCGATGTCCAGGTAGTTCTCCTCGCCGTCCATGAGTCGCGTAAAGGCGGTAAAGAGATAGTGGGCATCGGTGGGGCCAGGCGAGGCCTCGGGGTGATACTGGACCGAGAAGCACGGGGCGTCGAGCAGCTGGATGCCCTCGGCGGTGCCGTCGTTGAGGTTCACATGTGTTAGGCGAATGCGGCCAAAGCGCTCGTTCATCACGACCGGCGCGATTCCGCGGCGCACCCAGACGCGCAGATCTCCATCGGCCGCATGCTCGGTCTCGCCGCCGGAAAGCTCGGGGACAAGCTTGCCCAAGCTGGGGAACAGCAGGCCAAAGCCATGGTTTTGCGCGGTGATCTCCACACGGCGGCTTACCAGGTTCATAACCGGCTGGTTGCCACCGCGGTGACCGAACTTAAGCTTTTCCATCTGGGCGCCGCAGGCCAGGCTGATCATCTGGTGACCAAGACAGATACCAAAGACCGGCACCTTGCCGATCAGCTGCTGCACCTGCTCGTAGGTCTCCACCACGGCGTCGGGGTCGCCGGGGCCATTGGACAAAAAGACGCCGTCGGGATTCATGTCGAGCACCTCACTCGCGGGCGTGTCCCACGGCACGACGGTAAGGTCGCAGCCGGCGCGGACCAGCCCCTCCAGAATGCCGCGCTTCACACCGCAGTCGTAGGCGACCACTTTGTGACGGGCAGGAGCGGCAGCCGAAAGCGCAAAGTCATGCGTGGCAGGCAGGTCGACGGCGGCAAAGGCGTGGGGCTCAGGGCAGCTCACGGTCTTGACCAGGTTCTCGCCTACCAGCGTGGGTGCTGCGGCCAGACGCTCGGCAAGCTCGTCGACGTCGAAGATCTCGGTCGAGATAATGCCCATCTTGGAACCATTGTCGCGCAGATGGCGCACCAGAGCGCGGGTGTCGACGCCCTCGATAGCGACGATGCCGTGGGCGCGCAGGTACTCCGGCACGCTGACGGCTGAGCGCCAGTTAGAAGGCGTGGTGCACATGTCGCGAACGATCATGCCGCGCATAGCCGGAGCGCTCGCAGGGCGCACGGCGTCGCCGGGGAAGGCCGACTGGACGTCGGTCTCGTCGATACCGCAATTGCCGATCTGCGGATAGGTCATGGTTACGATTTGGCCGGCATAACTCGGGTCGGTCATGACCTCAAAGTAGCCCTCGAGTGAGGTGTTGAAGCAGACTTCGCCGGTCGCGGTGCCCTCGGCGCCGCATGCACGTCCATAAAAAATGGTCCCATCCTCAAGATACAGGATGCAGGGACCGCAGGTGCCCTTGCTGGTTTTGGCCAGCATACGCTGGCAAAGCTCGCTGGGCGCGAAGGTGCGGGCGGCAGCGCCCGCGGTATGGTTGTTCGCCATAGTTCTCCTTCCCGGTCTCACAGGACCGGCTTAAAGGTGTGTAGTTAGGCCTCGCGGTATTGTAACCGCAAGCATGCCTCATGGCGTTAATTTCATCGAAATGTTTACGAAATGATAATTATGACTTTCTATGCATAATGATTTTTTAATTCCCGTCCCAGAAAAATCATCCCGCGCGGGCTTGTGGCTCACGCGGGATGATGGCGTCTTATTATTTCTTGTCCTGCTCCAGCAGTTCGGACGGTGTGCGATCGGGCTTGCCGCCGCGGAAAATCTCGCGGCCATGCAGACGATGCTCCAGATCGCGCTCGGCCTTTTCCTCGTCAATCTTGGTCTGGCTCACCACCGGGTCCTCAATCAACGACGACACCGAGTTCACCTGCTTCTGAATGCGCTCGGCGATGGTGTCATCCATACTCACGATGCGCATCTTCCAGTCGATACTCGTGGCGTTGGATGAGCTCTTGGTCCACACGAACGTCAAAATGGCGCTCTGGTGGCCGCGCGCGGGGAACATGCCAAAGAAGGAATCGTGCTGAATGTTGCTATCCTCGTCGATATAGGCGTGAACGTTATACACCACGCGGTCGATCTTATCGTTGAGCAACGCGTTGGTCGCAAGCGCCGCGGCCTGAATCTGCCCGTTGGACAGCAGCTCGAGCTCGTTGGCAGACGATGTGTCCAACACCGTCACCTCGACCGTGCCCGTGCGTTCATCGGCTTCATCGACGGTGAAGTCGAGCGGGAACTGCGTAAAGCCGTTGCCCCATTCAAGTCCACCCTTGAGCGCGGTCGAAACGGTATCGACCGAAACGCTCTCGGACAGGTTGGCGGTGTTCAGACGACGCATCACGCCGTAGCCAATCTGCATGCCCACGATCAGCACCAAAATGCCGATAACCACGACCATGGCAGTCTTCGTAATGGTATGGCTCACCTGCGAACCCGAAGGGTCGTCCTCGGACAGCGGGTCGATATGTTTTGCCTGGCTCGCGCGGTCCTCGCTGCGCAGCTGCGCTAGCGCCGCTTTGTCACCGCGCTTGACGGCGGCCTCTTTCTCGCGCATGCGCTCGGTACGCTTTTTGGCAAGCGTAGGATCCAAGACGCCGGATGCATCGATTTCGGAGAATAACTCCGTCACTTCTTCCGGAGTCAAAGGGTTCTTGTCAGCCATAAACTTCCTGTCATATCAATCAGTCGAGCTCGTGCGCACGCGCACCTTCGAACTGCATTCGATAGTAACGGGCATAGGTGCCGCCACGGGCGAGAAGCTCCTCGTGCGTGCCACGCTCCACAACGCGACCATGCTCAACGGTCGCAATCTCATCGGCATGCTTAATGGTCGAAAGACGGTGGGCGATGATAATCGTGGTGCGGCCACGCGCCAGCTCTTCGAGTGACTCCTGCACCGCCTCCTCGCTCTCGTTATCCAAAGCACTCGTCGCCTCATCCAAAATAAGGATCTTGGGGTTCTTGAGAAACACGCGCGCGATGGCAACGCGCTGCTTCTGTCCGCCCGAAAGACGGCTGCCGCGCTCGCCCACCACGGTGTCGTAGCCCTGCGGAAGCGACTCGATAAAGGTATCGATATTGGCGCGACGGGCGGCCTCGGCGATCTCTTCTGCCGTAGCGCCCGGCTTGCCGTAGGCGATGTTCTCGCCAATCGTACCGTCAAATAGATAGACATCCTGCTGCACCAGGCCGATGGCGCGGCGCAGGCTCTGCTGCGTCACATCGCGCACGTCCTGACCGTCGATGCTAATGGATCCGGTAGCCACGTCATAAAAGCGCGGCAGCAGCGAACAGGTTGTGGACTTGCCGCCGCCCGAAGGGCCAACCAAAGCGATGGTCTGCCCGGGCTTGATGGACAGGTCCATATGGTCGATAACGGGACGCTCGTCGGCATAGCCCTCGCCCAGCTCGACATCCTCGTAGTTAAAGCACACGTCGTGATACTCCACGGCGCCGGCAGTCACCTGCAGATCCGTAGCGCCCGGCTTGTCCTGGATATCCGGCGCGGTCGAGAGCACCTCGTCCATACGTTTAAAGCCGGCGATAGCCTTCTGATACGTTTCGGCCGAATTGACGAGCGTCTCAAGCGGCGTGCAGAACAGCGAAATATAGAGTGCGAAGGTCGCCATATCGACCGCCTGTAGCTGTCCCTGGGCGACCAGCCATCCGCCCAGCAGCACTACGATCACATAGAGCACACCCGAGAGCAGGCCATACGTCGCGGTATAGACGCCCATGGCGTGATACATGTTCTCCTTGGACAAAAGGTAGCGGTCGTTAGAGGCACGGAACTTGGCACGCTCGGTCTCCTCGTTGGCAAAGCTCTTGACCACGCGCATGCCCGCCAGAGAATCCTGCAGCTGTGCATTAATGCCGCTGATCTTCTTGCGGTTGTCGCTAAAGACCTCGCGCATGCGCATGTTCTGCCAAAACATGACGACCGCAAACGCTGCCGTCACCACAGCCATGGCAAGCGCCAGGACCGGGGCGATGGTAAAGAGGATCACAAACGAGCCGATGATCTCGATGCCGCAGATGATGATCCACTCGGGCACGTGATGCGCCGCCTCGCAGATATCGAACAGGTCGTTGACCACGCGGCTCATCATGTCGCCCGAGCTGTTGCGGTCGAAGTACGCAAAGCTAAAGCGCTCATACTGGTCGAACAGGTCCTCGCGCATTTTGGACTCCATGCGCGCGCCCATCACGTGACCCCAATAGCTCACAAAGTAGCGGCAGGCGCAGCGGACGGCATACATCAGCACCAAGCCCACCGCGATCATGCCGAGCGCCTGCATAATGGCAGCCTGACCCTGAGTAAATAGCCCACCGGTCAAATTGCGCAGGATAATGGGGAACGCCAGGTCAATGGCGGCAAGCACCAGAGCGCAAACAGTATCAGCAACAAAAAGCCCCATCTGGGGCTCGTAGTAAGAAAGAAACCTCTTCAGCATGTGATCCTCAAAGAAATATCAGCAACGTAAGGCCCTGGGAAAAAGCAATCAGTAGTACTTGTCCCAGGGCCATCCCCACTCGTTAAAGCTCCGTGCCCCCAAGGCGGTGAGCGATGCTGTCGCAGGCCAAGGCGCCTACGACGGTCTTGGCGTCTTCGATCTTGCCGTCGAGCACGGCGTCGATCAGCTCGTGCAGCGGCACCAGGTCCACGTTGACAAACTCGTCATCATCGGGGTTGGGCGCATCAAACTCGAGCTTGGTAGCCAAGTAGATGTGGATGATCTCATCGCAAAAACCGCAGGACGTGACAATCGACGTCAAAAAGCGAATACGACCAGCCCTAAAGCCCGTCTCCTCATGCAGTTCGCGCTTGGCGCAATCGAGCGGGTCCTCGCCCGGGTCGAGCTTGCCGGCGGGAATCTCGACCGTCACGCGGTCAATGGCGGTGCGGTACTGACGCACCAGTACGATCTTGCCGCTCTCGGTAAGCGCCACAACGGCCGCCGCGCCCGGATGGCGAACGATATCGCGGGCGCTGCGGTGACCGTTGGGCAGCTCAACTTCAAGACGGTGGACGTCAAGGATCTTGCCCTTCCAGGCGCACTCCTCCGAAAGAATCTTCTCGTGCAGCTCGGCATCGTGCGGGTCGTCGTCGCCCAGCACCAGCGCCGGCTCGTCAGCGACCTCGCCACCAGGCTCGCCCTCGGCGTGCCCATACATGCGGCTGTCCTCTTCGACGATCTGCGCGTCCACAAGCTCTTCGTTCTTCTCGTCCATCCGTCTCATTCCTCTCGGATTTTAGGCATCCCAGGCGTCACGGCCACGCAGTGCACGCAGGCCAATGTCGTGGCGCAGGGTCTTGCCCTCAAAATCGATCTTCTCGCAGGCCTCGTAAGCAAGATTGCGAGCGTTCTCAAACGTATCGCCCAGCGCGGTCACGGCAAGCACGCGGCCGCCGTTGGTCACAAGCTGGCCATCCACCACGGCGGTGCCGGCATGGTACACGGTCACGTTCTCCATGGCCTCAGCATCCTGGATACCGGTGATGACCTTGCCTTTCTCGTAGCTGCCGGGGTAGCCCGCGCTCGTCAGGACAACGGCCACGGCCCACTCGTCGCGCCAGTCGAGTTCAATCTGGTCGAGCTCGCAGTTGGCACAAGCCAGCATGACCTCAACCAGGTCGTTCTTAAGGCGCGGCAGCACGACCTGCGTCTCGGGGTCGCCAAAGCGGGCATTGAACTCCAGCACCTTGGGGCCGGCAGGCGTGAGCATAAAGCCGCCGTACAGGCAGCCGCGGTAGTCGATACCCTCGGCAGCGAGCTCGGCCACGGTCTGCTCCATGACCGCCACCATGGTGGCGTGCTCCTCGTCAGTCACGATGGGCACCGGGCTGTAGACGCCCATGCCGCCGGTGTTGGGGCCCTTGTCGCCCTCGAGCGCGCGCTTGTGGTCCTGCGAGGTGGCCATGGGGCGCACGGTCTTGCCGTCGGTAAAGGCCAACAGCGAGCACTCGGGACCAACGAGCATCTCCTCGATGACCACGGTATTGCCGGCATCGCCAAAGGTGCCGCCAAAGCACTCGCGCACGGCCTCCTCGGCCTGCTCAAGTTCGGTCGCCACGATAACGCCCTTGCCCGCGGCAAGGCCGTCGGCCTTCACGACCAGCGGGGCGCCCTGCTCGCGCACGTAGGCGAGAGCCGAAGCCTCGTCGGTAAACGAACCATAGGCTGCCGTCGGAATGCCCGCACGCTCCATGAGCTGCTTGGAGAACAGCTTGGAGCCCTCCATCTGGGCGCCCTCGGCACCCGGGCCAAAGCAGGGAATACCCGCCGCGCGCACGGCGTCGGCCACGCCCGCCACGAGCGGAGCCTCGGGGCCAATTACCACGAGTCCGCATCCGTGGCTCTGCGCAAACGCCGCCACGGCCGCAGGATCGCAGTCGTCGAGAACAACGTTCTCGCCGCAGCTCGCGGTGCCGCCGTTACCCGGCGCGATGTAGAGCTTGCCGGCGCGCGGTGATGCTGCGAGCTTAGCTGCCAAAGCATGCTCACGGCCGCCGCTGCCCAACAACAGGATGTCGATGGTTTGAGTGTCCGCCTTCAAGGGTGCCTCCTCTATGGATGAACGGCCCGCTCCGCGCGAGCCCTTTGCAAGCAAATATACCCCTCGGCCGCCCGTCCGGGCTGCAAAGGGGTATATCGCAATAACCAAATAGTCCCGATTACTTCCAGAATCGGTTGATGATCTGCTCGCGACCGGCGCCAACGCCAATGAACGTCACGCGGGTGTGTGCCAGATCCTCGATAAACGCCACGTAGTCCTGAGCCTCCTGCGGCAGCTCCTCAAAGCTGCGGCAGCCGGTGATATCGCACTTCCAGCCAGGGAGTTCCTCGTAGATGGGCTTGGCGTGCTCAAAGCGAACCTGATGCTCGGGCACGCTGGTGTAGCGCTCGCCATCGACGTCGTAGGCCACGCACACCTTGATGGTGTCGAAGGCCGAAAGCACGTCGAGCTTGGTCACGGCGATGTCGGTGAGGCCGTTGACGCGCGAGGCATAGTTGGCGATAGGGCCGTCAAACCAGCCGCAACGACGACGGCGACCGGTGGTCACACCGTACTCATAGCCCTCCTCGGTCAGCGTGTGGCCGGCCTCGGACTCATAAGAAAGCTCAGTGGGCATGGGGCCCGAACCGACGCGGGTGATGTAGGCCTTCATGACGCCCAGCACGCGGTCGACGTTCTTCATGCCCACGCCAGAGCCGGTGATGGCACCGCCGGCGGTGCAGTTGGAAGACGTCACGTACGGATAGGTGCCGTGGTCGATGTCGAGCAGCGTCGCCTGGGCGCCCTCAAACAGCAGGTTCTTGCCCTCATCGATCATGTTGTTGAGCAGCAGGCTCGTCTCGGTGATGTAGGGACGCAGGCGCTCGGCCATCGGCAGGTACTCGTCGCAAATCTGGTCCACGGTGTAGGTGGGCAGGTTGTAGATGAGCTCGAGCTCGGGGTTCACGCGGGCGAGAGCGGTCTCCAGCTTGTCGCGGAACAGCGCCTCGTCCAGCATGTCCTGCATGCGCAGGCCGATGCGAGCCATCTTGTCCTGATAGCACGGACCAATGCCGCGCTTGGTGGTACCGATGTTCTTCTTGCCGAGCTTCTGCTCAAAGGCGCCATCCAGATCGATGTGGTACGGCATGATGACATGCGCGTTGCCGCTAATCTTGAGGTTCTTGGTGGTGATGCCGTCGGCCTCGAACATGTCGATCTCCTCAAGGACAACCTTGGGGTTGACGACGCAGCCGTTACCGATCACCGACACGTGGTCGGAATACATGATGCCGGAGGGCACCTGGTGCAGGCCGTACTTCTTGCCGTTGACGACGATGGTGTGGCCGGCGTTGTTGCCTCCCGAGTAGCGCACGACGGCATCGAAGTCGCCGGCGACCAGGTCGCAAATCTTACCTTTGCCCTCATCGCCCCACTGGGCACCGACCAAAACGGTTGACGGCATGTTTACTCCTTACATTCATGGACTGTCTACGCGCCACGCCGGCACGCAGAAGCACAAAACATTCCCAGTATACCCGTGCAACGGGCGCCTGTCCTACTCCTCGGCATGTGCCCCATCAAGCTCATAGAACTTGGTGGATGCCGGCAGGAACATCAGATCGACGTCGCCGATCGGGCCCGAACGGTTCTTGGCCACGACGATACGCGTAACGCCCTCGTCGGGTCGATCGTCGCGCGAGGCCTCGGCCTCGTCGGCGGAGCGGTCCAAGAACATAACGATATCGGCGTCCTGCTCGATGGAGCCCGATTCACGAAGGTCGGAAAGCTGTGGGCGCTTGCCGGTACGGGATTCGACCTGACGCGAAAGCTGCGACAGCGCGATGAGCGGGATCTTGAGCTCCTTAGCCATGATCTTCAGACCGCGCGACATCTCCGAAACCTCGACGGTACGGCTCTCGGAGCGGCGTCCCGGCGGAGGGCTCACCAGCTGCAGGTAGTCCAGGATGATGATTGCCTTCTCCTTGTTATGGAGCATGCGGCGGCTCTTGGCGCGAATCTCGGTCACTGTGGTGCCGGGCGTATCGTCAATCAGAATATCGAGCTTGGACAAGGTCTGCGTGGCCTCGTTGATATTGGCCCACTGCTCGGGGCTAATGCGGCCCATGCGGAAGTCACTGATCGAGATCATGGCGTAGGCGCAAATCAGACGCTGGGCAATTTCCTTGCCCGACATCTCCAGCGAGAAGAAGCCGACGGTATAACCAGCAGCGGCAGCGTTGAGCGCCAGATTCAGGGCGAACGATGTCTTACCTACAGCAGGACGGGCACCGATAATGATGAGCTGGCCCTCGCGGAAGCCCATGAGCATACGGTCGAGCGACGGAAAGCCGGTGGGCACGCCCGCCGCCTGACCACCGGCCTGGCACACTTCCTCGGCCTCGTTATAGGCCTCGACCATAAACTCGGTCAGCGTCTTGTAGCTCGACTTGACCTCGCGTGCCGTGACCTTGAGCAGCTTGCTCTCGGCCAGCTCGACAACCTCTTTGGTGTCGGTGGGGGCGTTATATGCCAGCGCGTTGATCTCGTTGGTGGCGCCGATCAGCTCGCGCAGCATCGAATCGCGGCGAACGATGGCGGCATGGTGCTGCCAGTTGACGAGCGACAGGGTCTGACCCATCAGCTCCAAAATGTACGCCTCGCCGCCCACGGCATCGAGCTTGTTGATGCTTCGCAGGTAATCGATCAGCGAGATGGAGTCGATGGGAATGCGGCTGTTGTACATATCGACCATCGCGGTATAGATGGTCTTATGAATGGGCCGGTAGAAGTCATCGGGCTGCAGCTCGACCTGGGCCTCCTCGACCACCTCGGGCGATAGCAGCATAGCGGCCAGTACATTGGCCTCTGCATCTTGGTTTTGGGGAAGACCCAACTTTGAGCCGCGGTCCTCAACCGTCAGCCCGGTCTCCCTATCGTCATATGCCATGAGCATCCTCATTCATATCGCTTGCGAGCATCCATAGTATCAGCCATGGTCCCAAAACGCGCCGCGCGCCGCCAATCATCACCGAACCAAACGGATGAACGGTCCTGTATATAGGACTTCGGCGCAACGTTCGCCATGACACTCACTCAGCGCAAAAAAACAAAAGGGCGCCCTGGTTTCCCAGAGCGCCCTTCTTAGAACAAGATTGTTGCGTTGCAGCAAATGCTACTCGGCAGCAGCCTCAGTCTCGACCTCGGCGGTCTCGGCCTCGGCGACCTCAGCGGCCTCCTCGACCTCAGCCTCGGCAGCGAGCTCCTCGGCGGTAACGCCGACGAGAACGACAACCTCGGCCTTGATCTCGCGGTACAGCGAGATGGCAACGGTGTGGGCACCGGCAACCTTGATGGGCTTACCGAGCTCGACGCGCTTACGGTCGATGTCCATACCGAGCTGAGCCTTGATGGCGTCAGCGATCATAGCGGCGGTAACGGAGCCAAAGAGGATGCCCTCGTCGCCGACCTTGACGTCAACGGTGACCGTCTTGCCCTCGAAGGCAGCCTTGGTCTCGTTGGCGGTAGCCAGACGGACGGCCTCGCGCTTGGCGATGTTGTTGCGACGCTCGTCAAGCTGCTTGAGGTTGCCCTTGGTGGCGGCAACAGCGAGCTTCTTGGGGAACAGGAAGTTCTCAGCGTAACCCTGAGCGACCTCTACGACGTCACCCTCGCCGCCCTTGCCCTTGATCTCATCGAGAAGAATAACCTTCATGATGTGTCTCCCTTCTTAGCCGCGGTCGCGGTTGCCACGAGAGGAAACCACGGGGACGGTATACGGCAGGAGAGCCATCTCGCGGGCGCGCTTGATGGCGTTGGCGATGTCATGCTGATGCTGCGTGCAAGCGCCAGTGACGCGACGGGGCTTGATCTTGCCACGGTCGGTCATGTACTTACGGAGAAGCTGAGTGTCCTTATAGTCGATGAACTCAGTGTTCTCCTTGCAGAACTGGCAGTACTTACGACGCGGCTGACGTGCAGAAAAATCATTAGCCATGTCAAAATACCTTTCATTTGGCAACTTCGGCGAACCGAAGCCGCCTCTCACTCAAAAATAGGTGAACAACCCTTAGAACGGGATGTCCTCATCGTAGACGTCGACCGCGGGCGGCGTAGCCACCGGTGCGGCAGGACGTGCTGCGGGCGCGGGAGCTGCGGGGGCGTAACCGCCCTGATCGTAGCCACCCTGGCCACCACGGGAGCTCATAAACTCGATCTCATCGACGATGACCTCAAGCTTGCTCCGGCGCTGGCCGTCGCGCTCCCAAGAGCTGTAGCGCAGCTTGCCCTCGATCGCGACCTTGTTTCCCTTTGCCAGGAAACGGCTCACGGCCTCGGCGCGGGTGCCGAACATGGTGCAGTCAACAAAGTTGGGATAGTCCTCCCACTCGCCAGTCTGCGCGTTGCGGCGACGATCGTTCACGGCGACGCCAAAGGACAGAACCTGGGTTCCGCCGGCGGTGGCGCGCAGCTCGGGATCGCGGGTGAGGTTACCGGTGATGTTCACTCGATTGATGCTCATAACTCACTACTTCCTCTTGGGGCACAAGCCCAGTCCAAAACGACAGTCTTACTCCTGGTCGTCGCGACGGACGATCATGTGGCGGACCACAGCGTCGGTGATGCGCAGGACGCGATCAAGCTCGGCGATCTGGGTAGGATCTGCGTGGAAGTTGATGAGGGTGTAGTCACCATCGGTGAGGTCGTTGATCTCGTAGGCGAGCTTGCGCTTGCCCCACTCGTCAACGGAGTCGACCTTGCCAGCGCCCTCAGCGATCGTGGTATCGATACGCTTCATAACAGCGAGACGAGTCTCGGGGTCGAGCGACGGGTCAACAAAGAACAGCAGTTCATAAGCCTTCATATTGTCACCTCCTCTGGGCAAATGTGGCTTCAGGTCGTGAAGGTGCGCCTGAAGCAGGAAAAGACTTGGTAATAATATCTTTCAACCTCCCAAGCCGCAAGAATATGCAGCTACAACCTCATGACCTCCACATATGCCCATACTCGCACCACGTTTCATGCGCATTCCAACCAAATGCCGACCAAAAGCTTGACAGATCTGTGGACAAGATACGGTGCCGTGGGGACAAGCTGAGCCAAGCCGCAGGTCAACGGGCACAAGGCTGTGGTCGCAAAATGCATACCTGTGGTCCACAGCACCACCCAAAGATTTTTAAATTCATTGCCAAGTCGCTTATGAATACCCCTTTTGAACAATTGAGTTGATCAACCACGCTGGTCGGAAGCCGTTTTTTGGGACCTCAAACCCCACTGCAACGCCAAGCGCGGCCAAGCGTTTTAAAAAATGCCAACTTTTCTGTTTGCACTTTGCGATTCCTCGTGTATACTGACTTTCGCATTTAACGGAGAGTTGTCCGAGTGGCCGAAGGAGCACGATTGGAAATCGTGTAGGCGTCAAAAGCGTCTCCAGGGTTCAAATCCCTGACTCTCCGCCAGTTAATTCCAAAGCAGGCCTTCGAGCCTGCTTTGTTTTTACCCCACGCGGAGGGGTGGCAGAGTGGTTGAATGCGGCGGTCTCGAAAACCGTTTGGCCTGTATAAGGTCACGAGGGTTCGAATCCCTCCTCCTCCGCCATTTTGGTTGAGAAAGCTCCCGAGAATGGGAGCTTTTTTGTTTTGAGTCCCTAACAAGCAAATACGGCGGAGGAGGAGGGATTCGAACCCGCCAGGGCGCGGAGCGTAAAGAAAACGCGCCCGTGGCGCGTTTTTAGCGCAGCGCGGTCGGCGCAAGCCGACCGGATAAATTTTGAGCGGAGCTCAAAATTTGGACATCCCTCCTATTCGACCACGCCCCCATCGCGTTCAGCATCAACCCGGATCCCCTAACATGGAACCTATGACCGTACCCAGTCCCGACCGTTTGCCGAGCAATAGGGTCGCAATCGGCGCCGAACATGTACTATGTACGGGCATTGTCTAAACCCGTAACTCAAAGGACCCCATCTTGCCCGTTGCCGCCGCTATGATCGTTACCGCACACGCCTCGGATGCCATGGTTGCCATCCCGTTTTGGCTCGAGATGTTCGCCGTCGTCGCGGCATCGATCTCGGGCGTGTTGGTCGCACGCGAGCACAAACTCGACCTGGTGGGCGCCGTCGCGCTCGCCGTGGTCTGTGGACTGGGCGGCGGTCTTTTGCGCGATATGACGCTGCAGGTGGGCAACGTCTACATCCTCAACCAACCGATGGCGCTCCCGCTCTCCATCGCCACCGCGGCCATCATCTACATCTTCCCGGCAATCGTCGACAAGCCCGAAAAGCTCATTCCCCTGCTCGATATCATCTCGGTGGGTATTTATGCGGCAACCGGCGCAGACAAGGCGCTGGTCTACGGCTTTGCGCCGGCGGTGTGCATCATGATGGGCTTTTTTACCGCGGTGGGCGGCGGCATGCTGCGAGATGGTTTTATGGGTGTGGTGCCGGGTATCTTCCAGCGCACCAAC
This sequence comes from uncultured Collinsella sp., assembly GCA_958405195.1. Taxonomy (GTDB): domain Bacteria; phylum Actinomycetota; class Coriobacteriia; order Coriobacteriales; family Coriobacteriaceae; genus Collinsella. Next base: position 16,379 of record CATYDM010000027.1, read on the forward strand.
TTCTATGCCATCGCGGCCATCGCCGGATCGGCAAGCTATGTTTGCCTTGTCATGAGCGGCTTGGTCAGCAATGTCGTCGCACTGGTCGTTTGCGTCGTGGTGACCATGGGACTACGCTGGCTGTCGCTGCGCTTTGATATCAAAAGCCCCACCGAGGATGACATCGCACGCTTTTTGCACCGCAAAAAGTAGGTGGCGCGGGCTCATCCTTCGAAATGCAACCGAGAGGTTCTTTTAGAGCGCCCACGCGTTGGGTACCCTGTTAGGTGCATGTCGAGCATCTGACGAAGGATTCACTATGCCCTGTAATCAATTCCCGTCGACCCAGCGCCGTAAAGCGTGGGGCCGCATCACGATCTTATTCGCGCTCATCGCTCTAGCGGTCACCGCGCTTCCCACGGCGTCGTTCGCCGGCACGGACACCGCAGGCAACGTACTTGCGACCGACAATGACGCCAATTCGTCCGGCGTCGAAGGTGACCTGTACTGGGCAGGTCAGGCCCTCAACTTGGACGATGCGTCCATCGGCCGCGACATAATTGCAGCAGGCGAGAGCCTCTCCATCCGCGACTGCACGGTGGGCGGCGCCGTCCGCTTGGCGGCACGCACTATCGATATCGCCAAGACCACGGTTGATGGCAGCGTCACGGTCGTCGGTCAGCACGTTGTGCTCAATTCCGACAGCACCGCCAACTGTTTTTACGCGATAGGCGAGACGGTTGCCCTGCGCGGCTCTACCAAGTCGGCAGCGCTTGCGGGCGACACGGTGACCATCGATGGCACCGTCGAGGGCGATGTCGAGGTTTGGGCCGACAAGCTCATCCTGGGCAAGAACGCCCACATCACCGGCACCGTGAACGCGCACGTCTCCGAGGACCCCGAGCGTGCCGCAGGAGCCGAGGTAGGCACGCTCAAGATCGACCGCACCGAGAACGAGGATACTTCCACCGTTAACGATGTCATCGGCGGTATCGTCGCCGCGGCACTCTCGACCTGCTTTGTCGCTCTGCTGCTCGAGCTCGTCTTTCCGCGCGCGACCGCCAGCGCCGCCGGCATGCTCCACCAGCGCCCCATGCCCCTGTGGGTGAGCGGTCTTCTGGGCACGATTGCTATCGTCCCCGCCGTCCTACTGCTAATTATCTCTATCGCTGGTCTGTCGCTTGCCGGAGCCCTCTTGTGCGGCGTTATCGGCATCGCGTTGGTGTCGAGTGCCTTTGCGGGGTGCGCGATCTCCCGCATGGTCGGACACAACCAAAACCGCTACGCCATGGCAGCCGTGGGCGGCGTAATCGCAGGCGCCCTCACGGGGCTTCCCCTCGTAGGTGACTTCATCAGCGGCGTAGCCTTTGTCTTTATGCTCGGCTACGTTATCCAGATCATCTGGCGCAACGCCCACCTCAAGCCGCAGCAGCCGGCTAACATGCCAGGACTCCCCACCGCTTAGCCACCAACCACCACAAAGGTGCCAGGTTACTTTGCACCAACAAACGAAGCGGGGCACTCGGTCATGTCGACCGGGTGCCCCGCTTTTCTTGGAGGGTTCTCTAGTAACTTTTTCAAAACCAATGATCATCAGGTCGGTAGGCCTGCGCGTCACTCGCTACGGAGGCAGTACGCCATTGAGCAAGAAGGGCAATTATTTTTCACGGCGACCTCCTCCCCGCTTGATGACGAGCGCGACAACAATAGCCGCCACTCCGATGGCAGCCAAAACCGCCACCAGTACCAACGTTCTATCTCCCGTCGAGGGCATAAAGCCTCGACCTGCTTCTTTGCTTGGGGTGTTGAGCACCGACAGCTCAATCGAACCCGTCCTGGCATCGGCTGTATCAACCCGTAGGGGGCTTTCGACCGATACGGTCACCTTGGGCTTCGCGGCCGCCACCTGTTTAACGTCCAGGCCCTCGGCCGTAACCGTCACCGTACGTTTGCCCTCAAAGGCGGTGTAGCCCTTGGGAGCCGCGACCTCCTCGACGGTGTAGACACCCGCGTCCACACCGCTCAATTCCACGTGGCCGTCCGCGCCCGTGGTGACGCACGTGTCGGCATCCGTCGACCACGTGCCGTCGGCCGACAGCGCACGGCCGCGGTCATCGATGATGCGCAGCTTGGCGCCCGCGAGCGGTTTATCGTCCGAGCTTGAGCGCTTGACCAGACTGAGTCCCCAGGTGTAGGCGCACGCGTCATCGCTCGGCGTGCGGGTGAATCCGGCGTCGCCGGACTGATCGGCGAGGGGAGAGCGCGGGTAACGCAGGTAGACCTCGTTGGGGTTGCCCTTGGTAGCGCCTTGATTGCAGTTGGCCCCCAACGGCGCATTGTAGACAGCGACCACGCGGGCGCCCGCGGTGAAGGCGTCAACCCCGCCGAGGGCGGCGACCAGGTCGCCGGTGCGCACGGTGAAGGCATTGCCCTTGATCGAGACCTTGCACTGTGAAGTAATGTCTGTCCACCCTTTAGCCGGCGTCGAGCTGGCGTTGCCGCCCTCACATGCGACGGCGTCGAAGCCGCCGCCCGCGCCCGCCGCCGCGTACACGCGCATGCTCGCGGCGACCTTGGAGGGGTCGAGCCCCGCGCCCATGGTGTCGACGAACTGCACCGTATAGGTGTCGTAGGCGGTAAGACCCGCCGGGACCGTGGCCGAGAGGCGCCAGTACAGGTCGTCGGCGACCGTGGCGTCGGCGGCCTTCTGCCAGGCGGCGGTGCCGTCCTCCAGCACGTGCTTTTGGACCTTGGGCGTCGCCGCCTTGGGCTTGACGGTGACGGCGCTGCCGCCCACCAGGGCCATGATCGGCGCGGTGCCGGCTTCGTTCTGGGAAATGGCGTCGTCGTCTGCGACGATGAGCCAGTAGCCGCAGGGCAGCTCGGCCTTCGTGCCCGCGTTAAGGGCCGCGGACACGGCGCCTGCTTTGACAATTGCGCGGGCAAGTTTTGCCGTCAGCGCGGTCGTCATGTGCCCGTCGGCATTCATCCATTCGGCAGCCTCTGGCGCCGTCGATGCCGAACCATCAAGTCCAGCATCACGAAGCACGGGAAGAACGGCCTGGCGAACCGCGCCATTCACCCACATTACGTCAGTTGCAATTTTTTGGCCAGCATCGGCATCGTCGACAACGGTCGCCGAAAAGATCTGGAACGCGTCATATCGAGTCGCGACTGTACCGTCCACCGTAATGGCACCGGTGCCGGCAGCATGAGCCGTCCCAGGGGCAATCGCGAAAGACAGAATAGCGACCGTAACTATCGTCGCCACGGCCAACAAGCGGCGCCAAAGCCTACTCACGGCTACCACCTCGATCTTGATCGCGATGGCGACGAGCATGCATCCATGTCGCAGCAAAACACAGCATCGAAGCACCAGCTAAATACGTCATAGTCAAACCAGCCCCGCCCGCCTCAGGTAGCGTAGTCGAGTACCTGTTGGTAAAGGTCGGCGGGGTCGAGGAACCCTCGCCATAGGTGACGGTGGTGTCGAGCTGATTCGTACCGTTGACCACGTTAACCGTGACCCTATACTCGGTCCTGTCATAGGTGATGTGATCCTTGACATTGTTCTCGGCGCCCTCGGGGACGACCTCAGAGATGGTATAAGTATAGGTATCGGCCTTGTTGTAGTCGACGTTGAAGGAGACGTTGCCCATGGCATCGTTGGTCACCGTTTGGAGCACCCTGTCCTTGTCATCCTTGAGCGCGAACGAGAACTGACCTTCCTTGAACGTTCCGCCTGCGAGCACCTTCTCTGCGTTAATAACCGCCTTGCCCGTCATGCGGTTGTCGTAGACCCAGATCTCGTCCTTCTTTGTATCGTCGATGATCTCCGCACCGTCGACGATGTCCTTTGCCTTAGTTAGCGCAGCCTGATAATCCTTGTCGCTCGCGCTGCCCTTGAGCATGATCCACGTGGGATCGGCCTTGGCATAGCCAACAGGCGCCTTGGTCTCCACGAGCTGATAGAGCACGCAATTACTCATCTTCTTGTCGCTTGTGCCGAACGAGATTTTGCCGTTGGCGTCGGTGGGGACGTCGATCGCGGCCTCGTCAAACGGCGTTCTGGCGTTCTCTACATTTCCGTCATCCGCAACCTGGCCCATATCCACGCTGTAGAGTGTGAACTTCGCCCCCTCGAGCGTCGCGCCGACCTGCTGGGCGTCGTACTTGGTCATCGTGATGCTGTAGCCGTTGCCGCCCGCGCTGGCGGATGCATTTTGAATCTTCCATTTTTGCTCGTCGATCGCCGAACCCTCCGTCACCCCCGCAAGCTCGGCGGTGTTGGAAAGGGACACCTCTTCGCCGGGGTTTCCGGTCGGGATAACCTCATACTCGACCTTGAGGTATTTCCCGTCGGGCACCTCAAGAGTCAACTTCGTACGCGAGCCAGATTCATCCTTGACTTGCTCCATCTTCGACGAATAGTCCTTATCAGCCAGCGGTGACCAGGCACCATTCACCTGCTCATAGACCTTAAGCGTCGACGGCACCAGCGCGCACTTGGCATCCATGGTATCGACGAGCTCAAGGAAGTCGGTGCCATTTTTAAGGGCAACGGCAGACTCGTTAACAAGAATGGTGTATTTGATGCGATTGCTATTGGCAACCTGCTCGCCGGACTTTTTGATGACGTTGTTCTTAATGATGACGTCACCTTTACCGGAATCGAACTGTTTAACTCCTGACCCCGCGCTGGCCTTGTTGGTGAACTTCACCTCGTTTGTGGAGGTATCGAGCTCACCGCGCTTGACCGCCGTCTTGTACGTGAGCTTTGCGTAGCCGGCATAGCTTTCAAGCTCAGTCGTGGGGATGGAGAAGGTGACCGTATTGCCGTTGCGGCTGACGTTGTCGGCGGCGAGCGTCCGACCCGTAACGACCTCCTTGGCCTCGCCTCCGCGATGAAGCCCCGTATGTTTATCATAGGGGTTCTGCACGAGCGTATACTTTGCGGAATTCGCAACATAGCTCATACCATCCGGAAGGCTATCAACGATATTCAGCGGTTTCCCGCCCAGCTTTCCAGCTCCATAGTATTCGAACTCGCCATTTGCGCCCTTATTACCCTTTTGGCGGTTTGCATACACCGTCCAGTCGACGATCCAGGCGCCCTTCTCATCCGAGCCGTCAACGGTATGCCAATCGAAGTTCTCAACCCAAGACACCTCCGACTCCGCTTCCGGCTTCTCGACCGCGGGCATCGTTTCTCGGTTGACAACGTACTTGATGGGTTCGGTGAACGGCCACTGTAGTCTCAGGCCCGGTGCTTCGACCGCTGCGAAGTTTGAGTACCAGCCCGACAGCGCTTCTGATGTGGTGTCGTAGGTGATAACGGCGTAGTCCTCGTTCTCGAGAGCGGCTTTCACGTTGTCGGTAACGATGATTTTGAGGTCGTAGTTTTTCTTTGTTTCATTACCCGGATAGCTGGTCGTTGGTCTCCAGTCGGTGCCCGGAACCAGCTCGGTATTGCCGATTTTAATGGTAATGGAGCTTTCGTCGACGCCAAGTTTCTGCGACCATGCCGACTGAAACGTGTCCTTCACCGTCACCTCGCCTGGATGGGCCGCATTGACGATCGCCTTCAGCGCGACCTTCGTCTCCCACGTCGCCCTGCCCGTCGTCGCCGCCTCATCGTATCTCACGAGCCTCTTGGTGATCGGCACAACACCCGTCAGCTGCGGCGTGAAACTGCCATCATCCGTACCGGAAACGGAACCTTTGCGCTCGATGGTCGCGCTGTTGCGCACGGTGTCGTACGAGCTCGTATCGTTCATCTTGGTGTGATAAACGATGCAGTAGGTGGCGTACTTATCCTCAAGGTTGTTCGGGAACGTATAGGAAAAGAAATTATCCTTAGGTTCAAGTTTTCTTTCACAAATCTTGACTCCGCTCGCCTCCGAGTCGCCTTTGTAAACCGTAAAGTTGCCCGTATACGTCTGTTTTCCGTCCAGATTATCGGTGAACATGTATCCGCTCATGTCGGTCTTGAGCTTGCCTTGGTTGAGCTTGACCGTCCACTTGATGTCCGACGGCGTGCCTGAGCCATTGGACTTCTTGATCATGTCATAGCCGAATGTAACAGGCTCAGCCGTAGCTGTTCTGTTATCGCTGTCGCTTGAGCCAGCCCAATTCCACGTTGCCTTATTCTCAGCTTTGATCAAATCGCCGCCGTTCGCGGCAACGCCGCTCTTCAGCACCGTATCGTACGTGATCGTGTGGTTGCCCCGGGAAAGGTTGCCCAGGCTGTCGAGGGTTACGACCTGGCCGTCGATCATCGGCTGGGAGTCAAGCTTCTTGCCGTCGAGCTTGAAACTGTCGTTCACAAAGTCGAAGTTGTCGCCCAGCGTATCAGTGAAGCTAACGTCCGTAGCATACGACTCTACGGTAAGCGTAACAGTCCAGGTAACCTTGGCCACGCCATCTGCGCCCTGGGAGAAGGTCCCCGACTTCGTCCCCGTGACTTTGCCGTCCTTGATAGGGATTTTGATCGTTCCCGCACCAGGAAACACGACAGATGCGTTGCCACCAGAACCGACATTCTTGTTTTTAAGCTGGAACGAGAAGTTTGCCGCGACATGAATGTTCGCAGGATTCCGTTCAAGCCAGCCCTTGTCAAACGTAAAGACAACCTTATTACCTTCGATCTTCCACGTGCCAGCTTGGGCGGCAGAAGATTCCGGACCCTCCATGAGGTTGCCACCTGCGTCATCAACGACGATGGTGCCTGGCAGCTCATAGACAGCGATGTTGTTCCCAGACGAAGGCGCCTTACCGCTTTTAAATTGTGCCGAAAAAGCTCCGTAGAGCTTCGAAGTAGACGTTACGGCAGTATCACCCAAAGGCTTATTATGGTCCTCATCGGTATACAGCTTGACCTCAACCGTTGCCGTATCGCCGTTGATCTCAATCGGCGTCGGCGTCGTCGCATCCTCAGCGCACACGGGGGCTGCACCGTGAAAAACTGCGGCGGTGAGGCTAATCAAAATGAAGATCAGGGCCGCCATACCCAGCGACCGTGAGCGGTGTGCGTTCATAGTTGTCCCTTAATTCCTACAACACAGTGTGGAATACGGCGAATCGTCGGATCGAACACAAGCCTCACCATCAACGAGAACCTACCTAGCGCATTGCAAGAACCCATTGGGGAACACCTTCTAAGACGGTTCGTCTATGCCACAATGCATAAAATATAATATAGATACCAGTCATGTAAACCGCAGGTCAAGAGGTCTTTTAATTTAATACCAGTTGATATTTACCTGTTGACAGTTTTGTATCAAAGCGGTTATATCCTGTGGAATTATGTATATGTTTAAACAACTTAACTTTGATCGGCAAGCCGGCGGGAGGGGGGGGGTAACCGCCCCCGCTGTGGTGCAGACGAACCCGTCCCCCTTGCACCAAAAAGGGCGCCGACCATTACGGTCGGCGCCCTTTCTTGTTAGACGTTATAAAGCCCAGCGCTTATTTGTTGACCTGACCGGCGCGGACGGCGGCCTTCTTGCGGTCGGTGGCATTGAGCAGACGCTTGCGCAGGCGGATGTTCTTGGGAGTAATCTCGACCAGCTCGTCGTCGGCGATGTACTCCAGCGCCTCCTCCAGCGAGAAGGTGCGGGGCGGCACCAGCTGGACGGAGATATCGGAGGTCGAGGAACGCTGGTTGCCCAGGTTCTTGGTACGGGCGATGTTGACGACCATGTCGCCAGCCTTGCTGCGCTCGCCCACAATCATGCCCTCGTAGCACTCGGTGCCCGGCTCAACAAAAAGCTGGCCGCGCTCCTGCAGCGTACCCAGGGCATAGGCAACGGCCTTCTCGGTGGTCATGGAGATCATTGCGCCGTTCTGACGGTTACCGATCTCGCCGGCGTAGGGACCGTACTCCAGGAAGGTGTGGTAGAACACGCCCTCGCCGTGGGTGACGTTCATGATGCGATTCTTAAGGCCCATGATGCCGCGGGTCGGGATCTTAAACTCGAGGTGCGTCACGATGCCCGAGGTGTCCATGCTCGTCATGATGCCACCGGAGGTACCGAAGACCTCAACGACCTTGCCTGAGTACTCGTCCGGGCACTCGACGACGGCCTGCTCGACAGGCTCCATCTTGTTGCCGTTCTCGTCCTTCTTAAACAGAACGCGGGGACGGCCGACCTGGAACTCAAAGCCCTCGCGGCGCATGGACTCCATCAGGACGGACAGGTGCAGAATACCGCGGCCCGAAACCTCGACGCCACTCTTGTCCTCGAGTTCCTCGATCTTCATGGTCACGTTGTTCTCGGCCTCGTTGAACAGGCGCTCCTTGAGCTGACGGGCGCCCACGATGTCGCCATCGCGACCGACGAGCGGGGAGGTCGAAGCCTCAAAGACGATGGACAGGGTCGGCGGGTCGATCTCAATGGGCTCGAGCTCGACGGGGCTCTCGGGATCGGTGTAGACATCGCCGATATCGGTGCGGTCGATACCCACGACAGCGGCGATGTCGCCTGCGCCGACTTCCTGGCACTCGGTGCGGCCCAGGTAGTCGAAGGTAAAGAGCTGCTTGACGGTAGCGGTGGCGCTGGAGCCGTCGTTCTTGACGACCAGAATCTGGTCGCCCTGGTGAATGGTGCCAGAGTACACGCGGCCGATACCGATGCGACCGACGAAGTTGGAGTGGTCGATGGTCACGCACTGCATGGCCAGCGGGGCGTTCTCGTCAACCTCGGGCGCAGGCATGTCGTCGATGATCATGTCGAGCAGCGGGTACATGTCCATGTTGCCGTCGTTGGGGTCAAGGCGGGCAAAGCCGTTCATGGCGCTGGCGTAGACCACGTGCTCCATGGCGAACTCAAGCTGGTCGTCGGTGGCGCCCAGGTCGGCCATGAGGTCCAGGCAGTCGTTGTAGGCCTTCTCGGGATTGGCGCCCGGACGGTCGATCTTGTTGATGACGATCATGATCTTGAGGCCGGTGTCGATAGCGTGACGCAGCACGAAGCGGGTCTGGGGCATGGGGCCCTCAAAAGCGTCGACCAGCAGCAGGGCGCCGTCGGCCATACGCAGCACGCGCTCGACCTCGCCGCCAAAGTCGGCGTGGCCCGGGGTGTCGATGACGTTGATCTTAACGTCCTTGTACTCGATAGAGATGTTCTTGGCGAGAATCGTGATGCCGCGCTCGCGCTCCTGGTCGTTGGAATCCAGGACGCGGTCCTCGACCTGCTGGTTGACACGGAAGGCGTCCGTGGCACGCAGGAGCTTGTCGACCATCGTCGTCTTGCCGTGGTCGACGTGGGCGATGATGGCGATGTTCCTCAGATTGTCTACGCGCATGTAGTTCCCCTATCTTCTATCTATATACAACCGGCACGCGTATGCGGCCCGCCCAGCGATACAACGCTCAGCGGGAATATTGAGCCTTTTACCGAAAACTCGTTTATTTTAGCGATTTTAGATGAGAGGGGTTTCCTCACCTGCAGGTTCAGGGTCGCTCCACATAAAACCATCGCCGGCGCCCATGCCCTCATACAGCACATATGCCGAAAAACCACTCTCGAGCGTGGTTTCGAAGAAGCTCACGAGCAGAGCATCGTGATAGCCGCCGTCAATCTCGACGCAGCCGGTGTAGCCGATGGCATAGCGAGCGATACGGCCCAGGCCCTCGTCCTTAAGACCCATCTTGTGCTCGGAGATAAAGTTGGTGGCCGCCTCGAGGCACGCCTCTTCGCCATCCTCATCGAGCGCCGCCAGATAACGGTTGGAAGCGGCGTCCTCAATTGCCACGACCACGCCAGGGTTTTCACCGGCGGCAAGGTCGTCCAAGAACGCGCCGATCAGATCGCACACCATGGCGTCGAGCTCGGCGGAGACGTTACCGGCGTCCTGCATATCCTGTGCCATCTTTAGACCTTCCCATCGAGTCTGGCGTCGTTACAGTTCTTGTGCCTCGGCGGCGATCTTAGCGGCAGCGTCGCGGGCGCGCATCATATCCATCGCGCGCTTGTCGAGTACCTTGATCTGACTGGTCAGCATGACCGCATCGACCACACCCCAGATCACGAGGCCCGTAGAGATCGAAAACCCAAGCGCACCAACTGTACCACGAAGGCGCGAGCAGATTGCCGCGACAAGGGCGGAGACGACAACCATCTTGATAAACGAGCCGCGGCGTTCGCGAAGCGTGCGGGCCTGCGTCACATAGGCAATGCGAGCCGCCTCAGAAGCCTCCGAGCGCATCTGGGCCTCGCGCGCAATGGCTGCCGCCTCAGCCGACATTCTGCCGGCCATCAGCGAACACTCCGCAACCCCGCCGCTCCGCATTTAGAAATCATCAGGGGAGAGCGTATGGACGAACTCGTCGAACTTCTCGAACTCCTGCTCGTCGTCGACTTCCTCGGCGTGGGTAGAAACAGTGCCCAGGCGATTCATGATGTCATCCTCCACAAACATGGGAGCATTGCTGCGCACGGCAAGGGCAATGGCATCACTGGGGCGGGCGTCGATCTTGCGCTCCTCGCCATCGGCCAGCACGACGATCGTCGCGTAGAACACGGGCGGCTCGGCGCGGACGATCTCGATGCGCTCGAGTTTGGCGCCCAGGGCGCCAACAGTATCGAGCAACAGGTCGTGGGTAATCGGGCGCTCGGCGCGGCCGCTATCGATGCCGCGGCTGATGGCAGCGGCTTCAAACGAACCAGTCTGAATGGAAAGGGAACGCAGTGGCGCGGGCGAGTCCGATTTACTGCTGCGCTCACGAAGCACGATAAGCGATGGCACGGGACCGGCGGCCATGACGATGGTCTCTATGTCGACACGAACCATGGAACACCTCCGGTACGTAGCGGTTAACACGCGGCAGCTCCACCGCATTGAATAGCTATACTACCCAATCTTTCGCACAGCACACAAAACCAAAATGAGATTTATCGCAGACAAGAAAAAAGCCCCGAGGCAACGCCCCAGGGCTCTTCACAGTTTTGATGGTGGACCTGACAAGATTCGAACTTGTGACCTCCCGGTTATCAGCCGGACGCTCTAACCAACTGAGCTACAGGTCCATCATGGTGGAGGTTAGGGGGATCGAACCCCTGACCTCAGGCTTGCAAAGCCCGCGCT
>CATYDM010000028.1 GCA_958405195.1 uncultured Collinsella sp.
CATGCGAACCTCCAGTCCGGACCGCTTCACGGTCCAACTTTCTGTCCGCACCCCCCTTTGGGGAGAATTTCACCACGCAAGGCATCAATCTACTCTCACTCCCCTTGGGCACACAGCTCAAGCTTGGAAGCGACGTGCTCGTCGAAATCAGCCAAATCGGCAAGGTCTGCCACACCCGTTGCGCCATCTACTATCTCGCTGGCGACTGCATCTTTCCCCACGAGGGCGTTTTTGGCGTGGTGCTCAAGGGCGGAGAGGTCCATACCGGCGACGATATCCAGGTAGTCAAACTCGGCGACGGCACCTGTTCGTTCACCCCCGCCGAGGCGCTCGAAGAGATTGAGCAGGCTCGCCAGGAGGGCACGCTGTAGTTGTAAAACGCCACGTTGAGATAGCTTTTACAGCCCTAAACTCCTCTTAAACAGGCCCCGTAACGTTAAAGTTGAACTCTATGGTTTCTCAACAATTCATCATAACTGCAGGTCAAAGCCAAAGCCTCAAGTTCAACTTGACCCTTTGGAACCTTTAAGGTTCAAGTTGAGGTCGAAAGCAGTAGTAGAATACCGTTCGAACCATAACCTACGATTGATTGCAGAGGGACTGGATGCAGCATTCGAATCATCGCACCGCAGCGCTCATTGCGTCGAAGCCGGCTCGTATCATCACGAGCGCCGTGCTCGCCGTTGCGCTGACGGCCACGCCGATGCTCTCCCCCGTTGCGGCGTATGCCGCCTCGCAGGCAACGCAGGACCAGCTTTCCGCAGCCCAGCAGAAGATCGAAGCCGCCACGAGCGCCTACAACGACGCCCGCACCAAACTCGATGACCTGCAAAAGCAGATTGACTCCAATGAGGCAAGCATCGAGGAAATCGAGGCCAAGCTTCCCGAGCAGCAGGCCAAGGCAAGCTCCGCCATGCGCGATCTGTACAAGTATCAGAAGGGCACCAATCCCATCGTGAGCTTCCTGGTCAACGCACAGAGCCTGGGTGAGTTCATCACGACCTGCAAATACACCAACCAGATCACGAGCTCGAGCGTCGACGAGATCGAACAGCTCAATAACATGCAAACCGAACTCGAGCAGAACAAGGCTGAGCTCCAGCAGGCCAAGTCTCAGCTTGAGGCAGAGCAGAAAAACGCCGAGGATGCGCTGGCACAGGCCCAGCAGCTCCGCAGCGAGGCACAGGCAAAAGCCGAGCAGGAAAATGCCGCCGAGCTTGCCAAGCTTGAGGCCGATAAGGCCGCTGCCGCCGAGAAGCTCTCGGGCGAGGGCGTAAGCGGCAGCAATTCCAGCAGCCAGGCCACCAACACCAACACCACCATCGACACCACGGTGAACAACGCCAATACCGGTAGCTCCGATTACGATTCGTTCATTAATGAGTGGACGAGCCGCATCGACAATTATCTCGCCGGCTCCCCCATGGCAGGCCAGGGCTATAACTTTGCCGTCGCCGCTTGGAATACCGGTGTCGACCCCCGTTGGTCCCCCGCCATCGCCTGCATCGAGAGCACCAAGGGCGCTTATTGCGCCAATTCTTACAACGCCTGGGGCTGGAGTGCCCGTGGCGGCGGTTGGCGCAGCTTTGGCAGCTGGAGCGAGGGCATCTCCGCTCACGTTGCCTATCTGGGCGCCAACTACGGCTCCACCCTTACCCCGGCAGCAGCCAAAAAGTACTGCCCGCCCACGTGGCAGGACTGGTACAACAAAGTCGCCGCTCAGATGAACCGCATCTAAGTGCAACTGCAAAGGGCCCCATTGGGGCCCTTTTCTTTTAGGTAGCGGAGGTATCGACGACGCCGGTCGCATTGGCAACCGCGACTATGACGATCACGCATAGGAGCAGCACACCCAATGCCTTGAGCCAGAGTTTCGCGAGTTTCTTGCCGCGATAGCTGTCGAGCAGTGCGAATCGCCGACGGAGACGGCGCTTATCGAGCAGCGCAAAATGCATAAGCACCATAAGGCCATCGACAAAGAAAAAATACTCGATTATGAGAAGCCACGTCGGGTAGCTTTGGTTTGCTCCGGTGGGGTGAAAGACGGCAAAGTGACTTCCAGCAAAGAACACAAGCAGCGAGAAGCAGACGAGCGTATTCCAAATACGCCCCAGAGACTCCGGAACGCGAGAGAGCAGACCGCATGCAGCGAAGGCGGCAAGCCTAGGAAGCCCTGTGGGGTTCTGGAGCCCTTGGGGCGTCAACACCGTCTCCGAGGCCGGAGTACGGACAAGCACAGGCGCAGGAGGCCGCACGGGGCGACTTAGATCGTATGCCGCGCGCGTCGCCCGTCCCAACGCTTCCGCGCTCGCAAAACGCTTGGCCGGGTCGAGCGCCATCGACATGCAGACGGCATCGGCAAGTGGAGTGGGAATGCCGCGCGCCTCGCATTGCTCGCGCATGTCGAGCCCTGGTTTAGGGTCGACTCCCGTCAAGCAGAAGAACAACAGGGCGCCAAGTGCGTAGACGTCGCTTCGCACGTTCGTCTGCCCAAACCCATACTGCTCGGGCGGCGCATAGGGCCGTGTCCCAAACTTGACGGTATCGGCATCGGCGCCATCGCGCCATACGCGCGCGATCCCCAAGTCGATAATCACCAGCGATGAAAACGTCAGGCCGTCATCAGGCGTATAGTTGGCACCTGTCACGATGATATTCGACGGCTTGAGGTCACGATGGATCACCGGCGCCGACGTCTCCCCCGCCATTGCAAAACCGGCGTGGAGCTCGCCCACGGCATCGCATAGGGCAGGATACAATTCGTGCGCATAATCGGGGGTGGCTCCCAGACGGTCCACCAGCGCCCCGAGTGTCTCCCCTTCGATGTATTCCATAACCACGTTGAGCTCGTCGCCCACACGACGACAATCGACGATTCTGGGCAGGTGCTCAAAACGCCTGCCTGCCCGCTGGGCGGCAAACAGACGCTCGTATGCCCCGCCGATTTGAGCCGAAGCATCGATGCGTTTACGGACAAAGGGGCCGAGCGAACCACCGCCGGTTCCTTCAAAGTACACGAGCTCGGTTGTTTCAACGGACGAGCGCTTAAGTACACGCTCCACGCGATAGCTGTCGTCGCGATAGAGCGACGCCAGGTGCTCGGCAAGCGCTGCGGTCAGCTCGTCATTGGAATATGTTGGGGTCTGAGTATCCATAGCCTCCATCATAGCGCAGGGCGCAGACACCCCATGGCATCCGCGCCCCGTTCGTTTGCATCGTTGTTCGACAGCTCCGCCGGCTCAGATATCAGCCGCTAACTCACCGTCTCCTCGCCAAAGCGATACAGTTCCTCGTTGACCTTTTGGAGGCTGCACCCGCGATCGATGCAAAAGATGATAATCGCATCGCGGCGGTCCTTGCAGTTAAGGACGCTTACCCCGGCAGCCGTCAGCGCACGGTTGGTCTCTTTGAGCGTCAGCGCCATCGCAAAGGCAATCTGCAGCACCTTATTGCGACTCGGATGACGCGCACCGGTAAAGATCTGATAGCCAAAGGTCTCATTGAGATCGGCCATACGAACCACGCGCGAGCGCTCCAAGCCCTTTTCCTGCAGTAGCCGCTTCAGGTAGTCCGAAAGCGACGGGGCGGCAAAGTCGTGCTCCCTGATATAGCCATCGATGTTCGGCGCATCAAGAAGCTCATTGAGCAACTCCTCGGTCAGCTTTTTATCGGGCATACGACTTCACCTCCCCCAGTGCATGCAACATGCTAGAAACCGCTTACGTCCGAACGCTCCCAGCTAGCAACCTGGTCGGGAGACACCGTACCCAGCGCCTCGAACTTCCAGGAGCCGCCCGCCTTCAGATGATTGGTGTTTGCAAGAGCCGTTCCAACCTGGTTGCCATCGGCATCATACAGAACATATTCAATCTGAATGTAGCTCTTTTCCTTGTCCGTGTTATTGGTCAGCGTGCCCGTGATCTTATAGGTAAACTGATTGGAAGTGTCTTCAGCCTCGTCAGCAATGGTATACGGTTCTTGCGGTTCTTTTTGCTCCTCAGCCTGCTGTGTCGTCTCGGCAGGTTTTGCCGAATCGCTCGCAGACGAATCGGTTGAGTTGCCGCCCATAGAGCCCACGGCACCGACAATAACCAGCACCACGATGATGCCTAGGACAATCTTGCCGATCGGCTTCTTTCCCTCTTTTGCCATTATTCATCCTTCCTACGATCCGGCTACCGTGCCGGCACACAGCACATCGTAGGAAGGATTGAACTTGAATTCATTAGCTGAGAGCTAAGGTTGCGGTAAACGGCCAATGCAGTTATCCAAACGCCGAGCAAACGCACTTTGCGCGACCGTCTGCCAGCAGTGATCAACCCACCGTGACGGATTCCCCGGTAAAAGCACTGATCATCAACAGGACAAAGAAAACAAGGTAGCTGACACTCAGCAGGTACGCAATGATCAGAAAGACGACCCAGCCGACATTGGTTTTACCGTCGGCACGGCGTTGCCCGCGATTGCGGCAGAGCCAAATCGTCACGCCGATGGCAGTGATAAACAGCACGAGCGCCGCCGCGGCAAGCCCAGCAAGCGCAAACATCACGCCAATGCTCACAGCGATGACCGGAAGCAGCAGCAAACCGCACCCGCATCCACCCGGACTATATACGGCAGGCTGTCGGCGTCGCCTCATCGTCACGCCACCCCCATCATCTCTGAGCACTACAGCGCAATGGCCTGCTGAACAGGAACGATCTTATCCAGTTCCGGTTCGATGCGCCTCTTCTCCGCCTCGAGATCAAACGTTATCTGGGCGCGCAGCCAATAACCATCCGTCAGGCCAAAGTAGCGACAAAGGCGAAGGTCGGTGTCGGCCGTCACACGACGCCTCCCCAAGACAATCTGCCCAATGCGTTGAGCCGGAATCCCGGTCTCCTTAGCAAGGCGATATTGAGAAATGCCCATGGGAACAAGAAACTCCTCTTTGAGAAGCTCACCAGGAGTCACCGGCGACAGCAAATCGGCCGAAGTCTCATCACTTGTGATAATCGACGATTTCGACATTCCAAGCCATCCCCTGTCTCCACTCAAAACAGACCCGATAGCGCTCATTATGATGCAATCATACTATCGCCTTACGTTAATAACGTCAAACGTTTCTATAGGCTTACATCTCTATTATACCGTACATCTGTTCGTGTTTTCTAGACAGGTATCCTTCGACACTTAAGCAAGCAAAAGCAATCGTTTATAGACATCGAGGCCCTTGAGTAGGATTTCCTCGTCAAAGAGCATGGTATCAGTATGCAGGGCACTTGTGGCATAGGCAGGGCAGCCCTCGGCGTCGCTCGGATTATCCCGACTGGCAGGAACGCCCGTGCCCAGCAAGAAGAACACGCCCGGCAGATGGCGCTGGTAGAACGCGAAATCCTCGGCAATCAGCAGCGGCTCGTCCACGAGTTGCAGCTCGGACAAGGCAGGCGCAATGTGGGCAAACAGCTCGGGGTCGTTATCGACTGGCGGATAGCCCTCGGCAAAGTCGAGGTCGTACGTGCAGCCCGTTGCGGCGCAGGCCTCGTCCAGCACGCGGCGCACGCCCTCGCGCGCACGGTCAAACATGTCATCCGTAAACACGCGCAGGCTGCCAGCGACATGCGCCTCCCCCGCAACCGCATTGCAGACGGTGCCGGCCTGCAGCAGGCCGAACTTGCCAATGCAGGGCTCGTCGGCACCCAACTCGTCCATCAGTTCGCGCTCGGCAACCAAAAACTTGGCTGCTGCCAGCGCCGCGTCGTGCGATTCCTCGACTGGAACGCCGTAAGTCTTGGCGATATGGATGCTTGTCCCGTGAATGTGCACGTGCGTTTCACTCGAGCGCGCCAGCAGCGGACCAGAACAGCTCACCAACGTGTTCGCAGGCAGGTCGGGCCATACGTGGAACCCGAAGATACGGTCTGCCCCGTAGCGCTCAAACACCCCACTCTCACAAACTGTCTTGGCGCCACCGGTCGTCTCCTCGGCCGGCTGGAACACAAAGAGCACGTTGCGCTTGATGGCACCCGGTTGCTCACGAATCGTGCGATCGACAAAGGTCGCCGCCGCAAGCGCCATGGCCATGTGTCCATCGTGTCCGCAAGCGTGCATCTTTCCGGGATGTGTCGAGGCAAAGGCCGCGCCCGTCGCCTCCGCGATGGGAAGCGCGTCCATATCGGCGCGAATCGCCGTGGCATGCGCGGCGCCCGTGCCAGCGTCGAAGAAGGCGCAGACGCAGCTCGGACAGGGATGGGTCACCTCGCAGGCAAGCGGGGCGAGCACGCCCTCGATATAGGCGATGGTTTGCGGAAGATCGAAGTCGAGCTCCGGAATGCGATGCAGGTCGCGACGATAGCGACGGAGTTCTTGGAGCTCGGTCATAAAGGATCCTTTCATGGGGCATATCCATTCACACAATATTGTGATGCAGAATTGTGACGCCCTTGTTTCTAGCATATCCCTGCATTTTTTAAACGTTATATACGAATACTCTTGTTTGGTAAAGTGCAACGTGATAGGGTCTTTACCACTTGATAGAGGCGCGGGCACGAAGAGCCGCGGGCGAGCCGGCAGGCTTTGACCCCGTGGGGAGGCGAAACCCGCCGAACTGGGTTTTACGGGCACGAACAACCTGGTGGGCCTGTGGGAAACACCCACAGGACTGTCTGCAGCAATGCGGGAGCGCTATCCGGACATTGGGTCCACGCTATGCGGATTCGATGCGCCGATGGCGCCGTCTGGATAGCGAGGTTTACGGGACATGGCATTGACCCCCAACGAGGCATATGCGGCCAAGCAGCCGTTTGTGGACAAGGAGACACTCGAGCATATCGTCGAGCAGTTCCCCACGCCGTTTCATCTATACGACGAGGCGGGCATCCGCCGCAACATACAAGAAGTGCGCGACGCCTTTGCATGGAACCCGGGCTTTAAGGAATACTTTGCCGTCAAGGCCAACCCCAACCCGGCGCTCATCTCCATTCTCAACGAATACGGCTGCGGCTGCGATTGCTCGAGCTATACCGAGCTCATGATCGCCCGCTCGCTGGGTATCACGGGACACGACATCATGTTCTCGTCCAACGATACGCCGGCTGCCGACTTTGAGCTCGCCGACAAGCTGGGTGCCATCGTCAACTTTGACGACATCAGCCACATCGAGTTCTTTGAGCGTGTTGCGGGACCCATCCCCAAAACGGTCAGCTGCCGCTTTAATCCAGGCGGCCTGTTCCAGCTCTCCAACGGCATCATGGACAACCCAGGCGACTCCAAATATGGCATGACCACCGAGCAGCTCTTCGAGGCCTTCCGCATGCTCAAAGCCAAGGGCGCCGAGGTCTTTGGCATCCACGCATTCCTTGCCAGCAACACCGTCACCAACGACTACTACCCCGAGCTCGCGCGTATCCTCTTTGAGCTTGCTGTACGCCTGGAGCGCGAGACCGGCGCACACGTCGCCTTCATCAATCTGTCCGGCGGCGTCGGCATCCCCTACCTGCCCGAGCAGCAGGCCAACGACATTCGCGCCATCGGCGAGGGAGTACACGCGGCATACGACGAGATCCTGGTTCCCGCCGGCATGGGCGATGTGGCCATCTGCACTGAGATGGGCCGCTTTATGATGGGCCCCTACGGCTGCCTGGTCACCAAGGCTATCCACGAGAAGCAGATCTACAAGGACTATATCGGTGTCGATGCAAGCGCCGTCGATTTGATCCGCCCTGCCATGTATGGCGCCTACCACCACATTACGGTGATGGGTCAGCCGGGCGGCGCCGACAAGGCCACGGCGCCCGTCACGAACACCTATGACATCACGGGCAACCTATGCGAGAACAACGACAAGTTCGCTATCGATCGCAAGCTGCCGCATATCGACATGGGTGACCTGCTTGTAATCCACGATACCGGTGCGCATGGCTACTCCATGGGCTACAACTACAACGGACGGCTGCGCTCGGCCGAGGTCCTGCTGCGCCCCGATGGCGCGGCCGACCTCATCCGCCGCGCCGAGCGCCCGGGCGATTACTTTGCCACGCTCGACGTGCTGCCGTGCGGCCGAGAGCTGCTGGCCAAGTCGCGCGCCGAAAGTGCCCGCCGTCGCGCCGAAGACGAGCGCCTAGCAGTCGCAGCTCAATGGAACAAACGCATCCAGATCGCGGAGGCGAAGGAGAAGAACATGGACATCCGCAATCTCGAGGGCTCAATCGTCGCCCTGGTTACGCCGTTTAAAAAGGACGGCAGTGTCGACTTTGACGCGCTCGAGCGCCTTATCGATTTCCACTTGCAAAATGGCACCGACGCCATTCTCACCCTGGGCACCACCGGCGAGAGCGCCACGATGACCGATGACGAGGACAACTCCGTCGTCGCCGCGGTGGTCAAGCATGTTGCAGGACGCGTCCCCGTCATCGCCGGCTCGGGCTCCAACTCCACGCAGACCATGCTCACCAAGTCGCTCACCTATCAGGGCCTGGGCGCCGACGGCCTGTTGCTCATTACCCCCTACTACAACAAGTCCAATGAAGAGGGTATCTATCAGCACTTTAAGACCGTGGCCGATGCCGTGGACATCCCCTGCATCCTGTACAACATCCCCGGCCGCTGCGGCTGCGGCATCAGCGAGCGCAACGTTGCGCGCCTGGCAGCACATCCCAACATCATGGGCATCAAGGAAGCCTCGGGCAACGTCGCCTACGCGGCCAAGATCGCCCACCTGCTGTCAGACGACTTCCGCATGTACTCGGGCGAGGACGCGCTTACCGTGCCGCTCATGAGCCTGGGCGCCTCGGGCACCATCAGCGTGTGGGCAGACGTGCAGCCGCAGCTCGTACACGACATGTGCCGCGCTTATCTGGACGGCGACGTAGCGCGCGCCCGCGATATCCAGATTGCCGGCCAGCCGCTCATCAACGCCCTCTTTAGCGAGGTCAACCCCATCCCCGTTAAGGAAGCGCTCGCCCAGATGGGCATGATCGAGGCAAACTACCGTATGCCGCTGTGCCCCATGGCAGACGACACGCGATCCGCACTTACCGATGCTCTGAAGGGAGCTGGTCTGCTTGATTAAGACCGTCATTATGGGAACGGGCCGCATGGGCTCGCTCATCCGCACCACCGCCGAAAGCATTGTCGATGCCGCCGGGCAGCCCGTTTTTGATATCGTGGCCCAGATTGGCTTCGATTTGAGCGAGCTCGAGAACGCACCGGCTGCCGATGTGATTATCGACTTCTCGAACGTCGTGACCTTCGATGCCGTCGTCGCCTATGTCGAGCGCACGGGCGCCGCACTCGTTTCCGGCACCACGGGCTATTCACCTGAGCAGATGGACCGCCTGCGTGAGCTGGGCCAGAACACCCGCGTTATGCACTCGGGCAATTACTCCATCGGCATCGCAGCCCTGCGTCATCTAGTGGCCCAGGCCACACGCGAGCTGCCCGGCTTTGACTGCGAGATCGTCGAGACGCACCACAACCAAAAGGTCGACGCCCCGAGCGGCACCGCCAAGCTACTGCTCGACGCCGTCGTCGAAGCTGAACCCGAGGCAGGCTACCACCCCGTCTATGGCCGCGAGGGCATGTGCGGCGCGCGTGGCCCCAAGGAGATCGGAATGCACTCGCTGCGCGGCGGCACCGTCGCCGGCGTGCACGAGGTTAGTTTCTTTGGCCAGGACGAGGAGGTCACGCTCACCCACCGCGCAACGAGCCGTCAGATCTTTGTCAACGGCGCCTTAGCAGCCGCGCAGAAGCTCGTCACCCGCGAACCCGGCTTCTATACGTTCGACCAGATCATGTTTGCCTAACCAGGTATCAACCGGATCCACCCAAAGGAGAGACAGCAAATGAGCAACGCAGCCGAGATGGATGCACAGGAGATTATCAACTACATCGCCACCGCGCCAAAAAAGACGCCCGTCAAGCTGTACGTGCGCGAGAAGCCGGGCATGAAGGTCCAGTGGGGCAATGCGCACGTCTACGGCGGTCGTCGTGGCAAGACCGTCTTTGGCGACTGGGATGAGCTTAAAGCCATCCTGGACGCCAACGCCGATTCCATCGATTACTACGATGTGGAGAACGACTGTCGCAACTCCGCCGTGCCCATGCTCGACCTCAAGGGCATCAACGCCCGCATCGAGCCGGGCGCGATCATCCGCGACCGCGTCGAGATCGGCGATCGCGCCGTCATCATGATGGGCGCCATCATCAACATCGGCTCCGTCATCGGTGAGGGTTCCATGATCGATATGGGCGCCGTGCTGGGCGGCCGCGCCACCGTGGGCAAGAACTGCCATATCGGCGCCGGCACCGTGCTGGCAGGCGTTGTGGAGCCCGCCAGCGCCACGCCCGTCATCATCGAAGACGATGTCATGATCGGCGCCAACGCCGTGGTCTTGGAGGGCGTGCGCGTGGGCAAGGGCGCCGTCGTGGCTGCCGGTGCCGTGTGCGTCGAGGACGTCCCCGCCGGCGCCGTCGTGGCCGGTGTCCCCGCCCGCGTCATCAAGATGCGCGACGAGAAGACCGACAGCAAGACCGGCCTGGAAGAGGGCTTACGTCAACTTTAATAGTTACGCGGTTTTGACAAACCGCGTTTTCGCTCATATGACCCAATCCGCTGTCAAGAGCCACAATGGCCCCGCCGACCGCTTGCAATCGGTCGGCGGGGCCTGCCGTTGAACCCGTCCCGGTCCGCCCCCGGCATGTCGTCGACGCCTTCGGCTCAGTCTCATATCCGCGGATACCGTTCTGTCGGCCCGCAATCCTCTCCTTCGGCGGGGCTCCCCAAGTCTGACTACGCGCATGCGGCCGCTGCCGCGCGCCCAGCGAAAGCGGGGGTATCCCCGAAGGCTGCCCGGCTCGCCGGGACGGGGGCTATGTCTATTCGGTTGCCTCCCGGCACATCGCGCCGAGGGCCCACAGCCACCTCACGAGCTCGGCGGCGGTGGCGGCGTTCGCCTTCGCCTGGGGCATGCCCCTGGCGAGCATCTCCTCGCGGCGCCGGAGCAGGCGCTCGGAACCCTTCCTCCCGTGCATCCTCACCTCGAGCGGGACGCCGCTGCCCTTGGGCATCAGCTTCGGTTGGTGGCTCGCCTGGACGTAGCTCCAGGACCCCTCGACGGCCAGCCTCCTGACGAGCGCGTTGCCGGCCCCGCTGATCCCGCCGAGGCGCACGGAGTCCGCGCTCGACCTCTGCTTCGGGGCGAGGCCGAAGTAGGACGTCACCTGCCTGCCGGAGCGGAACCTCGAGAAGTCGCCGACCTCGGACGCGAAGGCGGCGGCGAGCGCGAACCCGCACCCCTTGATCGACTGGAGCGCCTCGACCTCCGCCGAGAGGGGGCCCGCCGCGACGGCGGCCCTGTACTCGGCGAGGAGGTCGTCGCGCGTCTCGGCGGCCGCCTCGACCTCGTTCCTCAGCGCCGCAAGCGCCCGGATGCCGCCGTCGTCGGCGGGCCGGACCTTGTCGAGCCACCTGAGGAAGTCGTACGTCCAGTACCTCCGGGGGTTGCCGGCCGGCGTCGTGCCGCCGTAGGCGTAGCCGCGGCGGGCCAGGAACGCCAGGAGCCGCTGCTTCGCCGCCGCGAGCCTCGCGGTCGCCGCGTCGTGGGCCCCGGCGAGGTCCCTGAGCCCCTCGATCTCGGGGGACGGCACCCATACCGGGGTGACGTCGTGCGACAGTATCGCCTTGGCCATCCTGGCCGCGTCGTTGCGGTCGTTCTTGGACGAGAGGTCGGCCGCCGACCTCGGGACCTTGGAGACGGCCGCGACGACGCAGTCGACGCCGAGCCCGGAGAGCCTTCCTCTGCGGGGCGAAGCCGAGGTAGCCGCTCTCGTAGGCGGCGAGCGACGGGCCGGGGAAGCCCGACATCCACTCCGCGACCTCGCCCCAGGGGTTGCCGCGGAACCTCCTCGTCACGGCCTCGCCCGTCTCCGCGTCGAGCGCGCAGACGGTGGTGGACCTGAGGTGTACGTCCATTCCGAAGGCGGTAGAATATCTAGGCACGGGAGCCTCCCAACCTCGTTGCGGCGCGGCTGCGCCTCTGGCACTTCAACAACATTGTCGCAGCCCCGACCCGCGGTCACGAGCGGGGGCTCCTGTCGTTTCCGTGCCCCTGGATTGGGTCATAGTGTCTGACTTATGCTCAACCAGCGACGTTTCCACGCTCATCCGGAAAGTGTCCGAAAATCAACGCTCGTCCGCCTTGGATCGTATTGCCCGTGGCCGACAGCCGTGCGGCGCCGGTCCGCGTGGCGGCGTATAATCGGCGGCAGATGACTTGAACGTTAGGAAACCATGACCGATAGCATGCAGCAGATGGCGCTCGACACGCTCGGCGCCTATTTTGGCTACACCTCGTTTCGCCCGGGACAGGACCGCATGGTCGATGCGATCCTTGCCGGTCGTGATGCGCTGGGTGTTATGCCCACGGGCGCCGGCAAGTCCATTTGCTACCAGGTGCCCGCGCTCATGCTGCCCGGCATCACCTTTGTGGTGAGTCCGCTGCTGTCGCTTATGGAGGACCAGACCCGTGCGTTGCTCGCGGCGGGTGCGCGACCCAGCTATCTCAACTCCAGCCTTACTCCGGCCCAGCAAAACACCGTGCTCAAGCGGGCGCGCGAGGGCCGCTACCAGCTTATGTATGTGGCGCCCGAGCGCTTGCTCGAGCCGCGTTTTTTGGCCTTTGCGCAGGAGGCTGCGGGTTCCGCCGGCATTGGCGTGCCGCTCGTGGCCATTGACGAGGCCCACTGCGTGAGCCAATGGGGCCAGGATTTCCGTCCCGCTTACCTGCAGATTCGCGAGTTTATCGATTCCCTGCCGCAGCGCCCCATCGTGGCGGCCTTTACCGCTACGGCGACCGAGCGTGTGCGCGCGGACATTCAGCAGATGCTTGGCCTGCAAAACCCCGCGACGGTAGTGACGGGTTTCGATCGCAAGAACCTCTACTTTGGTTGCGAGGAGATGGGCGACAAGGCCAAGACTGCCTGGGTGCGCGACTACGTGATCGCGCATTCGAGCGAGAGCGGCATCGTGTATTGTTCGACCCGCAAGACAGTTGATGCGCTGGCGGGCGAGCTTGCCGAGGCACTGGGCCCCAGCGGCATTCGCGTTGGCCGCTACCATGCCGGCATGGGCAACGACGCCCGTCGCCAAAGCCAGCGCGCCTTTATCGACGACGATATCCAGGTGATGGTTGCCACCAACGCCTTTGGCATGGGCATCGACAAGCCCAACGTGCGCTACGTGATCCACAACAACGTGCCCGAGAGCATCGAAGCCTACTACCAGGAGGCGGGCCGCGCCGGCCGCGATGGCGACCCGGCCAGCTGCTACTTGCTGTGGAACGGCAACGATTTTCGCATGCGCCGCTTTCTGATCGACCGCGGCGATGCTGCCGATGAGGCGCTCGACGACGAGCAGCGCGCGTGGGCGCTCCAGAATCGATATCGTCTGCTCAGCCAGATGGAGGGCTACTGCAATACTACCGGCTGCCTGCGCGAATACATGCTGCGCTACTTTGGCGACGAGGCCGCGGCCGAGCATGCCGCGGCCAGTACGGGCGGCACCGCCACGGACGACGTCGAGAGCTGCGGCAACTGCAGCAACTGCCTCACGCAGTTCGAGGTCGAGGACGTCACCGATATGGCCCGCGCTGCCGTGCGCTATGTGGCCACGCGTCCCATGCGCTTTGGCAAGTCGCTGATCGCCGACGTGCTCCACGGCGGCAACACCGAGCGCATTCGCCAGATGCATCTGGACGAGGACCGCGGCTACGGTGAGCTGTCGAGCGAATCGGTCGGGCGCATCAAGGACATCATCGGCCAGCTGTGCGGCCGCGGTTATCTGGCCACCTCGCAGGGGCAGTACCCGGTCGTGGGGCTGGGTCCGCGTGCCGTCGAGGTCGAGGATGAGGCGTTTGCCTTTACCGTTAAGCGTCGCGCGTCCAAGCGCAAGGCCTCGGCCCGCGCCCGCCGCGCCGTCGATCTGCTGCGCGAGGAGGCCGAGCTGGATCAGCGCCCGCGCGTGGGTGACGATGCCGAGCTGTTCGAGCGCCTGCGTGCCCTGCGCAAGGATATTTCGACCGAGCTGGAGATGGCGCCGTACATGGTCTTTTCCGACAAGGCCCTGCGCGGCCTGTGCCGCCTACGCCCACAGACGCGCGACGAGCTTATCCAGGTCAACGGCATCGGCGAGAAAAAGGCCGACGCCTTTGGCGAGCAGTTTATGGCGGCGATTGAAGAGTTTGAGTCCGAGCATGCACGGAATGGAGCATAACGATGGCATCCGATGATAAAACCGAGCGCACTGAGGTGTCCGCTGTGCCGCTGTACCAGCAGGTTATGGACGACCTAAAGGGCGAGATCGCGCGTGGCGTGTACGCATCCGGCTCGCGCATTCCTTCCGAGATGGAGCTCGCGAAGTACTACGGCGTGGGACGCATCACCGTGCGCCGCGCCATCGAGGAGCTGTCGCGCGCGGGGTATCTCAACCGCCAGCAGGGGAGGGGCACGTTCGTGTGCGCGCCCAAGCTCAAGCGCAAGATTGTCCAGAAGGGTGACGTTCAGAGCTTTTCCGAGGGTTGCGCTGCCAACGACATGGTGCCGGGTGCGCGCCTGGTATCGCGCACGGTGGTTGCGGCGACGCGCGAGGACGCGGCGTTCTTTGGCGTAGAGCCCGGCTGCGAGCTTATCGTGGTCGAGCGCGTGCGCACGGCCGACGGCATCCCCGTCATGCTCGAGAACAACGCCTTTGTGCTGGCTGACCATCCCTATCTGCAGACACTTGCCGATAAGGACCTCACCGATAACTCGATTTTTGCGCTCGTTGCCGAGCATTCGGGCCGCGCGCCGCTCAAGTCCGACCCTTGCACCGTGGAGATTGCGCTTGCCGATGCTCAGGCGGCCCCGCTGTTGGAGGTGCCGGTCGGCGAGCCGCTCTTCTATATGGAGGCGTACTTTACCGATGCGGACGAGCGGCCCTTGCTGCTCGGACGCCAAAAGATCGTGGGCTCGCGCTACGTGTTCGACATCTAACGTCCATAGATAGAACAACATAGAACAAGTTTGGTGAAATGACTTCACGAGCGTCGTCGTGCGTGCTATAAATAGGACAACATAGAACGACCGCAGGTACGAGCTGTCGTCGTTCAAAACCGCCACACAAGGAGGAAAACCAGGATGAACGCACATGATCTGGTTCAGGAAATCATCGAGCGCAAGGGCAAGATTGAGAACGTCTTTTGGATCGCTTGCGGCGGTTCGATGATCGACCTGATGCCGGCCAACGAGCTGCTCAAGCGCGAGGCCACCACGTTTACCTCGACGGTCTACACTGCACGCGAGTTTTGCCTGATGGCCCCCAAGAGCCTTGGCGAGAAGTCGCTCGTTATTGCCTGCAGCCACAGCGGCAACACGCAGGAGGTCGTCGACGGCTGCGAGATGGCGCTGGCTGCCGGCGCCGAGGTCGTTGCCCTCACCGACTGCGAGGGCTCCAAGATCGATAACGGCAAGTGGACCACCTGGGTCTATCCGTGGGGCGAGGGCGTGTCACAGGTCGAGGTGCCGCAGGGCATCGGCGCTCTGATCGCCGCCGAGCTGCTCGACCAGCAGGAAGGCTACGAGGCACTCGCCGACATGTACGAGGGTCTTAAGCAGATGGACGCGCTGCTGCCCGCCGCGCGCGAGAAGGTCAACGCCGAGCTGGGTGCCCGTTTTGCCGAGCTCTGCCAGCAGCACGAGTTCTTCTATATTCTGGGATCCGGCCCCAACTTTAGCCAGACCTACGCCATGGCCATCTGCTCGCTCATGGAGATGCAGTGGCAGCACTGCTGCTACATCCACTCCGGCGAGTACTTCCACGGCCCGTTCGAGGCTACCGAGCCCGGCGTGTTCTACTTTGTACAGCTCGGATCGGGCGAGTGCCGCCCCATGGAGGAGCGCGCGCTGGCGTTCCTCAACACGCACACCGATACGGTCATGGTGCTCGATGCACTCGAGTACGGCGTGGGCGAGGTACCCGCCAGCGTGCGTTCGTACCTGGAGCCGATCTTCTTCTACAACATGAGCTGCGAGCTGCGCGCCGCTCGCGGAAAGGTGTTCGACCACAGCCCTGAGATTCGTCGCTACATGGGCATCGAGCAGTACTAGGTAACGGGAAAAGCATTCACCTTCGATTCGCAAGCGAACAGCGTGCGTAAAAAGCGGGCCGCGCCGGTGGGTTTCCGGCGCGGCCCGCTTAGTATCGCGCATAGATTCGCAAGGTTGCGGCAGCCAGCGGCTTACTTGGCGTCGTAGGCCTCGGCATCCCACCAGTCGAGCTGGGCGATGTTGTCGCGGATGTGCTGGCAGCTCTTGTGGAAGCCCTCGAGCTCGTGCTCGGACAGGTCGAGCGTGTAGACCTCCTCGACGCCCTCGGCGCCGATCACGCACGGCAGGGAGGTAAAGATGCCCTCCTCGCCATACTGGCCGGTCATAAGCGTAGAGGCCGAAAGCACGGCGTGCTCGTTGTGCAGCACGGCGGCGCAGACGCGCGCGGCGGAGTTGGCAACGGCGTACTCGGTGCACTGCTTGCCCTGGTAGGTCACATAGCCGCCCTTGCGTGCAAGCTCCTCGACCTCCATGTGGTCGAAGGCGTACTTGTCGGGGTTCTCGGCCTGAAGCTCGTTGAGGTTTTTGCCGGCGATGGTTGCGGCCTTAAAGGCAGCAAGCTGGCTAAAGCCGTGCTCGCCGATCATGTAGGCGTCGATGGACTTGGGGCTCACGCCGACCTTCTTGGAGATCTCGGTGCGCAGGCGGGCGGAGTCCAGGCCGCAGCCCGAGCCGATGATCTTCTTGGGATCGTAGCCGGTCAGGTGCCACAGCTCGGTGCACACGACGTCGCAGGGGTTGGAGATGCTCACGAAGATGCCGTCAAAGCCGGCGTCGACGATGCGCTTGGCAAAGGTGCGGGCGGCGTCGGTGGTAAAGAACAGCTCGCCGTCGCGGTTGCCGGCGGCCAGCGCGACCTTGCCGGCAGCGTTGACGATGACGTCGCAGCAGGCAAGCTCCTCGTAGTGGTCGTAGCAGTTGACGATCTTGGTGTTGTACGGGACAAACGAAAGGGAGTCGCGCAGGTCCTGGACCTCGGACGTCACTTTGGCCTCGTTGATATCGCACAGGTACAGCTCATCGGCAATGCCCTGCATGAGCAGGCTGTTGGCGACATGTGCTCCTACGTGGCCCTGGCCGACCACACCGATCTTACGCGTCTGGTACATATACGTATCCTTTCGGCCGAGTTTTTCGCGTCGAACCATTGTAGCGTCCTGCTGATACTTTGCTAGGCTAAAGCGCCATAGTTTTTTGGGCATGCCTTAATCTCTACTTTTGGAGTGATTTGGGTCGCTGACGGCATCGCTGGGCGATGTGCTCGCGCGGATGGGGCCGGTCGTTGTACCATAGCTGCAACTGACTCGTAAGGAGCATCCATGCCCATTCGCATCCCCGACGCCCTCCCTGCCGCCGCGCAGCTCGAGAGCGAGAACATCTTTGTCATGACCGAGTACCGCGCGCTGCACCAAGACATCCGCCCGCTGCGTGTGCTCATCCTCAACCTCATGCCCACCAAGATCGCTACCGAGACGCAGATCATGCGCAAGCTCTCCAACACGCCGCTGCAGGTGGAGGTGGACCTGCTGCGCACGAAAACGCACGAGGCCACGCACGTGAGCGCCGGCCACCTGGAGACGTTCTATCGCACGTTCGACGACATCCGCGACATCCACTACGACGGCCTGATCATCACGGGCGCGCCGGTGGAGCAGATGCCGTTCGAGGAGGTCGACTACTGGCCCGAGCTCTGCCAGATCATGGATTGGTCCACCACGCACGTGCACTCTACGCTGCACATTTGCTGGGGCGCACAGGCAGGTCTGTACCATCATTACGGTATCCAGAAGTACGACCTGCCGACAAAGGCGAGCGGCGTATTTGAGCATTATCTGGTGAAGCCGCAAAGCCCGCTGGTCCGCGGCTTTGACGACCGTTTCTATGCCGTGCATTCGCGCAACACCGATGTGCGCCGCGAGGATGTGGAGGCCGAGCCGCAGCTTGAGGTTGTGGCCGTGTCCGACGAGGTGGGCCTGTACATCGTCAAGTCGACCGACAGCCGTCGCTTCTTTGTATTTGGCCATCCCGAGTACGATACCGACACGCTGCGCTTGGAGTACGAGCGCGATGTGAAGCGCGGACTCAACCCGGAGGTGCCGGCGCATTACTTCCCGAATGACGACCCCACGGCCGAGCCGCGCAACGTCTGGCGCAGCCAGGCTCAGTTGCTCTACACCAACTGGCTCAACTACTACGTCTACCAGACCACGCCCTACGACCTGGCCCGCGCCGGCGAGGAGCACTAGACTGCGATGGTACTGCTGTAGCCGTGGCTGATGTGGCGGCGATTAGGCGCTGATGATGTTGGGCAGCGGCAGGTCGTGGGCATCGGTGGGGACGTGGTTGATGCGTTGTTCGTCAAAGGCGATGCCGATGATTTGGCATGCGGGTGAGAGCATGGGCAGGTAGCGGTCGTAGCAACCGCCGCCGTAGCCCAGGCGCGCGCCGGTTTGATCGAAGGCTACGAGTGGCACGATAATCATGTCGAGATCCTCGGCAGGCGCGATAGGGAAGCGGCTGCTGTCGATGTCCGTGGCTGAAAAGGCTCGCGTGGGGTGGGCGATAAACGGCGCCGCGGACGCATCGTCGGCGGCAACTGCTCGCATGCACATGCGCTGGCCACAAGCTGCGGCATCAATTGCCGAGAGCATGCACGGATAGGCTACGCGCCAGCCGCGCGCGGCGGCCGCAGCGGCAAACGCGGCAGGGTCTGCCTCGGAACCCATCGCGGCATAGATGGCAACGGTGTGCGGCGCCGCGGCATCCAAGCGATCCAACAGCTCAACAAGCCGCGCGCAGATAACGGCAGACTTCGCTGTCCGCAAGTCCAAATCAAGAGCATCGCGCCGGGCAATCACTGCTCGCCGCAACTCAGCCTTGTCCATCCCGGCCCTCTCTCCCAAACCTACCAAAAAGGGACAGGTTTATTTTGGCAGGTTTTATCTGGGCAAACGCGATAAAGACGGCAAAACCACCACGAAGGCGCTGTCCCCTTTGTGGCGGTTTTGCTTGCCGTGCGTTAGCCCATCAGGTCGGCGACGTTAAAGTCGGCGTTGCTCTTGGCGATGACGTCTCGGCCGCCAAAGACGCAGGTGGGCGATTCGGCTGCGATACGCGCCACGTCGGCGCCGAGCGAGCGAAGCTCACCGGGCGTGGCGGCGAGCATCTGGGCGCGACGCTCCTCGCGCGCGTGCGGATCGAGCCCAGCCAGGTAGGTCGTATTGCGGCGCTTGGTGAGCGCGTACGGCTTCACCGGCGCGTCCATGCCGCTCACGCAGCTCACGATAAAGCCCTCAAAGGCGGCCTCGTCGGGCTCAAAGCTGCCAAGCCATGCACCCGCGCGCTTCACGCGCTCAATCGAAGGATCGATCGCCGGGTCGCGGTAGGTGTAGAACGCCGTCTGGCGCTCGCCGGCTGCGCGGAATCCGCAGCCGTACGCACCGCCCTTCACGCGAATCTCGTTCCACAGGTAGTCGTAGGAGAGTGCGTTGGCAGCCACGGCCCAAGCGCCTGTCACGTCAATGCCCAAGCGACGCGGATCGCACGCACACGCGGCAAAGCAGATGTCGCTGGGGATCACGAAAGCCTCGTGGCGGTCGCACGGCGCCGGCACCACGAGCGCGTCGCGGCCGGCATCGGCGCCGTCGCCAGCGTCCAGCCCCAGGTCGCCCGCGGCATCCCAGTACGCGTCAAAGTCCTCGTCGCTGCCGGTAAAGCTCGCCATGCAGCCATCGGCCACAAAGATGCGCTCCGCCAGCTCGGCAAGCTTGGTACGCAGCCCGTCCACGCGCTCGTCAAAGTGCTCGAGCAAATCGCGCAGGAACAGGTAGAAGTCCACGCCCGAAAGCTGTTCGCGCACTACGGCCGAAGGCGAGCTGTAACTCATCGCGCGACCGAGTGCTGCCGAGTGACCGTTGTTGATAAAGCCCTGCTCGAGCCCAATGCGAATCTGCGTGAGCACGTCGCGAACGCGGTCGGCGTCAGCATCGAGCAACAGTGTGTTCGACCACACCTCGCGCGGCAGGCTCGCCAGCGCGTCGATCTTCTCGGACAGGGCGCCGGCGCTCACCAGCAGGTAGGGGCGCACGCCGTCCACGTCGGGCTGCGTCATGACCTCGGTCGTAAAGCTCAAAAAGCCCAGCTTGCCGGCGAGTAAGTTGTCGAGTTCCTCGGCCGAATGCTCGCGCGTGGGCAGCTGCTTGAGCAGGCGGCAGAGCAGCGTCACGTAGGGCAGGTCCTCAAATGCGACGCAGCTCAGGTCGAAGTACTGCATGGCGTAGGCCAGGCGGTTGGTGGGAATGTCGTGGCGCAGGCAGGGGATGGGCGCGGTCGTGTCCACGACCAGCGGCGGCTCGGGACGCGCCTCGCCAATGTCGGATACACGCAGGCGCGGCAGCGTGGCCTTGTCCTCGGGCGTGTCCTCGGCCTCCTGCGCGACACGCAGCGCGGCCGTGCGCTCGACCACGTCCGCCAGCTCGGCATCGGTCATGGCGTCGCGCTTGGCAGCCAGCTCGGCAGCTTCGGCACCCTCTGCGCCCTCGGCGGCGTCCACCGGCACCAGCTCGACCAACGCCATGTGGTCGTTTTCCAGCACCAGCTCGCGCAGCAGGTCCTCAAAGTAGCTGCCGTCCAGCTCGCCGCGCAGCTCCTCGTACACCGGGCCGTACTTGAGCGCCAGCGTCGCGGCGTCGTCATCGTAGAGCCAGGTGCTCAGCGCGTCGCACGCAATGGCCACGCCGTCGGCGATGCCATAGTCGCGCTGGCGCAGGTCGTACTCGTTGCTGCTGATGATAGCCTCCAGGCGCTCGCGCGGAACGCCGTACTCGCACAGGTCGCGACAGGCGTCCTGGAACACGCGACGCAGCTCGCGCGCTACGCCGGGCTGCGCGTTCTGCAGCATGATGAGCTCGTAGGGCTGCAGGCTCTCGGCAGCGGTGTAGCTCACCACGTTGCCGCCCAGGCCCGCTGCCAGAATGGCCTTCTTAACCGGCGCTTCGTTGGAGCCCAGCAGTGCCTCGAACAGGATATCCGCCGCGATCGTGCGCTTGCGGTCGAGCGCGCTGCCCAGCACCAGGCCCAGGCCAACCAGGGCGTTCTCGGGTGTGGTGGCCATCTCGACACGCTTATACTCGCAGGTCACAGGCTCCTGCACGTCCAGCGGATTGGGCGCCAGCGTGGACGGGTCCTCGCCGGCGGCAACGGCAGCGTCCATGCGGCGGCTCGCGGCGTTCGGCTGCGACAGATAGCGCTCGTCCAAAAAGGCCAGCGCGCGGTCCACGTCCAGGTCGCCGTAGAGCGTGATGTAAGAGTTGGAAGGATTGTAGTGGCGCGCGTGCGTGTCCAGGAACTGCTCGTAGGTGAGCGCGGGAATCGCGCGCGGGTCGCCGCCACTCTCGTGCGCATAGGCGGTGTCAGGATAGAGCGCGGCGTTGACGGCGTCGTCCAGCACGCTCATGGGGTCGGACAGCGCGCCCTTCATTTCGTTGAACACCACGCCGTTATAGCGCAGCGTGCCCTCGCGCAGGCTGGCGGCGCTGCCTTCGCCCTCGGCGCCCTCCGGCAGGTCCAGCTCGTAGTGCCAGCCCTCCTGCTCAAAAATGGTGGGCTTGGTATAGATGGCTGGGTTGAACACCGCGTCCAGGTACACGTCCATCAGGTTGTACAGATCCTGCTCGTTGGTGGTGGCAACGGGGTAGATGGTTTTGTCGGGGTAGGTCATGGCGTTGAGGAACGTCTGCATGGAGCTCTTGATCAGGTCGACAAACGGCTCCTTGACGGGGAACTTGGCCGATCCGCACAGCACCGAGTGCTCAAGAATATGGAACACGCCGGTGGAATCGGCCGGCGGCGTCTTAAAGCCAATGGCAAAGGCCTTGTTTTCGTCGTCGCACGCCAGGTACAGCAGGCGAGCGCCCGATGCGGTGTGGCGCAGCACGTAGGCGTCCGAGTCGAGCTCGGGCACGGTCTCGCAGCGCTCGACGGCAAAACCGTGGCAGGTGGTACCGGGTACCAGCAGCGCGGCAGCAGCGGCGCGCGGGTCGGTTGAGGTGGTGGGCATATGCAGTCTCCTTTGACGCCCCAGCGGGGGCGAATCGAGTCGAATCCTCGAGAGTATACCCATATGGGGCCGCGGCTCTGCGGCGAACTGAAGACGATGTGGGTGGACTAGCCTAGCTAGGTTGATAACGAATGCCGCTGCACCCCACTAAAGTGAAATAACACCCCGTTTACCGAATCATTTAGGAAATATATGGACTCCTAAAAAGTTCTAATACAATATAAGTCATCTATCTATAAGCTGCTGATTCCTTGCAAAGGTATGGTTGATATGGTTGAAGCAAATAGCGTTATCCCCCTGTACAAACAGATTGTTCGTGCGCTTTCTGATTCGATCGCCAACGGCACGTACCGCCCGGGAGATAAGCTCCCGACCGAGGCGGAGCTCATCGAGCAATTTGGCGTGAGCCGAATAACGGTTCGCTCCGCAATTAAAGAAATGGAAGATGCTGGGCTTGTTGAGAGGGCCCGCGGCAAGGGCACGTTCGTTTCGTCGGACACACAGATGTATGCCGCGGACGACCGTGAGAGCTTTACCCATTCGTGCCAGCTTGCTGGAAAACAGGCGTCTACCAGGGTTCTCGCAATGGGCTGGGACTTCCCAAGCCTGCGAGACGCGAAGTTCCTGGGCGTAGACGATACCCAAAAGGTATTGCGCAGTCGTCGTCTGCGCCTTGTGGACGACAAGCCCACGATGCTGGAAACCAATAGCTATTCCGCTGCGCTTTCTTTTTTGGAGCATGAATCCCTCGAGGATTCGCTGATGGCGGTACTCGATCGCCAGG
The DNA here is from genome assembly GCA_958405195.1 of uncultured Collinsella sp. GTDB lineage: Bacteria > Actinomycetota > Coriobacteriia > Coriobacteriales > Coriobacteriaceae > Collinsella. The sequence goes on from CATYDM010000028.1 coordinate 22,962, forward strand.
GGATCAAGATGGGCCCCAACACGCGTACGCTCGAGGTCTGCTATGCGAGCGAGCTCGAGGCGGCATACCTTAACGTGGAGCTGGACTCTCCGCTGCTTCTGTTTGTCGATAGACGTTATGCTCCAAGCGGCGAGCCGCTTTTCATCTCCCGTCAGGTGTACTGCACCGAGCGACTGAAGTTCTATTTGTAAATTAGAGATAGATTGGTCAATTTACCGACCAATTGCTACCGTTCGCGGATTTGGAAAATAGACACACCGCGTAGGGTAGATTGCTAATATACTTTGTTATGACAATATAGTACGTCTTATTGATATTGAAGAACTATGAATAAGATATTGCTAGCGAGTCATGGTTATCTCGCCCAAGGTATGAAGAGCTCTCTCGAGATCCTGATGGGCGCCAACGACCGAATCGAGTGTCTGTGCGCCTATGTCGATGACGACACGAGGGATGTCGCAGCGCTTATCGATGCTTGGATGGAGTCGAAGGACCCTGCCGACTCTTGGTTTGTCGTGACTGACATCTTTGGCGGCTCTGTAAACAACGAATTCATTCAGAGGCAGACCGCCGGATCGTTTACGTTGATCACCGGAATGAACTTGCCGCTGCTGGTGGAAATGGCTACACAGCTGGACTCCCTGGATGCGGACAAGGCCAAAGCTGCGGTCGAGGGGTCACGTTCGTTTATCATGCTTTGTGAGGCGGCGGACATGCTTGCCGATGTCGAAGAAGAAGAGTTCTAGTTAGTTCTGGTTCGAGCCCTAGCTAAGGGCCACGCCTGTCATTACCTTTATTACGTGCGGAGATGATTACGATGATTAAGCTTACGAGAGTTGATTACCGATTGATTCACGGCCAGGTCGCCATGTCTTGGACGCATGCGCTGGATGTCGATTGCATCCTGTGTGCCAGCGATGCCGTGGCAAAAGACGACATGAGGAAGGCGGCCTTGAGGCTCGCCCGCCCCAACGGCGTTAAACTCGTCATCAAGGATGTTAACGCTGCTATCGAGGCGCTCAACAGCGGCGTCACCGACAAGTATTCGCTGTTTATCATTGTCGAGACGATCGAGGATGCCTATCGCCTTGCTAAGGGTTGCAAAGACATCAAGGAGATCAATTTGGGCGGAACTCGAAAGTCTCCCGAGACCACGCTTCATCCGACCCCCGCGATCTTTGCGACCGAAACCGATGCCGAGCATATCCAAGAGCTTGTCAACGATGGCGTGGTTATCGAAATCCGTCAGGTTCCCAATGACTCAAAGGTACTTGCCAAGGACGTTTTCTAGCTGGAAACATGCCATTGTCTAGCATTTATTAACTAGGTCCTCCTTTCTTTAGCCCGCCGATCATTTGACCGGCGGGCTTTTTATTAAAGAAAAATCAAAAAAATCTGAAATAGTTCTTGCATAGTTAGTTATATAAAGTATTATAACGTCATGGGATGAATGAAGGGTTCATCCAAGTGAGTTAGGAGTAAGGGATGTTCAATTTCGATGAGCCTCGTTACGAGAAGGTTGTGAGCGATGCCCTCGCTCTCCGTCCTCAGATTGAGGCTGCCGTGGACAAGGTCTGCGAGCAGGGTTATTCCAACATCTTCTTCATCGGCTGCGGCGGCACCTGGGCCCACACGCTCCCGATGAAGTATTGGGTCGAGACCACCACGGCCGACGTCGACGTCCACTGCGAGATTGCCGCTGAGTTCCTCGCATGCCCGCCCAAGACCTTCAACAAGGACTCGGTCTGCGTCTTCTCCACCCGTACCGGCACCACCCCCGAGATCATCGAGGCCGCCAAGTTCTGCCAGGAGCAGGGTGCCCGCACGCTGATGTATGTCTCCAACGACAACACCCCGGCCACTGAGTACGCCGATTACAAGTTCTTCAGCTTCGCCGAGGACGACGTTCTGTGCGAGGCCATCTACACCTACCAGATCACGCTGGTCGCCCGCTTCCTCAAGAACGCCGGCGCCTTCCCCAAGTACGACACCTTCATGGAGGAGTTCGGCAACATCGCTCCGTACCTCATCAAGGCCAAGGACGCTCAGGACGAGCGCTGCGCCGCCATGGCCGAGGACTTCAAGGACACCGATTACCACATGGTGATTGGCTCCGGCATGCTCTGGGGTGAGGCCTACGACTACGCTATGTGCATTCTCGAGGAGATGCAGTGGATCAAGACCAAGTCCATCCACGCCGCCGAGTTCTTCCACGGCACCATCGAGCTGTGCGAGGAGGGCACGAGCCTCATCATGCTCTACGGCGAGGACGACACCCGCAAGCTCATGGACCGCGTGGACAACTTCACTCACATGCTCGCCGACGAGAAGGGCGTCCATGTCCGCGTGAACAAGTTCGACACCGCCGAGGTCGAGCTGCCGTTCAGCGACCCTGAGTTCCGCAAGATCGTCTCCCCGATGGTCACCTACACCATCACCGAGCGTCTGAGCTGCCATCTCGAGCACGTTCGTAACCACCCGCTCACCACGCGTCGTTACTATCACCAGATGAACTACTAATCCTCTCAAATTGCTGCGGTTGTCTGCAGGCGAGCTGCGCAGAACGCCTCGCCTGCAGACCTGTTTCTGGGGTTGATCGAAATGGTTGTCCAGTATCTTCTAGTTGCACTGGTCGCATTTATTGCGTCCATGGACGAGCAATTATTTGGCATTACGATGCTTGGTCGTCCGCTGTTTACGAGCCTGTTTGTCGGCTTGATCCTTGGCGATGTCCAGCAGGGCGTTATCGTCGGCGCTGCTTTGGAGTCCATGTTCATGGGTGCCATCATGGTCGGCGCGGCGGTTCCTCCCGAGGTCTATGCCTCCGGCGTGCTTGGCTGCGCGTTTGCCGTCATTACGGGTACGGGCACGGCAACTGCCGTCGCGCTCGCCCTTCCCGTCTCCGTCTTCCTTCAGGTGTGGCGCAACTTCTGCTACGCCGTTCCGGGCGCCTTTGCCTGCAAGAAGATTGAGACCGCTCTGGCAAATCGCGATCTTGCCAAGGCAAATCTGTACCATCTGACCATCGTGCCGCTGTCGATTGGCATTCCGTCTGCACTGCTGGTGTTTTGCTCGCTGTTCTTTGGTGCCGACCTCATCAACAATGCGCTTAACGCTATTCCGCAGTTTGTGATGGACGGCCTCAACGTTGCGTCCGGCGTCATGGTCTGCATCGGCTTCGCTCTTCTTATTAGGACCATGGGCGACAACAAGCTTCTTCCCTGGCTGTTCCTGGGATTCATTATGGTCATCTACCTCAAGATGGACGTTGTCGGTGTTGCCGCTGCCGCTATCTGCGTCGCGCTGCTCCTGGCCTTCCGCGAGGGCTCGGCCGGTCCGCAGGCGGTTGCCGAGGATGAAGAGGAGGACTTCTAATGGCTACCCAGAACACCGATCTCAAAGAGGCCAAGAAGGACGCGATTATGACTCCCGATATGTATCGGAGCATGTTCCTTCGCCAGTTTACGAGCCAGTGCTCGCAGTCGTACGACAAGATGATGGCAATGGGCTTCATGTACACCATTCAGAAGCCCCTGCGAAAGATCTATCCCAACGACGACGATTACTATGCGGCGCTCGATCGCCATACCGAGTTCTTTAACATCACGCCTCATGTGCTTCCGTTTGTAGCCGGCCTAACGGTTTCGATGGAGGAGCAGGCGGCTGCCGATAAGAACTTCGACACGTCCTCGATTAACGCCATGAAGGTCGGCCTCATGGGACCGCTTTCCGGCATTGGTGATTCGTTCTACTGGGGTACGTTCCGCGTGGTCGCCGCCGGCATTGGTATTGGCATCGCTTCGACGGGTAACCCGCTCGGCCCCATCGTGTACGCGCTCATCTACTCGGTGATTAACTTTGCAACGCGTATCGTCGCCGCCCATCTGGGATACGACCTGGGAACCAAGTTCCTGCAGCAGTCCGAAGAGAACAACCTTATGTCTCGCATGACGCATGCTGCCGGTGTTCTCGGAATGACCGTCATTGGCGCGATGATTGCGGCACAGGTCTCGCTGTCCACTGCTTTGACCTTTGACGTGGGTGGTTCGGAGATTGTCCTGCAGGATCTGTTCGATTCGATCTTCCCTGGACTTCTGCCCTTGCTGGCAACGTTCGCTTGCGTTGCCCTCTATAAAAAGGGTGTCAAGACCATTTGGATTATTATTGGTATCTTCGCGATCTGCATCATCGGAACGGGCTTGGGAGTGTTCGCGGCGGCGTAATGTTGACTGCTATGCTCGCGCGTTGGATAACTAACTGACCGTTTGAAAACGGGGCTCGGCGTAAGGCCGGCCCCGTTTTTTGTTTGAGGGATTTTCCGATCGTCCAATAATCCACGCCGATGCATCACTCACGTATCTCTCATTCGTCACTAATACGAGAGATAGCAGAAAGACGAGAGATAATTACGAGAGATAACTGAGAGACGAGGGAAATCTATCCGCGGCATTCTCCGCGGGACCGAGCGAAAGGACGTGC
>CATYDM010000029.1 GCA_958405195.1 uncultured Collinsella sp.
GCGGTGGGGCGTCGTCTACCCTCAACCACCCGGGCGGGGCGGGCCGAGGGCCCCCCCCCCCCCCCCCCGCCCCCCCCCCCCCCCCCCCCCGCCGCGTTGCTGCTTTGTGTCGTATAATGACCGTTACCTATGACGCGATACAAAAGAAAGGTGTTTGCCCATGCAGGCACAGAAGGCGGAGGGAACCCGCGACCTTATCGGCGCCGAGATGCGCGCCTGGCAAAAGATGCAGCAGATTGCGGCCGGCGTGTTCGAGCCGTTTGGTTTTAAGCCCATCGAGACGCCCGCGATCGAACAAGTGGACGTGTTTGTCCACGGCATCGGCCAGTCGACCGACGTCGTGCGCAAGGAAATGTTCCGCGTGTTCAGCGGTGCCAACCTGGAGCGCGTCTTTACCGAGGGCACCGACACCAAACTCAAGCCCAAGCAGCGCCTGGCACTTCGCCCCGAGGGCACGGCCGGCGTGGTGCGCGCCGTCGTCGAGAACAATCTGGTGCCCCAGGGCTCCACGCCGTTTAAGGCGTACTACGCCGAGGCCATGTTCCGCGGCGAGCGTCCCCAGAAGGGCCGCCTGCGCCAGTTCCACCAGGTGGGCATCGAGTGGCTCGGCGCTCCCGATCCGGCGGCAGACGCCGAGTGCATCATCATGCTCATGGAGTTCTACAAGCGCCTGGGCTTCGATCTTTCCAAGCTTCGTCTGCTCATCAACTCGATGGGTGACGCCCAGTGCCGTCCGGCTTACCGCGAGCAGGTTAAGCAGTTTATCCTCGATCACGCAGACGAGATGTGCGACGAGTGCCGCGAGCGCGCCGAGCTTAACCCGCTGCGCGCCTTCGACTGCAAGAACGACCACTGCCGCGAGATCATGGCCGAGGCTCCGCTGATGGGTGACAACCTGTGCGACGAGTGCCGCGAGCACTACGAGCAGGTCAAGCGCTATCTGGATGCCGCCGGTATCGAGTATGTCGAGGATCCCACCTTGGTGCGCGGCCTGGACTACTACACCCGTACTGTCTTTGAGGTCGAGGCCCCTGGCGCCGGCGTCGGCTCCATCGGTGGCGGCGGCCGCTATGACGGCCTGGTCGAGCTCGAGGGTGGCAAGCCCACGGCGGGCGTCGGCTTTGCCGTTGGTTTTGAGCGCGCCCTGCTGGCCCTGCAGGCCTTTGGCAACGATTTGGGTGCCGATGAGGCCCCGTGCGTCTATGTCGCCAACGCCGGCAAGGAGCTGCGCCAGAACGTCTTTGCCATCACGCAGGAGCTTCGCGCCGCAGGTATCGTGACCGAGGCCGACTATCAGGGCCGTTCGCTCAAGGCCCAGTTTAAGCAGGCCGACAAGGTGGGCGCTAAGCTCATTTTGGTCCTGGGCGGCGACGAGCTTGCCGCTGGCAAGGTCAAGGTGCGCGACATGGAGAGCCATGACGAGGTACTGGTCGATCTGGCCAACGTGGTCGAGGCGGTTCGCGAGCGCCTGTAGCGCATCTTTTTGAGCTGCGGGCCTGCTAACGTGCCCTGCTCATGGAGAGCGATTGTTACGGGGGTGTTTCGCTTTTATGCGGAATGCCCCCGTTTGTGTATGCCGTCCACCGAGAAATACGACCATTTAGGGCAAAAACCCTTGCAATGCAGAAAATACTTTTGTGTGGTAAAGCGCAATCAGTGTCGAAAGTATTTCTCAAGCGCCTATAATGAATACCGCATGTTACGTGCATAGAAGGAGGAATGGGAGGAAACGTGGCTGAGAACCTAAGCAACCAGTCTGTACCCGAAGCCGCGGCGCGCGTCGCTGCCGTGGTCAACCGCCTCGTTAACCGAATCGGCTCGAATGCCGAGTCCAGGGAGCGTCTCGCCGAGATCGAGATCCCCGAGGAGCTGCGCGACAATCTGGCGCTGTTCCTGCGCCTGGAGCGTCGTGTGCTTAGCGAGTATGATCCTGAGATCGCGGACCTGTTCGACAAGATCCTGTCGGCCGAGATTGTGGCCAATGCCGGTAACCCCGGTACCCGCGCTGCCGACGAGGCCGTCGACGAGCAGGGCGTGCCCACCGCCGACGAGCCCACTGCCGTGGCATTTCGTGAGGTCGTCGATCTGATCGACAGCCTGCCGCTCGATAAGCAGCAGGTCATTGTCCGCGCCTTTACGAGCTTCTTCCATCTGGCAAACCTGTCGGAGGAGAACTACCGTGTGGCGCAGCTGCGCGAGCGCGAGGCCGGTGCGTCGACCGATACCGAGGTCGATCCCGCCAACGAGCTCACCGTCGCCTATCACCAGCTGGTGAATGAGCTGGGCGTCGAGGGCGCCAACGAGCTGCTCGGCAAGCTTGAGTTCCACCCCGTCTTTACCGCGCATCCCACTGAGGCCCGTCGTAAGGCCGTCGAGGGCAAGATTCGCCGTATCTCCAACCTGCTGGAGGAGCGTCCGCGTCTGGGCGGCTCCGACCTGGTGGAGAACGAGCGCCATATGCTGCAGGAGATCGACGCCCTGGTGCGTACGAGCCCCATCGCGCTCAAGAAGCCCACGCCGGTCGAGGAAGCCGATACCATCATCGACATCTTCGATAACACGCTGTTTGACGTCATCCCCGTCATCTATCGTCGCTTTGACGACTGGGTGCTGGGCGACAAGGCCGGTACTGTGCCGCCGCTGTGCCCGGCGTTCTTCCATCCCGGCAGCTGGATCGGTTCCGACCGCGACGGTAACCCCAACGTCACTGCCAAGGTGAGCCGTGAGGTCGCCGCCAAGTACTTTACGCACATGGTGCTCAAGCTCGAGGACAAGTGCCGCCGCATCGGCCGCAACCTCACGCTCGAGGCCACCTACAGCAAGCCTTCTGCCGAGCTCATTAACCTGTGGAACCATCAGGTCGAGATGAGCCCTCGTTACACGGCCCGCGCCGAGCTGATCTCCGAGCACGAGCCGCATCGCGCCGTCATGCTCGTCATGGCCGACCGCCTGAACGCCACCGTGCGCCGCATCACCGACACCATGTACCACAGCGCCGACGAGTTCCTGGATGACCTGCGCGTCGTCCAGCGTTCGCTTGCTGCCTGCGGTGCCGTCCGTGCCGCCTACGGTCCGGTCCAAACCATCATCTGGCAGGTCGAGTCCTTCGGCTTCCATATGGTCGAGATGGAGTTCCGTCAGCACTCCGTGGTGCACGCCCGCGCCCTCAAGGATATCCACGAGAACGGTATCCATGGCGACCTGCAGCCCATGACGCGCGAGGTCATCGATACCTTCCGCGCTATCGGTTCCATCCAAAAGCGCTACGGCAAGAAGATGGCGCACCGCTACATCATCTCGTTTACCAAGAGCGCCCAGCATGTGGCCGACGTCTTTGAGCTTGCCCACCTGTCCTTCGCACACGAGGAGGACGTTCCCGAGCTCGACGTGATCCCGCTGTTCGAGCAGCTCGAGGACCTCGAGGGCTGCGTCGACGTACTCGACCAGATGCTTACGCTGCCCGTGGTGCAAAAACGTCTTGCCCAGACCAACCGCCGCATGGAGGTCATGCTGGGCTATTCCGACTCCTCTAAGGATGCCGGTCCTACCACGGCCATGCTCGCGCTGCACTCCGCACAGGAGCGCATTGCCAAGTGGGCCGAGAAGAACGATATCGACCTGGTGCTCATGCACGGTCGCGGCGGTGCCGTGGGCCGTGGCGGCGGCCCGGCCAACAAGGCCGTGCTGGCGCAGCCCAAGGGTTCGGTCAACTGCTTCTTTAAGCTCACCGAGCAGGGCGAGGTCATCTTTGCCCGTTACGGCAACCGCACGCTGGCTCAGCGCCATGTTGAGTCCGTTGCCGCCGCAACGCTTTTGCAGTCGGCCCCGAGCGTCGAGAAGACCAACACCGAGACCACGCAGAAGTTCTGGGATATGGCCGAGAAGCTCAACGCCGCAAGCCACGAGCGCTATCTGGACCTGCTGAACACCGAGGACTTTACACCGTGGTTCTCGACCGTGACGCCGTTGACCGAGGTCGGTCTGCTGCCGATCGGCTCGCGTCCCGCCAAGCGCGGCTTGGGTGCCAAGTCGCTCGACGACCTGCGTACCATTCCGTGGATCTTCAGCTGGAGCCAGGCGCGCATTAACCTGGCCGCTTGGTACGGCCTGGGCACCGCCTGCGAGCAGTTGGGCGATCTTGACCAGCTTAAGGCTGCCTACCAGGAGTGGCCGTTCTTCCGCACCTTTATCGACAACATCGAGATGTCGATCGCTAAGACCGACCAGCGCATCGCCAAGATGTATCTGCACCTGGGCGATCGCCAGGATCTGTCCAAGAAGGTCTTCACCGAGATGCAGCTCACGCGTAAGTGGGTCCTTGCCATCGTCGGTGATGAGTGGCCGCTGCAGCGTCGTCGCGTGCTCGGTTGCGCCGTCCGCGTGCGCAATCCCTACGTCGACGCCCTGTCTATCGCCCAGGTCCGCGCCCTTCGCGAGGTGCGTATGAACCAGGACGAGATGGCCGAGGAGAAGAAGGCCGAGTACATGAGCCTGATTCTTTCGACTGTGACCGGCGTCTCGGCAGGATTGCAGAACACGGGGTAATCGATAGCCCTGTGGCTCTCACCGGGACCCGATGGGTTTCCCTCTGAATGCGTCCTCGCACTTGAAGCCCCCTTATCCTGCTCCTTCGGAGCTGCGGATAAGGGGGCTTCGTGCTGCGGAGTGCATTCAGAGGGAAACCCATTGGATCCCTTCGTCCTCGGTCTTCTGGGATTAAAGCTAAAGGGAATAAGGCGCGCTTCGCGCATAGCGTGGAGTGCGGCGAGGGCTTCTTGCGTCCTGCGGAGTGTGCCTAAAAGTAAACTGATGGCGGGCCCTGCGATGTCCGGTCTTCGGTGGATCAGCCGCTGGGTGAGGGTGGTGCTTGGGGCGACGTGCAAAAAACGGAGTTTTCAGCAGCCAAAGATTGATGCATAAGGCCATAGCCGGCTTTCGCTGCCTTTGTTGATGCTTTTGCACGACGATTGGGCTTTGGCGACGATCATATATGGCTGGTTTCTCGCCGCATGCTATCCAGATGGGTCAAGTCATGAGGACTATCTACCTTTTGAAAGATTTTTGGCACCAAAATCTTATCCCGCGATGCTGAATACTCGCAAAAATGCACGCTCCGGAGGGTACTACCCAGTTATGGCCAGAAATCCATGCGCCATCTTATGCAATTAATTAATGAATTTATGCAAAATGGCTTACGTGCGTACGTCTCGGACTAGATGTTTGCCTCGGCGCTGCGTAAATCATCCTGTCTATAGTGTCTTTGACAGGCGGCCGCGGTCCCGTTTGGGGTCGCGGCCGTTTTGTTGTGGGTCAAATATGAACGTTGTGTTAATGAGTCGGTGGACGGTGGAGTTTTTCGGTGAGCGGCGTATCCTTCCAACGGTTTATCTAGTGTGTCAGTTGAAAGGAAGAGGGCGCTCGTCATTGTTTGAATGTGAACTGCCGTTTGACCACAAGACGTTGCATCTGGAGCTTGAGGATAAGAACTTCGCGGGCGTGATGGAAGGTCATCAAAACGAGTTTAAGACCACGAAATCGCAGGAAGAGCTGGTGGAGGAGTCGCTTGCCAACCCTTATGGCTCGCCTTCGCTCGAGGAGCTTTGTGCTGGCAAGAAGGATATCGTCATTATTAGCTCCGATCATACGCGTCCCGTTCCCTCGCGTGTGACGATGCCTATTCTGCTGCATCACATCCATTCTGCTGCGCCCGAGGCTCGCGTGCGTATTCTGGTTGCTACGGGTATGCATCGTCCGTCGACGCACGAGGAGCTCGTCAACAAGTACGGCGAGGAGATCGTTGCCAACGAGGAAATCGTTATGCACGTCGCGACCGATGACAGCATGATGAAAAAGATCGGCACCCTGCCTTCTGGCGGCGAGTGCATCATCAACAAGATTGCCGCCGATTGCGATCTGCTGCTTGCCGAGGGCTTTATTGAGCCGCACTTCTTTGCCGGTTTCTCTGGTAGCCGCAAGTCCGTCCTGCCTGGCATCGCCAGCTACAAGACCATCATGTACAACCACAACGGTCAGTTTGTGAACGATCCCCATTCGCGTGCCGGCAACCTGTGCCACAACCACGTGAGCGGGGACATGTTTGCTGCCGCCGAGATGGCTCACCTTGCCTTTGTGCTTAACGTGGTGCTCAACGGCAAGCACGAGGTCATCGGCTCCTTTGCCGGCGACATCCACAAGGCGCACGAGGCCGGCTGTGAGTTCGTGAAGAGCCTTGCCGGCGTTGAGCCCGTTGAGTGCGAGATTGCCATCACCACCAACGGCGGCTACCCGCTCGACCAGAACATCTACCAGGCCGTGAAGGGCATGTGCTCTGCCGAGGCTACGCTTCCCGAGGGCGGTGTGATCATCGATGTCGCCGGCTGTGCCGACGGTCACGGTGGCGAGGGCTTCTATCACAACATCGCCGACAATGATTCGGCAGAGTTTGAGCGCGCCTGCATCGACCGTCCTAAGGACGAGACCCTGCCCGACCAGTGGACGAGCCAGATCTTTGCCCGCATCCTGGCGCATCACCCTGTGATCATGGTTACCGACCTGTGCGATCACCAGATGATCAAGGATATGCACATGACGCCGGTCAACACCCTCGATGAGGCGCTCAAGCTCGCCTTTGAGATGAAGGGTGCCGATGCCAAGGTGGCCGTCATTCCCGATGGCCTGGGCGTTGTCGTCGCTCAGCACTAGTACGCGGCCTAAACGAATCGTTTATAACCGACAAGAAAGATAAGGTTTTATGCTTACCAAACTCCTCTGCGAATTCGGCGCAACGGCCCTCATGATCATCTTTGGCGTGGGCGTGCACTGCGATACCGTGCTCAAGGGCACCAAGTATCAGGGCTCCGGCCACATGTTTGCCATCACCACCTGGTCTTTTGGCATCTCGGTCTGCCTGTTTGTCTTTGGCGGTGCCGTGTGCATGAACCCCGCCATGGTGCTTGCCCAGTGCATCGTAGGCCTGGTGCCGTGGAGCAGCTGCATTCCCTTCATGATTGCCGATATGCTCGGCGGCTTTGTGGGCGCCGTAATCGCTTGGCTTATGTATGCCGATGAGTTCAAGGCTTCCGAGGGCGTCGTCGACCCTATTGCCCAGCGCAACATCTTCTCGACCAACCCTACTACCGAGGGCACGAACTATGCCCGCAACTTCTTCTGCGAGGCTATCTGCACCTTTGTGTTCATCAGCGCCATCCTTGCTGCCGCTAGCCGCGCCGGCGAGAACGTTTTGATGCTCGCTATCTGCGTCGGTCTGATCGTTTGGGCCGTTGGCATGGGCATGGGCGGCATCACCGGCTTCGCCATGAACCAGGCTCGTGACCTTGGTCCTCGCATGGCCTATCAGGTGCTGCCGATCAAGAACAAGGCCGACAACAACTGGAAGTATGGCCTGCTTGTTCCCGGCATCGCTCCGTTTGTCGGTGCCGCTCTGGCCGCACTGTTTGTGCACGGTTTCTTGGGCATGTTCTAGTTTGAGGCTACATAGTTGTCCGCTGACCGCATGGGGTAACTTCCCAGCGCGTCCTCGGACATGCAAAAAGGCTCGCTGCGCACTTCGTGCGGCGAGCCTTTTTGCGTCCTGCGGAATGCGCTGGGAAGTTACCCCATGCGGTCAGCTGCGGGGTCTTTGTTGCGTTCGTACAAGCAACCCAACATATATATCTGAATTTGGATGGGAGGGGCTTGTTACTGGTAGGGGCGTTGGGCTGTTGTCGATACTTTGGGATGGATTGTGCTTTGGGTTGGGGCGGAACTTTGGGATGAGCTTCTTACTTAGTTGAAGAGGGGCTTTATGGCTGAGAGGTAGTCTTTTGCTACGTCGGTTTTGTCTGCTTGGAAGTTGTGCCAGGCCCACCATTGGACGGTGGCTACGAAGCTTGAGGCTATGTGGTGTAGTAAGAAGCTGCGGTCCATGGTGCCGGCGGGGCCTGCGGGGTCGACGGGGACGGTTTCGGCTGCTCGTGACATGATGGTCTTGCGGAGACAGTCGGCGAAGACGCGTGAGCCGGCGCCGGCTACCAGCGCTCGGACGCCCTGGCGACGTTCCCATAGATTGTTGAGGATATGCTCGACCTGCACGAATGGGTCGTCGAGCGGTGTGCCATCGTCGTCGAGGGCGTGGGTGCAGATGTCGCTCACGAGCTCGGACAGTAGGTCGTCTTTGCTCTTAAAGAGGCCGTAGAACGTGGCTCGACCAACATGGGCACGAGCGATGATGTCGCCGACGGTGATCTTGCCGTAGTCCTCTTCGCGTAGCAGCTCGGAGAACGCCGCAACGATGGCAGCGCGGCTTTTTTCTTTGCGGGCATCCATGGCTATGCGTCCGCGTGAACGAGCAGGCAGCGGAGCGTGCCGGAGCAACCCTCGTAGGGGCGCTTACCGGCACCGTAGCCGACGGCTTCGATGCGGTAGCGTGAGGGCAGTTGGTCGGACGTACGCAGCGCGGTGACGATGGCGGCGCCCGTGGGCGTCACGAGCTCGCCGGCGACCGGTGCAGGCGTGAGGGCGATATTGCCCGCCTGGCACAGGTTGACGACAGCGGGGACGGGGATAGGCATGAGGCCGTGGGCACAACGGATGGTTCCGTGGCCCTCGGAGAGCGACTCGACCACGATGTCCTCAATACCCAGGTCGTCGAGGCAGATGGCGACAGAACAGACGTCGACGATGGAGTCGACGGCGCCCACCTCGTGAAACATGACGGTCTCGGGCGTTTTGCCGTGAGCCTTGGCCTCGGCAGCAGCGAGTGCGGTAAAGATGGCGAGGGCGCGACGCTTGGCGCCATCGCTTAGCTGCGAGCCGTCGATGATGTCGGTGACGTCCGTCAAAGAACGGTGGTGATGGTGGTGGGCGTGATGGTGACCCTCGTGGTCGTGGTCGTGGTCGTGGTCGTGGTCGTGCGCGTGCTCATGGCAGTGCTCGTGCTCGCCATGGTCATGATGGTGGTGCTCGTGCTCGTGCTCGTGCTCGTGCTCGTGCTCGGCAGCTGCTTCGTTGCCGTAGAGCCAGGCCATATCGTGATCGTGGTTCTCGAGCTCCTCTGCAAGCTGGACGTCAAAATCACAGGCGTCGATGCCATGCTTGTTTGCACGCGTGACGGCGATCGTAAAGCCATCGACCGGCAGCGTGGCGAGCTGCTCGCGCAGATGCTCCTCGCTGGCGCCCAGGTCGAGCAGGGCCGCGACGGTCATGTCGCCGCTGATGCCCGAGGTGCCGTCGATGATAAGCGTGTGCTGATGGTTGGACATGGAATGCTCCTTAACGGGCGCAGGGCGTGCCAGCGCTCAGATGATTGATAAGACTTGCCTGGTAGGCGGCACCAAAGCCATTGTCGATATTGACGACCGAAACGCCGCTGGCGCAGGAGTTGAGCATGGCGAGCAGCGCGGCCACGCCACCAAAGTTCGCGCCGTAGCCCACGCTGGTGGGAACGGCGATGACCGGACAGCTCACCAGACCGCCGACAACGCTCGCCAGTGCGCCCTCCATGCCGGCGATGGCAATGACCACCTGTGCCTGGGCGAGTTCCTCGGCATGCGCGAGCAGGCGGTGCAGGCCGGCGACGCCTACGTCGTAGAGGCGGTCGACCTCGTTGCCATAGAACTCGGCCGTCAACGCGGCTTCCTCGGCGACGGGCAGGTCGCTCGTGCCGGCGCAGGCGACGACGATGCGTCCGTTGCCGGTAGGGGAGGGCTTGCCGCCCACGAGGGCGAGCTGTGCGTCCGGGACATATCCCAGGTCGATGCTGTTGCCAAGAAGCTCAGCGGTGCGCGCGGCTTTTTCGGCATCCAGGCGCGTGACCAGGATGCGCTCCTGGCCGGCATCGCGCAGCGCTTCGATAATGGCGGCAATCTGATCGGCGGTTTTACCGGCCCCGTAGACAACCTCGCCGGCTCCCTGGCGCACCCCGCGCGAAAGATCGAGCTGCGCAAAGCCCAAATCGGCGGTCGGAGCCGTCTGGATGCGCGTGAGGGCGTCGGCAGGGGTGACTGCTCCGCCGGCAACATCGCTCAGTAATTGCTCAAGATCTCGCTTATCCATATATGTTCCCTTCGACGGCGCAAAGTCTAGCACTCAAAAGGGAGTTTCCGAACATTAGAACAAAATTGTTCGGAAACTAGACATAGAGGATTTAATTCTGCTGTTAGATGGATCGGCTAGTCGCGCAGGATGATGTCCATGGCGAGCATCAGATTGCGCTTGTCGATGGCAAACGGGGCGGCCTCGCGCGTCTTGGGCTTGGCACAAAATGCGATGCCGGTGCCCGCGGCCTGAATCATGGGGATGTCGTTGGCGCCGTCACCGATCGCCACGACGTGGGCCATATCGACACCACACTCAACGGCCCAATCCAGCAGCTGGATAAGCTTGGACTCCTTGGTCACGATGTCTGCCGCCAGCTTACCGGTGAGCTTGCCGCCTACGACCTCCAGGCGGTTGGCCAGGCAAAAGTCGATGCCCGCGGCGGCCACGATCTTATCGGCGACCTCGTGGAAGCCGCCGCTCACCACGCCGACCTTCCAGCCCTTGCTGTGCGCCGAGCGCACAAGCTCCAACGCGCCGGGGGTAAATGTCACGCGCTCAAAGGTGCGCTCGAACACGCTCTCGTCCAGGTCGGCGAGCAGCCCCACGCGCTCCTCGAGCGCCTGCTTAAAGTCAAGCTCGCCGCGCATCGCACGTTCGGTGATCTGTGCCACCTGCTCGCCCACGCCGGCCTCTTCGCCCAACAGGTCGATGACCTCCTGGTTGATGAGCGTGGAGTCGATATCCATAACGATGAGGCGTGCAGTCATGGCGGGCCTTTCCGAGTGCTGTTGTATTGGGGCATATTGTCGCACGTGACGAGCGCGGGCGGGTGCCGCGGCGCGTCAATTGTTTCGTCTCCGTCAAGTCTTTGGGCAGGAGCCACTTTTTCGCGGCACATCGACGCGGGTGCGATAAGATAGAACGCCATGTCCGGCTGCGCGGTTTACGCAGGCCGGGCGAATCTGTACGACGCCGCCCGGAACGACACGGGGCGACACAGATCCATAAAGGAGGATCACTGGTATGAGCCAGACCCGTCCCATCGACGAGCATTCCATGCACACCCGTACCTGCGGCGAGCTTCGCCGCGAGAACGTGGGCGAAGAGGTCGCCCTCACCGGTTGGGTGAGCCGTCGCCGCGACCACGGCGGTCTTATCTTCTGCGACCTTCGCGACCGCGAGGGCATCACGCAGCTCACCTTCGACCCCGAGCACTCCGACGGCGACGCCTTTAAGATCGCCGAGACTATGCGTCCCGAGTGGCCCATCAAGATCCATGGCGTCGTGCGCGCCCGTGGCGAGGAGACCACCAACACCAAGCTCGCGACCGGCGAGATCGAGGTCCTGACCGACCACGCCGAGGTGCTTAACACGTCCGTCACCCCGCCGTTCCAGATCGAGGACGGCATCGAGACCAGCGAGGACACCCGTCTGCGCTATCGCTATCTGGACCTTCGTCGTCCCGAGATGATGGCCAACCTCAAGCTGCGCTCCGACTTTACCTTTGCCATTCGCGAGGCGCTGCACAACCGTGAGTTCATGGAGGTCGAGACGCCCTCCCTGTTTAAGTCCACGCCCGAGGGCGCTCGCGACTTCATCGTTCCCAGCCGCATCCAGCCGGGCAACTTCTACGCCCTGCCGCAGTCCCCGCAGCTTCTGAAGCAGCTGCTCATGGTCGGTGGCGTCGAGCGCTACTACCAGGTTGCCAAGTGCTTCCGCGACGAGGACCTGCGTGCCGACCGTCAGCCCGAGTTCACCCAGGTCGATATCGAGATGTCCTTCGTGGACCAGAACGATGTCATGAGCGCGCTCGAAGAGGTCCTGGCCGATGCCTTCGGCCGCATGGGCGTCGAGATGCCCACGCCGCTGCGTCGCATGAACTACTGGGAGGCCATGGACACCTATGGCTCCGACAAGCCCGATACCCGCTATGGCATGCACCTGGTCGACCTGACCGACATCTTTGCCAACTCCAAGTTCAAGGTCTTTGCGACCGCCGCAAACGAGGAGGGCTCGGTTGTCAAGGCCATCAACGCCAAGGGCGCCGGCGCCTGGGCGCGTGCCAAGATCGATAAGCTTGCCGGCGTGGCCTCCACGTTTGGCGCCAAGGGCCTGGCCTGGATCGCCTTCCGCGAGGACGGCTCCATCAACAGCCCCATCGTCAAGTTCTTCTCGGACGAGGAGATGGCGGCTCTGCGTGAGCGCATGAACGTCGAGCCCGGCGACCTTGTGATGTTCGCCGCCGGTCCGCGCCTGCTCTCTGACGAGATCCTGGGCGGCATGCGTTCCCACATGGCCAACGCGCTCGAGATCAAGCGCGAGGGCCACGACTTCCTGTGGGTCGTCAACTTCCCTCTGTTCCACTGGGACGAGGACCGCAAGGCCTATGCAGCCGAGCACCAGCCGTTCACCCTGCCGACCGAGACCGACATCGCCAAGATCGAGGCCGATCCTTTGGCGGCCGGTTCTTGCACCTACGACTTTGTCATGGACGGCTTTGAGGCCGGCGGCGGCGGTATGCGTATCCACAACGCCGAGATGCAGATGTCCATGCTCAAGCTCCTGGGCTTTACCGAGGAGCGCGCCGAGTCGCAGTTCGGCTTCCTCATGGAGGCTCTCAAGTTTGGTGCGCCCCCGATGGGCGGTTTTGCTCTGGGCCTGGACCGCGTGTGCATGCTGCTCACCGGCTCCGACTCCATCCGCGACGTCATGGCGTTCCCCAAGACGGCCAGCGGCTCCGACCTCATGTCGGGCGCCCCGAGTGCCGTTTCCGGCGCTCAGCTCAAGGACGTCAGCCTGCGTCTGATGTAGGCAAGCGACTACATATTGCCCACAACGAGGGAAGGACGCGTGCCTTCCCCCGTTTTTTATGCGCCGAGGTTGTGATGGCATGGGGTGACCAGGCGTCGCGGAAACTGCGACCCAGAATTCGGCAAAATAATGGGGCACAGTTTCCGGTTGAGCTGTCTAACGGAAACTGTGTCCCAGAATGAGCGCTCAAAACGGGGCAGGCTTTCCGCAACAACTGTCTGGCGGAAAGCCTGCCCCAATTTCTTATAGCGAGTCTCTCTGGATCAGCTGCATGTGCATCACGGAGGTGGTGGGCTCGGCACCCTTGATCATGTCGAGCGCAATGTTGGCGGCCATGTGGCCTTCTTCGCGCAGGGGCTGGCGGACGGTCGTGAGCGCGGGGACGCAGCGCGTCGCAATCTCGTGATCGTCGAAGCCGACGACAGAAACGTCCGCCGGAACGGATCGGCCTGCCTCGTTGAGTGCGGTGATGACGCCAGCCGCGATACGGTCCGATCCGCAGAGCACACCATCGAAAGCAATCTCGCGCGCGAGGATCTGGTGTATGGCCTGATAACCATCTCCGCTGTTCCAGCCGGTATAGATAACGTTTGCGTCTGGGAGGTCTTCGCCCAAGACGGCGCGGTAGCCGCGTAGGCGGTCGACAACGGCGGGGTTGTCGTGCGGTCCCAACACGGCGACGATATCCTTACGCCCGCGCTCTTTCATGGCGTGCGCTGCAAAGCGTCCGCCCTCTTCGTCGTCAGAGTAGACCGTCGAGAACACATCGCGATAGGGGTGTCCCTCGAGCTGGCCGCACAACACGGTGGGTACGCCCAGCTCGCGCAGCACCTCGAGCAGCTCGCTGCCCTTGTAGGGGGAGACGTCGATCACGGCGTCGAACGAACGACGCTCAAAGTGCTCGCGTGCGCGGTTGCGCTCATGCGTAGAAGACGCCTGCAAGATAACGGGCAGATAGGACGACTCCGACAGTTCCTCGGTAATGCCGCTCAAAAACTCGCTATAGGTGGGGTCGCTGAAGAGTTTACTCAGGGGCTCGGTCACGAGCACGGCGATGATTTCCGTGCGCCCGACAGCGAGCGCTCGGCCACGAGCGTTGGGGACAAAATTGACTTCCTTGGCCGCCGCGCGGACGCGCTTTTTGGTTTCCTCGCTAATGCGGGGCGAATCGTTGAGGGCGCGCGATGCCGTGGAGCGCGACACGCCGGCAGCTTCAGCAACCTCGGCAAGCGTGGGTGCGGTGCGTGCTGGTTGGGTCATAGCGTCTCCTGTGCAATTGGGTCGGTGGGCTATCGATAAAGGCTAATGCGGATACAGATTACTATAGCGCGCGTAAACGGCGTTCATGGTATCCGGTGACCGGTGTCGTTTTGCAATCAAACTGCGACTGAGCACGGCATGTATGGGCGAGACATGGGTAGGCGCGACAGTTGCCTGTGAGTTCAAGAACGATGCCCTGTGCTGTGTACCTAAGCTTAGGGTGACATAAGTGTTGCGATTGTACAACCGGTTGCACCGTTAACCCGGCCAAATCGACCGTTCAGCGGACAACCGGTTGCACAGTTTTTTACATCGCCCGTAAGATAAGGACAACCGGTTGCACAAGAATCACTACGATGACGAAGGAGCATCACCATGGACGCCATTAACGATTGGGAAAACCAAGCGCTCACCCACAGGAACCGCCTGGCACCCCATGCGTACTTTATGGGTTACGAGACCGCCGATCTCGCTGCGACGTACAGCCGCGAGCTGTCGCGCGGGTTTGTCCAGCTGTCCGGCTCGTGGCAGTTCCGCCTCTTTGAGGGCCCCGCTGCCGTCTCCAACGAGGAGCTCTCCACGTACAAGCCCGAGTGGGATCACGTGGAGGTTCCGCACCTGTGGCAGGTGGACGGCTATGGCAACCTTGCCTACACCGACGAGGGTTTCCCGTTCCCGGTTGATCAGCCGTTCGTTCCCTCCGACGACCCCACGGGCGTCTACCAGCGCATCGTCAACCTTCCCGCCGTTCCTGCCGGCGCTCGCGAGATCATTCGCTTCGACGGCATCGAGAGCTATGGCGAGCTGTACGTCAACGGTCAGTTTATCGGCATGACCAAGGGTTCGCGCCTGTTTGCCGAGTTCGACGTGACCGACGCGCTTGTCGAGGGCGACAACCTGTTTGCGGTCAAGGTCCTGCAGTACAGCGATGGCAGCTATATCGAGGATCAGGACATGTGGTGGGCCTCGGGCATTTTCCGCGATGTGTACCTTATGCAGCGTCCCGCCGCGCACCTGGTCGACTTTAGGTTCCGTACGCACCGCGAGGGCGATACCGCTCTGATTACGCTCGATACGGTGGCCGAGGGCGCTACCCGCGTTGTGTATACGCTCAGCGATGGCGAGAACGTGGTGGCTACGGGTGAGTGCGTCGACGGCCATGCCGAGTGCAGCGTGACCGATGCCCACTTCTGGAATCCCGAGGACCCCTTCCTCTACGACCTTACGTTTGAGGTCTACGACGGCGACAAGGTGAGCGAGTACGTCCCGCATCGCCAGGGTCTTGCCGAGGTGACGGTCGAGGGCAATCATATCTACCTCAACGGCACTTACTTTAAGATGCATGGCGTCAACCGCCACGATCACGACGATCACAAGGGCCGCGCCGTGGGCCTCGATCGCATGCGCCGCGACCTGGAGCTCATGAAGCAGCACAACATCAACGCGGTGCGCACCTCTCACTATGCCAATGACCCGCGCTTCTACGAGCTGTGTGATGAGTATGGCATCATGCTGGTCGCCGAGACCGATATGGAGAGCCACGGCTTCGAGAATATCGGCAACATCGCCCTGGTTACCGACGACCCGGCATGGGAGCCGGCCTACGTCGACCGTATTGAGCGCCTGGTGATGCAGGAGCGCAACCACGCGTGCATCATCATGTGGTCGCTGGGCAACGAGAGCGGCTATGGCTGCAACATCCGCGCGATGTACGCCAAGGCTCACGAGCTCGATGGTCGTCCGGTCCACTACGAGGAGGACCGCAACGCCGATACCGTCGACGTCATTTCCACGATGTACTCCCGTGTGTCGCAGATGAACGACTTTGGTGAGCATCCGTTCCCCAAGCCGCGCATCAACTGCGAGTATGGCCACTCCATGGGTAATGGCCCCGGAGGCCTGTCCGAGTACCAGGAGGTCTTCGATCGCTGGGATTGCATCCAAGGCCAGTTTATCTGGGAATGGTGCGACCACGGTTTGGCTGCTGTGACCGAGGACGGCGTTGCCTACGATATGTATGGTGGCGACAACGGCGATTACCCCAATAACAGCAACTTCTGCATCGACGGCATGGTGTTCCCTTGGCAGCAGCCGAGCCCGGGCCTCACTGAGTATGGTCAGGTCATCTGCCCGGTTCGCATGGCCTACGATGCCGAGGCGGGCGAGCTGACCGTCACCAACAAGCGTTGGTTTACCACCCTCGAGGATGTTTGCCTGTCGGCGGAGACCCTGGTGGACGGCGACGTGGTTTGCCGCAAGACGCTCATGCCCGGTGCGGTTGCCCCCGGCGAGTCCGTCCAGCTTCCGCTGGCGATTCGCGAGGCCGCGGTAGGCGAGACCCTGCTGACCGTGCGCGCCTACACCATGGCCGCTCACGTCTGGTGCGAGCCGATGTTCCAGCTGGGTGCAAGCCAGTTTGCCATCGCAAACCATCCGGCGCCGGCCATCGCCGCCCCAGCTCGTCCTGAGCTTACGGTCGAGGAGACCGAGCAGGAGATTCGCATTCACTCCCTCAACGGCGAGCTGACCTTCAGCAAGGTAAACGGCACCGTGAGCAAGTGGAAGGCATCCGGCCGTGACGTCATGGCCTCTGGTCCCCAGGTTGGTTTTTGGCATCCGCTCGTCGACAACCACGCCCAGGAGTACGACTCCCTGTGGAAGGACAACTTCATTGATGTAATGCAGACGTCCACCCGCAAGGTTTTTTGGAAGCAGGACGGCAATGCGGTCGTCGTTACCGTGAGCCAACGTATTGCTCCTCCCGTCCGCGCGTTCGGCATGCGCGTCGAGCTTGTCTACACCGTGCTTCCGAGCGGTCGCGTCGACCTCAAGGTTTCCGGCGAGCCCTACGGCGACTATTCGGACATTATCCCGCGCATCGGCATCTCCTTTGAGGTTCCCGGTTGCGATCGTGCCGTCGAGTGGTATGGCCACGGCCCGGGCGAGAACTATCCGGACTCGCTGCGTGCCAACCCGGTCGGTCATTACCGCACTACGGTCGACGACATGTTCACGCCCTACGTTATGCCTCAGGACTGTGCCAACCGCGAGGGTACCCGCTGGGTTGCCCTGCGCTCTAGCCACGGTGATGGCGTGCTGGTGACTCGTCCGGCCGACGCCGCTTCCAACCCGTTCTCGTTCTCGGCATGGCCCTATAGCTGCGAGGCTATTGATAATGCCAAGCACGTCTACGACCTTGTTCCGGGCGACACGGTCACGGTTAACATCAACGACCAGCTGCTCGGCCTTGGCTCGAACTCTTGGGGTTCCGAGGTGCTCGATTCCTATCGCACCCGTTTTGAGAGCTTCAGCTTTGAGGTGTCCCTGCGACCGCTGACGTCTGCCGATTTGGCTCAGGCGCTGGCACCCATTAAGGAGGCATAAGCCATGCATGTCTTTAACTCGCGCGCCGATTTCGACGCTCAGATGAAGTCCGTCAAGAAGTGGATGCGTACCGGCCAGGCGCTCGACGGCGTTTCTGAACTGCAGCACGATGTGGCGTACTCCATCGGCGACTCGCTGGTGTACTGGTGGGTCTATGCCCGCGAGGCCGCAACCGCCGACCTGGTCGGTCACCGTCGCTACCATGCCGTGCTCGCTCCGCTCGACGGCGACCTGACCGTCGAGGTTGCCCCCAAGGCAGGCCTCACCTGCACCCGCGCTTACAGCGATATCGATGATCGCGAGCGCTTTGAGGGGGCGGGGGAGACCGTGACGATTCCCGCCGGCGGCGTTGCCGTCGTCGAAATTGACGAGGCCTACCGTGTCGTGGCCGATGCCGCGGATCCCCGCGTCGTGGTACTGCACGTGACGGTCGAAGGTTATTCCTTCCCCAACAAGTAGTATTCGTCCGCCTGGACGTTTGCTTCGCGCCGTTAAGGGGGATGGCTTTGTTGACTCCCTTTTCCCCATTCCCCTTAGCAGGTGCGCCGTCCGTGTTTGCACTTGCAGCTCGGACGGGTTTAGATGACATTTAATAGATGATTGGGAGGGCTTATGAGCTCTGAAAAACGAGGAACGATTGGTTCGTTCGCTCTGCTGGGCATGACGGTCGCCGCCGTGTTCGGTATCAAGAACATCATCAACAACAACGCGGCCATCGGCTTAGCAGCCGCGCCGTCGTTCTTCTTCGCCACGCTTTTGTACTTTGTCCCCTATACCCTGGTTACCGCCGAGTTCGTCGGCCTTAACAAGGACTCCGAGTCGGGCGTGTACGCATGGGTCAAGACCTCGATGGGCGGCCGCTGGGCGTTCCTGACGGCATTTAGCTACTGGTTCGTTAACCTGTTCTTCTTTGCGTCCGTCCTGCCCAACGTCATCATCTACGCGAGCTACGTGTTCTTTGGTGCCAACGCCGAGCTTTCGCAGCTGTGGATCACCATTATCGAGATCGTCGTCTTTGCTATCGCCACGTGGGTTTCGACCAAGGGCGCTAAGTGGATCGGCTCCATTTCCTCCTTCGGTTCGACCGCGGCTCTCGGCCTGACCGCCGTGTTCATCCTGCTGTCCCTGGCTGCTGCCTTTGGCGGCGTTGAGTTCGCTACGGCTCCTACTCCCGCTAACATGGCTCCCGACATGAGCAACTTCGCAACTGCGTGGGGCTTCTTCGGTACGCTTGCCTGGATCATCCAGGGCGTTGGCGGCGCTGAGTCTGTCGGCGTGTTCCTTAACGACCTTAAGGGTGGCGTCAAGGCCTTCGTGCGCACCGTCGTTATCGCCGGCCTGACCATCGGCCTTCTGTATGCAGGCGCTTCGCTGCTGGTCAACCTATTCATCCCCGAGGGCGGCGTTGCCATCTCCACCGGTATCTTCGACGTATTCGGCGCTGTCTTTGCCCACTTTGGCATTCCCATGGAAGTGTCTACGCGCGTCATCGGCCTGATCCTACTCGCCGCTACGCTGGGCTCCCTCATGATGTGGACCTCCGCTCCCATCAAGGTGTTCTTCACCGAGATCCCCAAGGGCGTCTTTGGTAGCAAGATCGTCGAGCTCAACGAGCACGGCATTCCTGCCCGCGCTGCCTGGCTGCAGTTCGCCATCGTCGTCCCCATCCTGATCATTCCGGCCCTGGGCTCCGGTAACCTCGACGACCTGCTCATGATTGTCACCAACATGACGGCTGCCACGGCTCTGCTCCCGCCGC
Source organism: uncultured Collinsella sp. (assembly GCA_958405195.1). GTDB lineage: Bacteria > Actinomycetota > Coriobacteriia > Coriobacteriales > Coriobacteriaceae > Collinsella. The sequence goes on from CATYDM010000029.1 coordinate 19,253, forward strand.
TGCTGATTCTGCTTGCCTACTTTATGCTGCGCAAGAACTTCGACGCTGCTCCCCGTGGCTTCCGCATGGGCTCGCGTAGCTTTGGCCTGGTCGTTGCCGCATTCCTGCTTGTGGTCTTCTGCTTCGTGCTTATCTGCGGCACCATTCCGCTCGATCAGCCGCTGTGGCTGACGCTGGTCTACAACGTTGGCGGTGTGGTTGTCTTCCTGGGCCTTGCCGTGATGTGGTACAACCGCTATATCAACCGTCTGCGCGAGACCGATCCCGAGGCCGCCGAGAGCGAGCTGCGCCCGTCTGTTCTCGACATGATGGAGTAGCGGCTAGGATTAATCTACGGCTGTGGAATAAATCGATTCCCTTTCCTAAGGAGGGGCCTTACGAGGCCCCTCCTTTTGTGATTTGGGGCATGGTTTTGGACCCCGTGGTCAAAAAATGCCAAATATGAGTACTGTTGCAAAAGAGGTGTCATATTTTTCGGCCTGTTCTGAGCGAAAATGGACTCAAAATCAATTTATCTAACCCCCTATAAAGGGCGTTTGGCGGCTTTCAACCTCTTCGAATCGCTCAAAGTAGGCAATTTGCTCTCGATTTTGCTGCTACTAAATTGGTGACAGTACTCATATTTGCCACTTTTTGTCCACGGGGTGTCCGAAAGGGTCCTCGACAAGCATCTAACGCTACAATAACTACCACGTGGCTGGGTTTGCCGGCCGAATGTGCGATGTCGTGGGAGGGGACATGGTCGAGTTTACAAAGACGATTAAAGATCCGTTGGGATTACATGCCCGCCCGGTTGCGCTGCTCTATGACATCATTGCCAAGCATCGTAGCGACGTGTCAGTCAGCATCGGCGATCGCCACACGGATGGCCGCGATGTCATGGGACTCATGGCTCTCTACGGCGAGTGCGGCGAGGACATCATCTTCCGCGTTTCGGGCGTAGACGAGGCTTCCTGCGTTACGTCGATCAGAAACCTCTCGCTTTAAGCATGACAGGGCGTGGTAAAGGATGGTCCTTTGCCGCGCCCTTTTGTTTCGTATAGGAAACTTTTTCGAAATCTGAATGGGGACCCTTTCCAAAAAGTTAACCACGTGCTAGTTTACTATAGCGAACATAGACGTGGTTAACTTTTAACGCGTCGATGTTGAGGACGAACTGACGTTAGGAGCAACTCATGTCTTGCGGACCGCAGATGCCGGCCATGCCGCTTTCGATGGTAAAAGCGGGCGAAACCGTGCGCGTGTCTCGTGTAAAGGGCAATGAGGACATGAAGCACCACCTCAAGGACCTCGGCTTTGTCGAGGGCAACGAAATCCATGTGGTGAGCTCGAGTGGCGCGAATATCATCGTCACTGTGCTGGGCGCACGCTTTGGTATCGATTCCAAGGTTGCCATGCACATCATGACCGTCGGTTAGTCGACGGTATTTCTGTACGCACTGAAAGGGGGACAAGTAAATGAAGACGTTGGGTGACGTTAAGGTGGGCGAGAGCTCCACCATCGTCAAGCTTCACGGTGAGGGTGCGCTTCGCCGCCACCTTATGGACCTGGGGCTCATCAAGGGCACTTCGTTCAAGGTCGTGAAGGTTGCACCGCTCGGTGATCCGGTCGAGATCAACGTGCGCGGCTACGAGCTTTCCATCCGCAAGGAGGAGGCTGCCGTCGTCGAGGTCCAGTAAGGACTCGCGGCGCATATTTCTGCAGATAAAGTTAGGTATTTCTAACTTAATGCTGCAATTTGAAGCACATTATCCAGCCTGCGCGGAGAAAGCAGCGCAGGCACACAAGGAAGAAGGATTGAATGGCGGATTCTCAGATCCATGTCGCGCTGGCGGGTAACCCCAACTGCGGCAAGACCACGCTTTTCAACCTGATCACCGGCGCCAACGGCTACGTTGGCAACTGGCCCGGCGTCACGGTTGAGAAAAAGGAAGCCAAGCTCCTAAGCGACAAGAACGTTACCATCACGGACCTCCCTGGCATCTACTCGCTTTCCCCCTACAGCCCCGAGGAGCAGTGCTCGCGCGATTACCTCATGAGCGGCGAGCCCGATGTGGTCGTTCAGGTGGTCGACGCCACCAACCTCGAGCGTAACCTGTACCTGGCGCTTCAGGTCATCGAGACCGGCCTGCCTGTGGTCGTTGCCCTCAACATGGCCGACCTGGTCGAGAAGAACGGCGATAAGATCGATACGGACAAGCTCTCCAAGAAGCTCGGTTGCCCGGTCATGATGATCTCCGCTCTTAAGAACAAGGGCATCACGGAGCTGTTCGAGCAGGTCAAAAAGTCCGCTGCTTCCAAGGGGCAGGTGCCGGAGCACAAGTTCGACTCCTCCATCGAGGACGTTCTGACGCACATCGAGAACAACCTTCCGGCGAGCGTTCCCGCCAACAAGCGCCGCTATTACGCCGTCAAGCTGTTCGAGCGTGATGCAGACGCCTGCAAGCTCATCAACCTCACCAAGGAGAAGGCCGCTCGCGTGGAGGAGCTGGTCGCCCAGTGCGAGCAGGACTGCGACGACGATGCTGAGTCCATCATCACCGGTGAGCGCTATGGCGTCATCGCGCACATCATCGATGAGTGCCTCACCAAGGCCCCGGCCAAGATGAGCACCTCCGAGAAGATCGACCGCGTGGTTACCAACCGTATCCTGGGCTTGCCGATCTTTGTCGTCATCATGTTCTGCGTGTACTACATCGCCGTTTCCACCCTGGGCGGCACGGTGACCGACTTCACCAACGACCAGCTCTTCGGCACCGACGGCTGGTATGTGCTCGGTCAGGGCCGCGACGCCTACGATGCAGCCGTCGAGGCTGCGGGCGACGATGCCGACTCGGTCGACCCGGCGCAGTACGGCCCCTATGTCCCGGGTATCACCACCGTGGTGCACGACGCCCTTGTGGCGGGCGGCACCGAGGACGGTGGCCTGGTCGATTCGCTGGTCTGCGACGGCATCGTCGCCGGCCTGGGCGCCATCTTCGGCTTTGTGCCGCAGATGTTCCTGCTCTTTGTGATGCTGTCCTTCCTGGAGGACTGCGGCTATATGGCCCGCGTCGCCTTCATCATGGACCGCGTGTTTCGCCGCTTTGGCCTGTCCGGTAAGTCCTTTATCCCCATGCTCGTGACCTCGGGCTGCGGCGTTCCCGGCGTCATGGCCACCAAGACCATCGAGAACGAGAAGGACCGCCGCATGACGGTCATGACCACCACGTTTATTCCCTGTGGCGCCAAGCTGCCGATCATCGCCCTGCTCATGGGTTCCATCATCGGCGATTCTTCCACCACGGCCGCATGGATCAGCCCGCTTTTCTACTTCCTGGGCGTCTTTGCCGTCATCGCCTCGGGCCTCATGCTCAAGAAGACCAAGCTCTTCGCCGGCCGTCCGACCCCGTTTGTCATGGAGCTTCCTGCCTACCACTTCCCGGCGATCCGTTCCTGGGCGCTGCACGTGTGGGAGCGCTGCTGGGCCTTTATCAAGAAGGCCGGCACGGTCATCTTTGCGTCCACCGTCGTCGTTTGGTTCCTCTCCAACTTTGGTAGCTATAACGGTTCCTTTGGCTTCCTGCCTGCGATGGACGGCATCCCCGAGGAGTTTATGGACTACTCCGTGCTTGCCATGCTGGGCAATCTGGTCGCTTGGATCTTCGCCCCGCTCGGCTTTAGCACCTGGCAGGCCACCGCGCTGACTGTCTCTGGCCTCGTCGCCAAGGAGAACGTCGTCGCCACCGCCGGCTCGCTGCTGTCCGTCGCCGACGCGGGCGAGACCGACCCGAGCCTGTGGACCGCGTTTGCCGGCATGTTCCCCACCATGGGCGCTTGCGTTGCCTTCGGCGCCTTCAACCTGCTGTGCGCTCCGTGCTTTGCCGCCATTGGCACCATCCGCAACCAGATGGATTCCGGCAAGTGGACTGCGATCGCCATCGGTTACGAGTGCGCCTTCGCTTGGGTGATCGGCCTGTTCATCAACCAGTTCTACAACTTGCTTGTTCTTGGGCAGTTTGGTATCTGGACGATTGTGGCCATCGTGCTGCTGGTTGCGATGCTCTTCCAGATCTTCCGTCCCATGCCCAAGCATGCATGGACCGACGAGGACGAGACCAACACTGCTTCCGCCGCAGTTTCCGCTTAAGTCCGAATAAGGATTAACCCCTTTCCACGAGCCCGGGTGTCCCAGCGACACTCGGGCTTTTTGGTGGGGGAGATATGGCGTTTCCGCAGATAAAACCGACCAAAAAAAACCGTCCCTATTTGGTAGGTGGAGAATGGGGTAAAGTAAGTGATGGTTAACTAGAGGAGGCTTGCTATGGCACCTATCGATATTGTTGTACTGGCTGTTATCGGCGTTGCGTTTGTCGCGGTATGCGTGCGCATCTACCGCAAGGGCACCTGCGCCGACTGCGCTCAGGGTAGCGTTTGCACGGGGCATTGCTCCAACAAAAAGACGTGCGCCGCACTTAAGGGCGTAGACAAAATCGCCGAAGACTTGGGCCGCGGTATCAAATAAGGTCCGGACATCCAAGCGCTCCGCGGGCATCCGTTCGCGGGGCGCTTTGTGCATTTGAGGGAGAGCACGGCGAGTCGAAGAGTATTTTTGGGGTATCGTTAACTGGACTATTAATTGGCAACCTATCTATAACGGAGTAACCGCATGAGCGCTCGCGTAACCATGAAGGACATAGCCGCCGAGCTTGGCGTTTCCATCAATACCGTGCACAAGGCTCTGACGGGAAAGGCCGGCGTGAGCGAATCCGTGCGCGCCAAGGTGAACGCTAAGGCCGAGGCCATGGGCTATCACCGCAACACAAGTGCCTCAAGCCTGCGCCGCAAGGATATCAATCTGGTGTTTTGCCTGCCCCGCGCATCGCGCGAGGGAGCGTACTTTTTCCGTTACCTGTGGGAAGGCTGCAATCGCTTTGAACAGGAGGTCATCGACCGGGGCATTACGGTTGAGCGCGTTGAATTTGGCGTGGGCGGCTACGCTGATGCACTCGAGCAAATCGACGAGCGTCTGCAGGTGGGCGAGAAGATCGATGGCTTGCTCGCCTATGCGCCGGGCGACGATCGTGCGACTGAGCTTTTGGGGCAGATCGCCGAGGCGGGCGTGACGATTGAGCTTGTCGACGGCGACCGTCCGCATTTGAATCGTTTGGGTGCGAGCTTGGCCGATTATTCGACGGCAGGCAGCCTTATGGCCGAGCAGGCGGCAAACCTGGTCCATGCTTCTGGGGCCGACGCTCGCGTGCTCCTTTTGACAGGCGACCCATATACCGATTCGCACTATCTAACCGCCCGCGCCTTCCACAATTACCTGCGCGAACGTGATATTCCATGGCAGGTTGAGGATCTTGCAGGTGCCCATGCGCAAGTCAAACAACTCGAGCATGAGCTCGAAAAGCGCTTGAGTGCGCCGGACGCCCCCGAACTTATCTGTAGCGTTTTTGCCGTTGGTTCCGAAGTGGTTTCCGACGCGCTCGTCTCGACCGGCAAGGCCGGTCAGGTCATGGTGATCGGCAACGACCTGTTTCCCGAAAGTGCTCTGGCCTTGCGCCGCGGTATCTTTACCAATATTGTCTATAAGGACCCGACGAGCCTGGCGTATCGCGGCGCTAAGACGCTGGGCGATTATCTGCTGTGGGGAAGGACCCCGACGGTGCCCGTCCAGAAGGGTGCCGTCGAGATGGTATTTGCCAGCAATGTCGACCGCTACTGCGAACTTGCGGGTATTTAGCCGATTGAGCAGGTACCCCCTCTTGCGACGTGCATTTTTGGGAGTATTCAGCATTGGCATGCCCTGAATGAGGTGCAGAACGACTGTTTTAAGTGCCCCCGATGGCGTAATTTGCCATCGGGGGCACTTTTTATGCCGATCGGGCACTATCTGCGTTCCAAATAGGACGCTGAGGATGGCACACGGCGCGCTCCAATGCTGAATACTCCCAAAAATGTACGTCGGGACATGACCCACCTGAGCAAAAGCGCTCAAGTTCGGTGTTCGGGGACGCCAAACAGTCCGCAATACATGCAAGTCACATCTCCAGCAACCGTTGAACGGGCAAAATCTACTGTTCACCCCGTGGTGGTTAGGTGAACTTCACCTTTTGAGGTGCAATGGATTAGTATAGTGAACGTTCACCTAAAGGATAACGAGCGCGCCGTGCGCCCGCGTTGCCAGCAAAGGGGCTGTTTGATGAAAAACTTTATGGACGATCAGGATTTCCTGCTGAGCGCTAAGACCGGCGAGGAGCTGTTCCACAACTTTGCCGAGGGCATGCCCATCGTCGACTATCACTGCCACATTTCTCCTAAGGAGATTTGGGAGGACAAGCGTTTCGAGAACATCACCGAGGTTTGGCTGGGCGGCGACCACTACAAGTGGCGCCTGATGCGTGCCAACGGCGTCGACGAGCGTTTTATCACTGGCGACGCCCCTGCTCGCGAGAAGTTCCAAAAGTGGGCCGAGACCCTGGGTCGCTGCGTTGGCAACCCCGTCTTTGAGTGGAGCCACCTGGAGCTTAAGCGCTACTTTGGCTACGAGGGCGTCCTCAACGGCAAGACTGCCCAGGAGGTCTGGGACCTTGCCAACGCCAAGCTCGCTGAGGCTAGCTTTACCTGCCGCAACCTGATCAAGCAGTCCAACGTCCGCATGATCTGCACTACCGACGACCCCGCCGACAGCTTTGAGTGGCACAAGAAGATTGCCGCCGACGACAGCTTTGACGTTCAGGTCGTTCCCGCCATGCGCCCCGATGCCGCTTTGCGCATCGAGCGCGGCCAGGAGTTTGCCGACTACTGCAAGCACCTTTCCGAGGTTGCCGGCGTTGAGGTCAGCGACTTTGAGGGCATGAAGGCTGCCATTTCCAAGCGCTACGACGTTGCTCACGAGCTGGGCTGCCGCGCCTCCGACCACGCACTCGACTACGTTATGTACGTCCCGGCTACCGCCGACGAGATCGAGGCTATCTTTGCCAAGGGTCTGGCTGCCGAGCCGCTTACCGAGGAAGAGGTCCTCAAGTACAAGACTGCCTTTATGCAGTTCGTTGCCGGCGAGTATGTCCGTCTGGGCTGGGCCATGCAGCTGCACTTTGGCTGCAAGCGCGACAACAACCGCGCCATGTTCGCCAA
>CATYDM010000030.1 GCA_958405195.1 uncultured Collinsella sp.
GTCTCAATCTGTAACATCTGGGGACCGTTTTGCCTGCTAGATGTTACAGATCGAGACAAACCATTAGAGGGCAACCCGAACATCTCGATCTGTAACAGTAAGACCGATAATTGGGTCCTAGTTGTTACAGATTGAGATGTTGTCTCGCGGGGTTGGGGTTTGTCTCGTTCTGTAACATCTAGACCCGTATCTGCCGAGCTAGTGTTACAGATCAAGACAATTGCCGGGGAGGGGTCCCGTCACGGCAAGACGCCCGCTCTCTAGATACAGAATCCGGGAATCACACAGGTTCGTTTGTTTGGCTTGTCCGCAGGCGTTGCGTACGTAAAGGCGTCGCCGTCGTGGCCCACACGGTTTATGTAGAGCGTGCCTTCGGTCTCCGATGAGTCGGGGCTCACCGTGCGCTCCCACCAGCAGGTGTCCTTGCCCTTCCACTGGCGGACCATCGTCTCGTTCGTGGAATACGGGCTCACCTTGAGCTCGCGGAAGAGCTGATACTCCTTGCCCTCGCCGTTGTAGATGTCTGCCAGGTAGTGATAGTCCTTGGCAAACGAATCGGGCGGTTGCGTACCGCACAACTCGACCATGGCGGGCAGCCAAAGGGTTGCGGGCAACTCGCTCAGACACGATGCACTGTTGGCGGCGCCAGCGTTATTCGAGATCTTTTTGACAGATTTGATGAGTGCGCGCAACTCGTTGGGCAGCAGCTTAAGGCCGTCGCCGTTGAGCCATTTCCGCAGCTCGCAATCTGCCCAGCCGGCGCTCGGCGGTTCAGCCGCAGCGTTGCGCTCGGCAATACCCGCGTCGAACATAAACGTCAGTCCGGCCTTGCCCGTCCCGTCCAGAAGCTCATCGTGGCGGATGCCCACAAGCTGCGCGCCAACCTGCAGCCCGTTGGTGAGCGTGACACGCTTGGTACACGGATAGGGGATATGCTCATCGGCATCGAGCAGGTGATAGCGCTTGGCAATCTCGCGTGCCTCGCTACGGGTCTCGGCGGCCTTAATCTTGAGCGAAATCTCCTGCAGCTGATCCCAGGTGTAGTCGTCAAGCGAACCGCGGATGCCGTCCAGGTAGTCGGGGATGCCAAAGCCATGGGTCGCCGCCCCAACGACGCTGAGCCCCGCAACGGCTGCAACGACGCCACCGATAATAAACCGGCGGCGGGTCATGGCATCGTGCCGGGTCTGCTCCAGAATCTCTCGCGCGCGCTCGCCGGCGACGTCGACCTTAAGGTGCGTACCGGAGTCGATGTCGATTGCGGCGTCACTGCCCGCGCCCTCGCGGCCCTCGGATTCGGCGTCGGTGAGGTATGTCGAGAGCACCTCGAGCATCTGCTGCTCGGTAGGGCGATCGCACTGCTCGACTGAGAGACCCTTCATGATGATCTGGACGAGCGCCTCATCGCCCTCGCAGCGCGGCTCGAGCGGTGCCGGCTTGGTCTTGGTCTTTACGAGATAGAACGAGCCGGTTGCAGCGGCGTCCGTCGACTCAAAGTCAAACGGTTTGCGACCGCTGTAGAGCTGGTACAAAATGCTCGAAAGCGCATAGACGTCGATTGCCGGCGAACGGCGAAGGGCCGCGATGCCTTCGATATCCTGCGTGAGCATCTCGGGCGCGGCGTATGCGGGCGTGGCAAAGCGCCAGATGTCGGCGCGCCGGGTGATCGTGTCGTCGCCGAGAGCCATGGTCGCGGAGCCCATGTCGATGAGGCAGGGGTCAAAGGAGCAATCAGCAATCTGCTGCTCGAGCGTTCGGCTGGTGGTGCGGAACATGATATTGGCGGGCGACAGATCGCGATGGATGACCGGGTTCACGAGGCCTTGGGTCATCAAGAGCGCACGAAGCACGGCGTTTCCGACGGCGGCGACCATCTGGGTGGTCAGCCCGCCCGAGGCGTCGTGCGGAAGCAGGGGCAGCGCCTGCTTGAGCGAGGTGCCCTCGACCCACTCCATGAGGATGAGCGGGTCATCCTCGCACGATCCGTAGCCATAGACGCGCGGAAATCCGCGCAGGTGCGAGACGGTACACAGATGACGGTACTCCTCGAACAGCGCGGCGGTGTTGGCCAGGTGCGCTGCCGATTGCTCGGCGGAGCGATCGGGCGTCTGGCCGGAAAGGATGGCGTTGTCCTTGAGTAGCTTGACGGCAAAGACCTCGCCGCTCGTGTTGGTCGCGCGCAGCACGTGCCCGATGTTGCCGTTGTTGCGGTGGGCCGTCTGGAGAATAAGCGTCATAAACCGACGTTTGGCGTCGTCCTCGGCGCTGGGGTCGACCGCCACGGCGGTATCGAACGTATCGAGACGGATGAGTTTGTCGCCATAGGCGCTATCGGTAGTATCCATGGCGTTCCTTTGTCTGGCATGGGTTGCCGCACGTATACGTGAGCAGTGCGGATATCGGTAAAGTACCATGATAGCCGCACTGCCCACGTATACCGCTGAGCATTGTCGTTTACGACGCAGAAGGTAGAAGACGAAAGACGGACGGCGACCGTCTTTCGATCGCCGTCCACGCTAGTCCACAATGACAAGGAATGTCGTGTAGAGACCCAGATGGAGCCTGTCGCTGTTTTCGATTTCCACTGGGGGATAGATCTTGCCGGGCTCGCGTTGGTCGCGTGGCGGCTCAATCACAATATCGCCGTCGCCTGCACCCGATTCGAGTACCGTGCCGTTGGTCGATCCAAGGCCCTGGGCGTACCAGTGCTCACCCTCAAGCCAAATGCGAAGATGCTCGCGCGATGCGTCGGCGCCCACATCGGTGATGCTGGGCGAGGTTTTGGGCAAAGAACCAATTACGGTGCCGTGCGGATCGCGTGTGAGGGGATGGATTTGCATGTCGCCGCAGTTGTCGGCATGGGTTCTGAGCAGACCGAGGTTGGGGGCGACGGTGCGCGGCTGCTCCAGGCTGCTCATAAAGCCACGTCCGACGGTAGTTTCGGTGGTGCCAAAGTGCTCGCCCGTCTTGCTGTCGCAAAAGCGCTCGACGGTGTCCACGCCCTGAACGGGATCGGCGAGCGCCCCCGTTGCCACAAAGAGCATAAGGTAAAGCGTGCTTTTCTCGCGCACGGCATTGCCGTCAAAGTTGTCGATGCGATTGAGGGCATTTGCATATAGGCGGCTGTCCAGCTTGTAGCTGGCGAGAGCCGACATCATTTCGTTGGCGGCCGGACCGCGATAGTGCTCGGCGATTGCCCGATAGGCGGACTCGCCGCCGCCGAGCTTGCTGCAGATTGCCGCGGAAAGGTTGAGCGTGGTGACGGTAAAGTCGCTGTAGATGGAGGGCGCGCACTGGTCAGGCTTGCGATGGACGATGTAACGGGTGAGATACGAGCGGTTGGAAGAGCATTTCTCGAGCAGGGTACTGCCGAGATAAGAGTTTCCATTGATAAGCATTCGGGCGATCTCGAGATGTTTAAGACCGCCGAACGAGCGAATATCGTTATAGAGGACCGAGCAAGGCGTCTCTGCTGCCACGGATACCTCCTTTGATTGCTTCCTAGCCAATATGGCGATAGGAATTAATGGCCCCCGGTGGGCGACGTATTAAATGGCCGCGCAATATATAGCGTAACCAAAGCAACATTATAGGCCACATGTTCGAAATTGCAGGAAGACTGAGAGATTTGGTTTGGACTGGACGGAAATCCCCTCTGTCTTGATCTATAACAATTAGGACCCGGTTTTGTCCCGCTGCTGTTACAGATTGAGACAATCGGCCAGGCCCACCTCGTCCGCCTCGTCATCTGTGGTTTACGTGGGGGCATGCGAAGCACGGGTATACTAACCGGCGGCGAATCTGCTCCATCGCTTAGAGCTGCTGCGTCTGGACGGCGCGTGATAGGGCTGCCAAAGCGATCGCCAGCGTGCTGAGCAACGTCCTCTCTGTGCGCACCTGTTTTTGTATGTATTAGCGCACTACCAAGCACGCCCGCGCGGCCGCATGCCGTGCCCATTGCGCGTGCAGATAAGGAACAACAACATATGCGTAATTCTGTATCCGACGTCACCGACGCCGAGATCCTGGACGAGGCCCGCGAGGCCATGACCCAGGCTGCCTTCGATGCCGCCGATGAGGCCAATGCTGCCCAGGCCGTCGAGTCCGCTACCGAGAGCCTGCCCGCCTTTAACGAACTGGGGCTTTCGGACGAGATGCTTCGTGCTATTGAAAACCTGGGCTACACGGCGCCCACGCCCGTTCAGGCCGGCTCCATCCCCGTGGTGCTCGAAGGTCGCGACCTGCTTGCCGCCGCTCAGACCGGCACCGGCAAGACGGCCGCCTTCTTGCTGCCGACCATGAACAATCTGGAGCACATCGCTCCGCCCAAACCCGTGCGCGAGCGCGGCGGCCGCAACCGCCGTCGCGGTGCCAAGAAGCCCGAGGGCAACGGCCGCGGCCCCGTGATGCTCGTCATCACCCCCACGCGCGAGCTCGCCCAGCAGATCGACGAGGTCGCGAGCAAGATCGCCGACGTCACCGGCCATGTCGCCGTGACCGTCGTGGGTGGCGTGAGCTACAAGCCGCAGACCGCGGCACTCAAGTACGGCTGCGATATCCTGGTCGCCACGCCGGGTCGTCTGGTCGATCTGATCGAACAGGGCGCCTGCCACCTGGACGAGGTTAAGGTGCTGGTGCTCGACGAGGCCGACCGCATGCTCGACATGGGCTTTTTGCCCGCCGTCCGCCGCATTGTGCGCGAGACGCCGGCCGAGCGTCAGACGCTGCTGTTCTCGGCGACTCTCGACGAGGAGGCCGTGGGCGAGATCACCGACCTGGTGAGCGACCCGGCCCGCGTGGAGATCGCACCGGCCACGTCGACTGCCGACACCGTCGACCAGTTTGTGTTCCCGGTGTCCATCGAGGCCAAGAACAACCTGCTGCCCGAGTTTCTCAAGAAGGAGGGTCCGGAGCGCACCATCGTCTTTATGCGCACCAAGCACCGCGCCGACAGCTGCTGCCGTCGTCTGGAGCGCAAGGGCATCAAGGCCGCCGCGATTCACGGCAACCGCAGCCAGGCCCAGCGCGAGCGCGCGCTTTCTGCCTTCCGCGACGGCACCGTCGACGTGTTGGTGGCAACCGATGTTCTCGCCCGTGGCATCGACATTAGCGACGTGCGCTACGTCGTGAACTTTGACGTGCCGGCCGAGCCGACCGACTATATCCACCGCATTGGCCGTACGGGCCGCGCCGGCGAGCTGGGCTGGGCCATTACGTTTGTGACCGAGCAGGACGTCGACGAGTTCTACGAGATCGAGAAGCTCATGGACAAGACCGCCGACATCTACGAGGCTGGCGACCTGCACGTGGGTCCCAACCCGCCCGCCGTTGACCCCGAGCGCGATCCTGCCGCCTTTAAGGTGAAGAAGAAGACCAAGCGTGGCAAGTCCAAGAGCAAGAAGAAGCTTGAACAGGCACGTCGCGACGGCAAGCGCAACGGCGACGATTACGGCGACGTGGCTGGTCGTTCCAACCGCGGTCGCGACGAGCGCCGCGGCGACGGCGAGCGCCCGAGCCGTCCCAAGCGCGGCGGGAAGACCCGCGTGCGCGAGGGCGTTCAGGCTCGCGTGGACGAGGCTGTTGAGAGCGTGGCTCGCGAGGTGGCTGCCGAGGAGCTCGCTGGTGCTGGTACCGCTGAGCAGGGCCCGCGCGGCAACCGTGCCGAGCGTCGTGCCAAGCAGTTCCAGGGCGAGGCACATCGTCGTCGCCGCGAGGACGAGGACCGTGGCGGCCGTCGTCGTGTCGAGCGCGAGGACGAGGGCCGCGGTTCACGTGGCGGCAAGCGCTTTGAAGAGCGCGGTAGCCGCGGCGGCGAGCGTCGCGAGGGTGCTCGCGGCAATGGCGGCCGCGGCGGCGCTGGTCGTTCTAACGAGTCGCGCGATCGTCGTGACCCGCGTGCCAGCCGCGATCGTCGCGATGACTGGCGCAACTACGACGATACCCGCGAGGAGCGTCGTGGCGGCTATCGTGGCGCTCGTGGTGGCAACCAGGCCGGCTCCCGTGGCGGCCGTGCCGGCGGTCGCGATAACCGTGGCAGCTATGGCAATAGTCGTGGTGGCAAGCGCGGCGGCAGCTCCCGTCGCCCCGGTGACGGCGGCGGCAAGCGCAAGTAATATACGCATCGCACGCTAGTGTGAGACAAGCTAAGGGCCCGAGCAAACAACGCTCGGGCCCTTTTGTTTGCCGTGTCCATCGCTAATTCAAACGTGATTTTCTCGGGAATGCATCTGGGGGATGCCGAGGACCTATTTTCTGCCATGCAGCAATGGGTCCCATGGGGTGCACCGTGCATTTTTTGGAGTATTCTGCAGTTCGAGTTGTCTGCATATGATTCGACGTCGCCAACGGTGGCCTTCGGATATCCCTAGCGAGCGTTCCGAGCCAGGTTTCGCCGTTTTCCGGAGCAGGGGCGCGTCATTCTCGCCATGTCGGGACTTAGAATGATGCGGCGCCCTACAGTTTTGTCCACCCGCGGCGGTGCTGGCGCGGTTACGTTGCAGAATACTCCGTTTTTTGCACGGGCCAGGATGGGGTACCTCAGGAGAACACGGCGGTATCCCGTAAATATATACAATCTGTACCGTAATTTATACAAAACGAAGAGGCAGACAGCGTAGGGTGGGTGCATTGGGGTGCTTGGTGCACCAAAACGGGGATCCCATGCGCCGTATACTCTGGCTGGATGTGAAAACGGCTTGACGCGTTGCCAGGCGTAGGGGAGGGTGCCTCGATGAGCGTATTCGAAATTGTGTTTAGTCCGACGGGTGGAACGCGGAAGGTGTCTGGCCTTGTGGCCGGGGCGCTGGACAAAAAGACCGTTACCGTCGATCTGACCGATAGCGGGCTAGATTTCAGCGCTGTCTCGATGACTGAGGACGACGTGGCCGTAATCTCTGTGCCGGCGTATGCCGGTAGAATCCCGGCTGTGGTGGCTGACCGGTTGGGCCTGGTGCGCGGCAACGGGGCTCGGACTGTTTTGGTTTGTGTATACGGAAACCGCGCGTTTGAGGACACGCTCGTAGAGCTGGAGGACGTTGCGAAGTATGCGGGATTCCGGGTGATCGCGGCAGTTGCAGCCATTGCAGAACATTCCGTTGCTCGTCAGTTTGCTGCTGGGCGACCGGATGCGCAGGATGCGGCGCAGCTCGCAGAGTTTGCGCAGCAAATTCAGCAAAAGCTGTTGGCTGAGGATGCGTCCGAGCCCTCTATCCCCGGCAATCGTCCTTATAAACAAGCTGGAGGTCGCCGCATGGCACCCGAGGCAACAGGGGATTGCGTCTCCTGCGGTGCATGCGCCGCGGCGTGCCCCGTTTGTGCTATCGACAAGGGCGACCCCAAGCGAGCAGCTGGCGAGGCGTGCATCTCCTGCATGCGCTGCATCGCCGTATGTCCGCGAGGCGCTCGCAAGCTTGATCCCAACAAGCTATCCGCTGTTTCCCAGATGCTGAGCAAGGTTTGCGTCGTGCGGAAGGAATGCGAGCTCTTCATCTAGCGCATACGAAATTGGTACAATGGGGCCGGGTTAATCTGCACCAACCTGGTGCAAACAAACCTGTCCCCAATGCACCAGAGTGAGGAGTGCCCCTGGGTGCCGGCGGGAAAGGAACGTCCCTAAGTGCCGCCTAAATACCGTTTATCGAAGAAAAAATACCGTTCATCGGTCATAATGATTGTTCCGGCTTTGGGCTTGTCTACAATATCTCCCGTAAAAAGAAATGCGGAAGGTTACCGAGTCCCTCGGACGTGGGCCTAACCAAAGTCTTTGATCGGATGTGTCTCTATGGATGCATTCGGTTGATTTTGGTTGGGCTATATTTATGAAGGGACATGCCACCATGGGTTTCTTTTCTCGCCTTATGGGTGGCTCGGACAAGCAGGCGACTGCGACTTCCGAGTTCGAGATTCTCGCCCCTGTTTCCGGCGAGCTTGTTAATCTAGAAAATACCAATGACCCCGCTTTTAGCAGTCGTGCAGTGGGCGATGGCGTTGCCGTGGTTCCCCAAGAGGGAACGGTGTGCGCTCCTGTTTCCGGTACCGTTGCGGCGCTGTTTCCGACTGAGCACGCGCTGGGCATCATGTCCGACGACAGCTCTGCTCAGGTGATGCTGCACATCGGAATCGACACTGTTAAGCTTGAGGGCAAGGGCTTCCATGCGCTTGTTGCCCAGGGTGACCATGTCGACGCGGGCCAGCCCCTCGTCGAGGTCGATTTCGACGCGGTTCGCGCTGCCGGCTTCGATCCCACGGTCTTCGTTATCGTGTGCGAGCGTTCGGAGAACTCGACTCTTCGTGAGCATGCTTCCGGCCCTGTTGCTGTTAAAGAGCCTGTCGTCTGGCTTTCCGAGTAAATTCTTATGGTGGGTACCGTGGTTATCAAGCGAGTTTTTAACAACAACGTCGCAATGGTCACTTCGGACGATGGCTCCGAGCTCATCGTCATCGGTCGAGGCCTCTGCTTTGGTCGCCATGCCGGCGATGCCATCGATGAGACGTCGGTCGAAAAGACCTACGCGTTGCAGGAGGGAACTTCTCAGGATTCGCGTACGATCGACCGCTTGGCACATCTTTTGGAGTCCATCCCCACCGTCAACCTCGTGATTTCCGAGGACATCGTTCAGATGCTCCGTCGAGAGCTCAATGTCGACATCAACGATAAGATCCTCATCGCTCTCGCAGACCATATCAGCCTTGCTTTGGAGCGCGAGCGCAAGGGCGTCTCCTGTGAGAATCCGTTGCTGCTCGAGATCCAGCAGTTCTATCGCAAGGAGTATGCACTTGCGGGCCGTGCTCTGCAGATTATCAAGGAGTATATGGGCATCCAGATGAGCGAAGAAGAGCAGGGTTTCATTACGCTGCATATCGTCAACGCCACCATGCCGCAACGCTCTGACCGTCTGATTGTTTCGGTCCAGCTTGTTCGCGACGTGCTCGCGATTGTTTCTGAGCGCTATTCTACGACCCTCGATGGCACCTCGCTGCCTTACGAACGTTTCGTTCGCCACTTGCAGTTTTTCGCACAGCGAGCGCTCGATCCTGCGGCCGGGCAAATCAACGGAGACGCGCTGTTCCGAATCGATGAAACGGCGTATCCGCGTGCATTCTCGTGCGCGGACGCCATAGCCGCTCACTTGTCGTCTACCTATAACGTTGTCGTTACCGATGCTGAGAAGAGTTATCTCGCATATCACATTGTTAACCTGCTTGGAGAACCTGGTCTCTAGGCATACCGTGCCCACACATCGATTGATATAAGGCAGGGCTTACGGTCTTGCCCAGGGCACATCTGTCTTAATTTGCGGAAAAGGAAGGGGAGTACCGCTATGACCGCAAAAAAGAAGTTCAATTTCAAAGCGCCGTTGGAGGTGTTCGCGAAGTCGATAGTCCAGCCGATGATGTATCTCTCGGTTGCCGGCATCCTGCTCATCGTGGGCATCATTCTGACCAACAAGACCATCTGCGCTTTGGTCCCCGTACTGGGCTCCGGTCCGTTCCAGCTTGTGGGCGCCGTTGTCTATCAGTCGCTGATGTTTATCATCAACAACCTCTCGATTCTGTTCTGCGTGGGCATCGCCGGCGCCATGGCAAAGAAGAACAAGGGCCATGCTTCGCTGATCGCCCTGATGTCGTTCTTCCTGTTCCTGCAGGCTAACAACATCGTGCTCAACGCCACCGGCTCTCTTGCCGATGCGAGCGGCATGCTCGGTCTTACCGGAACCGGCCAGGCCACCGTTATGGGCATTCAGGTGCTCGATACCGGCGTGTTCGGCGGCATCATCCTGGGCTGCATCACCGGTGCCGTGTTCAACAAGTACTCGAACAAGCAGTTCCCCATTGCCCTTTCGATGTTCTCGGGCGTTCGCTTCCCGTTCCTGATCATGATCATCATTTCCTGGATCATGGGCGCTGGCTTCTGCATCGTTTGGCCTCCGGTTCAGGGTGCCATCTCCTCCGTTGCCGGCATCATTAAGGAGTCGGGCAACATCGGTCTGTTTATCTACGGCATGCTCAACAAGCTGCTCGTTCCCACCGGTCTGCACCACCTCATCTACACCCCGTTCCAGTTCTCCGATGTGGGCGGCACCCTGACGCTGGGCGATCAGGTTATCGCCGGTGCCTACCCCATCCGTGTTGCCGAGATGGCAATGACGGGCCAGCCCTTCTCCGATAGCACCTACTTCAACAGCTACACCTTTAACAACCTGTGGCCCTACATCGGTATCGGTCTCGCCTTTATCTTCACCGCTTACAAGGGGAACAAGGATAAGACCAAGGCCGTTATCATCCCGCTGATCATCACCGCCGTGCTCTCCTGTGTCACCGAGCCCATGGACTTCCTCTTTGTCGTTCACTCGGTTCTTTCCGGCATCTTCCTGGTCCTGCTCAAGGTCCTCTCCGTGCCCGCTTCGACTGCAGGCGGCATCATCAACATCGTGGTTTCCAACCTGGTCCTGGGTGTCGACAAGACCAACTGGCCGGTTATGCTGGTACTCGGAGTCGTCAACGCCGCGCTGTACTTCTTCCTCTTCACCTTCCTCATCAAGAAGCTCAACCTCCACACGCCTGGTCGCGAGGAGGAGTCCGAGCTCGCCGAGTCCGTTGCCGAGGGCGAGGCCGCCGCGTCTGTCGCGGTGAAGCAGGGCGCTGTCGCCGCAGCTCCCGCAGAGGGCGTCGATGCAGGTATTGCCGACCTGGTCGCAGGTCTTGGTGGCAAGGACAACATCGAGGAGCTCGAGAATTGCTTTACGCGTCTCCGCGTGAACGTTAAGAACCCGGACCTCATCGATGAGAGCCTCATCAACCACGTGCCCAACAGCGGCATCAACCGCAACGGTAACAATATCCAGATCATCTTTGGCATGAAGGTCGCCGAGATGCGCGACAAAGTCGAGAACGCAATTGAGAAGGAGCAGTAAACAATGATCATTACTCTGTGTGGTGGCGGATCCACCTTTACCCCCGGCATCGTCAAGTCCATCGCCCTGCGCAAGGACGAGCTCGACGTTGACGAGATTCGCCTGTACGACATCAACGAGGAGCGCCAGCGCAAGATCGGCGTGCTCGTGGACTGGATTTTGCACGAGGACCTTGGCCTGGACATCAAGCTCACGGTGACTACCGACAAGGAGACGGCTTTTACCGACGCGAGCTTCGTGTTTGCCCAGATGCGCGTGGGCGGCTACGCCATGCGCGAGCAGGACGAGAAGATTCCGCTGCGTCACGGCTGCGTGGGCCAGGAGACTTGCGGTTGCGGCGGCCTTGCCTATGGCATGCGCACCATCTTCCCCATGGTCGAGCTAATCGATGACGTTGAGAAGTACGCTAAGAAGGATTACTGGATTCTCAACTACTCCAACCCTGCCGCTATCGTCTCCGAGGGCTGCCGTGTGCTGCGTCCCAACGCTCGTATCATCAACATCTGCGACATGCCGATCGCGATTATCGACGTGGTTTGCGCCGCGCTCGATATCGACAAGAAGGATGTCGAGTACGATTGCTTTGGCCTCAACCACTTTGGTTGGTTCACCTCGATCCGCCACAAGGGCGAGGAGGTGCTCCCGCAGCTGCGCGAGTACATCAAGGAGCACCAGATCCTGCTGCCCGACTCCTACCTCAAGGGCATGGGCTCGCTCATGGCAAAGAAGCCCGAGGAGGCCACTGACGAGCATCCCGAGCAGAACCGCCACACCAAGGGCAGCTGGTACTACGTCTGGAAGGGCGAGTACGAGATCATGGAGTGCTTCCCGGAGTACCTGCCCAACACGTATCTGAACTACTACCTGCAGCAGAAGGAGTTCGTCGAGCATTCCAACCCCGAGCGCACCCGTGCTAACGAGGTTGAGGAGACGCGCGAGAAGAACCTCTTCGACGGCATCGACCACTACGAGAAGACGGGCGAGATCGACGAGAGCACGTTCTATGCGGGCAGCCACGGCGACTGGATTGCCGACCTGGCTATCGCTCTGAAGAACGACACCAAGCAGCGCTTCCTGGTCATTTGCGAGAACAAGGGCGCTATCCCCAACATGCCCTACGACGCTATGGTCGAGCTGCCTGCCTACATTGGCAAGAACGGCCCCGAGGTCATCAGCCGCGACAACATTCCTCTGTTCCAGCAGGGCCTTATGATGCAGCAGCTGAACTCCGAGAAGCTCGTGGTCGAGGCTACGATCGAGGGTTCGTACGAGAAGGCGCTCAAGGCCTTCACGCTGAACAAGACCGTGCCGTCGATGAAGGTCGCCAAGGAAGTTCTCGACGACATGATCGAGGCTAACAAGGGTTACTGGCCCGAGCTTAAGTAAAAGCAACAGGGTCGCTGACCGCATACCTAGAGCAATGCCCCGTCCACGTGATTGCGTGGGCGGGGCATTGTCGTTTGGTAACGCGTTTTACCAAATATGGCATTTATCTGCGGTAATGTTCTATTTCACCGCTGAGGGTGACATTTCATGCCGCCTGCCGAACTGCGTGGAGACCTAACAACTTTTTAGGTCAGTGTTGTGCGTGTAGCAATTTCGCCCGGCCTCGCCTCCGGGCTGCCATGTGAGAGGGGATCTTATGGCTCGACTGCATGTAATGGAACGCAGCCACGCTCAGGCCGTCATGGACGACCTGCACGATGCGCTCGGACGTCGTCTGGCGGTGAGTTCGCTCGCCCCGTGTCCCGTCGAGTTTACGGCGGCGCTCGTCAACCTGTGCTCCACCCAGAGCTGCGGCAAGTGCACTCCCTGCCGTGTGGGCCTGAGCGCGCTAAGCGACCTGCTCGCCGATGTGCTCGAAGGGCGTGCCGATGAGTCTACGCTCAATCTGATCGAGCGTACGGCCCGCACCATCTACCTTTCGAGTGACTGCGCCATCGGTTACGAGGCCGGCGCCATGGCACTCACGGCTATTCGTGGCTTTCGCGACGATTTTGAGCACCACATCCGCGAGCACTCCTGCGGCTTTGACCGCGAGGCTCGCGTCCCGTGTGTCTCGGGCTGCCCGGCGCACGTCGACATTCCTGGTTACATCTCGCTCGTCGAGGCAGGCCGTTATGCCGACGCCGTCAAGGTCATCCGCAAGAACAACCCGCTACCGCTCGTCTGTGGCCTGGTGTGCGAGCATCCCTGCGAGATGCATTGCCGCCGTGGCATGGTCGACGATCCCATGAATATCCTCGCCCTCAAGCGTTTTGCCGTTGAGCACAGTGACCTCAACGACCACAAGCCGCATGTGGCGGACAACACCGGTAAGCGCGTCGCCGTGATAGGCGGCGGCCCGGCCGGCCTTTCCTGTGCCTACTACCTGGCCGTGATGGGTCACAAGGTGACCATTTTTGAGCAGCGCCATCACTTGGGCGGCATGCTGCGCTACGGCATCCCCAGCTATCGTCTGCCGCGCGAGCGCCTGCAGGCCGAGATCGACTGGATCTTGAGCGCCGGAATCGACGTTGAGCTCGACCACTCCGTCAACGGCGAGGAGCTCGCCCGTCTGCGCGACGAGTTCGATGCCGTCTACCTGGCCATCGGTGCCCACAGTGACAAGAAGCTCGGCCTTCCGGGTGAAGAGGCGCCCGGCGTGGAATCGGCCGTCAAGATGCTGCGCGCCATCGGCGATGACGAACTGCCCGACCTGAGCGGCCAGCGCGTGTGCGTCATTGGCGGCGGCAACGTGGCCATGGACGTGGCGCGCTCTGCTGTGCGCTGCGGTGCCGAAAAGGTGAGCATCGTCTACCGCCGTCGCATCTGCGATATGACGGCCCAGGACGCCGAGATCGCCGGTGCCCAGGCCGAGGGCTGCGAGGTACTGGAGTTGACGGCCCCGCTCGCCATCGAGACGGGCGAGGACGGTCGCGTGAACGGCTTGCGCGTGCAACCGCAGATTATCGGCGAGCCCCGTCGCGGTCGTCCGGCTCCGCGTGCCGCTGCCACGCCCGAGCGCGTCATCCCCTGCGAGCGCGTGTTTGTTGCCATTGGCCAGGATATCGATTCCAAGCCGTTTGAGGACATGGGCATCGCCTGCAAGTGGGGTCGCGTCGTCACCGATTCGGACGGCGCCGTGCCCAACTTCGATGGCCTCTTTAGCGGCGGCGACTGCCAGACCGGCCCCGCCACCGTCATCCGTGCCATCAACGCCGGCCGCGTGGCTTCGGCAAACATCGACCGCTACCTGGGCTTTGACCACAAGATCAAGCTCGACGTGGAGCTGCCGACCGTCCAGTTTAAGGGCAAGCATGAGTGCGGCCGCTGCGAGCTGGGCGAGCGCGAGGCCGGCGAGCGCATTCACGATTGGAATCTGGTCGAACAGGGCCTTACCGAGGAGGAGGCACGCCAAGAGGCGAGTCGCTGCCTGCGTTGCGACCACTTTGGCTTTGGCGCGTTCCGCGGAGGGAGGAACCTGGAATGGTAGAGCTCAACAACCCCACTGTCAGCGATAACACCGAAAGCGGAGCACTCAAAATGGTCAAGCTCACTATCGATAATTGCGAGGTCGTGGTACCCGAGCACACCACGATCCTGGACGCGGCCAAGTCCGTCGGCATCCAGATTCCCACCCTGTGCTACCTGCGCGATCTGAACGAGATCGGCGGCTGCCGCGTGTGCGTGGTCGAGGTTGAGGGCTGCGACCAGCTGGTTGCCGCCTGCAACAACTACGTGCTCGATGGTATGGTGGTCCACACCAACAGCCCCAAGGCCCGCGAGGCGCGCCGCACCAACGTGCAGCTGCTGCTTTCGCAGCACGATTCACGCTGCACGAGCTGTGTGCGCAGCGGTAACTGCAACCTGCAGACCATTGCCAACGACCTGGGCATTTTCTATCTGCCGTATCAAAGGCATTTGGCGGGCGAGGGCTGGGATTTCGATTTCCCCATCATCCGCGAAAACGACAAGTGCATTAAATGCATGCGCTGCATCAAGGTGTGCGAGAGCGTACAGGGCCTAGGGATTTGGGACCTGACCAACCGCGCCACGCATACCGCCGTGGGCACCCGCGGGCGCGTGCCGATTGGCAAGACCGATTGTGTCGCGTGCGGCCAGTGCATCACGCATTGCCCGACAGGCGCGCTGCGCGAGCGCGACGACACCGAGACCGTGTTTGACGCGCTCGCTAATCCCGACAAGATCGTGCTGGTGCAGATCGCGCCGGCCGTGCGTAGTGCTTGGGGCGAGGAGCTCGGCATTCCGCGCGAGGAGGCAACCGTCGAGCGTCTGGCTTGCGCGCTGCGCCGTGTGGGCTTTGAGTACGTGTTCGATACCGATTTCTCGGCCGACCTCACCATTATGGAGGAGGGCTCCGAGCTGCTCGAGCGCCTGGGCGCCGCCGCTAAGGGTGAGGGCGACAGCCGCGGCTGGCCCATGTTTACGAGCTGCTGCCCGGGCTGGGTGCGCTTTGTGAAGGCGCGCTATCCGGAGTTTGTTGACAGCCTGTCCACGTCCAAGTCGCCGCAGCAGATGTTCGGTGCCATCGCCAAGACCTACTACGCCAAGGTGCTGGGCGTTGAGCCCGAGCGCCTGTTCGTGGTGTCCGTTATGCCGTGTACGGCCAAGAAGGCCGAGTGTGCGCTGCCGAGCATGGTGGGCGAGGACGGCGCGCCCGACGTAGATGTTGCGCTGACGGTGCGCGAGATGGTGCGCATGATCCGCGCGAGCCACGTGAGCGTCGACACGCTGATCGAGGAGCCGCTCGATACGCCGCTGGGCTTTGGCACGGGCGCGGGTGTGATCTTTGGTGCCACGGGCGGCGTGATGGAGGCCGCCGTGCGCTCGGCATATTACCTGGTGACGGGCAAGAACCCAGATGCCGATTTCTTTACTGACGTGCGCGGACTCGACGGCTGGAAGGAAGCCGTCGCCGATATCGATGGCACTAAGGTGCGTGTTGCCGTGGCGCACGGGCTGGGCAACGCCGCCCGCCTGCTCGACGCGATTCGCGACGGCCGTGTGAGCTATGACTTCGTCGAGGTCATGGCATGCCCGGGCGGCTGCGTCGGTGGCGGCGGTCAGCCCATCCACGACGGCTGCGAGCTGGCAGCCGAGCGCGGTCAGGTGCTCTGGGGCCTCGATGCGAACGCCGAGATTCGCTTCTCGCACGAGAATCCCGATGTCCAGGCGTGCTATCGCGAGTTTTTGGGCGCGCCGCTCTCGCCGCTGGCCGAGGAGTTGCTGCATACCGACCATCATGCCTGGTCGATGCCTAACGAGGGGACGTGCTAGCGATGCGCGCGTTTGATTTTGAGATGTCGCGCCGGGGGTTTGCCTCGGCGCTCGCCGCGGGCGCCCTGTCGCTTGCGCTCGCGGGCTGTGGCGGCGGGGCTGCCGGTGCCGGGTCTGCCGCGGGCTCGGCTGCCGGTGGTGCGGCGACCGCCGCGGAGCCCGTCGAGGTGCACGTCGCCTCGCTCAAGGGGCCGACCTCGATTGGCCTGGTGCAGTTTATGGACCAGGCTGCCGATGGCGAGACGGACAATAAGTTCGACTTTGCGATCAACACTGCCGCCGACAAGATTGTGCCCTAGGTCATTCAGGGCGATATCGATATCGCCCTGGTGCCCGCCAACGTGGCGAGCGTGCTCTACAACAAGACCGAGGGCGCGGTGCAGGTCATCGACATCAACACGCTGGGCGTGCTGAACGTTGTGACGGGCGACGCGAATGTGGCCTCGTTTGGCGATCTGGCGGGCCATACCGTCTATATGACGGGCAAGGGCACCACGCCGGAGTACGTCATGAACTACTTGCTGGAGCGCGCGGGCCTGACCGGCCAGGTGGCGCTTGAGTTTAAGAGCGAGCCCACCGAGGTGCTGTCGGCGTTGCTCGTCGACCCGTCCGCCGTGGGCGTGCTGCCGGAGCCGTTCAAGACGGCGGCCATCGCCAAGAGCGAAGGCAAGCTGTCGGCGGCGGTAAGTCTGACCGATGTGTGGGATGAGCTGGCGGGTGACACGGGCTCCCGTTTGCTGACGGGCGTGACCGTGGTGCGCCGGGCCTTTGCCAAGGAACATCCCGAGGCCGTGGCGGAATTCTTGAGCTGCCATGCGGCGAGCGTTGAGGCCGTGAACGCGGCGCCGGCAGACTGGGCTCAGGCCGTGGTCGATGCGGGCATCGTCGATAACGCCGCGATTGCCGAAAAGGCGATTCCCGGGTGCATGCTCGTGTGCCAGACGGGGAAGGATATGAAGGCGGCGCTCGACGGGTATCTGCAGGTGCTGGCTGATGCGGACGCGAGCGCCGTGGGCGGCAAGCTCCCGGCCGATGATTTCTACTACATGGAGTAGCCCGTGCGTGTGTTTGCTCGACAAATGACAGTGCGTGTGAAGGCGGTGGCGGCAGCAGGTGCCGTTGCCGCCTTTTGGCTTGCCGTGTGGGTGCTGGTGGCGGGTCTCGTGGCGCAACCATTGATTTTGCCGGGGCCGGTCGCTGTCGTGGTGGCGTTGCTGCGGCTGGCATGTGATGCCGGGACGTGGGCGATTCTGGTGGGTTCAGGCGCACGGATCTTGGGCGGGCTGGCGCTTGCCGCGGTGTGCGGCGGCGTGATGGCGGGAGTCTCGGTGCGGTCGCTGACGTTTGCCCGCTTGGTGGCGCCGGCGCTTTCGTTTGTTAAGGCGACACCGGTTGCCTGCGTGGTGGTCCTGCTGCTCATTTGGTTGGGGTCGGCGCGTGTGAGCGTCGCGGCGGTCTTTTTGATGGCACTGCCGGGCGTGTATTTTTCGCTGGTCGAGGGCTTGGCGCAAGTGGATAAGCCGCTGGAGCAGATGTTTCGTCTGCATGGCGTGCGGGGTTGGCGTCTGTTTTGTGCCCACACCTGGCGCGAAGTCCTGCCGTTTGTGCTTTCGTGCGCCCGCGCTGTGATCGGCATGAGCTGGAAGGCCGGCGTGGCGGCGGAGCTCATCGGCATGGCGACGGGCACCGTGGGCGAACGCATCTATCAGGCGAAGCTGCTCATCGAGACGGCTGATCTGCTGGCGTGGACCGTGTTGGTCGTTGCCGCCTCGTGGGCGTGTGAGCGCGTGCTGGTGTGGCTGCTGCGGGTTTCGGGACCCGTGGCGTGGCGCGCGGCCGTGCGGGCACATGGGCATGGACTGCGTGGGCGTGCGGGCGGCTCTGCTGGTGGCGGGGCTGCGGCGGAGCTTGCGCTCGCCGTGGGCGACCGGGCACCCTGGGCTCCGGCGCTGGATGGTCTGGTGCTCAACGTGCCCGCGGGCGGGCGTATCTGCGTGATGGGCGCTTCAGGCGTGGGCAAGTCGACGCTGCTTTCGTTGACAGCGGGGGAATGCGCACCGTGCTCCATGGTGTTTCAGGATACGCGCCTGGTTGAGGACGCCTCTGCTTTGGATAACGTGCTGGTGTGTGCCGACGCGCGCGTGGACGCCTCGAGTGCCGCGGCCCTGTTGCGCCTGCTGGTGCCGGGGATCGATGTGCATGCCCGCGTGGCCGAGCTCTCGGGCGGGCAGCGCCGTCGCGTCGAGATTGCCCGAGCCCTGCTGTGTCCGGGCGACGCGGTGATTCTGGACGAGCCCTTTACCGGTCTAGATACCGCTGCGCGCGACGCATGCGCCGAGGTCGTGCTCGACTTGCTCGACGGCCGCATGCTGTTGCTTGCCACGCACGATGCCGTCGATGCTCGGGCCCTCAATATCTCGGACATCATCACGCTCTAAATACTTACTCAGCAACAAAATGATTCGTTTTCCCCCGTCCCCATGGGGTCGGGCGTGGTATTCTATCTGCGGGGTGATACTTAGGAATACCAAGTAATACCAATGCCGTAGAACAAACTCCAGATGCGGGCCAATCGGGTTGCCTTCACAGCCCGTCGCCCAGCCGCGTGGCCCGCATCCATCCGCACCACCGTCGTTTCAAAAAGGAAGCGCCATGGCAGAACACATGACCCCGGTTGTCGCGAAGGTCTTGCCCGAGGAAAAGGCGGCCTTCGCGGCGGCAACCCAGCTCGTGGGCACCACGCCGTCCAACGCCATCCGCATGTTCATCGCCGCCTTCAATCGCTGCGGCACCTTCCCGTTCGACATCTCGCCGAGCGGGGCTTTTGGCGCTGCGCCCGATTCTCATCAACAATGACTGTCCCAAACTGCCGGCACTTGGGGACGTTCCTTTTCTGCCGGCAGTTAAGGAACGTCCCTAAGTGCCGGGTTTTGAGGAGGTTGGCATGCTCAATGCGATGGCGTGGGCGCTTGCGTGTTTTGGCGTTGTCGCTGCCGATATAGCCCTGAGCGTGGTTCTGTTTTCAGTTCTCGATGCCGTATCGGCGCTGACGGGCTATCCGATCGACAACCTCGATATCCAATGGTTCCAGGCTGCCGCTCAGACGACGTCGTTTTTGATGGCGCTGCTGTGGTGGCGCTATCTGTGGCCGCGGTCGTTTATCGCGCGCTGGCAAGGTGAGCGTCCGCTTGGCGGGGGAGTGCGTAGCGCGTGGAAGCGCATTGCCTGCGTTATCGTGATCGGCTTGGCACTGCAGGTGGTCGTTGGCTACGTGACCGACGCCGTACTGTCATTGTTGCCCGAGGTCGCGGTCGATTACAGTGAACTTGTCGAGGAAACAGGCATGGGCGACACCAGCTATCTCGCCGTCCTGACTACGGTGCTCGGCGCTCCGTTTTGCGAGGAGCTGCTGGTGCGCGGCATCATTTTTGAGTTTTCGCTCCGAGCGTTTAACCCGCAGTGTCGCCCACTTTGGAAGCGCCGACGTCTCGTGCGACCGCAAGACGGCGCCATGGTGCCCTGGGCGGCCCCGAGTACCTGGGGTATCGCCGCGGCGATTGTGCTGCAGGCGGCAATCTTCGGCTTTATGCACATGAATTGGGTACAGGGCTGCTATGCGGGTGCCGCCGGCCTCATCTTTGGCTGGGTACTCGTGACCACCGGAAAGCTCCGCTACACGATTCTGCTGCACTTTGCCTTTAATGCCGGGTCGTATCTCATGACGATGCTCTGGTTTGTGAACACGCCGCTCGACGTGGCGGTCACGGTTGCCATCGCCGGCATCATCCTCGTGGAGGCGATGCGCTCACTGCGCCACGCATGCGAGACGGACATAGCGACGGCACCGCTGCCTTAGTTGCGCCTGCCGCCTCCGTTGGCGCCCTGCCGTCCCTGGGCCGCGCGGTTGCGGCCGGCAGTGTTCTGCGCGCGCGACATGCTGCCGTGACCCTTGCTGCCCTTAGGCCCCTTGCCGGCGCCGCCAGCGCCACCGTGGGCCTTGCCGCCCTTATTGCCGGCGCCATGTCCGCCGCCAGCAGACGTCTCGCCCGGTCGCGGCGGCACGGGACGGATCAGGCAATGCTTGGTGTAGCCGATCAGATCGCGGCGGCCGGCCTTCTCCAGCGCCTCACGTACCAGCTTGTAGTTCTCGGGCTTGCGATACTGGATGAGCGCGCGTTGCATGGCCTTCTCGTGCGGGTCGCGCGCCACGTAGATCGGCTCCATGGTGCGCGGGTCCACGCCGGTGTAGTACATGCAGGTCGACATGGTGGACGGCGTGGGGTAGAAGTCCTGCACCTGCTCGGGCATGTAGCCCATGTCGCGCACGGCCTCGGCAAGGTCCACGGCTTCCTTCATCGTCGAGCCGGGATGGCTCGAGATCAGATATGGCACCACGTACTGCTTGAGTCCGTACTCGCGGTTCAAACGTTCAAATTTACGGCAGAACGCGTCGTAGACGGAGCGGCTCGGCTTGCCCATCACGGACAGCACCGCGTCGCTCACGTGCTCGGGCGCTACGCGCAGCTGGCCCGAGACGTGATGTTCCAACAGCTCGCGCAAAAACTCGTCCGAGGCATCGGCCATGGTGTAGTCAAAACGGATGCCGCTGCGCACGAAGACCTTCTTGACGCCCGGCAGCTGGCGCAGGTCGCGCAGCAGCTGCGTGTAGCCGCTCTCGTCGACCACCATGTTCTTGCACACGCTCGGCCATAGGCAGCGCTTGTTCTTGCACACGCCGTGTTTGAGCTGCTTGTCGCAGGCCGGGCGGCTAAAGTTGGCCGTCGGTCCGCCCACGTCGTTGATGTAGCCCTTGAACTCGGGGTCGTGTGTGAGCAGCTCGGCCTCGCGCATGATCGAGTCGTGGCTGCGCATCTGCAGCACGCGGCCCTGGTGGAAGGTCAGCGCGCAAAACGAGCACTCACCAAAACAGCCGCGGTTGGAGCTAATGGAAAACTTGATCTCGGCAAAGGCCGGCACGCCGCCCGCCGCGTCGTAATCGGGATGCCAATCGCGTGCGTAGGGGAGTTCGGCCACCTCGTCCATCTCGTCGGTGGTGAGCGTGGCCGACGGTGGGTTCTGCACCACATAGACGCTGTTGGGGTAGGGCTCTACCAGACGATGCCCGGTGATGGGGTCCATGTTCTGCTGCTGTACGTTAAAGCTGCGCGCGTAATTGAGCTTGTCGGCGGCAAGGTCGTCCCAGCCGGGCAGCAAGTCGTAGTCGTAGACCTCGTCGAGCGAGCTGGTGCGGTAGACGGTGCCGTTGATATAGGTGATCTGATCGACGGGCAGCCCCGCGTCGAGCGCGTCGGCGATCTCGACAATCGCGTGCTCGCCCATGCCGTAGATGAGGATGTCGGCGCCCGAGTCGAGCAGCACCGAGCGCTTGAGCTTATCCTGCCAGTAGTCGTAGTGGGCCAGGCGGCGCAGGCTTGCCTCGATGCCGCCGATAATGATGGGGGCGTCCTTGAACGTCTGACGGATGAGATTGCCGTAGACCGTGACGGCACGGTTGGGGCGGTGACCTTCCTCGCCGCCGGGGGTATAGGCGTCGGTGTGGCGGCGGTGCTTGGTCACCGAATAGTGGTTGACCATGGAGTCCATGTTGCCGGCACTGACCAAAAAGCCCAGGCGCGGCTCACCGAGCACGCTGATGCTGGCGGGATCGGTCCAGTCGGGTTGGCAGATGATGCCCACTTTGTAGCCGTGCGCGTCGAGTACGCGGCTGATGATGGCCATACCAAAGCTGGGGTGGTCCACGTAGGCGTCGCCGCAGATGTAGATGAAGTCACACTGGTCCCAACCGCGCGCGTCCATATCGGCGCGGCTGACGGGGAGGAACTTATCGCGGCCCGGGCGCCAGGGGCGGGCAGGCGTCGCTTGGGAATGCTTGGCGCGGGCGACCGTGGCCTGCGCCTTGCCGCCGCGCTTTTGCTGCTGGCCCTGTTTGCCCTGCTGTTCGCGTTGGCTGTTCTGAGCGTGCTGAGGCTTTTTTGCCACGATCCCTCCCGGTGTCTGTATGCTGCACGTAATTGTAACCAGTCTTTTTGGGACGGCGCTAAAAAGACTGGTGGAGTACATGAGCTGGTGAGTGAGAGCGTCGCTGAGCCAGTCGTTTGTTTCCAGACTGTGTATCTGCGCGTTGGAGAACCCGTCTCGCGCGCACGCCATGTTGTCAATGGGTTACAGTATGAACAGCGGTTATGTTTCCGCCAACGCACGAGAGGGTCGTCAACAAGGAGGATGCACGACGATGCAGCGTGCCAAACAGATATCAGAGTCCATCGAGCTGGGCATTATCTTGGCGCTCGCCGGTGGCTTTATGGACGTCTATTCGTACATTGGGCGCGATCATGTTTTCGCCAACGCGCAGACAGGCAACATCCTGCTCGTGGGCGTGAGCATCTCGGAGGGCAACTGGGCACTTGCGGGACGCTATTTCTTCCCCGTGGTGTCGTTTGCCGTGGGCATTATGCTTGCCGACCTGGTACACGAGCGGTTTGGCAGCGTGATTCACTGGCGCCAAGTGACGGTGTTCTTTGAAGCCGTTATCTTGCTGGGCGTGAGCTTTATCCCCGGCGGCAATTTCAACCTGCTCGCCAACTGCCTCACTTCGTTTGCCTGCGGCATGCAGGTCGAGAGCTTCCGCAAGATACATGGTCACGGCATCGCCACGACCATGTGCATCGGTAACCTGCGCAATGCGCTGCAAAACGTGGACGACTACATCATCACCCACAAGCGCGGCTTTTTGGAAAACGGCGTGCTGTACTTTGGCGTGATCTTTACCTTTGTGTTTGGCGCCGTGCTGGGCAACTGGTGTATTGAGCGCATGGGGCTGCACTCCATTGCGGTGGCGAGCGTGCTGTTGTTTATCGCGTTTGCCATCATGTTTATCGACCGCGAGCGTGACTTGCGCTCTCGCTGGAAGCGCGCCTGCGAAGATTGGAAAGACGCCTGCCAAAAATAGCGGCAGGATGTGGCAAGGGGGCAGTCCCCTTGTCAGATAGATCGATAATGGGGAGGGGACGGCCATCTCGGCCGCCCCTTTTTGTTTAGTGGTCTGGTGGTGACGATACCAGTTGTTGAAACGCTTTAACACTTTTGACGTTCTCACGTGTTTTTTGTTTCAAAAGCGTTAGGATGGGACTTATAGTGCGGGGCGTAACGGGTGCTCCGCGCACGATAGGAGGCTATCAATGGCTAATCGTTTCGTTCTCAATACCATCTCTTATCATGGTTCCGGCGCCATCAAGGAGATCCCCGGCGAGCTCCAGCGTCGCGGCTACAAGAAGATCTTCGTCTGCTCCGACCCCGATCTGGTCAAGTTTGGCGTTACCGCTAAGGTGACCGACGAGCTCGACGCCGCCGGCATCGCTTGGAGCCTCTACTCCGAGATCAAGCCCAACCCCACTATCCAGAACGTCAAGGACGGCGTCGAGGCCTTCAAGGCCGCCGAGGCTGACGCTATCGTGACCATCGGTGGTGGCTCCTCCATGGACACCGCTAAGGCCATCGGCATCATCATCAACAATCCCGAGTTCGCTGATGTCCGCAGCCTCGAGGGCGTTGCTCCCACTAAGAACCACGCCGTGTTCACCATCGCCGTGCCGACGACCGCCGGTACCGCCGCCGAGGTGACCATCAACTACGTCATCACCGACCCCGAGAAGGTCCGCAAGTTCGTGTGCGTCGACACCAACGACGCCCCCGAGGTCGCCGTCGTCGATCCTGACATGATGGCTTCCATGCCCGCCGGCCTGACCGCTTCCACTGGTATGGACGCTCTGACCCACGCCATCGAGGGCTACACCACCAAGGGTGCTTGGGAGCTCTCTGACATGTTCCACTTTGAGGCTATTAAGCTGATCAGCGAGAACCTGCGTGACTCCGTCGCCGAGGCCAAGTCCGGCCAGCCCGGCTCCGGCCGCGAGGGCATGGCCCTTGGCCAGTATGTTGCCGGCATGGGCTTCTCCAACGTTGGCCTGGGCATCGACCACGCAATGGCTCACACCCTGTCTGCTCACTACGACACCCCGCACGGCGTCGCTTGCGCCATGCTGCTGCCGATTGCCATGGAATTCAACAAGCCGGTTTGCGCCGAGCGCCTGGCCAAGGTCGCCGTTGCCATGGGCGTTGACACCACGGGCATGAGCACCGACGAGGCCGCCGACGCCGCTATCGCCGCCGTCAAGCAGCTTTCCGCCGACGTGAACATCCCGCACGTCTGCGAGGCCATGAAGGCCGACGAGATCGAGGTCCTGGCCAAGGACGCCATGGCCGACGCCTGCTTCCCGGGTAACCCGCGCGAGGCGACGCTCGATGACGTCATCGAGCTCTTCAAGAAGATCTGCCCGGCTGCCTAATTTGGTTCGGCGGGCCCCTGCCCGTTAGCCCCACAATCGTCCTCGGACATGTCGGAAGCCCCCGCTGCGCACTTCGTGCGGCGGGGGCTTCCTCCGTCCTGCGGGAAGATTGTGGGGCTAACGGGCAGGGGCCCGCCGGCTCGTTATCGTGGCGGGCGCAGTTCTGAGGAGCTCAATGGGTTATCTCGCTAAGTAAAAAGATGGTTCGCGGTGGTATTGTTGCTGTAGGTTTAATTCGATATGAAAGGGTGACTTTGGTGTCCAAGATGGATTCTACGCTCTCCTATATTACTGACCAGCTGAAGGCGCTGACTTCTATTGCTTCGCCGACGGGCTATACCCGCGCGGCGACTGATTATCTGATGGAGACCCTGCGCGATATGGGGTTTGGGCCTGAGCGTTCCAATAAGGGTAACGTGCTCGTTGAGCTTGGTGGTGAGGGTGAGCCGCTCGTGTTGGCGAGCCATGTCGATACCCTGGGCGCTATGGTGCGCTCTATCAAGGACAATGGTCGTCTGCGCCCCACGACGATCGGCGGGCATCAGTGGTCTACGGCCGATGGCGAGAACTGCACCGTCTACACGCGCGACGGCAATGTGTACACGGGTGTGGTCCTCAATACCGAGCCTTCGGCGCATGTGGCCGATGAGCCGGTCAAGACTATCGAGAAGAACATGGAGATCCTGCTCGACGAGAACGTCGACAGCAAGGACGATGTGCTCGAGCTGGGTATTCAGACTGGCGACATCATCGCTATGGACCCTCGCACGACGGTGACGGAGAGTGGCTACATTAAGAGCCGCTTCCTGGACGACAAGCTTTCGGCCGCCATTTTGCTGGGCTTGGCGCGTGCCGTCGCCGCTGGCGAGGTGACGCTTTCGCGTAAGGTTTCGCTGCTCTTTACCGTGTACGAGGAGGTCGGCCATGGCGGTGCCTTTGTGCCGGCCGACACGCGCGAGATGATCAGCGTGGACATGGGCTGCGTGGGCGACGACCTGGGCTGCACCGAGCGCATGGTGTCGATTTGCGCCAAGGATTCGGGTGGTCCGTACAACTACGACCTGGTGACCACGCTGTCCAACATCGCGCGCGAGCTGGAGCTCGATTACGCCATCGATGTGTATCCGCACTACGGCTCGGACGTTGAGGCCACGCTCTCGGCCGGCTACGACATCCGTCACGGCCTGATCGGCCCCGGCGTTTACGCGAGCCACAACTACGAGCGCAGCCACATGGACGGCGTGCGCAACACCTTCGAGCTCGTCCGCGCCTACGTACAGCGCTAGCGATGCAGCGGCCTCGGCTGATACGGCAGTACCGACCGAGGCCGTCCTCTCTAAGTTGCGGTGAAATAGGGTCATTTTTGGGGGTTGAAACGCGTTAAAACTGCCGAATTAAACCCCACGTTTTAAGGG